>NZ_CP087723.1:2400000-3012260 GCF_024972735.1 Halalkaliarchaeum sp. AArc-CO
CGGGAAACGATGAACCAGACGATCAACGCCGTTCGCGCGGGTAACCCGCCGGGCCTGGCACAGATCTTCGAGGTCGGAACCAAGCAGGCGTACGACAGCGGAGCGTTCGTCCCCATCGAGGAGGTCATCCCGGAGGAGCAGCTCGAACTCGAGAACTTCCTGGATCCGGTGCTCAACTACTATCGGATCGACGGGCAGCTCAACTCGATGCCGTTCAACTCCTCGAACGCGCTGATGATGTACAACAAGACTGCCTTCGAGGAGGCCGGGCTCGACCCCGAATCGCCGCCGGAGACCTTCCAGGAGGTCATCGACTACTCCGAGGAGCTGATGGACGCCGGCTACAACTACGGCATTACCTGGCCGAACCACTCGTGGTTCGTCGAGCAGTGGTTCGCGCTCCAGGACCAGGAGCTAGTCAACAACGAAAACGGCCGCGCCGGAGACCCGACGGAAACGTACATCAACAGCGACGCCGGGATGAACGTCTTCGAGTGGTGGCAGGAGCTCGACGAGATGGGCGCGTACCTCTCGACCGGGATCGAAGCGTGGGGCGAGGCCCAGCAGGGCTTTTTCACCCAGGAGGCACCGATGGTGCTGTATTCAACGTCCAGCATCAACCCGATGCTGCAGGGCGCCCAGGACAACGACTTCGAGGCGGCCGCCGCGCGGATCCCCGCACCGGAAGGACAGCGTGCCGGCGTCACGATTGGGGGCGGCTCGGTGTGGATCCCCGACGGACAGGACCAGGCCGAACAGCAGGCTGCCGCGGAGTTCCTCCTGTGGCTCACCCAGCCCGAACAACAGGAGCGATGGCACCGCGGCACCGGCTACTTCCCCGTGCGCGAGGAGTCGATCGAGAACCTCGAGGCGGAAGGGTTCTACGACGAGAACCCGGACTTCCGCGTCGCGCTCGACCAGCTCCAGGAAGGCCAGGACACGCCGGCGACTCGGGGCGGGCTCATCGGGCCGTTCCTCGACACCCGGACGACGATCGCCGAATCCGCAGTCGCAGTCATGGACGGAGATCCGGTCGGCGAAGTGCTCGACGACGCCGCCGAGGACATCGAAGAGGCGCTCGAAGACTACATCGAGCGACAGTCGTAATCCCCGTGTCCGGCACCCGGCTCGGCGGATCGGGGCGGCGATCGAATCGACGTCGAGTCGGCCAACTGACCGGACGGAGTCGGACGAGAACAGGTGCGACAGATATATAGCCCGCATTTTTCAATATGCCAGAAACCATGCGAAACAGGGGGTACAGAATCGATGGCTGAATCGCAGAGAGCGGTGTTCAAAAACCGGAAGCTCGCGGCGCTGCTTTTGCTTCCGACGATCGCAGTCTGTCTGGCGTTCCTGTACTATCCGGCTATCGACACGTTCCGGTTGAGCCTGTTCCAGACGACGCTGGTCGACGAGACGTTCGCCGGTCTCTACAACTACGAGCGGATGTTCACTTCCGAGCGGTATCGAAACAGCATTTTCGTGACGTTCGCGTTCGGGGGTGTCGTCGTGTTCGGTACGATGCTGGTTGCGCTATTTATCGCATTTATGATGTACGAGGTGAACCACTTCACCTCGGTGTATCTCATCACCGCGATCTGGCCGTACGCGCTGCCGCCGGCCGTGGCGGGGCTAGTGTTGTTGTTCCTGTTCCAGCCCGATCTCGGAATCTTCACCTACTACATCAGGGCGATCGGGTCGGTCTTCGGCATGGACATCGCGTTCAACTGGCGACAGGACGGCCCGCTTGCGTTCGCGGTCGTTTCGGTCGCGGCGATCTGGAAACAGCTCGGCTACAACATCATCTTCATGATCGCGGCACTGAACAACATCCCGGACACGATCGACGAAGCGGCCGAACTCGACGGGATCGGTCGCCTCAACCGACTGTTCCGCATCTACGTGCCGCTGATGTCGCCGACGCTCGTGTTCCTGATCGTGATGAACACGATCTACGCGTTCTTCGCGACGTTCCCGCTGATCGACCTGATGACCAGCGGCGGTCCGGGCGGTGCGACGAACATCCTGATCTACAACCTCTACATCGACGCCTTCGAGAACTTCAACCTCGGGTACGCCTCCGCACAGTCGCTCGTGTTGTTCCTGATCGTCGGGTTGTTGATGTACGGACAGCTCAGAGTCTCGGACCGGTACGCACACTACGGGTGATTATCGATGGCAGAATCAACAGTCTCAGAGACGACGACACGAGGCGAAGACACCACGACAGGGGTCCGACGGAACCGACAATCCCTGGGGGACGTCCTCCCCGACCAGTGGCTGATGCACGTTGGACTGATCGTCTCCATTTCGCTCATGGCGCTCCCGCTGATACTCGCGGCGATCATGAGCACTCAGTCAGTCGCCGAGATCTACGACGTGACGAACCTCGCCCCCGGAAGCGACGCCTACGAGAACTACTACCGGGTGATGACCGACTTCAACATGTGGACCTACCTCATCAACTCGACGATCATGGCGCTTGCCATCGTCGTCGGGAAGGTGGGCCTGTCGCTTCTGGCGGCGCTCGCGCTGGTCTACTACGACTTCCCGTACAAGAACGCGACGTTCATGTTCGTGCTGTTCACGCTGATGCTCCCGGTACCGGTCCGGATCGTCCCGCTGTTCGAGCTGATGGTGAACCTCGACTGGACGAACACGATGCTCGCGATCACGATGCCGTATCTGGCGAGCGCGACCGCAGTCTTCCTGTTCCGGCAGCACTTTATGTCGATTCCGGCGTCGATCGTCGAGGCGGCAAAGCTCGACGACGTTGGCGGGCTCAGGTTCCTGATCTTCGTGTTGATCCCGATGTCGAAAGGGATGATCGCGGGCATTTCGGTGATCACCTACATCTACGCGTGGAACCAGTACCTCTGGCCGCTGGCGGTCATCAGCAGCCAAGATCAGCAGGTCGTACAGGTCGGGCTCAAGAGCCTCGAAGGAACCGCAGCGGCGGGACAGATCGAGTGGGGGCTCATCATGGCGGGCGCAATGATCGCGCTCGTGCCCCCGCTCGTGGTGCTGATCGTGCTGCACAAGCCGCTGCTCGAAACGTTCGGTCTCCAGCAGAAATAGAACGATGGCAACGATTCAACTCAACGACGTGGTGAAGCGCTTCGACGACGTCGTCGCGGTAGACGGCATCGACCTGACGGTTCGTGACGGCGAGTTCATCGTCATCGTCGGCCCGTCGGGCTGTGGAAAGAGCACGACGCTCCGACTCATCTCGGGATTGGAAGACGTCACAAGCGGCGTCATCGAGATCGGTGGCCGCGACGTCACCGGACTCGAACCGAACGAGCGGGACATCTCCATGGTGTTTCAAAACTACGCGCTGTACCCGCACATGACCGCAAAGCGGAACATGACGTTCGGCATGAAGTCCGCCGGCGACTTCACCGACGAGGAGATCGAACAGCGCGTGACCGAGGCGGCGGAGATCCTCGACATCACGGACCTGCTCGATCGAAAGCCGGGGGCACTGTCCGGCGGGGAGCGCCAGCGGGTCGCGCTCGGGCGGGCGATTTCCCGGGACCCCGAGGTGTTTTTGATGGACGAGCCGCTGTCGAACCTCGACGCGAAGCTACGGGTCCAGATGCGTGCCGAACTGGCGAAGCTCCACGACGAACTGCAGACGACCACCGTCTACGTCACCCACGACCAGACGGAGGCGATGACGCTTGGTGACCGTGTCGCAGTCATCGACGCCGGACAGATCCAGCAGGTCGACTCCCCACAGCGGCTGTACGACTTCCCGGAAAACCGGTTTGTCGCGGAGTTCATCGGCGACCCGGCGATGAACATGATCGACGTCACCGTCCGTGACGGCAACGCCGTCCACGAGGCGTTCTCGATCCCGCTTCCCGCCGGAGAGAACACGGTCGGGAGCGGGGAGGTAACCGCTGGGCAGCGGTCGGCGATCCTCGGCATCCGTCCCGAGGACTTCTATCTGGCCAGCGAGTATCCCGACATGGGGGAAACGACGTTCACGGCGACTGTTACGGTCACCGAACCGCTCGGGGACAGCCTCCTTTTGTACTGCCGGATCGCCGACACCGAGTTCAAGGTGCAGGCGGAACCCCGGAGCACGCTCCAGCCGGGTGACGAGGTCGAGTTGACCTACGATCCAGCACGGCTCCACCTGTTCGATCCGGAAACCGGCGACGCCATCTACCACTCGGAAAGCGCCCCCGGATCCGAGGAGCAGCTCGAACAGCCGGTCGACGAGTGATCGATGGGACGAAGTCGACCCCCGATCGGCCGGCGTCGTGACGACGGGGAGCCGGCGTTGCGGATCGGCCACCGCGGCTGTGCGGATCAGCATCCGGAGAACACGGTCGAAGCGATCGAGCAGTCGGCGCCGTACGTGGACGGCTTCGAGATCGACGTACGCCCGTGTGGCTCCGGCGAGCTCGTCGTCTTCCACGACGAGACGCTCGACCGGGTGACCGACGGAACCGGCCGCGTCGACGAGACCACGCTCGGAGAGCTCCGGGAACTGGAGGTGCTCGATTCCGGCGAGACCGTTCCGACCCTCGGGGAGCTGCTTTCGGCGGTGCCCGACTGGCTTCCGGTCAACGTCGAGCTGAAGGCGACGGGGATCGAAAAGGAGGTGCTCGAGATCTGTGGCGACGCCGACGTCGAAGTGCTGTACTCGTCGTTTTTCGTCCGTGCGCTGCGCGAACTCCGGGACGCCGACGAAGCGGCACCGGTCGGAGTTCTGTGTCACGAGGGCGTCGACGACCGGCTCGCACTCGCCGAGGAGCTCAAGGCCGTCGCCTTTCACCCGTCGATGGAGCTGGCACTCGAAACGGACATCGTCGAAAGATGTCACGATCGCGGGCTTGCTGTAAACGTCTGGACTGCCGAAACCGAAGCCGACGTCCGTCGGCTGCGCGAGCGGGCCGTCGACGGGATCATCGCCGATCGGTGGGACGTGTTTTGAAAACGCGGATCGAACCGAAACGGCGGTGAAAGGGGTTCAGTCGTCCTCGAACGACTCCTGCGAACGTCGCTGCGTTACGAGCGAATCTTCCCGGGAGCCGTCCAGCGTCTCGCGGTAGTAGTCGCGGGCGGCGATGTAGCTGGCTGCCGCGATCGCCACGATAAACACCGTAAACGGGAACGCAAGCACCACCGGGAACGCCTGCATGGCCTCGAATAGCGGAAGTTCGATCGTCATGACGCCGACGAAGGCGAGCAGCACGCCCCACCACGCCCGATTCCGTGCGTTCGGGTTCTCGGTTCCGAGAGTGATCGACGAGAGGATGAACACGGTGGAGTCGAGCGAGGTGATGACGTATCCGGTGATGACCAAAAGGAACAGGACGGCGATGAGCACCCCGAACTGGGTGAGTGTCAACGCCTCTACAATTCCTGCGGGGATGCCGTCGGCGGCGACAGCATCCGAGACGGGCTCTACGAACCCGGGCGAGAGCACCCAACCGCCGATGATCCCGTGTTGTATCCACAGCAGAACGCCCGGAACCCCCACGAGAACCACGAACGTCTCCCGGATCGTCCGCCCCTTGGAGACGCGGGCGACGAAGCTGCCGACGAATATGCCCCAGGCGGCCCACCACGCCCACCAGAAACTGGTCCAGTAGTGGCCCCAGTTGCCCGCTGCGGTGGGGTCAGTGTAAAAGGAGAGTCGGAACATGTTGTTCAGCCAGACGCCGGTCGCGTCCAGCCCGATGTTGATCATCGACAGCGTCGGACCGACGACGAGCAGCGCCGCCGCAGAGACCATCGCAAGTATCACCGTGATCTTCGCGGCGTTTTGCAGTCCCTTGTGGAGACCCAACCAGACGTCGGCAAGGAACACCACCCCGATGAAGCCGAAGAGAACGTACGTGAGCTGGGAGCCGGGGAGATGGAACACGTCATCCAGTAGCGCAGTAAACACCTGCGCAGAGAACCCCATGGTAGCGGCGATCCCACCCACGATGGCGATCAGCGACGCGAGGTCGACGAACCAGTAGAGCTTGCCGTAATCGTCCTTGCCCAAAAGGGGCCGGAGCATCGAACTGATCTTGTACCTGCTTACGTCCTTGTTGTAGATGGTCAACGCGAACGCGAGCGCGAACGGTGGATACCACATCGCGAGGCCGGGGAACACCTCGTGGATGTACATGAACGAAAGCGAGAGCGATTCGATCGGCGCCTGCACCGGCCACGGCTCCGGTGGGGGAGCCGCGACGATCGAGGCGGGTTCTCCTACGCCCCAGATGATGATCGAGCCGCTGTAGCCGACGGTAAACACCATCGCGATCCAGCCGAACAGCCCGAACTCCGGAGTGGCGTCCTCGCCGCCGATACGGATCTGCCCGTATCTGGAAAACGCCATGAACGCCGAGAACGCGAGCAACGCGAACCCGAGGACCATGAACCACCACCCGAAGTTGTGCAACACCCAGTCGTAGGCGCCGAGCATCGCGTCGTTGAACCACTGTGGACTGGCGATACCGACTGTCCCGAGCGCGATTAGTCCTGCTCCCGTGAGGAAAAACAGGAGTTTCTCGTTTCTCTCTGCGTTCTCTAACCCGAACAGTTTCCAGAGGTTCATAATTGTCGTCGTGTAACGCGGTGTTCGTCGTCTGCGTGTCGGTGTCGGCCGGCGTCCGCGAGTGGGCACCGCCCACGAGCGATCACCGGCGTCTCACGTACTGTACAAACGTCCAGTGTTGTTTCGAGTTGTGACTCTCGAACGCTACGCCGCCCTTGCCGTTTCCGAACCGGAACTCGGAAGACTATCGGTCGATCGTCAGGCTGGTCCATGGTTCTGCGAATAACTCATGAGTGGTTTTCACTGCCACAGGCACGATCTAAACTGATGGATAATAAAACCTTTTATTTATTATCCCTCGCAGTCGGGCGATAGGATAATGTTAGTAAAACATTACTTTAGCGGTTCGGAACTCCTGCCTGTCGAAACCAACCGTGAGTACACCTCCCGCATCTGGGGCGTGCGGGCGTTTTGCGGCTCAGTCAGCGTTCGCGTTCAGTACGCGTCACGAGCGATTTCCAGCAGGTCCTCGGCGTCGGCGTCCCGCGGGTTGTCGTGGATCTCGATCGTGTACAGCGCGTTTTCGGCAATTTCCGGGAGGTCCCCTTCGTCGACGTCGAGATCGGCGAGGCTCTCGGGCAGGTCGACCGCCGCGATCAGTTCTTCGACGGCGGCGACCGCCTCGCGGGCGGCCTCCTCCTCGGAGAGCCCGGAAACGTCGACACCCATCGCCTGTGCGACTTCGGCGTACCGGTCGGGCACTTCCTCGAGGTTGTACCGCATCACGGCGGGCGTGAAGGCGGCGATCGCCTCGCCGTGAGGGATCTCGGGATACATTCCGCCGGTCACCTCCGCCAGCGAGTGAATCGCCCCGAAGCCTGCGAAGTTCTCACAGATTCCCGCCACGTTGGAGGCGAACATCATCCGCTCGCGGGAAGCCATCGTCCCCTCCTCGTAGGCCTCCACCAGGTTGGCCGACACCAGTTCCATCACGTTGTACGTCAGCGGTTCGACGACCGGCGGTCGCGCCGAGGAGACGTGGTTCTCCAGCGCGTGTGAAAACGCGTCGAAACCGGTCGCGGCCGTCTGGCGCGGCGGCAGCGACGCGGTGAGTTCGGGGTCCACCAGCGCGATTTCGGCACCCAGATACGGGCCGTCCGGGTACAGCGGCGGCTGTCCCATCGCCATTTTGAAGTCGCGCTCTTCGTCGGTGATGACCGCCCAGTAGTCCACCTCGCTGCCGGTGCCGGCGGTCGTGGGAACGGTCACCAGCGGTAGCGGTTCCGTCTCGATCGGTGCTTCCATCACGTCCTCGGCGGACTTCACCTCGTAGTCTGCGACCTCTCCCGAGTTCGTCGCCATCAGCGTCGCTCCCTTGCCGACGTCCATTACGCTGCCGCCGCCGACGGCCACGACCGCGTCACAGCCTTCCGTATCGAGCAGTCCTGTCGCCTCCTCGACCATCGACGTCGTCGGATTCGGCTCGACGCCGTCGTAGACGATGTACTCGATACCCGCATCATCGAGGGACTGTTCGATCCCCTCGAGGAGGCCGACCTCCCGGATTCCCTCGTCGGTGACGACCAGTACCGACTCCCACTGTTGAGAGTCGACGAGCGGGCCGACCCGCTCGCTTTTGCCGTTGCCGAACTCCACCCAGATCGGGAACGACAGCGTGTACTCGCCGAAGCTCATTTTCGGCCCTCCGGCGTAGCGAACGTCACGCTCGGGGCGTTCGATCGACGGTCGACGGACTCTCCTCTCCGAATACGTCGGGCTTGCCTTCGCATCTCGTTTGGAGGTTTCCCTCGCAGTTCATAAAAGTATCCGTACGCCGAGTGACAGGAGCACAAATTTAAGAACGCCTGCATCGATACGCAACCCATGGCAGAGCCACAAGGAGAGACAGCCATAGTCGAGCGACATCTATCGGCACACGAGGAAGCGACCGACGGAACCGAGTTTCACGCCTGGATCGGCGGGGACCACTACCGGACCGACGAGGGGCTGGAAACCCGGGATCCGGCGATCGACGAGCCGATCCTGGAGGTTCCGCGATGTGGATCCGGCGACGTCGACGCCGCCGTCGAGGCCGCCTGGGACGCCTTCGACCGCGAGTGGGCGTCCACAACGCCCCGAGAGCGGTCGAACCTGCTGTTCGAGTGGATCGACGTCCTCACAGAGCACGTCGACGAACTCGCGAAGCTGGAGTGTCTCGACACCGGCAAACCGATCACGCAGGCGCGCGGCGAGGTCGAGGGCGCGATCGACACCCTGGAGTACTACGCGTCGGTGTGTCGCGCCCAGCGGGCCGATCACGTTCCAGCCGGTGACGACCTCCACCTGTACACAAAACACGAGCCGTACGGCGTCGTCGGCCAGATCGTCCCGTGGAACTTCCCGATGTGGGCCGCAGCCTGGAAGCTCGGCCCCGCACTCGCGGCCGGCAACGCCACAGTGCTCAAACCCTCGACGGACAGCCCGCTGACGACGATCCGGGTCGCACAGCTCTCGGAGGGAATTCTCCCGGACGGGGTACTCAACGTCGTGACGGGGAAGGGGAGCGAGACCGGAAGCGCGATCGCCGAGCACGACGAGATCCGGAAGGTCTCCTTCACGGGGAGTACGGCGGTCGGCTCGGGCGTGATGCACGCGGCCGCAGACCGAGTCGCACCAGTCACGCTCGAGTTGGGCGGGAAGTCCCCGTTCGTCGTCTTCCCCGATGCCGACCTGGACCGGGTCGTCGATGCGGTCGCCGACGGGATCTTCTACAGCACGGGCGAGATCTGCGACGCGTTCTCACGGGCGCTGGTTCACGAGGACGTCATCGAGGAGTTCACCGAGCGGTTCGTCGAAAACGCCGAATCGTACACCCTCGGGGACCCGCTCGACGAGGAGACCACGATGGGGCCGCTGACCTCCGAAAACCAGTTCGAGACGGTGACAGACTACATCGAGACCGGCAAACGGGAGGCCGACCTGCTGTGTGGCGGCGGCCGTCCGGACGATCCGGAACTGGCGGACGGCTGGTACGTGGAGCCGACCGTTTTCGGAGACGTAAAAAACGACGACACGATCGCCCGCGAGGAGATCTTCGGGCCGGTCCAGACGATCATCCCGTTTTCGAGCTACGAGGAGGCGATCGAACTCGCGAACGACACCCGGTACGGGCTGGCCGCCGGCGTCGGCACGGAGTCGACATCGCTCGTGCACAACGCCGCAAACGACATCGAGGCCGGCCTGATCTACGTCAACGAGTACGGGCCGATCCTGCCGGAGGCGCCCTACGGCGGCTTCAAGGAGTCCGGCGTCGGCAAGGACCTCGGGCTGGAGGCGCTCGATCACTACCGGCAGACGAAATCCGTCTACGTCAACCTCTCTGAACCGTCGCTGTAGGTTGAAACGGCAACGACCGGATGACCCAGGTCAGTCGCCTGCGGTCGCCGCGGCGATCTCCGCTTCCAGTTTCTCGACGACAGTTCGGAGTGACGCCGGGATGCGCTCCCGGAATACGTCGCCAGTGAGACGGTAGCTCGGCCCCGAAACGCTCATCGATCCGACGGTGTTTCCGTCCCCGTCCCGAACGGCCATCCCGACGCTTCGAAGCCCCTCGGTGTACTCCTCGTCGCCGAGCGCAAATCCCCGTTCCTCCGTGCGATTCAGTTCCTCGTACAGCTGCTCCCTGTCGGTAATCGTGTTCTCTGTTACCGCCTCCAGCCCCCATCGATCGACAATCGAGTCCACGCGTTCCCGGGAATACGTCGCCAGGATCGCCTTGCCCGAGGCGGTCGAATGGATGGGATAGTACGTCCCCATCCGAGCGCGGTAGCCGTTGGATCCACCCTCGGCGTACTTGACCCACTTGTGGTACGACTCCGAGACCGTGATGATCCGGCCGTGATCCTCGACGATGAAGTCCACCTCCTCGGTCGTCTCCTCGGCCAGCCGGTGGACCGCTTCGTCGATCGCCTGGTTCCCGGGGAGCCGCGACCGGGCGTGCTCCCCCAGGTTCAGGAATCGAAATCCCACGTGATACGTGTCTTCCTCCTTGATGAGGTAGCCGTTCGATTCCAGCGTCGCGAGATGTTTGAACACTGTACTCACCGCGAGAGAGAGCTCCTCGGCGAGTTCGGTCATCGTCGCGCCCTCCCGTCGTTTGATCGCCTCGAGCAAAGCGAGGGACCGTTCGGTCGTGTCGAGCGTGCTTCCCGGGGGATCAGCGAGCATCGTTGTCCGAACGAGCGGGCGCTCGGTATTAAAGATTCACGTGATTCACGTAAGCGAAATCGGTCCAATTATTCACGTATGCGAAAATAGATTCCGTCGATTCCCGGTAGCGATCACAGTGCGATGACCCAGAGAAGGTGGACGTTGAAGAGAACACGTGCCGTATCCGAAGAAATAAACTGTGACGACATTATTTCGAGAACAGAAACTACACAGGCACCGGACGGTTCAGATCTCGGTCACGTAGGCGTACTCCTCGGAGAGCGCCTGGGCGTCCTCGGGGAGCAGCGCGATGACGAGGTGATCGACGTACTCCTCGAAGTAGTCGACGACGGCGGCGATGCGCTCGGAGTCAATCGCCTCCAGTGAGTCCAGAAGCATCACCGGGAGAATCTCGTGAACGTCGTGGACGAGATACCCCGCGAGCGCGAACACGAGCCCGGTCACCTCGCGTTCGCTCTCCGAGAGGTGATCGACGGTGTCCCGGTAGGCCGTGCCGTCGGCCGACCGGACGACGTGGAGGTCGAACGCCGTCCGATCGACGGACCGGCGACCCTCTCTGACGGTCTCCTCGCGGCGCTCGATCCAGATCCGGTCGATGTTTTCGTACTCCAGGATCTCCAGGATGGCGTCGATGTGCTCGTTGAACGACTCGACCGCTTCGGCCTCCAGTCGATCGACTCGAGTCCGGAGGTCGGCGAGCTCGTCGGTGATCTGCTCGCGGCGGGTCGAAAGCTCCTCGCGGGCGTCGGTGGCGTTTTCGCGCTCTTCGATATCGTCTTCGACGCTTTCGAGTTCGTTTTGGAGTCGCCCGACCTCAAGTTCCAGCCGGTTCGCCTCCCTGTGGCGGTCGAGCACCTCGCTGTAGTTGGTCTCCTCGAAGGATTCGGTTTGCTCTTCGAGCCCCTCGATCTCGGATTCGAGCGCCTCACGCTTTTCCTCGAGCGTTTCGATCCGTTCCCGGGAGGAGTCCAGTTCCGTCTCGATCCGCTCGAGACGCCGTTCGTTGCGTTCCCGCTGTCGCTTTCGTTGCCGGAGCTGTTGCCGCTCGTCGGTGAGGTCGTCGATCCGCGATTCGAGTTCGTTTCGCTGTGAGAGCTGATCCTTCCTGAGCTCCCGGAGACGATCGAGCGTTCCCTCGATCCGGTCGACTTCGACATCGGAACCGCAGGTCCAGCAGACGGTCGTGTCGGCCGACAGCAGTTCGTCGGTGACCGCCCCGTCGCCGTCGGCCCGGCCGTCGGCGTCTGAAGCCTGGAAAACGCGTTCGACTGTCGCGTCGTCCTCTTCGAGCAGCTCCTCGTTGAAGCTGATGACGCTTTGCAGTTTGCCGATCGTCCCGTCGAGCGCCCGCTTTCTGTCGCGGAGCTCCTCGATCCGCCCCTCGAGTTGATCGACGCTCCGATCGTCGTCGAGTTCGTCCCCCTCGTCGGTCTGCAGCTCCTCGCGTTCGGCAGTGAGCTCCTGGATCGTCGCCCGTTCGGTTTCGAGCTCGAACTCGACGTCCTCGAGCCGGGACTGGGCGTCCCGCAGTTCGGAGAACAGCTCCTCGAGCTCCTCTTTTCGGGTCCGGCTCTCCTCGATGTCGGCGTCGAGCCCGTCGAGTTCGGACTCGACCTCTGCCAGCTCCTCGCGCGTTTCCTCCAGTTCCGTCTCCAGGCTCCGTTTCTTCGACTCCAGTTCGGGCAGGTCCTCCTCGAACTGTTCGAGCCGGGAGATCTCCTGGTCGATCTCGCGTTTCTCGGACTCGAGTTCGTCGATCTCCCGTTCGATCTCGGCGGTGTCGACCGGCCGCATGATCACCTCACGGAGGTCGTCGCCCCGCTGGATCGCCCGTCGGGCCTCGTTGTCCTCGAGCAGGAACGCAAACAGGTCCGCGAGCTCGGGATCCTGGAGGTAAGGATCGCCGTCGAACGCGACGGTTCCGTTCCGTCGGGTCAGCGTACGGCTGTACGTTTCCCCCTCCAGCTGCAGTTCCACTCGACCCTCGTCGGCGTCGGCCTTCAGGGAGGGCTTCTCGCTGCCGAACGCCGCCATCAACGCCTGGAGAAACGAAGTTCGGTTCGTCGCGTTCCGGCCGGTCAGGACGGCGACTCCGGACGGAAGCGTTACCTCCGTCCGGTCGATCCCGCCGACGTTTTCCGCGGTAACCGTCAGTGTCTCGTCCACTGACTTTTGTGAAGACATGTTGTTGTACAACCTAATTACAGGAACACGTACTTAAATATTTACTCTCCGCCGCAGTCGCAGCCACCGTCCCGAACCAGATCGACGAGCGCATAGTCGCGACCACACTCCTCGCAAACCGCCCGAACCTCCACGAACAGTTCGTACTCCCGGTCGGTCACCTCCCCGGATCGGACGAGCCCGTCGAGAGTCGACTGGGCGACTGCAGCGGTACGCCCCTCGAGGCGCTGGAGGGTCTCTACTTTCCGTTCTGGATCGACCGATCGGTCCTCGAGCTCCGCTTCCCGATAGTCTCGAAGATACGAATGGACGGCCTGATGTGTGACGAAGTTACTCCGGAGCTCCTCGACGTCGACTCCCTCCCGTTCGAGTTCTCGCTCCTTCCGTAGGACGTCTGCACGGGGGACGTCGTCGTCCGTGAGGACGCGATAGGTGCTCTCTACGTCGTACTCGATCGCGACCACGTCGGCGTCCCGGAGCGTCGCCTCCAGAACGGCGCGGTTGAACTGGTCCGCGAGATCCCGGAGACTGGTCCGTTCCCCGTCGACGCCGAGCCACTCGGCCTCCAGTCGGTCGCCCCATCCATCGAGTTCGTGCTCCTCGATCACGCGGGCAACCTTGCTGTCGGGCCGGTCTGTCGATTCCGTTCCCATACGGTACGCCTCTCACCACTACGTTACAAAGGTAACGGTGTAACGAGGACACACATATGACTGTAACGGGACACGTCGCGTCGCCGCCGGGCGTTCCAGTCACAACCGAACCGGCCCGGAGACGGAAACCTCGGCGAATACGGATCGTTCGTGCATTGCAAAAGTATTCCAACGAAAGTGAAACAACGTCTCCCCGGTGTACCCCGTTTTTATCGGTTGTTCGGATATGACAAATAGCAACCGTGAGCGTGGATGGGTCCCTGGAACAACTCGATAACTCAAAACGAGGCCGTCTGGACGCTCAGTTCGATCACGTTCGCGGCCTGCATCACCCGTTCGGGCAGTTCCTCGCGGAAGCGGTCCCCTTTCAGCCGGCTCACCGGGCCGGAAACGCTGATGGCGCCCACTACCCCGGCGGTGTCGATTGGGGCTCCGACGGCACGGAGCCCATCGATCTCCTCTTCGTCGTTCAGCGCGTACCCCCGCTCCCGAATCTGTTCGAGGCGATCGAACAGCTCTCCGCGGGAGGTGATCGTGTTTCCGGTCCGCTCGGGGAGACCGTACGCGTCGACGATGTCGTCGACCCGGGACTCGGAAAGACACGAGAGGATCGATTTTCCCGCCGCGGAGTAGTGGAGGTGGTCCTCCTTCTGGAGGTTCATGTCGTGGTACGGCTGACCGACCGCGTTGTCGCCGCGAGACTTGTAAATGTGGAAGCCGCGCCCCCGCTCTTCCGCCATGAGGTGGGCGTACTCGCCTGTCGCCTCCGCGAGGGCGTCGGTTTCGTCCCGGCCAGCCCCGTAAAGCGGGCGTTGCCGCTTTACGTACTCTCCGAACGTGATGAACCGCAGGCCGAGTCGGTACTCGTCGCCCTGCTGTGTGACGACGCCGTTCGACTCGAGCGTGTTCAGATGCGTGTGGACCGCACCTTTCGAGAGTTCCAGCGCATCGGCGAGTTCGGTGACCCCGGCCCCCTCCCGATCCGCGAGCGCCCGTACGATCTGGAAGCTCCTGTTTACGGTCTGTACCTCCCGCCCGTTGTGGTCGTCCATGATCCGATGTTCTTCGAATGCGCCTTAATCGTTTTCATACTACAAACACCAACGTGGAGTTCTGCATAACTCTCTTCCCGTCGTTTCGGAACTCGCGAGGGAATTCCGGCGGAAACGACCCGTACGCTTCGACGCTACGGGTAGTCGGCCGGATCGTGGACAAAGTGTCGACGGTGGAAGCACAGTAGCGTTCACATATGACAAACGGAACTCGACGAGTCGAGGGGAACGGGAAACTGACTTGTAGGGACGGTGGCAAGGTGATCGCGTGCCAGTCGAGATACGCCTGTACGGCCGGCTGCGCGACGCGGCCGGCGTCAAGTCCGTCACGAGAACCCCTCCGGAGGGAACGACCGTCTCGACACTCCTCGAGTCCCTCGGGAAGGAGTATCCGGAGCTCGCCGAACAGCTGTTCGACGACGACGGAACGGTTCGGAACCGCGTGATCGTCCGAAAGAACCGGACGACGCTCGACGCGCTTTCGGTCCCCGTCGACGATGGGGATCGGATCGCTGTCGCGACGCAAGTCGTCGGCGGGGGACACACGCCACCAGGGACGGGTTTCGACCAGTAACGCCGTCGGCGGTACTTTTTTAGACGCCACCACAGTCATAGCGAGATATGGAGACAGCAGAGAGACTCCCTAGTGCAGTCGACGTCATCATCGTCGGCGGCGGCATCGTCGGGACCAGCGCGGCGTACTTTCTCGCCACCGAAACCGACCGCAAGACCCTGTTGATCGAACGCGACGGGATCGCCAGCGGATCGACCGGTGACTCCTCGGCGATCATCAGACACCACTACGGCGACCGAGAAACCTACTCGCGACTGGCCGACTGGAGCCACGAGTTCTTCCGGAACTTCGAAGAGCGGACTGGCGAACCGATCGCGTACACGGACAACCCTCTTGTCAGGCTCGGAAAGAACGGCGAACCGTCCGGGGAGTACGCGCAGGCGGGGTACGAGACGCTCTCGGAACTCGGGATTCCCGTGAGCCGATACGGCCGGGCGGAACTCGAACGCCGATACCCGATGTTGTCGGTCGAGGACGTCGACTTCGCGGTGAGCGACGACACCGCGGCGTACTCGGACGCCTCCGACGTCGCGGGGGGGTTCGCCCGGGCGGCCCAGCGGGAGGGGGCGACCGTCGTTACCGACGTCGAGGCAGAGGACCTGCTGACCGAAGACGGCGGAATTGTCGGCATCGAAACGGACGCCGGACCGATCCAGACCGACGACGTGATCGTCGCCGCCGGACCCTGGAGCGGTCGGATCGCCGGCTGGGTCGGCGTCGACATCCCGATGCGGCTCACCCGAGAGCAGATCCTGCTGCTGGAACCTCCCGAGGAGTTCGATGCAGCCAAACTCGAGAACCTGCCGACGACGGGAAAACCGGACGCGGACTGGTACCTGCGGCCGGACTTCGGGGAGGGCGTGTTGATCGCGACTCACCACGTCGGGGAAACGGTCGATCCGGACACCTACAAGCGCGACCCCGACGAGGAGACAATCCTGAAGTTCATCGAGGAACTCGAAGAGTTCGCTCCGGGGCTCGCCGACTCGAAGCTCCGCGGGGGCTACTGCGGGGTGTACTCGGATACGCCCGACCGCGGGTTCGTCATCGATCAGGCGGGCCCCGACGGCTGTTACTTCGCCTGCGGGTTCTCCGGACACGGGTTCAAAACCGCGCCGGCAGTCGGGTCGATACTCGCAGATCTCCTGACGGAGGGAGACTCGGAGCTGGCGGACCTCGAGGAGTTCTCGCTGGAACGGTTCGAGGAGCAGACGAAACCGACAGCGAACGATTGAGCGGGGGATCGATTGGACGATCGTTCCTCCGTTTTCCCACCACGGAGTGCCCTCAGCCGTTCGACTGGATCCGTTCGTCCGGAACGGTACCGTCGGTGTTCCATCCGCGACGTTCGTAGTACTCCTCGATCGCGCCCTCGATCCCCGGGATCTCGTAGGGAACCCCGTCGTCAGCTCGGTCGCGTCCGCGCTGGTTGTTGAAGTGGCGCTCGAGTTCGACGACCCGGGTTCCGACCGACATGAGTTCCTCGTAGTCGGCCTCCAGAAGCGTCGTGTACCGGTCGCGGTGGTCCTCCCCGTCCCAGGTTTCGAGCACGTAGTTCCGGGAGAACCGACAGAGGATCGCGCTGTCGTTTACCGCCTTCTGGTTTTCGACCTCGGGGAGGATCTCGGCTTTCCCCTCGACGGTCTCGGGTTCGTCGGCCTGGAAGTAGTCGTAGATGTTCATCGCCGAGTACATGTGGTCGGCCCCGTGGTTGGAAACGGCGTAGCTCAACGCGAGCCCGTGACAGACCCGACCGTCGTGGGCCGGGAACTCGAGTCCCTTGACCGTCCAGTTTTCAACCCCCAGCTCTGGTGCACACCGGTCGACTCCTTGTGCGAGGAGATCCCCGTCTCCCTCGCGGTCGGCGATCTTCCGGATCAACTCGTGGACGAGATCGGCGTCCCCAAACCCGCCTTCGGCGTCGAGATACGCGCCGATCGTGACACCCGCACTGATTGTGTCGAGACCGAGTTCGTCACACAGGTCGTTCGACTGCATGACGTCGACGACATCGTCGACCAGGAGGTTGGAGCCGAACGAAAACACCGTCTCGAACTCCGGACCCTCCGTCTCGAGTCCAGTGTCCTCGTCGCGTGTCGGCAGTTTGCAGGCGAACGTACACGCCGAACAGGTAGCGGTGTCGTACTTCTTCTCCTCGACGCGGTCGCCCGAGATCCCCTCGACGCCCTCGTCGAACTCGGTGCGCTCGAAGTATCTGGTCGGAAGCGAGAACTCGTCGTTGACCCACTCCGTCTCGAAGGCGGTGCCCTGGGTTTTCATGATGTGGTCGTCGGTGGCCGCCTCGCGGGTGATCTCGCCGGCTGCGTCGGGGAGTTCGATCTCCCGGTCCGTGTCCCCCTCGAAGGTGAGGCATTTGACGTTTTTCGATCCGAGCACCGCACCGAGCCCGCCCCGACCGAACGCCCGGTGTTCGGACGTCATCACGCTCGCAAACCGGACCAGGTTCTCCCCGGCCGGGCCGATCGCTGCGACCTGCTCGTCGCCGTAATCCCGGTCGTCCATCGCGTCTGTCGTTTCACTCACCGTAGCAGCCTCGAGTTCGGGAACCGGCTCGAACTCGACCCCCTCGTCGGAAACGTGCACCGCAAGCAGTTCGTCGGACGCACCCGTTATCTCGATTGCGCCGTATCCCGTCGCGTGCAGCGCCCTGGAGAGATACCCGCCCGCGTTCGAGGAGTGGAGGCCGTCGGTGAGCGGCGACAGCGCCGTGGCGTTCGTCCGGCCGGTGAACGCCATCGGCGCCGCCTGGAGCGGTCCGGTGGTGAAAAACAGGCTGTTCTCCGGCCCGAACGGATCCGCGTCGAACGGGATCCGTTCGTGGGCCAGCCGAACGGCGGCCCCTCGGCCCCCGATAAACCGTTTCAAGATCCCGTCGATGTCGACGGTGGCTGTACTGCAATCGCTCACGTCCACTGAAAGCAGTGGCCCCTCGAGGTGGAGCATATCCCTACGTCGACGCCTCGTTTCAAGTAAGTACCGCTCGCCGCCAGTATGGAACAGGAGAAGACAGCCAAAATCAGATCGGGAAGTTCCCGCCGGAGTCGCCACTCAGTCGTCGTCCGCCGCCGTAAACTCGTCCCGGGCGGAGACGACAGGGATCTCCTCTTCGGACTGAAGGAATATCGGCCGTTCGCCCCCGAACGTAACGATCATGTTCAACATCCCGAGGAACAGGACGATCCCGAACGGCGTCCCGAGGATGATCGCCGCCGCCTGCACCGCGTCGACGCCGCCGACGACCATCAACATCGACGCCAACATCCCGATGAGGGCGGCCCAGATGACCCGGTTGATCGTCGAGGGACTCTCGGCGCCGCCGGTGGTGAGCATCCCCAGCGCCAGCGTCGAGGAGTCCGCCGAGGTGATGAGGAACGTCGTGATCAACACGAGGAACATCACCGTGAGCAGTTCTCCGAGCGGAAGCGCCTCGAACATCGGGTAGCCGGCTGCGGCCTCGTCGCCGCCGTACTCGCCGATGACAGCGAGAACGTCGGCCTGTCCGGTTTCCTGCATGAAGATCGACGTGCCGCCCATCGTGGCGAACCACGGGATCGTGATCCCCGTCGAGGCGAACACGCCGGTAAACGCGACCTGACGGACGGTCCGACCCTTCGAAATGCGGGCGATGAACAGCCCGACGAACGGTGCCCACGAGAACCACCACGCCCAGTAGAACACCGTCCAGCTACCCACGAACCACGCGGGTTCGGCCCCCTCGGCGTTCGTGTACAGGCTCATCGTGATGAACTCGTTGATGTAGCCGCCGAGGGCCTCGGTCCCGGCGGTCATGATGTACGACGTCGGCCCCAGGAGAAACGCCGCGATCATCAACACGAAGAACAGCACCATGTTGAAGTGAGAGACCCGACGGATCCCCCGGCGGACCCCAGCGGCGACCGAGAGGGTAAAGCCAACGGTCAATCCGGTGATGACCAGTACGGTGCCGAGGTCGCCGACCTGGACGCCCGCGACGTAGTTCAACCCCACGAGGAACTGGGAGCCGACGAGTCCGAGCGTCGTCGCCACCCCGCCGATCGTCGTGAGCACGGCGACGACGTCAATCACCTTTGCCCAGAAGCCGTCCAAGTTGTCCAGTCCGACCCACGGTGCGATCACCGTCGAGATGCGCAACGGCGCGTCGTGACGGTAGGCGTAGAAGGCGATCGGGAGCGCCATGATGATGTACACCGTCCATGCGGAGATCCCCCAATGGAAGAAGGTGTACTGGAGCGCCCCGACTGCGGCCTCGGAGGTCATTCCGTCGGCGCCGACCAGCGGCGACGGCGTCTCGTAGTGGAAGATCGCCTCCGCGGGCCCCCAGAAGACAATCCCCGCGGCGATCGCCGCCGAGTACAGCATCACGAAGTACGACAGGAACGTGAACTCGGGTTCCTGACCGTCCTTGCCGAGTTTGATCTTCCCCCACGGACTCAAGATCAGGAAGATCACGAAGACCACGAACACGAACATGATCATCAGGTAAAACCAGCTGAGCTGTTCCCAGAGGAGATCGTTGATGCTCCACATGATCTCCGTCGCCGCCCCCTCACGGAAGATAAACGCCGCGACCGCAAGCGACGCGACGACGACGCCGATGCCGAACGTCAGCCCGTCGACCTCGTTCGTAAACTGTTCGACCATCCCTCGAGATCGTTCTTGACTCATGATGTCACCTCACCTCTGACCGCGTTCTCGTGCGTCGACAGCCGGTTGGTCCGGCCTGTCCGAGGATGTCGACCGCCCCGAGGATGTCGACCGCCCCGAGGATCGGTTCGTCTCGACGGACATCGGGCTAGCCCGGACGACGCCGGCTGGTGAATCGCACTCCGTCACATCTCCACGACAGTGACGGTTACTACAAGACGTTCCGATGGAGGGTTATAAATGTTTGGTGATTGTTCACTCGGAACTCGAGATCCCGGACGCCGATCGCCAAAACAAATTTATGAGTCGGTCGGAAGGTCAAAACATGGAGTACGATCTAGAGACGATAGACGTCCCTACCCTCGAAACCCTGTCCGAAGCGGGCGTCGAGGCGATTCACGAGACGACGATAGAGATCCTCGAAGACATCGGGATTCGGATAAGCCACGAGGGCGCAGTCGAACTCCTGGAGGAACACGGCGCGTCCGTAGAAGACGACAGCGAGGACGCGGAACTGGTAACGATCCCGCGATCCCTCATCGAGGACGCGGTCGCCGAGGCACCGTCGTCGTTTACCTTGCACGCGCGCAATCCCGATCGATCCGTCGGCGTCGGCGACGGCGACGGGCCGGCGCTGGCGTCGGGGTACGGCGCGCCGAACGTGCGGACGTTCGAGGACGGGACGCGCTCGTCGACGATCGACGACTACGAGACCCTCGCCAAGCTGGCACAGTCAGAGGACGTGATCGACGTCACGGGCTATAACCTCTGTGAGCCCAACGACGTCCCCCAGGAGGTGA
The DNA here is from genome assembly GCF_024972735.1 of Halalkaliarchaeum sp. AArc-CO. GTDB lineage: Archaea > Halobacteriota > Halobacteria > Halobacteriales > Haloferacaceae > Halalkaliarchaeum. The sequence continues at coordinate 2,420,670 of NZ_CP087723.1, forward strand.
AACACTACGAGATGATCCAGCGGTCGCTCACGCTCACCGACAAGCCGATTCTGGGATCGACTTACGGCCCAGACCGGGCGAAAGCGAGCCTCGAGATGGCCGGCATCGCGAACGACGACCGGGAGCTGTCGAAGCCGTACGCAGCGGGGGTTATAAACACGATCTCCCCCCGCCGGTGGGACAAGAAGATGACTGGCGGCCTGATCGAGTATGCGAAACACGGCCAGCCGACGCTCGTTTCCGCCGCCGTGATGGCCAACGCCTCGGGACCGTCGCCGCTGGCGGGATCGATGGCGCTCGCGAACGCCGAGATACTCACCGGGATCACGATCGCCCAGCTCACGAACCCCGGAACCCCGGTCGTGTACGGTCTACCCTCCTCGAACGTCGACGTCAGACACGGGACGTTCTCGATCGGGAGTCCCGAGGGAGCGCTGTTCGTCTCCTACGCCGCCCAGATCGGCCGATACTACGACATTCCTTCGCGCGCAGGGGGGTGTCTGACCGACGCGAAGACCGTCGACGATCAAAGCGGCGCGGAGTCGATGATGCAGCTGATGACGACGATGTACAGCGGCATCGACTTCGTCCTGCACGCGGCGGGGATCCTGGATTCCTATTCGACTGTTTCCCCGGAGAAATACGTCCTCGACGCCGAACGGATCCGGTACGTGAAGCGATTCCAGGAGGGGTACGACCTCGACGAGGACGCGTTCGCGCTCGACCTACTCAGGGAAGTCGAACCCGGCGGACACTTCCTCGACAAGCGGCACACGCTAAACCACTGCAAGACCGACCACTACATGTCGGAGATCTACGACCGACAGTCGACCGACGACTGGGAGAACCAGGGTGAAAAGACGTCGTTCGAACTCGCCCGGGAGAAAGTCGACGCTCGCCTCGAGGAGTACGAACAGCCCCCCCTCGACGAGGACCTGGCGGCGGAACTGGAACGGTACGTCGAGAAAGGATCCGAGAAAGCGCTCCAGTAGGACGATCTCGTCCCCGCAGTTCGGATTCGGTCCTCGTTCGCATCCATCCCAAGGTTTTATAGTGCGATCCCGTGGATGATAACGCGATCAGGTGGTAGCAATACACATGAGTACGGACGTCGTCGTGATCGGTGGCGGGATTTCGGGCGCAGCAGCGGCCTACTACCTCTCAAAACGGGAGGAAATCGGAGACGTAACGCTGCTCGAACAGGGCGAGAACCTCGGAAACGGGAGCACGCCGCGGGCCGTCGGCGGAGTGCGATCGATGTACTCGACCCCGGTGCACGTGGAGCTGTCGCTCGCATCGAGGCCGGTCTGGCGGGAGTTCGAATCCGAACTCGGGTTCGAGATCGACTACCGCGAGAACGGCTACCTCTTCGGTGTCAGGAGCCGGACCCAGTACGAATCCCTCCGGAAGGACGTGATCATGCAAAACAGGCTCGGAGCGGGCACGGAGTTCCTGACTCCCGAAGAGGCGACCGAGATCGTCCCCGGACTGGAGACGGACACCTACGTGGCAGCCGCCTGGAGTCCGAAGGACGCGATGATGGACGCCCACTCGGCGCTGCAGGCGTACGGAACCCTCGCCCGAGAGAACGGGGTCGACATTCGGGTCGAATCGCGGGTAACCGACCTGTTACAGGGCGCGAACGGCCGCGTTACGGGCGTCGAAGTAAACGGCGGGAAAGACGAGGGCGGGACGGAACTGGAGGCGGACTACGTGATCAACGCCGCCGGCTCGTGGGGCCACCGCATCGCCGCGATGGCCGGCGTCGAGATCCCGATCTCGCCGAAGAAGCGCCGGGCCGCGTTCTTCGAACCGGAACGGACGGTCCCCGAGGACCTTCCTCTGGTGATGGATCTGGAGTCGGGTGCGTACTTCCGACCGGAGGACGAGCAGTTCGTCACCGGCGGCGGTCATTTCCACCCCGACGACCCGGACGTCGATCCCGACGAGCCGAGCTCGTTCAGCGACAGCGTCGATCTCGAGTGGGCGACCGACGCGATGGACGCCCTCGTCGAGATGGCCGACTACTTCGGTCCCGAAACCCGCGTCGCGGAGGGGTGGTCCGGCGTGTACGCGATTTCTCCGAGCAACCACCCCATCATCGAGGAGAGCGTCCCCGGCCTCGTAAACGACATCGCCCATTCCGGTCGGGCGTTCATGCACGCGCCCGCAACCGGACAGATCGTCGCGGACCTGGTCGCCGACGGAGAGACCGACATCGTCGACAGGACCGCGTTGCAGACCGACGGCGCCGTCGACAGGCGAGGACAGCTCCCGATCCCCTACCAGGCGGACATGTACGAGTAACCTGTCGATAGTTGGATGGTATTGTCTTCTCCTAGTAGAGTAATATATTATAATATTAATTAATATAAACTGTTCGTGTTTTTGTTGTAGCTGTTGGTCTCGGTCCACACTAAAAATTCACAAATAATAAAAGTAATAAAGAGATTATCTGCGAGAATAAGACTATTTACCGAATTAAACAGGAACATAAATATTTACAGCAGTTACAAGCACGGACCAAACCGCGTGTCTGCGATCGCAACAATACATAAAAAGTTTTATAATATGGCGAATGTAAAAGTTCGTTGTATTATCTGTAGTCGGGGAGATTCCGGTATAACATGATCGGAAAATTGGTTCAGTACCGAATGCCTCGACAACGGAAACCACGTCACCGATAAAAAGTACGGACCTCGCAAAATCGGACCCAAATTCGACCACGCAGGATTCATCATAATTAATATGATGTTTTGCTGTTTCGAAAATCAGATCAAGTAACGTCACATATATGACCTGATTACGGGTTTTTAAGTAATTCTTTACAAAAATTCGGTAGACGTAATGTACAAAGCGTACAATTATTACGTTTATTAGAATGACAGGTTAGGGATAATTATTTGTGCATGTCTCTCGTTTCGACGTTTGCAACACATGTCAGGAGTCCCAATTGGGACGACGATCGCGCTGGCGATAATGATCGTCGTTCCGATCGCGACGTACCTACTGTACCGCATCGACAAAAGCAGGGGAGACGGACGGGTAACCGTCGTCGGGAAACGGTGACCGATGAGCGAACTTCAGTTTCAGCTGACGTTCGGGCTGTTCATCGCCACGTTGCTCGCGATCGGGCTGTACTTCTTCTTTACGACGGAGATGAAGCGGCTCTCCGAGTACATGCTGGCGGATCGGGACGTCGGAACCGTACCGATCGCGATCTCTGAAGTGACTGCCGTCGCGAGCGGATGGACGTTCTTCGCGTGGGTCGGGGTCGGCTTTACGGTCGGGCTCAGCGGCCTGTGGTTCTCGATCACGATGGTTCTCATCGTGCTGTTCCTCTACCGGTTCGTCGCCCCGACGTTCCGCCGGACCTCCGAAGAGCTCGGGAGCCAGACGGTCGTCGACCACCTGGCCTCCACGTTCGCCGAACACCGCCTGGGGCCGGCGATCCGACTGGTCGCGACGTTCACGATCGTCGTGTTCTTGATGTCGTACATCGGCGCCCAGATTATCGCCATCGGCGAGGCGATGGACGTCGGCCTCGGCATTCCGTACACGACGGCGATCCTGATCGGCGGGATCGCAGTTGGCTTTTACACCACGCTCGGCGGATTCAACGCCTCCGTGACCGCACACCTGCTGATGGGTTCGCTGGTGATCGTCGCCGCGATCCTGGTGCCGATCGGCATGGTGCTCGAGATCGGCGGCTGGTCGGCGTTCGTCGCCGAAGCCGGCGCCGTCGACGCGAACCTGCTCAGCATGACTGCCGGAAGCTCCGGGATGGCCCTGACGATCGCCATTCTGGCGTGGATCACCTTCGCCTTCGGGGCGATCGGCCAGCCACACGGGCTGATGCGGTTCCAGGCGATCCGGTCCGAGCGGATCATCAGCGCGGCGTCGGTGATCGCCGTCGCCTTCCAGTCGCTGCGCCTGACGGTGCCGCTCATCATGGGCGCCGCCGGACGGGTGCTCTACGAGGGTGCCGACATCCACCACGAGAACGTCGCGATGCACGCTATCGTCGACCTGTTCCCGGCGTGGCTCGCGGGGCTGTTGCTCGCAGGGATCATCGGCGCGATCCTCTCGACGTCCGACTCGATGATGATCGTCACATCCGCCGACGTCACCCGTTTCTACGAGGAGCGGATCAACCCGGCGGCGACCGAGCGGGAGCTGATCCTGTTCGGCCGCGGGGTCGTCGTGACCGCCGCCGTGATCGGCGTGGCGCTGGCGTACGTCCGCCCGGGGACGATCTTCGACATCATCGAGTTCGCGTTCGTCGGGCTCGGCGTCTCGCTCGGCATGCCGCTTGCCGCGCTCGTCCTGTGGAAGAAGATGACCGCCGAAGCCGTGTTCGCGACGATCGTGTTCGGGCTCTTGGGAACCATCGGGAACCTCTATCTGTTCCCCGATTACTTCCCGATCCTCGTGTGGCCCGTCGTGATCCCGGTGATGATCGGGGTCGCGCTGGCGACGTACGACGAGGGGGAGGAGTTCACCGAAGAGCGAGAAGTTATCACCGAATAGGGGCACAGAGAACCGTCATTCGGTACTGTCCTCTCTTTCTCCGACCGTCCCCGTTTCGATATCGTCGAACAGCTCCTCCACGAGTCGTTCGATTTCGTCGCGGATCCGCACGACGTCCTCGAGCGCTCGTCCGTGGGGATCGTCCAGATCCCAGTCCCGGCTCTCCCCGTTCCAGGTCGCCGGACAGACGCCCGAGGCGGAACAGCCCATCGTGATGACGACGTCGACCGATGCTAGTTCGCCGGGCGTGATTTCGCTGGGTGTCCGATCGGAGATATCGACTCCGCGTTCGAGCATCGCATCGACGACGACCTCGTGAACGTCCTCGGCGGGATGGGTGCCGCCGGTACAGATCCGGACGCGTCCGCGTAACCCGCGTCGGTCCCGCTCCCGACGGGCGAAGGCAGCCGCCATCTGGCTCCGTCCCGCGTTCTGTACGCAAACGAACGCGAGGGTGACCGGATCGGTCGCGATCGATTCCGGCTGGCTCGTCGGTGTCGAGTCGGTCGTCGGTGCAGGCTCGCTGGATGCAGCGTTCGTTGTGTCGTCGGGCTGTGTCATAGGAGTATTCGGAGTCCGATTGTCGTGTCACTTCTGTCTGTGTCGCATCGCCGCCTGCAAGCCGGCCTCGGCGACGTTTGCGCCGTACCTCGCCGTGCGGATCACGCTATCCAGAACGATACCGAGGTGATATCCCTGTTCGGGGTCAAGTTCGTACAGCTCCCGGTCGAGCTGCTCGGCATCGTCGGCGATTGCGTCCGCCGCCGCAGCCGCCGACCGAAGCTCGGCGTGATCCCCCTCGAAGAGGCCGGACAGCGCCGTCCTGGTGACGTCCCGGGAGCGTTTTCCGAGAATCCGGATGCGGTCTGCGGTCGATCCCTCGACGGGACCGTCGATGCGTTCGATCGTTCCGGCGATCTTCTCTGCGTGGTCCGCGATCCGTTCGATCTGCCGGGCGGCGGTGTAGTAGTCGAACGGAGTCAACCGACTGTCGCCGTCGCGACTACGTTCCGCCACGCGGGCCTCAGACCGCTGGAACCGCCGTGCGAGCAGGGCGAACAGCCTGTCGACGTCGTGGTCGGCCGCCCGGACGTCGACAGCCGTGTCGCCGTTAGAGTTCAGGACGGCCTCGATCGCGTCCTCGTGCATCGACAGGGCAGTCATCTCCATTCGCATGAGTGCACGTTCGGGCGGGAGATTTCCCGACGCAAGCATCGCCCTGGCGATGACCGTCCCGTCCCCCTCCTCGTCGATCTCGAAGCCGATCAGCCGGTCGACTGCATCGCGGATCTCCCGTCGGACTCCCGCAGAAACCACGCCGTCGATCCGAACCGCGTCACAGCCGGAGACGTACGCGGCGGCGATTGTCGACTCGAGATCGTACTGTTCGACCTCCCCGGCATCGAGGCGGACCGTCCCTCGATCACCGCGATCCTGCTTTCGGGTGATAACCAGTCGGTCCGCGTAGGCGAAACAGCGTACAATCGAACCGCTCTCGATTTCCTGGCTCATCGCCCATTCTTTGGGCAGCGAGACAGTGTAGGTCGAGCCGCCGGTACGCTGTATCTTCCGTTCGATCGGGTCGACACCGTTTTTCATCTCAATACAGGAGTTCGTCGTCGTTTTGTATCATGTACAGTGACCGTGCGGCGATGTTGACCGCGTGATCGCCCACGCGTTCGAGATCCCGGATCGTCAACAGGGCTGTCGAGACTCCTTCGATCGTCGTTTTCAACGCTCCGTCGTCGTCACCACGGACCTGGTCGGACTGGACGAGTCGTGAGAGTACCCGTTCGGTCGCCGCCTCGCAGGCCGCGTCGAGGCTGTCGTCCCGGCGAGCGATTTCGAGGCAGGCCGCTACGTCCTCGGCCTCGTAGGCCTCGACCGCGTCATGGACCATCTCGCCGGCGTCATCTGCGAGTTGCCGGAGCGTTACTTCCTGGTGAAGCTGTCCCTCCGCAGTACAAGAATAGCGTGCGAGGTTCGTCGCCAGATCGGCCACTCGTTCGAGATCGGTGATTATTTTGAACGACGCAGCGACGAACCGCAGGTCGCCGGCTACCGGCTGCTGTAAGGCGAGCAACTCGATGCGATCCCTCTCCAGATCGAGATACAGGTCGTTGACGTCGTCGTCCCCGTCAATCACCGCCTCCGCGAGGACTGGGTCTTCCTTCTCGTAGGCCTGGAGCGCCAGTTCGTATCGATCCAGGACGAGATCGGCCATTCCGATAACGTCGGTTCGAAGCTCAGCCAGCTGTTTTTGGTATTCCTGTCGTGGCATGGTTATCCGAACTTCCCAGTGATGTACTCCTCGACGCGGTCGTCCTCGGGGTTCGAGAATATTTTCCCGGTATCATCGAACTCGACGAGCCGACCGCCCGTGAGGAACACCGCCGTCTTGTCGGAAACCCTGGCGGCTTGTTGCATGTTGTGCGTGACGATGACGACTGTGTAGTCGTCGACGAGATCGTCGATGAGATCTTCGATCTTCGATGCGGCGACCGGATCGAGCGCCGATGTCGGCTCGTCCATCAGGATCACCTCGGGGTCAGGGGCGATCGCTCGAGCGATACAGAGCCGCTGTTGCTGTCCGCCGGAGAGATCGAGCCCCGAGGAATCGAGTTGGCCGTGTATCTCCTCCCACAGCGCTGCACCGCAGAGTGCGCGCTCCACCTCGGCATCGAGATCGACGTCCGAAGCCAGTCCCTGGATTCGGAGGCCGTATGCCACGTTGTCGTAGATCGACTTGGGGAACGGATTCGGCTTCTGGAACACCTGGCCGATCTTCCGGCGGAGCGCTACCGGATCGACCTCTTCATCGTACACGTTCGTCCCCCAAAAGGAGAGTTCTCCCTCGACGCGGCAGCTGTCGATCCGATCGTTCATGCGGTTGATACACCGAAGGAACGTGGATTTCCCGCAGCCGGACGGGCCGATGATCGCGGTGACCTTGTTTTTCGGAATGTCGATCGAGACGTCATCGAGGGCCCTCTCGTTCCCGTAGTAAACATCGAGGTTCCGAGCGGCGATGACCGTCTCGTCGGGTCGGTTGTTTCGGTCTGTCACCGGTGTCTGTACGTCGGTCGTGATGAGTGCGTCGTCGGAAACTGTGTCCTGTGTTGCCATGGTCAAACCTCCGTTTCGTACCGATTCCGCAGAGACACCGCAACAGCGTTCATCGACAGCATGATCGCCAACAACACCACGATCCCGACAGCTGCGAGGTGGATGAAGTGCTGGCTCGGTTCGGCCGCCCACGCATAGATCTGGGTTGGCATACCACTGAACCGCGAGAGCGGAGCGCCGACGACGCCGAGTCCGGGTGCTCCAGGTGTTCGATTGACGAACAGCGCGCCGACCATCAAAAGCGGGGCAGTTTCACCGATCGCTCGCGCCAGCGCAAGGATCGTCCCGGTGAAGATTCCCGGGAGGGCCGCGGGCAACACGACGCGCCGGATCGTCTGCCACTTCGTCGCGCCCGTCGCGTAGGAGCCGTCACGGACTCCATCGGGGACCGCCCGGATCGCTTCCTGGGAGGAGACGATGATGATCGGCATCACAAGCAACGCGAGTGCGATCGCACCGACAAGCAGGATCGGGCCGAGTCCGACACCGTTCCGGAGGGCTGCAAGCGCCAGCAGTCCGTACACGATCGACGGAACGCCGGCCAGATTCGCCAGGTTCGCTTCGATGAGCCTGGTGAGTCGAGTGTCTGGGGCGTACTCCTCGAGGTAAATCGCCGAGCCGACGCCGATGAAAAACGAGAGGAACGCCGTCAGAAGCATGAGGAACACCGATGCGACGATAGCACCCTTGAATCCGGCCAATTCCGGCCGACGAGAGCCGTCCCGCGTGAGGAAATCAACGAGGCCGATGTCGAACTCGGTGATTCCGACGTAGAAATCGGTCGCGACATCGAACAAAAGCAGCGCGAGCGCCACGACCCCGAACATCGATGCCACGAAGATACTCCCGAGAAACAGCCGGTTTTTCAGGTGTTCCCACCGCAGGTCTATATCGTCGAACAGTTCCGACCGGACGTCAGTACTCATCAATACTCCTCCTGGAACCGTCGCTTGAGGTGGTCGTTGAGCAGATTCATCGACAGCGTCATCACGAACAACAACAGTCCGACCGCAAACAGCGACTGGTACTCGACAGTACCGACTGCAGAGGTTCCCCGCGCCATCGAGACCATGTACGCGGTCATCGTCATGATTTCGTCGAACGGGTTGGCAGTGATGTTGGCGTTGAAACCGGCAGCTAACGTCACTGCCATCGTCTCGCCGATCGCTCGGGAGACGGCGAGGATATAGGAGGCGAACACACCCGAAATCGACGCCGGCAGAACGACGTTCGTCGAAACGTCGTACTTTGTCGCCCCGAGTGCGTACGCACCGTTGCGCAACTCGTCGGGAACAGCCTGCATCGCGTCCTCGCTGATCGATGAAACCATCGGAATCGTCATGATACCGACCACCAGCATCCCTGCGAGCATACTGTACCGGCCGATGTTGATTCCGAAGCCCCACTCGGCGACGGGAGCGAGGAGCACCGGATTGATGAACGCGATCGCGAAGTAGCCGTAGACGATCGTCGGAATTCCCGCGAGGATTTCGAGGGTCGGTTTGAGTTTTCGTCGGACGCGGGGTGAGGCGTATTCCGAGGTGTAGATAGCCGTCGCAGTGCCGATCGGAATGGAGACGAACGCTGCCCCGACGGTGATAGCCACGGTGCCGAAGACGATCGGCAAGATACCATGTGATGGAGTGGCGTGGTCGGGTGCCCACCGGGTACCGGTGAAGAACTCGGTGAACGTGACTTCCCGTTCGAACGGTTCCCCCAGGAAAAGCGCCTCGGAGAACCGTGCACTCCAGAAATAACTGGTGGCGTTATCCAGCAGAACGAAGAAAATGGCGAGCGTCGTAAGAACGGTGATCGCGGCACAGCCGAACAGCAGACGACGAATCCGACGGTTTTCGATCTGGTCGGCCTGTGTGCCACTGCCCTTTCGTATCTCCGGTCCGAGATCCTGTCCAGTACTCATCACCAGTTACTCGCGTTGGACTGAGAGATCCTCGGTGGCTGCGCCGACTACTTCCAGCCAACCGTCGATCTTGTCGTGGTTGGAAGACTGCGCCTCGTCGGTAGTGGCGAAAAAGCCTTCATCCCGCGCGAACTCGTGTTGCCCGTTCACGTAAAAACGGGCAAACGATCCGAGGAGATCGGTCCGCTCTTCGAGGCTTGCCAAGTTGAAGTACACGAACAGCGGACGGGCCAGTGGCGAGTACGCGCCGGACTCGATGTTCTCTTCCTGTGGGAGGTAAAACCCATCCTGGGTATCGCTCTCGACAGGGACCGCCTCGATCGGTTCATCCTCCTCGATTGCCCGGAGGTAGCCCACGCCTCCCCAGCCGAAGCCGTCGACGTTGTTCGCGACGGCTCCCATGATTTCGTTGGTCTGGCTCGTCGCCGAGTAGTCGTCCCGGATGTCCCCCATCTCGCCGTTGATTTCCCGGGTGAAGTAGTCGAACGTCCCCGAAGCGCTGTCCCGAGCGTGGAGTGCAATCTCTCGGTCGGGCCACTCGTCGCGGATGTCACTCCATGTCTCGACATCGGATTCGAACTCCCAGACGCGGCGGAGTTCCTCGAGGGTGATCTCCTCGACCCAGTCGTTCTCCGAGTTCTTCACCACAGCGAGGCCGTCGAGGCCGACCTCAATGTGGTCGTAGTCGATGTCGTTGTTCCCGCACAGTTCGATCTCCCCGTCGGTTATCAATCGACTGGCGCTTTGAACGTCGGAGTTTTGCCGACAGAACTCCTGGAAGCCGGCTCCCGTCCCCTGTGGGTCGACGTCGACGAGCACGTCGGGGAACTCATTGGAGAAGTTCTCGCCCGCCCAAGAAGTGATCGGGGCGACGGTGTTGCTTCCGGAAGCGTCGATGGTTCCGGAGAGACCTTCCCCCCCGTCTGCCCCGGCACAACCAGCGATCGCAACCGTTCCGGCCCCGGCGATCGTTCCGAGTGCTTTCCGTCGTGTAATCCGTCCCGCAACAGGTTCCTGGCGTGGTGCCATCACCGAATCGTAGCTGTAGCGGATACAAATACTATTATAATATTGATATATCTGGAGGCAGAGTGGGGTGGAGATACGTAGAGAAATCGGTATCGATGGTGAGAGCTACGTACTCTTCAGATGCCTATATAGGCAACGTGCGTCGGAATCAACTGGTCCGAGACGTTTCGAGGTCTCGTCGGCACGAGGAAGCGAAACGCTCTCGACCGACTTCACAAAGCCCGTCTTGACGAGGTAAAAAGCCTAAATTATACATCCAAACGTAGAGGCGCGCCGAGCGATTACGGTGGGCGATGACAGCGAGCCAGTCCTCCAAACCGGATCTGAACGCCGTCGAATCGGTCGACGAACTGATCGGCGAGACGCCGCTGGTGCGACTCGACTCGGTTGCGGACAACCTCTTTGCCAAACTCGAGTCCGCGAATCCGTACTCGGTGAAAGATCGGATCGCCCGCGAGATAATCGACACCGCAGAGCGGGAGGGCGCCCTGCAGCCGGGCGGGACGGTCGTCGAAGGTACCAGCGGGAACACTGGGATCGGCCTGGCGTCGGTGTGTGCCGCCCGTGGGTACGAGTGCGTGTTAACGATGCCCGAGTCGATGTCGGCGGAGCGACGAAGCATGCTTTCTGCGCTCGGGGCGACGCTGGAGCTCACCCCCGCCGAGGACGGCATGGGCGGGGCGAACGAGCGTGCAGAAGAGATTGCCGAGGAACGAGAGAACGCGATCGTCGCCCGTCAGTTCGCGAACGAGGCGAACCCGACCGCCCACCGCAAGACCACCGGTCCCGAAATCTGGGAGGACACTGCAGGTGAAGTCGACGCCGTCGTCGCCGGAGTGGGCACCGGCGGGACGATCACCGGCGTCGCCGAGTTTATAAAGGAAGAGCAGGGCAAAGCGTCGTTCACCGCAGTCGCCGTCGAACCGGCATCGTCGCCGACGGTGTCCGAGCAGCGATCGGACGGCCACGACATCCAGGGGATCGGACCGGGCTTCCTTCCAGATATCCTCCGGACTGAACTGGTCGACGAGGTCCGCGGCGTCGAGGGCGAGGAAGCGAAACAGGCCGCCCGCGAACTCGGCGCACGCGAAGGGGTCCTGGTCGGCATCTCCTCGGGTGCGGCGCTTGCGGCCGCCCGGGAGTACGCCCGCGAGCATCCGGAGGAACTGACGGTCGTTGTCCTGCCGGACACCGGCGAGCGCTACCTCTCGACTGATCTGTTCGACGGGAAAAAGTAAATTTCACTGACTATTTTCGACCGGTTACTACTCGGGGAGCAGCACGCCGTCGATGACGTGGATGACGCCGTTGGAGGCCTCGATGTCGGGGGCGACGATCTCGGCCTGGCTGTCGTTCAGTTCGAGGCCATCGACGGTTACGTCCTCACCGTTTAGCATTCCGACGCGTGGTGCGTTGACGACGGACTCCGAGTACCGGCGGCCCGAAGTGACGTGGTACAGGAGGATGTCCGCGAGGTTTTCGAGTTCTAATAGCTCTTCCACTTCGACTTCCAGTGCATCGGCCAGTTCTTCGAAGGCCTCATCCGTTGGCGCAAAGACGGTCAACTGCCTGTTCCCGCTCAACGCGCCCACGAGACCGGCCTCCTGGACCGCCGCTACAAGTATATTGAAGTCGTCGGCCGCGACTGCGACATCGACGATCGTATCATCCCCCCGCGCACCGGATCGACCCCTCGCTGCTGCCGTCCCGACGCCGCCGGTCAGTGCAATTCCCAGTCCCGCCACCGTCCGCAGTACGTTTCGTCTGTTAATTTGTGTCATGGTATATTACCACAACATATAGAGGGTTTTGAAAAACATATCCCGAGCGCCTGACCAGTCAGGATACCGGTCGCTCATACTGATTATTCTCGGCTGTAACCGGACGGTCGGCGGGCCGGGTGGCCGATCGACCGGGAAATCGCTACAATAATCAGTATCAGTGCATCGAGATCGACGCCATCGACCGGTCCGAGACGGCGATCGCGAGCAGGTAGATCCCGATCGCGACGACGATGATCGACCCGCCCGGCGGGAGGCTCGCCGCGATCGCGAACGCCAGCCCACCGAGTACCGAAAACTGCCCGAACAGAACCGAGAGGAACAGCGTCTCCCGGAAGCTGTGGGCTACGTGCGAGGCGGCTGCGACCGGAATCACCAGCAGTCCGGCGACGAGGATCACGCCGAGGATCTGCATCGCGCCCACGACGACGACGGCGGTCATTACGATCAACAAGGCGTTGTACCATCGGACGTTCAGCCGGGCCACCCGTGCGGCCTGTTCGTCGAACGTGATGAACAGAAACTGCTTGTAGTTGTACGCCACGAGCGCGACGACCCCGACCGTCATGGCGGCCACCAGCTGGGCCCCCTCGGCGGTGACGATCGCGAGGCTTCCGAACAGGAAATGCTCGATGTCGATCGAGATCGCGACGAAGTCCCGCCCCCAGCTGATGAGCAGGGTGCCGACCGCGAAGCTGCCCGTGAGCACGATCGCTACCGGTACGTCGCCGTAGGCGTCGGTGTGTTCCGCGAGCCACTGGAGCCCGAGCGCCCCCAGCACGCTCACCACCAGCGCGACGAACAGGAGCGATCCCGTCCAGCCGGTCACCGCGATGAACAGGAAGCCGACCGCGACGCCGGCAAATGCAGTGTGGGCGAGCGTCTCCCCGATCAACGCCATCTGGCGGTGGACCAGGTAGGTGCCGACCAGCGGGCCGACGATCGCAACCAGCACACCCGTCGCGATCGCCCGCCACATGAACGGGTGCCGGAAGACGTTCGTTCCGAGTAGCCCGTCGAGGCTGGCACCGACCGAGAGGTAGCGGTCGAACGCGAGCGCGCCGAACACTCCCAGTGCGCCCGGCAACTCGCGGAGCCAGTCGATGCCGATGAACGCGAGCATCGCCGTCGCGAGCACGGCGGTCAGTCCGATCCCGACGAGTTCGATCAGTTCCCGGGTAGTCCAGCCGCCGATCACCGTGTCGACTGTGGTGTCGGAGGCGCCCACCGGCTGCCGGGATGCAACAGTCCCGCCGTCGACCGCCGACTCCCCACCCTCGACCGTCGATCCGTCGCCCTCGACCGTCGATCCGTCGCCCTCGCGTTCGTCGTCTCCCCCCGTCATGGATGGTCGTGTTCGAGGATGCCGGCCCCCATGCCGTACGTCTCGGCGATGGCGTCGCTCTCGAGGAACGACACGGTGTCGCCGTGGTGATGCAGCTGGCGGTTGATGCACGCGACCGTGTCCACGTGCTGGGTGAGCACGTCGACCTCGTGTTCGATGAGGATGATCGTCATCCCCTGGCGGTTCAGGTCGTCAAGGAGCTCGTAAAACTGGTCCTGGGAGTCGGCGTCGACGCCGACCGTCGGCTCGTCGAGCGCGAGCAGGTCCGCCTCCGACGCCAGCGCCCGGGCGATGAACGCCCGCTGGCGTTGCCCGCCCGACAGCTGGCTGATCCGGCGCTCGGCGAGGTGGTCGATGCCGACGGTCTCGAGGGCCTGTGCGGCGATCTCGTAGTCCCCCTCCTGCAGGCGGCCGTGTCCGGCGTGTGCGAACCGGCCCATCAGGACCGTCTCGCGCACCGTTACCGGCATCGCCTCGCCGCGATCGCCCGATCGCTGGGCGACGTAGCCGATGCGCTTGCCGTCCTCGAACGCGTGTGCCGGTTCGCCGAACAGTTCGACCGAGCCGCGGTCGGGACGCTTCAGTCCGATCATGAGGTGCAGCAGTGTCGTCTTCCCGGAGCCGTTCGGCCCGATCAACCCGAGGAACGTGCCTTCCTCGACCGACAACGACACGTCCTCGACGGCGACGGTGTTGCCGTAGGCGAACGTGACGTTCTCCACGTCGATTACGGTGCTCACGGTCGATTACGCTCCCAGCGCCGCCCGGAGTGACGGCAAATTGATCTTTTCCATCTGTTCGACCCAGCCCCAGCCGTTGTCCTGCCAGTCGCTCGTCGTCCCCTCGGCTGGAGTGAGCGGCAGCGCCTCCTCGACGTCGGTGTGTTCGAAGATGACCTCGACCATCTGCGGAAGTTCCTCGTCGGGATCGTGCGCTTCGAACGGGTCGTACAGAACAGTGTCGATGCTGTGCTCCTCGATGGTATCGATGAGCCGGGAGACGTCGTCGAACGACTCCGCCGCGTCGGCAGTCACGCCGACGGGCGTCTGAAGTTCGAAGCCGTACCGCTGTTCGAGATACTGGAAGGAGTCGTGTCCGGCGAGTACGGCGACGTCGCGATCGGCGTCGTCCATTAGCGCCTCGAACTTGCCGTCGATCTCCCGCAACCGCTCGACGTACGCGGACGCGTTCTCGGCGTACTCGTCGGCGTGCTCGGGGTCGATCTCGCCGAGTTCCGCGGCGATCCGTTCGACCACTCGGATCGCGAGCACCGGATCGGTCCAGACGTGGGGATCGTGAAACTCGCTGGCCCCCTCGGATCCTCCGGCCGTTGACTCCACCACCTCGACGCCTGCTGGTTCCTCGTCGGTGTCGTAGACGAGTTCGCCCTCGTGGTAGATCTCGAAGACGACCTCGGTGCGTCCGACGGACCGCCCGTGAAACACGACACGGTCGCCCCGAGATTCGATCTCGACGACGTCTTCCGCCGCGCCGTCGGCCAGTCGAGCGTCGACCCGATACGGTTCGTCGTCGCCGAGCGGGACGACCCGCCCCTGTTCGTCCTCGATGACGATTCCGATCGGCACGGTAGCGTCGACGGCCACCTCGGGGACGCCCCCGTGCCAGTGCTCGACGTGCCAGTAGCCGAGTTGCTCGTTCGACCGTCGATCGTAGATGTCGAACTCCTCGAACAGCAGGTCGTCGGGGGCGTACTCCTGACCGTAGTCGGGTTCAGGCATCGGTTCGGCGTCGAACGGAATCAGATACGGCTCAAGCCCCTCCATCGCGTCGATGACGCGGACGTCGTCGTAATCACGCTCGAGTTCTCGCGCGACGTCCTGCGCCCAGCTAAATTCGGGCGTATCGAGATAGAGGAAACACTCGGTGCCGGCGATGTCCCGGACCAGATCCCCGTCTGGACTCCAGCCGTGACCCATCCGACCGATTTCGACCGGGTTTTCGAACGGGAACCGATCGCCGCCGACCTGCTGGGCCCAGTCCCACAGGGCGAAAAACGACGCGTAGCCCCGGACGTTCTCGTCGACAACGCCGCCAAGGCAGCCGGCCGTGGCTCCCACGGTGGCGACGCCGAGCCCGGATTTCAGGACGGATCGGCGCGTGCGTTTCATACGATGACGGTACACCCGGATCGGTAAAAGAGTTATTACTTCGAAGTTCTATCTTAATAATCTGGGGGGTCGAAGGTCGGCGGACTAGCTGGGGGTGACGCGAAGCGTGACTTTGCCGTCGTGCGGTTCTGCGACGACATACGCGTCGATGTCGTTGCACTCCTCGACGCCGTGTTCCTCGTGGTGGAAGTGACCGTCCACGACCTCCACGGTGCCGTACTGTGTGAAGAACCCGAAGCGGGAGCCGTTTTCGTGGTCGTCGTGATCGTGGTCGTCGTCGTGATCGTCCTCGTGGTCGTCGTGGTCGTCCTCGTGGTCGTCGTCGTGGTCGTCGTGATCGTCGTCGTGGTCGTGGTCGTCGTCGTGGTCGTCGTCGTGGTCGTCGTGTTCGTCGTCGTGGTCGTCGTGATCTTCGTCGTGGTCGTCGTGTTCGTCGTCGTGGTCGTCGTCGTGGTCGTGGTCGTCGTCGTGGTCGTGGTCGTCGTCGTGGTCGTGGTCGTCGTCGTGGTTATCACCAACTTCGAACACGACGTATGCACCGTCGTCTTCGACCGTGACGTCGAAAGGCTGGTGAGTCGTACGGATTACGGGAGCCTCGTCCCCTGATGAGCCTCCTGCGATCGATTCGGGTTCGTCGAACTGCATGTGACCGCACGCGTGTTCGATGGCGTGGTCGTCGAGGCCTTCGTCGTCGTGATCGTGGTCGTCGTCGTGGTCGTCGTGATCGTCGTCGTGATCGTGGTCGTCGTCCTCGTGATCGTCGTCGTGATCATCGTCGTGGTCGTCGTCCTCGTGATCGTCGTCGTGATCATCTTCTGAACCACTACGCCCGACGCCCTCGACGAGAAGCCGTACCGAGTGACTCTCCGATTCCGGCGTCGGTTCGGGCGTCTCTTCTGGTTCGGGCGTTCCGTCGGTATCGCCCGGGACGTCCCCGGCGCAACCGGCGAGCGTCCCCGCAGCGACGACACCCAGACCGGACGTTACGAACGTTCTCCGTGATCGCTCCATACCACGGCCAGGGAATTGTTACTCAAAAGTGTTACTATAGTACTGTGCTAATTTAATAAATAGAGCTAATTCTGTGAGGTTGTTAATAATACGACGACGTGCCAGCTGAAGAGAAATCGGAACTGCACGGAACCGGTCGGTGAACACGGAAACTGGAAAACTGGGGGCGGACGTCTCAATCTGCCGTTTGCTCGTCACCGATCGAGTGTGGCTCCCCGGCGTCCGCCCAGTTCGACTGGAGCTTCCCGAACAGCACGGCGACGACGTAGATGGCGACGGCGACGAGCACGATCGTCCCGCCGGCGGTCGCCTCGTAATGAAACGACAGCGTGATGCCCACGAGTACGGCCAGTTCGGCGAGGATCACCGACGCGAGCAGCGCCTCCTGGAAACTCCGTGCGAGCTGGGCAGCACCCGCAACCGGGACGACGAGCATCGCCGCGACGAGGATCACCCCCATGATCTGCATCGCACCGACGACGACCATCGCGGTGAGCATCACCATGATTCGGTTGTACCAGCGGACGTTGATTCCGGCGACCCTGGCTGCCGTCTCGTCGAACGTGACGTACAACAACTGCTTGTACGTGACACCGACCACGAGAGCGATTATCGAGAACAGTCCGATCAGGAGGATCGCGTTCTGGTTCGTCACCGTCGAGAGGTTCCCGAACAGATACTGGTTGACGCCGACTGCGAGGCCGCCGGCGTTGATACTTATCAGGACCGCCCCCAGGGCGAACCCCGTCGAAAGCACGATCGCCATCGACACGTCGTTGTAGGCGTCGGTCACCTCCGAGATGAGTTCGATCGCCAGTGCGGCGACCATGGCGACGACCACGGCCGTGAGATACGGCGAGACGCCGGTTCCGAGGACCGCGTTGACGAACAGCCCGACCGCCACGCCCGCGAACGCGGTGTGTGCGAGCGCGTCGCCGATGAGCGCGAGCTGTCTGTGGACGAGAAACGTTCCGATCAGGGGGGCCATCACCGCGATCAGGATCCCCACCAGGAACGCCCGGTGCATGAACCCGTACTCGAGCATCGCGATCCCGAAGTGGTCGGCGAGAAACAGCATGAGATCGCTCCACCGGTCGAGCACCCACAGCATCGCGTCGTACGGCGCCGCGAGTGCCCTCGACACGAGGAGGGAACCGGAATTCACGCGACGGTCACCCCGTCGTCTCGGCGAACGTTAGTTCCGAATGCCCGATCCAGCGCGTCGCTTTCGGCGAACTCGACCGGCGGGCCGTCGAAGTACAGTTCGCGGTTGAGACACAGGACCCGTTCGGTGTGTTCGAGGACGGCCCCGATGTCGTGTTCGACGAGTAGGATCGTCATGCCCTCGTCGTTGAGGTCGCTCAGGAGATCGAAGAACGCGTCGACCGACTCGGCGTCGACGCCGACCGTCGGCTCGTCGAGGACGAGGAGGTCGGCCTCGCCGGCCAGCGCCCGGGCGATGTACGCACGCTGGCGCTGCCCGCCCGACAGTTTCGTGATGCGCCTGTCGGCGAGGTGCTCGATCCCGACCGTCCGAAGCGCCTTCCGGGTGAGTTCCCTATCTTTTGCACCCACCCGTCCGAAGCCAGTGTGTGGGAACCGCCCCATGAGGACCACCTCGGCGACGGTGATCGGCATCTGTTTCGTGTTTTCGGTGACGTCCTGGGCGACGTAACCGACGCGCTCCCGTTCGACGAACTCCCGGGCGGGGTGACCGAACAGACGAACGCTCCCCTCATCGGGGTTGTGGAGTCCGAGAATCAACTGGAGGAGCGTGCTCTTTCCGGACCCGTTGGGGCCGATGATCCCGACGTACTCGCCGGGATCGACATGAAACGAAATGTCCGTTACGACTGGGCTGGCTGTGTATCCAAAGGAGACGTTTTCGACGGCGATGAGTGACATGAGTGGGGTGAAGCTGTCAGTTGGGATGGGCCCTAGTCGAAGTTCCGCCACTCCTCGTCGAACTCGGGTGCCGGATCGCCCGCGTCGAGAACGATCTCGAACGTCTTCATGTTGATCTCCCGGGCGATATCGAAGTAGCCCCAGCCGCGATCGACCCACTCCTCGGTGGTTCCGGCGTACGGCGTGACGGGGTAGTACGCTTCGACGCCGGTTTCTTCGCGGAGCTGTCGTGCTGGACGCCGGGACTCGAAGATCGCCGCACCGATGTGACGAATGTCGTGTTCGGCGATCGTATCCTCTGCGCGCTGCATGTCGGCCGGTCGGACGTCGTCTTCCGCCGCCAGGTTCGAAACGAGCGGCTGGATCGTCGCCCCGTAGCGCCGTCCGACGTATTCGAACGCGTTGTGAGCCGCGAGGAAAACCACCTCGCGCTCGGCTCGTTCGAAGATCTCCTCCCATTCGGCGTGGAGTGTGTCGAGTTCGTCGGTGATTGCGGCCGCGTTCTCGAGAAACGTGTCTTCGTGCTCCGGAACGATCTCGGCGAAGCCGGTAGCGATGTTGTCGACGGACTCTTTCGCCCGCAGGGGGTCCAGCCAGAAGTGTGGATCCTTCCCGCTGTCGACCTGCTCGTCGTCCTCGACCGTATCCGCGAGATCGATCAGGTCGATCCCCTCACGGGCGTTGATCATCTGCGTGTCCGCACCGTCGTCCCGGACGGTCTGTATCGCCCGATCCGCCCACGGCTGAAAGTCCGGACCGACGTTGACGAACACGTCCGCGTCGATGATGTCCCGCGTTATCGAGGGATCCGGATCCCAGCCGTGACCGTGGAGGCCCGTCGGAACGAGGTTGTCGACCCGAACCGGCGTTCCGTCCGCAATCTTCCGCGCGAAATCGTAGAACGTGAAAAACGACGCGACTGCCACGTACTGGTCTCCGTCGGACCCGTCGTCGGCGTCGGCAGACTGGTTCCCACCGTCCGGCGATCCGGCCCCCAGACAACCCGCTATGCCGGAAGCGAGCCCCCCCGCTGCCAGGCCGGCAAACTGTCGTCGCGAGACAGGATGCGAACTGTTCGGTTCAGAATGTTGCTCTCTCATTATCCGTCGTTAGGAGGACACACTATTTTAGTTTTTTGTATCAAAGAATAATATTAGACTTATCTAAATCACAGTGCGACAGGCTGGTTCCGTGCCCTCGCAGCGGTAATAGGTCTGTAGAGTACCCGAGTGCCACGGAAACCGCGTCAATTTTTGGAGTCGGCTTGTTAGGTGATGCCGGATGGGGAACAGCGTCCACACACGAAGTCCCGTTCGGCGAGCCCCACGAGTGCTCCCGTCACTGCTCGCCACGCCGATGGCCGTCCTCCTTTCAGCGTCGCTCGTGTTCGGACCCACGACAGTTACCGACGACCTCCCCGTGGATCCAATCAGTCCGGATGTGGGTTGTCGTCTAACCTCCGCAGATCAAGAGATACAATAGAAAGTTCGGTAGACAATTTTGAATTAGCCTATTCCAAGATAGTCTATTCGGAAGTATTATTCCATGTCACGGTGGAGTGGGCGTATGGACCACTTCGTGAATCGAGAAGATGAACTCGCTCGGCTACACGGATGCTACGAGTCCGATGACGCAGAGATGGTCGTCGTTTTCGGTCGCCGACGCCTCGGGAAGACACAGCTCGTCCAGCACTCGCTCTCCGACTGTGACGACGTAGTCGTCTATCAGGCCACGGAGACCACCTCCCAAATACAGCTTGACGAGTTCGTCGATGTCGCCTCCGAAAACTTCCCCAGCATCACGCAGATCAAACAGAACTGGGAAGCGCTACTCGGATATCTGGGGGATCAGGACGGAATCGTAGTCCTTGACGAATTCCCCTACCTCATCGACGCCGACGAGAGCCTTCCGTCCGTCATTCAGCGACTATGGGACCAGCGGCTCCAGAACACCTCGGGAACGCTGGTTCTGATCGGGTCATCGATCAGTATGATGGAAGAAGCGACGCTTCTCGGGAACAGTCCCTTATACGGACGATTCACGGAACGACTTGACCTCCGACCCCTCAACTTCGCTGCTGCACAGGAGTTCGTCCCGGACGAGTATTCGCCCGAAGAGCGGATCTTCACCTGGGGAATCTTCGGTGGCGTTCCGTACTATCTCGATGGCGTCGATCTCGGACGGGACCTCGGAACGGTTCTGGCCGAGGAAGTCCTCTCCCAGAAGGGATATCTACACAACGAACCGGAGTACGTGCTCCGCACCGAACTCACAGATCCGAACCGGTATTTTGCGATCCTCACTGCCATCGCTGCTGGAAAGACGACGTCGAACGAGATCGCTCAAGCGATAGGAATCGATGGGAAGCAGATATCGACGTACACACAGAAGTTGGAGCGTCTGCGGCTCATCGAGCGGGAGGTCCCGATCACCGAAGAGAAAGCAAAGTCGCGCCGCGGGCGCTATCGAATCCTCGATCCGCTGTTCCGGTTCTGGTTCCGTTTCGTCTACGGCAAGGAAGATCGATACGAACGACTCGGAGCAAATGCCTACGACGCAGTCATTGAGCCGGAACTTCCAGATTTCGTGAGTCACGAATTCGAGGGGCTCTGCCAAGACGCACTCCCAGGGCTCTACCCCGCAGAGACGTTCCTCGATATCGGTCGCTGGTGGTATAAGGAACACGAGGTTGACGTCGTCGGATTCACCACGGACGGAACGATGGTTGCGGGCGAATGCAAGTTCACGAACGCACCGCTTGACTACGGAGCTCTCGCCTCGCTCGAAGACCATGCCGCCGAGATTCGATGGACGCCGGACACCGATGAGAGAAACACCAAGTACGCCTTATTCACCCGAAATGGTGCGACACAGTCCGTTCAGGAAGCCGTGTCCGAGCGCGATGACCTACAACTGTTCGAGCTTGGAGATATTACGGAACACGCGTGAATTCGATAAAATTAGCGTAAGAACCCCTAGAACGCTCGTTTACGTTCTAGAGTTGTTCTCACCCGTTGCCGAACATCTGGCGCATCATCGGATGCATCTCCATCAACTGCTCTTCGGCGATCTCCTCGTACAGTTTGTACGTGATCGAAACCGCCAGTAGCAGCCCGGTTCCGGAGACGCCGCCGATGGTGCCAAGCATGTTCGCCATCACCGCCAGGAAGCCGACCAGCGCGCCGCCGATGACCGTCACCTGCGGGATGTATCGCTCCATCACCTTCTCTACGACCTGCGGGTTCCGGCGGAAGCCGGGGATCTGCATCCCGGAGTTTTGGATCTGGCGGGCCGTCGCCTCCGGCCCCATGCCGGTGGTTTCCACCCAGAAGATCGCGAAGATCGCACCGCCGATCACCATGAAGGTGAGGTCGATCGCGACCCTGGTTGCGATCATCCACGGCTCCGCGGCGGTTTCGCCGAGGAACCACATCCACTCCTCGCGGGTCTGGATCGGGTTCGTGTAGTAGAAGAACCCGGAGATCGGCTGCCCCTGATCCCCGTAGACGCCCAGCCACTCGGGCATCCCCGGCCACTGGGAGTTGAGAATCTGCCCGAAGAACTGGATGTTCGCCTGCAGCGCCCGAACGAGGATCATCGGCAGGACTGACGCGTAGATGAGTTTCACCGGGAACCGCCCGCGGGCGCCTTTCACCCGGGCGTGCGACAGTGGGATTTCGACCCGGACCGACTCCGCGTAGACGACGATTCCGAAGATGAAAAGCGTCGTGAAGATCGCGAGGATTTCGCCCGGCTCGAACAGCAGGGCGAACAGCCCCTCCGTGGTGAACGGGGAGCCGAGCGCCGTCTCTCCGAAGATAATGCCGTACCAGCTTGCAAAGAAGCCGGTGGCGCCCAGTCCCGACCAGCTGAAGAAGCCGCCGACGAGCTGCTGGCTCACGCTGGCGATGATGAACAGGCCGACGCCGGAGCCGACGCCCCACTTGCTCACGACCTCGTCCATGAACAGAATGAGGACGCCGCCGACGAACACCTGCAGGAACACCAGCGTGTCGATGACGCCGATGCTGACGCCGAGCGCCTGCGCGACGGCGGGATCCGACGGAAGGAAGTCGCCGGTAAACACCATCGGCGCTGCAGTCATCGCCGTGACGACGATGACCAGCAGCTTCTGGAGCCCCTGGTACAGCACCTGATCGCGAGGGTCGTTCGTGTCGAGCCCGAGCAGGTTGGCGCCGCCAAGCAACTGCAACACGATGGACGCGGTGACGATCGGACCGATCCCCACCTGCATCAGCGATCCGTGCTCGCCCGCCAGGATCGAACGGAACTGTCCGAAGAAGTCCGTCCCCTGGCCAGCTGCGAGCCCGAACGGGTTGATGTTGGTGAGGAAGAAGTACACGATGAGGATCACGGCGGTCCACATCAGCTTCCGCTTGAACGGGACGTGCCCCTCGGGCCGGTCGATCGAGGGCATCCGCGTCAGGACTGGTTCGGCGGCCTCCTTCCAGCTCATACGTTACGATTCGTCCGAGTCTTCGTCGGATAGGTCTTCTGATTCTGCGTCCGCAGCTTCGGCACGCTCCGAGAGGATCGCCTCACCGCCGGCTCCCTCGAGGAGCTCGACGGCGCCGGCAGTGAAGGCGTCGGCGGTGACGCGCAGTTCGTTGCGCACCTGACCGCCGCCCAGCACCTTCACGACGTCGGCGTCGTAGCCGTCCTCGGCCACGTCGCGGGCGTCGATCACATACGCGTCGCCGTCGCGTTCCGCCACCCCGTCGGCGGCGTACAGCGACGCGTCCTCGTCGAGTTTCCGAACGCGCACCTCGACGATCTCCTCCTGGACGTCGTCGGGGCGGGTGAAGCCGTGCTTGCCCAGCGGCCCGTAGTTGTGGAACTCGTGTTTGTCCCGGCCGGCCGCGCCGCGGCCGCCGCGGTTGCCGGCGCCGCGCCGATTCTTCTGTGAACCGCCGCCGTGCGTGCGAGAGCCTCGCTGGCGTTTCTTCTTGTTCGTCATCGCATCGCCTCCAGGAGGGCGTCGATCTCTTCAGTCGAGTGTCGACCCAGCTGTCCACCCTCGGCGGTCGGACGCTTCAACCCCTTGTGACCGCCCCGCGGCGGATGCAGACGGAGCGCAGGGGTGAGCCCTTGCTCGCGAAGGGTCGTCTCCTCGTCGACGAGGGCGGTCGCAAGTGCGTCCACGTCGTCGTAGTCGGTGTGTTCTGCGACCCACTCGTCGTCGATATTCGCGGTGCCCTCCTCGGGCTCGCCGCGACGTGCGAGCAGCATCGCGACAGTCTCCGCGGTCGGCTCGCCGAACGCGACGTAATCGTTCACCTTCGTGATCATCCCGCGGTAGGAGTCGGTCTCGGGGACGAGCGTGGCGTGATTGACCCCGTGGAGGTTCAGCATCTCCAGGGTGTCCTGAATGTCGCCACTGATGTTCACCTCCCCGCGAAGCTGGACGATCGCCTGCATCACTCGCCCACCTCCACGTCCCGGTGGACTTCGCGAGCGTGCTGGGGCATCCGCGCCTGGGAGGCGTTCTCCAGGGCGTTGAACGTCGCCTTCGCGAGGTTCACCGTCGTCCGGGTGTTGCCGTTGGATTTCGTCCAGGCGTCCTGGACGCCAGCGAGCTCGAGGATGTTGCGCACCGTCTCGGCGCCCGCCAGTCCCAGCCCCTGCGGGGCGGGAATGATCTCGACGGTCACCGAGCCGGCCTTCCCCTCGGCCTTGCGGGTCAGGGAGTTGACGCCACCGGCCTGGTCCTCCCAGGAGCCGGAGCCGCGGTCCACCTCGATGACGTTCAGCTTCGCTACGTCGATCGCCTTCTGGATCGCCCCGCCGACCTGGTCGTCGCGGGCCTGCGCGAAGCCGAGGTAGCCGTCGCGGTTGCCCACCGCGACGACGACCCGGAACTTCACCCGGCGCCCGGAGTCGGTCATCCGCTGGACCATGTTGATGTCCAGCACCTCGTCTTCCAGCCCCGGGAGGAGCTGGTCGACGATCTCCGGCTCCTTCAGCGGGAGCCCCGTCTCGAGCGCCTGTTTCATCGACGTGACGTCGCCGTCCTGTACCTTGCGGCCGAGCCGCGTTCGCGGTTCCCAGCCTTCGTCGTTACTCATAGTCTTCCTGGATACGTGCGAGCACCTCATCGAAGTGCTCGGGTAGTTCAGTGGCGTCGAACGCCCCCGAATACAGCGGGTCGTCGAGCTGCTCGGCGTAGTCGGCGATGTGTTCGCCGCGGTTGCGCGACCAGTCGGCAAGCACGCTGTCGTTGTGGGGGATCTCGAGCCCCGCGTCGATTGCACCTTCCTGTACTGCAAACGCCTTGTTTCCGGGCGTCGCCGTGTTGAGCCCGATGTCGAGGACGGCCTCCTCGAGCCCCGCCGCCACCGCTCGGGCGCCGGCGAGATATCCCGTGAGATACGCGCTGGGATGATTGCCCGTCGGGGCTTCCCAGCCGTACGCGGAGAGTTCCTCGCTGGACGCCGCGGCGTGGGTCTCGTCGCCCTCGGGTCCGGGAGTGATCAGCTGCGCCCTGACGTGTCGGTTGCTCACCCGGGCGACCAGGCGAGGTTTGCCGGATTTCAGCAGGCGCAACCTCTGGTGGTAATCGGTCCGGACCTCGCGGCGACGCCGCATCGGTACCTTATACCGTGGTCCTGTTGCCATTAGTCTGTCACCTCTATGTCGTAGTTGTTTTCGATGAAGGCTTCGAGCCGAGCGATGTCCTCGAACTCGCCACCGCTTGCTTTGTCGTACAGTTCGCGGTACTGGCTCCGGTCGAGGGGGCCGTCGTCTCGAAGCTCCTTCAGCCGTCGTCGCTGTGCGCGGATCCGGCTGATCCAGTCTTCCTTGGAATCCTTCCGGGCGCCGGCTTTCCCCTTCCGGGAGCCGGCACCGCGGCGGTGGCCGTACGAGCGCTTCGCGTCCCGCTCTCGGGCCCGACCGCGCGAGTTCGTCTTCGCGTCTTTCGCGCGGATCGTTCCGTCTTCCACGAGATCGCGGATGTCCTCGCGAGTGATCGCGTCGGCAATCTCTCCCTGTGCCTCCGGGTCGAACCAGACGCGGCTCTCGCCGACGTCGAGGACGTCCGCTGCGAGTCGCTTCTGTGCGCCGAGATCAGTCATTGTTCCACCTCGACTTCGACGTACGTCGGGTTGAGGACGCGGATCTCGCGGTCCTCACACACTTCCTCGATTCGCTCGCGCTTGCGCGCACCGACCGAGGAGGCGATCCGTACCGCCTCCCTCTCGGAATCGACTCCCTCGAGGTCGTCGGTGTTGAACACGCGAACCTCCTCGAAGCCGGAGGGATGCAGGCCTCGGGCGGCCCTCGGCGAGCGGAAGCCCGCCTCGACGGTGTCGCCTTTGCCCTTGATCCCGCGGCGCTGCTTCGAGAGGTCCCCGCGCGGACGCCGCCACGATGTCGGCACCCGCTTTTTCTTGTGGTAGTCCTGGCGGTTGAACTGCGGTTTGCCCTCGCGGTGCTTCTGTGCGAGCGCGCGTGCAGTGTCGGCATCGAGCTCCGGCGTCTTGTCGGCGTGTCCCCGCGGGCGGAGTTCGGTTTCGACCGCCTCGTCGGGCTCTTCGTCCTCCTCCGGCTCCTCGACCTCTTCGACCTCTGCCTCGGTCTCTTCTTCGACTTCGAGACCGCCGACGTCGGCCTTGATTCGGGCGGCGAGCGCGTTTCCGATGCCGTCGATCTCCGACAGCTCGCCCTGCGAGGCGGCCTTGACGTCTTCGATCGTTTCGTAGCCGGCCTCTCGAAGCGCCTCCGCTTTCGAGGGACCGACGCCGCTTATGTCTTCGAGCTCTTCGTAATCGCTCATCTATGCACCACCCGCCTTCACCGGCTTCTCGGTGATGTACACGCCGTCCTGGAAGACGCGCGTGTCCTTGCCTTTCACTTTCGTGAGCTGTTCGATGTCCGCGGCGGTCTGTCCGACCGCTTCCTTGTCGGGACCCGAGAGGACGATTTCCTCGCCGTCGATCTGGACCTCCGTGTCGCCACGGATCGGCGTCCGGCGCGGTGCCTTCTCGCCGAGGAAGTTCTCGATGACAACCTCCTCGCCCTCCACGGAGACCTGCATCGGGAAGTGGGCGTAGAAGACTTCCATCCTGTACTCCCACCCATCGGTCACGCCGTGGATCATGTTCTCGACGTGGCTTTCGAACGTTCCGACCGTCGCGTTCGTCTTCGCGTCGGTTTCCTCCGATTCGATGACGACGGTGTCGCCTTCGACGGAGACGGTTACGTCCGGATACCACAGTCGACGGGTGACCGATCCGTTCGACCCCTCGATCGTGAGATCGAGATGATCGACAGACGCGGACACGTCGTCCGGGATCTCGATTTCTACTCGGTTCATATTAGTATACGTATGCGATCACCTGGCCACCGATGCCCCGTTCGCGGGCCTCGTAGTGGCTCATGACGCCGTGGCTCGTCGTGACGACGAGCGCCCCGTAATCGCGGGCGGGGAGGAACCGCTTTTCCCACTTTTCGAACTCGTCTGCGCCCGCAGAGTAGCGGGGTTTGACGGCGCCACATTCGTTTATCGCTCCTTTCAGTTCGACCTCGAACCGTCCGGCCTTGCCGTCGTCGACGAACTCGAATCCGTCGATGTACCCGCGGTCGTAGAGGACCTCGAGCACGGAGCCGATGACGTTCGAGGCGGGCTGTACCGTGTACTCCAGGTGGCCGACGCGCTCGGCGTTGTCGAGCCCCGAAAGCGCATTCGCCAGTGGATCGTTGCCTACCATTGTTAGCTGTACTTCTTGAATCCCATGTCTCGCGCGACCTCGCGGAAGCACTGGCGACAGAGGTTGATGTCGTACTTGCCGACCAACCCCTGCTTTCGACCGCAGCGCCGGCACTCGTGTCGCTGGCCGGTGCGTCGGGTCGCGTGCTCCCCCGCGGCATCGGCGGACTCCTCGGGTTCGGGTTCGCTTTCGCTCATTCGTTCACCTCCACGTCGAACTCCTGCTCGAGGAACGCGATCGCGTCCTCGGGCGTCAGCTGGTGGGAGCTCGGAATCGACCGCGTTTCCCAGTCGCGCTTTGCGATCCGGTAGCCCGGACGGACCAGCGTGACGGTCACGTCGAGTCCGTATATTCCGATCTGGGGATCGTACTCCTGGCTCGGGAACGCGGTGTGTTCCTCGACGCCGAAGCTCACGTTCCCGGTGTCGTCGAACTGCGACCGGGACAGCTCCGTGAACTCGAAGGCGGTATCGAGGAATTCGCGTGCCGCGTCCGCACGCAGCGTGACCTTCGTGCCGATCGGATCGCCCTCGCGGACGCCGAACTCGCCGATGGTCTGTTTGGCGGTGGTTCGGACGCTCTGTCTGCCGGTGATCTCCTCGATGATTTCCTCGGCGTGAGCGAGCGGTTCCCCGCCCTGGCCGACGCCCATGTGGACGACGACCTTCTCGATCTGCGGCTCGCGCATCTCGTGGAACTCCGCGTCCGCCTCGGCGTCGCTCATTCGTCGTCACCTCCGTCTTCGTCCGCCTCTGCATCCGGCTCGACGTCGTCCACTGCTGCGTTCTCGTCGGGCTCGTCGTCCGTGAAGTTCTCGTCGATCACGACGACGTACTCCTCGACGGTCTCGAAGGTATCCTCGCCGTTTGCGAGGCGAACTGTGTTCGAACCGGAGCCCATCGTCACTTCGATCTCCTCGACGGTTCCGATCTCGCCGGCGTGCTGCCCGTCGACGACGACCGCGAGCGCGCCCTCCTCGTACGGGAAGTGGGCCACGACGTCTTTGGTCTCGTTGTCGACGACGAGTGAATCCTTACTCGAGTACTCCGTGTCGGAGTCGACGCGGACGTTCGTGCCGTCGTGGAGCGTGAGCTGCACGTCGCCGCCGGGAACGGTGCCCTTGCGGACGACCTTCCCCAGACGGCTCTCCGCGGCGTCGGCGTCGATCGGAACGAGCGTCAGGCGGCCCCCTTCGTCGGGGAACACGCGGTAGTACTCCTCCCGCTCGTCGAACGCCAGGATGTCGAAGATCCCGACCGGTCGCCGGACGTCCGAGACCGTTCCGCCGTTGACGGAGACGGAGCCCTGTCGAAGGGCGTACCGTGCTTCTTTCTCGTTGTCGACGTAACCGAGCACGTCCCGCAGCAAAATCAGGAGTGGAACCCCCGATTCCCCGTGCGGTCCGGCGCCGGCCTTGACGGTAAACGTCGCGGTCTTCCGCTCGACCGGCCAGGAGTTCGGTACCGACAGTCGTTTCTGGTGGTTGCTCATTCGTTGTCCTCCCGGAGACGCGCCTCGCGGCGGCTGTCTTCCAGGTCCAGGGCGGTCACGCGGACGTTGCTCGTCGGGAGCGGACGGGGGACCTCCTCGCCGTCGACCTTTTCGACGGTGATGCCCTCGACGGTGATTCGGGCGTCCCTGAGGTCGACGTCGACTACTTCCCCTTCTTCTCCGGCGAAGTCGCCGCGCATGATCTCGACGGTGTCGCCCGCGTTGACGCGGACGTTCCGTTTGCCGTACTCCTCGCGGAGTTCCTCCGAGAGGGTTGCACGGACCTGTCGGTGCCGCTCGTGAAGCGGCGCGTTCTCCGTTTCGTTTCGTTGTTTGCGTGGCTGTCGCGTCATAGGTTATACGATCATCGTTGCGGTGCTCGCGATGCTCCCGAAGCGTTCGGCAACCTCGCGGGCGATCGGGCCTTTGATCTCGGTACCGCGTGGCTCTTCGAGATCGTCGATGATCACGGCCGCGTTGTCCTCGAACTTGACGCGGGTGCCGTCCGGGCGCCGGATCGGCTTGCGCTGGCGGACGACGACCGCCTCCAGCACCTGCCGGCGCATCTCCGGGGTCCCTTTGGTGACCGAGACGGTCACCTTGTCGCCGATGCCGGCCTTGGGATGCCGGTTGATACGGCCGGAGTACCCCTTGACGCTGAGCACCTTCAGCTCGCGCGCCCCGGTGTTGTCGGCACACGTGATCAGCGAGCCCTTCTCGAGGCCCTGCGTGACGTCGGCTTTCAGCGCCTCCATCACTCGTCACCTCCGAGAACCTGCACGACGACGTGCGATTTGGTCTTCGAGAGTGGTCGCGTCTCCGCGATCTTTACTTCGTCACCGACTTCGAGCGGTTCGAGCACGCCCGGCACGTGGGCCGGGATGCGCGAACGACGTTTCATGTACCGATCGTATTTCGGTACGAACACGTCGTATTCCCGCTCGACGATGACGGTCTTTTCCATGTCCGTCGAGACGACCGTCCCCTCCCGGGTCTGGCCGCGGACTGAGAGGTGCCCGAAGAACGGACACTTCTCGTAGTCGTATTCCTCCGGATTCTCTGGTTCCGGAGGGGTTGGTACGTCGAGTCCTATCGCCATGTCGAAACACCTGCGTTTTCGGTGCGTTCGGCGGGTCGTGAGAGCAGTCGTTCCCCATCCACCGTAACGTAGACCACGTCCTCGCACTCGCTCCGGGCGGAGCTCGCCGGATCCCTCGTGGATCCGGACGAACCGGACTGACGGGGGAACAACCCCGCAGTATCCGATCCGCGTTCGGACGCGGACCCCGGGGCCTTGCGGTCCCCGGCGGCTTCATCTGTGGGCTCACGGGTCGGGTCCGCCACGAGGGCGAACTCGAACGTCGTCCCCCGCTTGGGGACGACTTTCTCCCCCGAGTCGGTCGCGACGACGAGCGTCCGCATCGTCTCGCGGACGACCCGTCCCTGGATCCCGACGACGTCGGGACTGGTCGCGTCGGCCACCCGCACCGGGAGGCCGGAAAGCTCGTGTTTCGCGATCGTCTCGGGGGTAAGCATCGTTACTGGTCCTCCTCGTGGTCGCCTTCCTCTTGCTGGATCGTCTTGATCCGCGCAATCGTCCGGCGGAGTTCGCGGAGTCGGCCCGGGTTTTCCAGCTGTGCGCCTGTCGCTTGCTGGGCCCGCATGTTGAGCAGCTCGGTCTCGAGCTCTTCGAGCTCGACCTCGCGCTCGGCTGGCGTCATGTCCCGGATCTCTTCGGGGTAGAGGATCGCCATTGGTTACTCCTCCGTTCCCTCGTCTGCATCGTCGGTCGACGGCGCTTCCTCGTTGGAGTCGTCTGCATCCTCCATCTCGGCGACGAGGTCGGCCGCCTCCTGTTCGATCTCCTCGTCGAGGTCCTCGAGGTCTTCCTCGACGTCCTCGGCGGTCGGCCTCTCGGCGTCGGCGTCCCCGGCGTCGGTGCCGGCGTCCGTCTCCTCGACGACCTCCTCGACGATCTCCTCGTCGATGACCTCTTCTGGCTCCTCGTCGGGGATCTCGACGTCTTCGTCGGCGCCGACCGGTTCGGTCTCCGCGTCGGCCACGTCGGGAACCTCTTCGGGTTCCTCCTCGAGCAGGGCATCGACGCCCTCCTCTTCGATGGTCTGTTCGACCTCGGGGGCCTCGGCGTCCTCTTCGAGACGGAAGTCGTCGGGCAACTGTGCGCCCGGCGGGATGATCTTCACGGTGACGCCGATCGTCCCGAGCTTCATCACGGCGACCGACTGACCCTCGTCGACGACTTCCTGGGCGGGTTCACCGTTGTGCTTGATGTAGCCACGGTTGAACTTCTCCACGCGCGATCGTGCGCCCGTGACCTTGCCCGAGAGCACGATCTCCGCGCCCAGCGCGCCGGCGTCCATGATCCGGTCGATCGTCGTGTGACCGGCCTTCCGGAAGTACCAGCCGCGTTCGAGGGCGTTCGCCAGGCGGTCGGCGACGATCCGGGCGTTGAGGTCCGGCTCGTCGACCTCCTGGACGTCGATCTGCGGGTCGTCCATGTCGAACCGCTCTTCGAGCTCGGTCGTGATCTTCCGGATGTTCTTCCCGCCCTTGCCGATGACCATGCCGGGTTTTTCGGCCTTGAGCACGATCTGGGTGCCCATCGGCGTCTTGGCGACGTCCATGCCGCCGTAGCCAGCACGGCCCAGCTCCGAGGCGAAGAACTCGTCGATCTGGGAGCGCTGCAGTCCGTTCTCGATGAACTGGTGTTCGTCTGCCATGTCAGGCCTCCTCCTCCGTGTCGGGTTCCTCGAGGATCAGTTCGACGTCACAGAGCGTGGTGTTCCACGGCGACGCGCGCCCCATCGCCCGGGGCTTTCGGCCGGGGCGCTCCCCGACCTTGTGCGGCGCGACGTGCATGATCTCCATCTCCTCGCCGTCGAACCCCTGCTCGGTGGCGTTGTTCTTCGCGTTCTCGAGCAGTTTGAGGAAGTCCTTCGAGGCCTTCTCCGGATAGCGGCCGGCGTCCCATCCGTCGATGTTCGACCGGTGTCCGACACCGGAATTGTGCTGACGGAACGGAACGGGCTGTTCCTCGTCGATCACCGCATGGAGGTACTCCTCCGCCTCGGCGACCGTCTTGCCCTTGATCTCGCGGGCGATGGCCTTGCTGTGCTTCAGGCTGATGGGCCGGTCCCTGAGCATCGCTTTCGCGGTCGTGTCGGGGTCGGCCTCGACGCTGTAGTTGATTCCCATGGGTTATTTGAGTGGCACGAACTTCGAGGATCGGGTCGCACCGATTCCGGCCTGTCCGTGCTCGACGGACGTCCGGGTGAGCTGGAACTCGCCGAGATAGTGGCCGATCATCTCCGGCTCGACCTCGACGCGCTCGAACGACTGCCCGTTGTAGACGGCGAACGTCTTGCCGACGAACTCCGGCAGTACGGGCATGTCGCGCAGATGAGTTCGGATCGGCTCGCTCGCCGTCTCCTCTGCGTCGCGTCGACGCGCTTTCTCGAGCAGCTTCCGGTGCTCGGTCCCCAGTCCTCGGGTGATAGTTCGCCGCTGGCGTGCGGGAAGCAGTTCCGCGACCTCCTCGACGCTCATCTCCTGCAACTCGTCGAGCGTGTGACCGCGGTAGGTGAACTCACCTTCGCGGCCGGTTCGGTAATCGGAGCTCATTTGTTCTTCCCTCGTCCGGTTCGCTTCGATGCGATGTCGCCGACCTTCCGTCCCGGCGGGGCGTCCCGCGAGACCGACTTCGGTCGGCCGGGGTGCTGTCGGCCGCCGCCACCGAACGGGTGGTCGACGGCGTTCATCGCGACCCCGCGAACGCGCGGGTACTTCGTCCCGCGCGATTTGAGCTTGTGGTGCTTCTTTCCGGCCTTTACGAACGGCTTTTCGGTCCGGCCGCCCCCGGCGACCACGCCGATCGTGGCGCGGCAGTCGGGGCTGAGCCGCTTGACCTCGCCGCTTGGCAACTGGACGACAGCGACGTCGCGGTCGTGGGTCAGAAGCTGCGCCGAGACGCCCGACGCCCGAGCGAACTTGCCGCCGTCGCCGGGGTGGCTCTCGACGTTGCAGACGGGGACCCCTTCCGGGATCTCCGACAGTGGGAGCGTGTTGCCGGGTTTTATCTCGGCGCTCACGCCTACCTGTAACGTCTCGCCCACGCGAACGCCCTCGGGTGCGAGCACGAGGCGGCGGTCGCCGTCCTCGAAC
Source organism: Halalkaliarchaeum sp. AArc-CO (assembly GCF_024972735.1). Taxonomy (GTDB): domain Archaea; phylum Halobacteriota; class Halobacteria; order Halobacteriales; family Haloferacaceae; genus Halalkaliarchaeum. Next base: position 2,453,849 of record NZ_CP087723.1, read on the forward strand.
TCCACGTCCGCGAGGGGTGCGCTCCGGGCGGGATCGTGTTCGATGCCCACGATCTCCCCGGAGACGGTCTCGTCGTCCTCGTCGGTCTTGTGTGAAAGCTCCGCCTTGTAACGGTGCGACGGCGCCCGGAACGTGGGACCGCCACGACCGCGTCGTTGTCCCTGGATTCTGCGTCCCATGATCAGAACACCCCGATCCGGGAGGCGATCTCGGTCGCGTCGTCGTCCTCCGACAGCGTGACCGTCGCCTTCTTCCGGCCTTGCGGTGTTATCTGCGTGTTCACGTCGACGATGCGAACCTCGAACTGTGCCTCGATGGCGTCGCGGATCTCCGGCTTCGCAGCGTCGATGTCGACGACGAACTGGAGCTTGTTCTCGAAGTCCATCTCGTTCATCGCCTTCTCGGTGACCAGCGGGTGTTTGATTACCTGCGTCATCGCTGAGCCACCTCTTCGAGTGCGCTTTCGGTGTAGATCGTCAGGCGTCCGGGATGAGTACCGGGCGCGAGATCCTCCGCGCTCACTTCCCGGGCGGTCGCGACGTCGGCACCCGCGAGGTTCCGGGCTGCACGCGACGGCTCCTCGCTGGTGACGAACAGGATCGACGACGGGCGCGTCGTCTTGCGGCCGCGGGTCTTGCCCCGACCGGCACGGACGCGCTTGCCGTCGTCGGCGCGAGCGATGTCGGCGTGGACGCCGAGCGCCTCCAGCACGTCGACGACCTCCTGCGTCTTCACGAGTTCCTCGAACTCGTCCGTGACGACCAGCGGGAGTTCGACGTCGTCGCCGAACTCGTGGCCGCGCTCGCGAACGAGTTCGGGATCCGCCGTTGCGGCGAGCGCCGAGCGGTTGGCAAGCTTGCGCTCCTTCGCGTTGATTCCTTTGCCCTGATCCTTCTCGGCCTTCGGCGGGTGCGCCCTGCGACCGCCGACCGTGTTCGGAACGCGCCGTCCGCGCCCGTTCGATCGGGGGACGTGCGCCATCCCGCGGCCGGAGCCGGGCGACTCCGCCGGGGTTCGCATCCCGGCGAGGTCGTCGGCGCCGTAGGCCTGTTTCCGGTTCGCCTGCGCGGCGACGACGGCCCGCCGGATGAGGTCCGGCCGGTGCGGCGTCTCGAAGACGTCGGGCAGTTCGATCGTGCCCGCGTCGTCGCCGTCCAGGTCTCGTACTGTTGCTTCCATGTTATGTCACCCCTGATTCGACGCGGTCGAGACGTACCGCACCTCGGGGTCGAGGCGCGGCTGGTCGTTCGGCCGGATGGCCGGGCGGAACCGCAGCAGCCGCTTGTTCGGTCCGGGCAGTGAGCCCTTCACCAGCGCGTACGGGCCGTCGACCTCGCCGTAGTTGACGAAGCCGCCCTCGGGCGTCGCATCGCCGTCCTCGCCGACGGAGATGAGCCGCTTGTTCAGTTCTGTGCGCTGGTGGTAACCGGTCTGTCCCTGCTGGGGAACGGTCGAACGCACGCGGGAGGGGTTCCACGGACCGAGGTTGCCGATCCGGCGCCGCCATCCCTGGCGGGCGTGTTTGCCCTTCCGCTTTTGAACGCCCCACCGCTTTACGGGGCCTTGCGTTCCTTTCCCCTTCGTGACGCCCGAAGCGTCGAGGTACTCTCCCTCGCGGAACACGTCCGTGAAGTCGTGTTCCCCGCCGTCTTCGAGCAATCCGAGCGCGAAGTCGGCGCGCTCCTCGAGGGAGCCGCCGCCGACGCGCGTCTCCATGACGTCCGGCTTCTTCTTGGGGACGTTCGCGAGGTCCGAGGGAACGGTGTGGGTGATCATCCGGAGATCGTCGACGCTGCCCTCCGCGAGCAGCTCCCGCAGCGCCTCGGCGTCCTCGTCGAACGTGTCTTCCGCCGGGAGATCGAGCGTCCGGTCGAGTTCCTCGTGGAACTCGCTGGCCCAGACTTCGGTCACCGGCTTCTTTCCGTACGGCGTCTCTTCGTAGGCCCGCACTGCGACGGCCCGCATCGGTGGGGTCTCGACGACCGTCACCGGAACGGACTGCTCCATCCCCTCTCGCGGGGAGTTGGCCTCGTCGTTGATCATCACGACGTGGGTCATCCCGGCCTTGTAGCCGGCGAAGCCCTGCAGGGCAGGTGAGCCGTCGTCGTCGGGCCACGAGCGGATGCGCGGCACTTCAGAGACCGCACGCTTCCGCGGGCTGAAGCCCAGCGAGCCTTTGCGTGGTCTGTTTGGTTGTGGCATGTGTTCACTCCGTGAGTGTGAGCTGTGCGAGGGTGGCGAACAGTGCTTCCTCCGTCCGCACGACCTCGCTCGCCTGTCGTGGGATCGTGTTCGACCAGAGGTCGAACCCACGGCCGGGTTCGACTGTCCCCTCGACGGTGCGATCCACACCGGAGTCCGCCTCCGGGGGGATCTCGTCGGGGGTGATCCCGAGTATTTCCGGAAGCCCGCGCCCGGGCGAGCCGAAGGCGACGGTGAACCCGTCTTGGAGCTTCGGCGCGAGCGTCGCCAGCCGCGAGATGGTCGTCGGTCGACCGTGTCTCGAGGTGGCGATCCGCGGCTTCGGCCCGCGGGCGAGTGCTTCCGACAGGTCCGTGGAAACCACCTGAAAGCCCACCTCGGGCTTTTCGGTGATCCGGGCACGGACCGGCTCTCTCGAATCGATTCTGATGGTGACGCGCTCTCCCTCCTCGAGTTCCATTCCGGTGGGAACGAGGAGCGAGATCGGGTGTTGCAGTTCGCAATTGACCCGAACGCGACCTTCAGGTCCGACCTCAGTCACGATTCCCTGTGTTGACGACTCGGATCCGTTCGGATCCGAGCCGGCCTCCGACGGAAGCCGAAGCGGCGGGAGTACGCCGGCGTACTGCAACTCGTCGCGTTGTCCCCAGAGATCCGTTCGGAGTTCCGGGGGCGTCGCGGCGTACCGCAGCACGGTTTCGACGAACTCGCCACCGAGGTGGCGTTCGCCTTCCCGGTCCGGGAAGACGACCAGCCTTCTCGCCCCGTACACCGCCGCCGCGCGGGCGACGGTGCCGAGCTTGCGAGTTGCCTCGCGTTTGTCCTCGGCTTCGCGGACGAGCGAGGACGGCACCAGGATGTGGATACCGTCCATGGCTTCCGTCACGAGACTGTACAGGTCTTACCGAACCAGGACCTAAAAGGATAGCGAATCCGTTCCGGGCTGAAAAGGGTTCACACGCCGCCAACGGGCGAAATTCGATTCGAATCGACGGCGGTTCCATCGACCGAAGCGAAGCCAATCCTTCGACGAGCGATCGACGGACGTCCGAAGGTGAGCGACGAATCCCGGAAGAGTGATACGTGTATTCCTAGTTTGTTCGCTGGAAATGATCGAGTACAGACGCGGCGATACGTCGTTCGTTGTCGCCGTCGTCTCGATCGCTCACTTTTTTTCACACGTCTTTTTGCTGGCGTATCCTCCGTTGTTTCCGTTACTCGCGGCAGAATTTAGCGTCACTACAGCACAGCTTGGCTTGCTGGTGACCGCAATATACGTCCCGCAACTCCTCTTTCAGCTTCCGCTCGGCGAGGTCGTCGACAGGGTCGGTGCAAAGTGGATACTCGTCTCGGGGCTCGTAGTCACCTCTCTCAGTATCGGTGGGTCCGGGCTTGCAACGTCCTACTGGATGCTGCTCGCTTTTGCGTTCGTGTCCGGTATCGGGCAATCTGTGTTCCATCCAGCGGATTACGCGCTCCTCGAGACAGTCACCACAGCAGAGAACGAAGGGAAAGGGTTCAGCGCCCACACGTTCGGCGGTTACGCGGGGTTTGCGGCAGCACCGCTCGTGATCGGGAGCATTGGGATTACACTCGGCTGGCAAATCGCACTCGTTACTGTCGGTGTCGTCGGATTCATCGTCGCGATCGCAATTTCCCTGACGACCGAGTCGGTCCACGCGCGGCGAATCGAATCGATTTCCGGCCGAGCCGACCGAACCGGCCGCACATTGCGCCAGATGGTTACGTTCGTCAAACAAAGAGATCTCCTCTTCGTGTTCGGATTCTATCTAGTGAGTATGATGGCGCTTGTCGGACTGCAGTCGTTCACGACGGTGCTGGCTGTCTACGGCTATGGGTTCACCGAATCAGCGGCAAACACACTACTGACAGTTCATCTCACCTGTACGGCCATCGGCGTCGTCGTGGGTGGGCCACTTGCCGACCGAGCGTCGTTTCGGTGGATCGTGGTCTGGATGTTCGTTCTGTCTGCAGTCGGGGTCGGCGGACTCGTCGTGAGTGCCCCGGGAGCGAGCTTCACCTTCGCGCTGTTGTTGCTTGCGATAATTGGGTTCCTGTTCGGGCTCGCGTTACCGTCGCGCGACAAGTTCGCAAACAGCGTCGTCGACCCCGACGCGGTCGGAACGAGCTTCGGTTTCTTTTTCACTGGCCTCTCGTTGGGCGCCGTCGTTAGTCCCGCACTGCTGGGTGTAATCATCGACCTCTGGACGGCTCCGATCGCGTTCGTCGTTGTAGGACTCTTACTTCTTGTCGCTGCCCTGATCGTCGTCGTGGCAACGTACACAACTGCGCAAACGTGATCGCAACGGACTCTGCCCGAAGAACTGTTCACCGTGCCCAGTGCCCGCGACTCTGTTGACATCCTCTCCGCCCTGAAGGGCGAGGTTTTAGTCTTGCAACTTCCATAATGAGAGCAAGTAGCGTTGGAAAAACGTGCGAACGTACCCCACGCCCGATAGCGATTCGATCCCGTTTTCGGAAGCCTTAAGAGGACGCTTCCTATTACTTTCGGATGCGAAGAAGAGCGGTGCGCGCTGGTAGTGTAGTGGTATCACGTGACCTTGCCATGGTCGCAACCGGGGTTCAAATCCCCGCCAGCGCATTTTTCCGAGGGAACCGAGGAAAATCGCGTAGCGGGATTTGAACCCTACCAGTCGCGCGCAGCGAACGGAGTGAGCGAGCACGTCTGGTTCCGGTTCAAATCCCCGCCAGCGCACTTCTCTCGATCACAACACTGCGAGCGACTCGCGTCGCGATGTCGCGAGCAACACGTGATCGAGTGAATCGATATCTGCGAGGGATTTGAAGTAGACGAGTCGCAGCCCGGAACGGCGAGCGCAGCGAGCCGCAAGCCCGGACCGTCTCGGCGTAGTTCAAATCCCCGCCAGCGCACTTCTCTCGATCACAACACTGCGAGCGACTCGCGTCGCGATGTCGCGAGCAACACGTGATCGAGTGAATCGATATCTGCGAGGGATTTGAACCCGGAGAGTCGCAGCCCGCGCAGCGACCGGAGGGAGCGAGCAGGAACGTCTCTACTCGGTTCAAATCCCCGCCAGCGCACTTCTCTCGATCACAACACTGCGAGCGACTCGCGTCGCGATGTCGCGAGCAACACGTGATCGAGTGAATCGATATCTGCGAGGGATTTGAAGTAGACGAGTCGCAGCCCGCGCAGCGACCGGAGGGAGCGAGCAGGAACGTCTCTACTCGGTTCAAATCCCCGCCAGCGCACATCTCTCGATCACAAAGTCACCCTCCAGGGGAGCACTGAAGTAACTGATATTGGTTAATTAATATAGTTACTACTAAGTATGTGTCCAGTAGTGGTTGTATCGTAGACGATGCAACGAAGAACGTTCCTCGCAACAGCGGCAGGCGGAATGGCTACAGCACTCGCCGGGTGTACGGACAACAGCGACGGGAACGAGAGTCACGACGCCGAAATTCTAGACGAAACACTCACTCTCACCACCACGACGAGTACTTACGACACGGGGTTGCTCGACGAGATAAATGTCGCATTCCAGGAGCGCTACGGCGCACGTGTCGAGGCCGTCGCCCAGGGGACAGGTGCCGCCCTCGAGACGGCACGGAACGGCGACTCCGACGTCGTAATGGTTCACGCGCGAGAGTTGGAAGACGAGTTCATACGGGGCGGATACGGCGTGAACCGACGAGATCTGATGTTCAACGACTTCGTCGTCGTCGGCCCGGACGACGACCCCGCCGGAATCGACGGTATGGACGAAGTGACGACAGCGTTCGAAACGATTGCGGACACGGAATCGGTCTTCGTCTCCAGGGGAGACAACTCCGGTACTCACGCAAAAGAACTCTCGATCTGGGACGAATCCCCGACCGAACCGGGTGGCGAGTGGTATCGCGAAGCCGGATCGGGGATGGGCGAAGTGCTGAACCAGGCGAGCCAGAGCGGCGCGTACGCCCTGGCGGATCGGGGGACGTTCATCTCGATGCAGGCGGAGATCGAGCTGGACATCAGGGTCGAGGGGCCGATCGAAGGAGGGCCAGAACTGCTCGAAAACCCCTACGGGATCGTGGCCGTCAATCCGGGCGTTCACGACCACGTCAACTACGATCTCGCCATGGCGTACATCGGATTCCTGACATCCCTGGAAGGCCAGCAACTCATCGAAGAGTACACTGTCGAGGGAGAACAGCTGTTCTTCCCCGAAGCGGTTTCAGACGATCCCAACTTCCAACAGTACGTACCGGAAGACTGGAGTTCGACGACCGACTGACTGGAGAACGGACCAGCGAACCAACCCATGATAGGAGCATCGGCGGCGTTACCCCCCTTCGCGGCGGCGCTGGAGGCCGGCTGGAGCGTACTGTTCGTCGATTTTCCGTTCGAGCGTCACTACGTCGAGAGCATCATCTACGTCTCGCTGTACGTGAGTCTCACCGCGGTGGTGTTGAGCACGCTGTTTAGCCTTCCAGTGGCCATGCTCGTCGGGTTCTCCGACTTTCCAGGGAAGGGATTCGTGGTCGCAGTCATCAACACGGGAATGGGGTTCCCGAGCGTCGTGGTCGGGCTGGTCGTCCTGTTTGCCGTCTCCAGTCAGGGACCGCTGGGAGCGTTCGATCTGGTGTTTACCAGAGAAGCGATGATCATGTCCCAGTTCGTGCTCGCCACGCCGGTGATAACGGGTGTGAGCCTCGCAGCGGTCACGAGCGTCGAGCAAGGGGTCCGTGACGCCGCGTACGCGATGGGCGGAACCCGCCTCGACGTTGCGCTCGTCACGATCAAGGAAGCTCGATACGGCATCGTCACAGGCATACTTGCAGGGTTGGGGCGGGCCATAAGCGAAGTCGGTTCAGTGTTGATCGTCGGCGGCAACATCGCGGGCCCAGAAGGACACTCTGTCACCCGCACACTCACGACGGCAATCCAGCTCGAGGCCCGCCAGGGCCGGTTCGAACTCGCCTTGATCCTGGGAGCGATCCTAGTCACGCTCGTGTTACTCATCAACGGCGTCGTCCTCCGCCTGGGGGGTGGCCGGATATGAGCGACTCGACGGCCCGGATCGACCGACAGCCGTCTACAACAGCAGACGGGATCGCCGTCGCAGGCGTGAGTCACGGCTTCGATGGCGAGGCCGTGCTCGAAGACGTCACTGTCTCGGTGAACCCGGGAGAGGTGCTCGCGATCATCGGCCCGTCCGGTACCGGAAAGACCACCCTGTTGCGGCTGCTGGCGCTCTTCGACCGACCCGACGTCGGGTCGATTCACCTCGACGGGACAGACGTCTGGGCCCAATCCGAACGGGATCGTCTCGCGGCCCGACGGCGAATCGGAATGGTGTTTCAGGAGCCGAACCTCTTCGACGCCTCGGTTCGTCGGAACGTGAGCTACGGACTGCAGATCCGGCGCGACTGGGATGACCGACTGAATCAGTGGTTTTCGCGTCTCATCGGCAAGAAAAACGGCACAGTGGCGACCGAAGCGCTCGAAATCGTCGGGCTCGAGGAGGCGGCTACGCAGGACGCGTCCTCGCTGTCCGGCGGGGAGGCCCAGCGCGTCGCGTTCGCCCGGGCACTGGCGTACGATCCGGATTTCCTGCTCCTGGATGAACCGACCTCGGACCTCGATCCCCGCAACACCGCTGTCCTCGAGGAGGCGATCGAGACCGCCCGCGACCAGGGCCTGGGCGTCGCGATCGCCACCCACGACATGAACCAGGCCGAACGCGTCGCCGACCGGGTGGCGGTGATGCTGCAGGGTCGGCTCATCGAGGTCGGGCCGACCGACCGCGTCTTTACAGATCCAGACGACCGACGAGTGCAGAAATTCATCGACGGGGAGCTCGTGTACTGACTGGCAGGACGGTCCGCCTGCAGCAGGCGAACCGACTAACTACGCCGGAGTCAAAACAGACCGTATGGACGAGAGTCCGGCCGGCCGAGCGAAGGCAACGCTCGCTGAAGGCGACGTCGAGTTCGACACGCGCGATGCAGTGCTATTGCGGATGATCCACCGGACTGGGTCGGTCGCAGCTGCAGCGACGGAGTTGGGGCGCTCCCGGGCACGAGCGCTCAGTCGAATCGAAGCTCTCGAAGCGGCGTTCGGTCCGCTCGTCGAACGCCGGCGGGGAGGCTCGGGCGGCGGGGGAAGCCGGCTGACCGGAACCGGTCGCCGCCTGCTCGATCGCTACGACCGCCTCTCGGCAGCGGTCTCGGCGACGGCAACCGTACCCGAAACAGTGCTGTCCGGCGTCGTTCGCGAAATCGACGGCGAAATGGCGACGCTCGAAACCGACGTCGGGCGGTTTCGGGGCCTCCACGAGGGGGTAGCAGTCGGCGACGACGCCCACATCCGGATCGGCGCGGACGCGGTGACGCTCCACGAATCAGGGGCGGTGCCGGAGCCGGACGCCACCAGCGCCCGCAACCGGCTCGAGGGGGTCGTCGCCGGCGTCGACTCCGGGGAGACAGTGTTCACGGTCCGGATCGACGTTCCAGGAGAACGCGACGGCGGAAGCGACGGTGGGAGTGACAGTGGGAGTGACGGCGACGATATCACGTTCCGAGCATTACTCACGAAAGACAGCGCACGCCGACTCGACGTCGAGTCGGGTTGTGAGGTTGCGCTCACCTGGAAGGCGACAGCCACGCGGGTCATCCAAGGCGTGAGTGGCAATCCCACGAGGTCGGAGTAGCCTCGAACTCACAGTCTGGACGCGTCGCCCCGGCCGTCGTACACGATCTCCCCGTCGACGATCGTCATCGCCACGTCGATCTCCCGGATCCGGTCGGGCGATTCCCAGGGCGATTCGGCGAGCACAGTCAGGTCCGCACACGTACCGGGTTCGATCGTCCCGAGCCGGTCCTCGTCGAAGCCGGCGTAGGCTGCCCCGTGCGTGTACGCCCTGATCGCCTCCGTCACCGACAGCCGCTGGCTCTCGGCGGGGGCATTCACCGCCCAGTGGATCCCGACGAGCGGCCCGAGCGGCATCCCGTCGCTACCGAACGCCAGCGGCGCGCCCGCATCGCGCAGTTTGGAGAGGCGGTTCGTCCGGGGGCGACGGTCGCCGAGCCGGGATTCGTACAGCCCCCCGGACACCGCCCACTTGTGGAAATTCGGCTGCATGGATGCGACGACGCCCAGCTCGCCGAACCGATCGATCGCCTCGTCAGTCGCGAGTTCGACGTGTTCGATCCGGTGTCTGGACGCCCCCGGATCCGTCGCGTGCTCCTCGAAGACGTCGAGCGTCGCGTCGATCGCCTCGTCGCCGATGGCGTGGACAGTCAACTGGAAGCCGGCGTCGTCGGCCCGCTCGACCAGCGTCGACAGCTCCGCGGGTGAAACGACCCACTGTCCGGTGCCGTCGCCGTCGTCGTACGGCGCCGACAGCTTCGCGGTGCGACCGCCGATCGAACCGTCTGTAAACGTTTTCACCCCGCCGACCTGCACCCTGTCGCTGCCGTGGTTCGTCCGGAGCCCCAGCTCCGCGAGCGCGTCGAGGTGATCCGACCAGTAGTTGAGTCGCACCCGGATCGGGAGCTCGCCGTCGAGATCCAGATCCCGGTACACCTGCGGGGCGTACGATCGCCGGACCATGTCGTGGACGCCTGTCAGGCCGAGTCCTGCGGCGTGCTCGGTCGCCGCCGAAAGCAGGCTCCGGGTCTCGTCGGGGCCCGGCTCGATCGCGTCGTACACCGGATCGACCGCCTCCTCGACGAGCACGCCTGTGGGCTTCCCCGCTTCGGTCTCGACGTCGTCGTCGGGCATCGACGACCGGAGCCGGTCGAGGACGACCGAGTTTACGGAAGCGACGTGCATGTCCTCCCGGAACGCCGCAACCGGCTGGGTATCCGAAACGGCGTTCAGATCCTCCCGAGTGAGATACCGGGACTCTTCCCAGCTGGATTCGTCGTAGCCGAACCCGAGGATCCAGTCGTCGCCGTCGGTGTCACCTCCATCGCCGTCATCCCCGTCGGGGCTGTCGACGTCGAGCTCCTCGGCCCTGGCTTCGAGCCTGCCGAGCGCTTCCGACGGGCTCCCGGCGTCCGAGAGGTCGGCGTGGACGAGATAGCGACCGGTGGTCGTCATGTGGGTGTGGGCGTCGATCAACCCTGGGACGACCACCGCGCCGCCGAGATCGACGACCGTCGTGTTCGTGCCCGCGAGGAACTCGACGTCGTACGTCGTTCCGAGACGAACGATCTTCCCGTTCCGGATCGCTAGCGCCTCCGGGAGGTCGGCGCCTGGTCCGGCGTGGAATTCGCTCGCGTCAGCTCTCGCAGTAAACGGGTGGATCTCGCCGTTCAGCAGCACGAGATCGGCAGCCTGCGTCATGCGTGCAACGCCGAACGCGGGGCGGTTAACCGTTCGGGAACGCGACGATCGTGACCGGTACGTTCGGGAACGCGACGACCGCGGGGCTGGAGCGTGGCCTTTTATACCCCCGGCGGCCACCTGCGGGTATGCGAATCGAGGAGGGCGGCGTCGAGATCGACGTGACCGACGCCCGGGACGGCGCCAGCGACGGCACCGGCGACGGGGTGTTTTTCAACCCCGAACAGGAGCTCAACCGAGACGTGACCGTCGCGGTTCTCCGGGCGTATCGGAATCGGGACGACCGCGTGGAGTCGTATCTCGATGCAATGGCCGCCTCCGGAATCAGGGGGGTCAGAGCGGCCGCCGAGGGGTACGACGTCACCTGCTGTGACGTCGATACCGACGCCGTCGAACTGGCCCGCGGAAACCTCGACCGGAACGGGCTCGACGGCGAGGTCGTCCGCCGGGACGTGAACGCGCTGCTCCACGACCGCAACCGTGTGTTCGACGTGACCGACCTGGACCCGTACGGAACGCCGATCCCGTTCGCGGACGCCGCGTTCGCCAACACCCGGAATCTGGTGTGTGTCACCGCGACCGACACCGCACCGCTCTGTGGGGCCCACCTCGCCAGCGGGATCCGGAAGTACGGTGCAGTGCCACGGAACACCGACTACCACCCGGAGATGGGCCTCCGAACGCTTCTGTCGGCGCTCGTGCGGACCGCCGCCCGTTACGACCGGGCCGCGACCCCGATCTGCTCGCACGTCTCCCGACATTACGCCCGGACGTATCTCGAACTCGAATCGGGCGCACGCGCGGCCGACAAACTCCTTGAGGAGCTAGGTCACGTCTACCACTGCGAGGACTGCCTCCACCGGGAGGCCGAGCGCGGCTTCCACGCCGACGCTCCCGACTCGTGTTCGGTCTGTGGTAGCGAACGGGTGCTCACGGCCGGCCCCCTGTGGCTCGGCCCGATCCGGGACGCGGAGTTCGTTGTGAGCGTCCGCGATGCGATCACCGACGACATGGGAAAAGCAAAGCGCGCTCGGAAACTCCTGGAGACGGTCGCCTGCGAACTCGAGACGCCGACCCACTACGACCAGCACCGCCTGTGCAAACAGTGGGGCCGGCCGGCGATCGGGATGGACGAGTTCGTCGACCGGCTCCGGGATGCGGGGTTCGAAGCGACGCGAGCGCACTACAGCGGGACGGCGTTCAAGACGGACGCGACGATCCCCGAGATGCGGGACGCGACCGGCGACGACGGATAAACGGACGGCGGACCCGAACCGCTCAGCGGTCTCGTTCGCGAAGTTCCCGCAAAAGCGTCGCCGTACCGTCCATGTACTCTTCGGACACCACCGTGTCGGCAGCGTGCCGGGCGGCCTCGTCGGCGTTGCCGACGGCGTACGACTCGGCGACCAGCTCGAACGTCGAGACGTCGTTTTCGGAGTCGCCAATCGCGACGAACGATTCTGCGGGCACGCCGAGCCGGTCGGCGATCGCCGCCAGCCCCTCGCCCTTGGTCGGTTCCGGCGACTTGAGGTGGTACGCGAACCCGGTGTCGACGACGACGAGTCCGAACTCGTCTGCGACCTCCCGGAGCAGCGCCTCGTCGGCCGAAAGCGACAGCGCGACCTCTGTCTCGCGCCACCGGTTCACCGTCGAGTCGGGCCCCCACTCGAGGCTTCCGCCCCGGTCGGCGTACGCCTCGAGGGCGGCCCACGCCGCCTCCCGGTCGCCCCGGAGGGTGGTCTCGCCGTCGACATGGACGACTCCGCCGTTTTCGGCGACGATCCGCTCTGGAAGTCCCAGGAAGTGACAGAGTGCGATCGGATACGGAAACGCCTTCCCGGTGGCCAAAATCACCGGGGCGTCCCACCCCGGAAGCAGTTCGAAGACGCGGGGATCCAGCCGGCCCGTCGGCGTCGTGAGCGTCCCGTCGATGTCCAGTGCGAGCGGAACAGCCATACTCCAGAGCGGCGTTCCGCCCGGAAAACGCTCCCGATTCTATCCCCCGAATTATTGAGGGAGTAGTCTCTGGGGTACAGTATGTCCACACGCCGGCTGCTCGCCCTGTCCCCGGTGAATATTACGTTCGTGTACCTCGGGTTCGGAATCCTCTGGATCGCAACCACGGACTCCGCCGTCGTGCTTTTCGTCGCCGACCCGGACGTCGCTGCCTTCCTCCAGACGATCAAAGGCTGGGTCTTTGTGGCACTGTCAGCGGGTCTGATCTTCGGACTCACGCGGGTGCGTGAGCGACGGCTCGAACAGTCGGAACAGCGTCTCCGCACCGCCACCGAGCAGATCCAGGTACTCCACCGGGTGCTCCGGCACAACATCCGGAACGACGTCAACGTGATTCACGGCTACGTAGACATGGTTTACGACGAACTGGATACGTCGGAATCGAAAGCAAAACTCGACCACGCCCTCGAGCGTTCCAGACGGATCGCGACGATGAGCGACAAGATCCGGATCCTGGGCGAGCTCGACATCACCGACGAAACCTACGGGACAGTCGATCTCGTTCGGGTAACAGAACGCTGTCTCGAGGAGGCCAGTTTCGAGGACACTCCCGACATCACGGTTACCTCGACTGTTCCCGAACGAGCACCGGTACAGGCGACCCCGGCGATACGACACGGGATCGAAGAACTGCTCGAAAACGCGATCGAACACGCCGACGGCGCCGACGACGCGGTTCGGCTCACGATCGAGATTCGCCGGACCAACGGCGAGATCGAGCTGGTGATCGCGGACGACGGCCCCGGAATCCCGCCGCACGAACTGGCTCCCCTGGAGGCGGAATCGGAGTCTGAACTCCGGCACATGAGCGGCGTCGGACTGTGGATCGCGAAGTGGGTCTGTGAAGTACACGACGGGACGATCGACGTGGAAACCGGGAACGACGGAACCTCCGCGACGCTTCGATTCCATGCAGCGACCGAACCGGTGAGCGTCGAAGCGGCGATCGAACGAGCCAGAGAATCGCTTCCCGATTCAGCGCCAGTTCCGGCGTGAACACTATTTAAACCCTGTGCGTGAAGGAATGACATGGGGCGCTCGACGGGCTGTAGAGTCTCTCCGGCCGACCGCTAACAAAGGATTTATATAGAATCACAAACAATCGGGGAACGACTATGTCTCAGCGACAGCGCATGGGCAACCAGCCCATGATCGTACTTTCCGAGGAGAGCCAGCGGACGTCCGGCAAGGACGCCCAGACGATGAACATCACGGCCGGCAAGGCCGTCGCCGAGTCGGTTCGAACGACCCTCGGCCCGAAAGGGATGGACAAGATGCTCGTCGACTCGACGGGCAGCGTCGTCGTCACGAACGACGGCGTCACCATCCTCAAGGAGATGGACATCGACCACCCGGCGGCGAACATGATCGTCGAGGTCGCCGAGACCCAGGAGGACGAGGTCGGCGACGGGACGACCTCGGCGGTCGTGGTCGCGGGTGAACTCCTCGATCAGGCCGAGGAGCTGCTCGACCAGGACATCCACGCGACGACGCTCGCTCAGGGGTACCGCCAGGCCGCAGAGAAGGCCAAAGAACTGCTCGAAGAGCAGGCCATCGACGTCAGCGAGGACGACCGCGAGGTGCTCACCCAGCTCGCCGCCACGGCGATGACGGGCAAAGGCGCCGAGTCGGCCCGCGACCTGCTGGCCGAACTCGTCGTCGACGCCGTCACCGCGGTCGCCGACGACGACGGGGTCGACACCGACAACGTCTCCGTCGAGAAGGTCGTCGGCGGCTCCATCGACAACTCCGAACTCGTCGAGGGCGTCATCGTCGACAAGGAGCGCGTCGACGAGAACATGCCCTACGCGGTCGAGGACGCGAACGTCGCGCTGTTCGACGGTGCAATCGAGGTCAAGGAGACCGAAATCGACGCCGAAGTCAACGTCACCGACCCCGACCAGCTCCAGAAGTTCCTCGACCAGGAGGAAGAGCAGCTCCGCGAGTACGTCGACAAGCTGGTCGACGTCGGCGCCGACGTCGTCTTCGTCGGCGACGGAATCGACGACATGGCCCAGCACTACCTCGCCCAGGAGGGCATCCTGGCGGTCCGCCGGGTCAAAAGTGACGACTTCCGCCGGCTGGCCCGCGCGACGGGCGGTCAGGTCGTCTCCAACCTCGATGACCTCTCCGAGGAGGACCTCGGCTTCGCCGGCTCCGTCGCCCAGAAGGACGTCGGCGGCGACGAGCGCATCTTCGTCGAGGACGTCGAGGAGGCTCGCTCGGTTACGCTGATCCTCCGGGGCGGCACCGAACACGTCGTCGACGAAGTCGAGCGTGCGATTATCGACAGCCTCGGCGTGGTCCGCACGACTCTCGAGGACGGACAGGTGCTGCCCGGCGGCGGCGCACCCGAGACACAGCTGGCGCTGGACCTGCGTGACTTCGCCGACTCCGTCGGCGGCCGCGAGCAGCTCGCCGTCGAGGCGTTCGCCGACGCGCTGGAGGTCATCCCGCGCACGCTCGCCGAGAACGCCGGCCTCGACCCGATCGACTCGCTGGTCGACCTGCGCGCCCGCCACGACGGCGGCGAACGCGCGGCCGGGCTGGACGCCTACACCGGCGGCGTCATCGACATGCAGGAGGAGGGCGTCGTCGAACCCCTCCGCGTGAAGACTCAGGCGATCGAATCCGCCACCGAGGCGGCCGTGATGATCCTCCGGATCGACGACGTCATCGCTGCGGGCGACCTCCGCGCCTCCGGCGACGACGGCGGCGACGACGATATGCCCGCCGGCGGTGCCGGCGGTATGGGCGGTATGGGCGGTATGGGCGGCATGGGCGGCGCAATGTGAAGTCGGCCACAGCCTGACACCCATCCGACCGCCGGATCGCCGTTCGACCACCGGACCGGCGTCCGATCGCCGCATCCGCTCCGATCTTCGTTTCTTTCGCGTCGGACCATCGACCGAACAGTCCGTCCTCGGCATCCCCGGCACAGTTTCATCTGGCTGATGTTTTTATCCCTGCCACCCCAACTGTCGCACATGGCCGAACACGGCACCTACCTCGTCGGCGATCGCGTGTTCCCGTACTACCGGTTCGGGAGCGGCGACGTTCCGCTCGTCGTGCTTCCGGGGATAAGCGACGCGCTCCGACCGGCTGGCACGTCCACAGTCACCGGCGCGTTGCTCCAGTACGGCATGTTCAGAGCGTACCGCGAGTACGACGTGTGGATCGTCAGTCGACCTCGAGATCTCCCCGGGGAAGCGACGACTCAGTCGATGGCCGACGACTACGCCGCGCTGTTAGATCGGATCGGCGAGGCCCACGTGCTCGGGCTCTCGATGGGCGGACTGATCGCCCAGCATCTCGCGGCGGAGCACCCCGAACAGGTCCGACGGCTGGTGTTGGGGGCCGCGGGCGCCCGTGTCGGTCCAGAGGGGCGGGAGACGCTCGACCGCTGGGCGGCGTGGGGCGGAAAACACCGGTTCCGGGACGTGTACCTCGACGCCGTCGAGGTGTCGTACACTGGGTACCGAAAGCTGCTGTACCCGCCGATCGTGCGAGTGGCGTCCCGGCTGTTGCGCGAGCCCGCGGCGCCGGACGACTTCGTCGTTTCGTGTGCGGCGTGTCGCGACCACGACGGGCGCGAGGCGCTGTCGAAGATCGAGGCGTCGACGCTGGTCGTCGGTGGGAGTCACGACCACTTCTTCCCGGAGTCGACCCTGCGGGAGACTGCCGCCGGGATCGACGGCGCGAAGCTGGCGCTTTTGGGCGGCACCGGCCATGCCGCCTACGAGGAGCGACGCGGCGACTGGGACGCGACCGTCACGGCGTTCCTCACTGACGAGCTGTGATCGGGTGACGGCCGCCGCTCGAACCGATCGCAGCAAATCGATCCCATGTCCACACGTTTACCACGTCACGGAGTCACCTACTTCGCATGGCGCGAGAAGTCACACACACCGAAACCGGACCGCAGCGGCTCGACGAGGACGACATGGGCGACGACGGGGCGATCTTCGTCTGTCGGTGCGGGCTCTCCGCGAACAAGCCGTTCTGTGACGGGTCACACAACGCGACCCGCGACGAAGAGGAGGGCGCGGTGTACAAGTACGAAAACGACGACAGCGACGGCCCTCGAAGGGAAATCGAAGAGATCGTGTTCCGCGACGAAAGCTGAAGGCAGCCGAACGTGAGGGCGCTCTACAAGACGCCCATCTCGTCGAGCCGCTCGGGCAGATACGTGTCGGTAACGAAGTCGAGTCCGCGGGAGGCAAGCGCCTGCTGTTCGGCCTTCTTGTCGATGTCGAGCTGGAGCTGTATCTGTTCCTCCCAGAAGTCGGTCTGGAACCGCGGATCTTCCAGCTCCGA
This sequence comes from Halalkaliarchaeum sp. AArc-CO, assembly GCF_024972735.1. Lineage (GTDB taxonomy): Archaea > Halobacteriota > Halobacteria > Halobacteriales > Haloferacaceae > Halalkaliarchaeum. The sequence continues at coordinate 2,470,725 of NZ_CP087723.1, forward strand.
CTCCAGGGCGTTTTCGTCCGAGTCAGAAAGAGGGTCCGTGGGAAGATCGTACTCGACGATGTCTTCCGGCCGGATGCCGACGTACTCGGCCTCCGGGGTCGCCAAATACTCCGAGAGGTGTGCCGACTTGATCGAGCCGTACGCCACCGAGCCGTAGATCCGGTAGGACCACGGGTCGCCGTCGGTAAACACCAGCGCCGGGATCCCCTGCTCGTCGTGGAGCCGCTTGATGATTCGACGGGTCGCCCGCGCCGGCTGTCCCTTGAGGTGGACGACCAGACAGTTGTACTCCTCGTCGAAGCCGTTCTCGACCAGCCGGTCGCGCATCCCGCCCGTCTCGACGGCCAGCATGAAGTCGACGTCGTGATCGAGGAATTCGATCGTGTCCGGATTGTTCGGGATCTGGTAGCCCCCCTCGCCGACGTCCTTCTGGCAGTGGATCTCCCGCTCCCCGCGCCGGGTCTGCTCGCGGAGTTCGAGGGGACCCATCAGCGTCGCGCCCGACTCCTCCGGGCGCATGTGGAAGTCCTCGCGGGTCACTTCCGAGACGATTTCGAGGTCCTCGACGAGCTGGTTCGACTCGTCTTGACTCGAGAACTGCGCCTCCTCGTTGTCCCACGATTCCGAGAGGTAGTACAGCTCACGCAGGGTCGAGGAACGCCCCTCTTCGAGCTGGTTTGCGAGGAACTCGATCGTGTAGGCCGCCTTCAGCAGCTTCCGGGCCCCGCGAACCGAATTCGCCGATCGAGTCGACGTTCGGTCGCCGTACACCCACACGCCCTTCTCCTCGTCGTACTCGATGTTGCTTTTCGTCCGAGTGGGCAGTGTCATCTCGGGGATCTGCCCCTCGGCGAACTGGTCGTAAAACTCCGCGGCGAGGGCGATGAGTTCCTCGCGTGCGTCCGCTTGTGAATCCTGTGTGCTCATGTATTATCCGTGATCAGGTGTCGATCGTCAGTTTCTCGGCGTCGATCCCGTCGACGTTGATGTCGAACGTCGCCTCCCCGTCGACGTCGTAGCTGAGCTGTGCCTCCTCGCCGGCGGCGACGTCGACCGTCCAGGTGAGGAAATACTCCCCGTCGACCTCCACTGCCGACGCGCCGTCGCCGATCGAGGAGGGTTTCTGGCTCACGATTTCGGTGATCTCGAGCTCTTCCCCCCGATCAGAGTAGTTCTCGACGTGCAGCGTGACGCTCCCGTTCTCGACGGTCCGTTCGACGCTGACGTTGTTCATGATCCGCGCGAGCGCGCCGTCGATGTTGGGCGGCTCCCGGCCGGTCACCTCCGACACCTTCTGGGCCATCTCCGGGAGGATCCGCCCGAGGACGTCCTGCTTTTCCCGGCGTTTTTGCATCGACCGCCGACGGTTGAGATAGGACTTCAACTCCCGGGACGCCTCCCGGATCGCCAGCTCGATCTCGTCTTCGATCTCCGGGACGTTCGCGATGGCGTCCTTCGACTCGCTGGTAAAGGGAACGTTCGTCGACGCGACGTGGACCATGATCACCGCCGGCCCATTGGGGACGCCGCTGCCGCCGGGCTGGTCGAGCCCGTAGTTGCGCCAGCCGATCCGTTTCACGACGTCGGTGGTCGCACACGCCCCGCGCTGGTAGACCAGCGGAACCCGGTTAGCGAACCGGAGCACGTCGGCGTTCCCCTCTGCGGGCAAGGCCCCGCCGTAGGCGATCCCGGCCTCGACGATGAACGGATCGCCGCCGTGTACCTCGGCGTCGCGGGTCGCCGCCGCATAGAAGTCGGCGTCGAACTCCTTGCGGAGCCCCGCCTCGACGAGTTCGGCGGTGATCGGCGCCAGACAGTCCGTCGGCGGCGCGAGGATGTCCGTCTCCCGCATCGCCTCGAGCAGGTCTCTGGCGGCATTTCGTTCGTCGGCAACGACCTTCACCTTCGGCGGATCGTCCGGGACGGTCGCCATCGTCGCCCACAACGTCTCGGTGACGTTCTCCCGAGCGGTCTCGCCGACCGTTGCGCCGTCGTACTCCATCGTCGCCTCCGCGGCGTCGTCGACGTACGTCCGGAGCCCCTCGCGAGTGACACGGTGGCGCTCGTCCCCGGACGCGAACTTCCGGGCGATCCGCCGGGCCAGCGCCTCTACGGTGGCGTCGTCCTTCCGCTCGCTGGTCGCCTCGTCCACCAGGGCGTACAGGTCGGCTGTGAGCCGACCCCGGTCCGATCCACCGGCGCTGGCACCGCCCGCCCCGTCTCCGGCGCTGACGTCCCCCCGGTCGACCTCGTCGGCCTCCGGATCGTCGAGCCCCTCGTCGGTGATCTCGTTCCAGGCGGCGTCGAGCGCCTTCTCCCGGACCGTTTCACCGAACGTCTTTCCGGTCTCGTCTTCGATCGCCTCGGCGGCCTGTTCGATCAGGCTCCGGAGCTGGAAATGCGTCACCCGGTCGCGATCGGCCAGCGCGTCAGTGACCCGTTCGGCGAACGCTGCGGTCGCCTCCTTGCCCTTGTTGGCGACCGCCTCCTCGAGAGCCGCCCCGACGTCGGCGTCCTCGTGGGGCCGGGGCGGCGTCCAGGACATCTCGCGGCCGTAGTGTCGGTCCCGGAACGCGGCCACGATGCTGTCTGTCGTCTTTCCGCCCACTCTTGTGAACTCCGACTGGAGAAAACCCGACACCGAGTAGGAGTCGGTTGCTTCCAGCATCTTGATGAGCGTCCCGAGCTCGACGCCGTGGGGGTGTGGGCGGATCTCCTTGGTCTCGGCGGGGAGCTGGTCGGTCGCGCGCTCGAACTTCAGCGGCTCGTCGAGTTTGGGCTCCCGGAGCTCGATCCGGGCGTGGGGGTTGACCACCGCAGTGTGTTTGATGTACTGGTGGAGCTGGGACCGGGCGCGCATGTTCGCCTCCATCTCGAGTTCGATCCGCGTGCCATGCGGGCGGTCCCAGCTGGTGGTTTTCGCCTCCTTGATCTCCGGCTCGTTGTCGTCGGTGTCGATGATCAACTCGACGTACTCCGCCTCCGAGGCCCCTTTCGGTCGAGACGTGATCTTCGCGGGCTCCCCGGAGGTGAGCTGGGAGTACAGGACGGCCGCGGAGATTCCAATCCCCTGCTGACCGCGCGACTGAGCCCGGATGTGGAACCGGGAGCCGTACAGGAGTTTTCCGAATACTTTCGGCATCTCCTCTCTGGTGATCCCGGGCCCGTTGTCCTCGATCACGAGACGGTAGTAGTCGCCGACATCTTCGATCTCGACGTAGATGTCGGGGAGGATTCCTGCCTCCTCTCCAGCGTCGAGAGCGTTATCTACACCCTCTTTTACCGCTGTAACAAGTCCTCGGGCCCCCGAATCGAACCCGAGCATGTGCTTGTTCTTCTCGAAGAACTCGGCGATGGAGATCTGCCGCTGGCCCTCGGCCAGCTCCTCGGCGATCCCGGCATCCTCGCCGAGCGTCGACTGGAAGGACGTCATTCGTGTGCCCGCCCCTTCCCCGCCGGAACGTAAAACCTCTCCGCCATCGCGGTGAAAGTGAACCGAACCCCGGGACTGCGCCCGCCCGACGACTCCCTTCGGTCAAGTGACGACCACGGTGTCGACGATGACGATCAACGCGAAGCCAACGAGGAACGCGGCGGTCGCGGCGTCCGCGTAGCCGTGGCCGTGGCTCGACGGGATCATCTCCCGGAAGACGACCGCGAGCATCGCGCCGGCGGCGACCCCAGCTGCGAAGGGGAACAGTCCCTCGAAGAGGGCGACGAACAGGAAGCCGGCGACGGCGGCCGCGACCTGTGGAACGACTCCCGACAGCGTCGTGTACGCGAGCAGTTTACTCCTGGAGATTCCCGTTTCGCCGAACGGCACGGCGAAGGCAAACCCGTCCGGGACGTTCTGTATCGCGATCACGATCGCGAGCACCAGCGCAACCTCCTCGAGCCCGGAGGCGTACCCGACCCCGATCGCCAGCCCCTCCGGGGCGTTGTGCAGCGTGATCGCCGCCCCGACGAGCACCGCCCGCCGAATCGTCGGCGTCAGTGCCGCCTCGTCGGCGCCGCCCTCCCCGACGAGCCCCCGGTACTGGGCGTGGAAGTGTGGAATCAACCTGTTTGCGACCAGCAGGAACGCCCCGCCGGCGAACACGCCGGCGACGACGACCGGCAGCGATCCTTCTTCCATCCCCGGGACGATGAGGCCGAAGACGCTGGCGGCGACCATCACTCCGGCGGCGAGCCCCAACGCGGCGTCGTAGGTCCGGTGGCTCACATCCGTTCGAAAGAAGACGGGGAGCGCACCCACACCCGTCGCCGCGCCGGCGAGAAACGTCACGAGGATCACCGTACCGAGGTCCGTCATTCGAGTCGGTTGCGGGTTCTACTCCCATTCATATAAAAGGCAACAGCGTTTTCTCCCGGGACACCCTCGCAGGGGACATGACCGAAAACGTCGACCCCGAGGACATCGACTCTGAAGATGTCGATCCCGACGGCGTCGACTCCGAGGACGTCGACTCCGAACCCGTCACCCCCGAGGAGATGGACCTCCCCCCGGCGTCGGAGGAGGGCGGCGGTGGTCGGGAGTACGATCCCGAGGCGGAACACGACTTCCCCGACGAGAAGGTGAATCGCGTCCTGAAAGCGATCGAGTCGGATCCCGAAATCCGGACGTATCTCCGGGCCCAGAACGTCAACCCGGTCGACCGAATGGGGTACAACGACCACGGGAAGAAACACGTCGAGATCGTCCGCAACCGGGCGCTCAGGCTGTACGACCTGCTCAAGCGCGGCGGCGTGGAGTTCAACGGCGCCCGCGATCAGGGGCTCGAAGAGGCCGACGAGGCGGTGATCGTCGCACTGGCGGCCACCTTACACGACATCGGCCACGTAGTTCACCGCGACGAACACGTCTACTACTCGATTCCGTTGGCAGCGGACGTCCTCGACCGGCTGTTGCCGGAGTTTTATAGCCCCGAGGACGCGGTCAAGGTGAAATCAGAGACGCTACACGCAATCCTCTGTCACCACACCGAGGAGATCCCGCTCTCCCGGGAGGCCGGAATCATCCGGGTGGCGGATGGCCTCGACATGGAGCGGGGTCGCTCCCGGGCGCCGTACGAACAGGGCGGCCGCGGGATCAACACACTCTCCTCGCAGGCGATCCAGTCTGTTCGGCTGGAGGAAGGTAACTCCAGTCCCGTGTACGTCGAAATCGAGATGACGAACGCCGCCGGCGTCTACCAGGTCGACAACCTCCTCAAGGCGAAACTCGAGGATTCGCTGCTCGAGGACCTGGTTCGGATCATCGCCATAAACACGAAACGGGAAGATCGACTCGTCGAGCGGATCGAACTGTAGAGAGACCCCGGGCGGTTCACGGCCGGAGGGGAGTGGACGGGAGGCAATCGACGGCGCGACGGACGGCAATAGTGTCTTTTTTGTCTGCCCACCGGGGTGTTTCGAAACGTAACAGTGGCCGGGTTCGGGAGCTCGATCGGACTGTTGAAGGATCGAGAGTTCGCCGCCCTCGCGGGAACGGCGTTCGCGAGGAGCCAGGCGTACTCGACGATTCTGATCGCACTGGCGCTGTACGCCGACGCGTTCGGGACCTCCGGCTTCGTCGAAGGGCTGTTCGGAACTGCCTTCGCGATCGTCCAGCTGTTCGTCGTGTTGCCACTCGGACGGAAAGTCGACACCGGAAACGCGAAGCTGTTCCTGCTTGCGGGGTTTCTGATCAACGTCGGCGTGTTCGTCGGCTTTATCCTGGTCCAGAACTCGATTCACGTCGTTCTCGTCCGTATGCTCCAGGGCCTCGGCGCGTCGGTGCTGTGGATTACGGGATCGACGATCGTCGGCGAGATCAGCCCCGACGGCGAGCGGGGACGGTGGCTCGGCTCATACAACCAGTTCGCCTCCTTCTCCTCGCTGGCGGGCGACGTCGTTGGGGGCTACCTCCTGTACGCACACGGCTTCACCACGACGTACGTTGTGTTGTCGGGCGTCACGCTGGGCGCATTCGTTCTCGTGTTCGGATTCCTGCGTGACAACCCCGGCGGGAGGAAGGATCCCGATGAGGCAGGCGGCGTCGAGACGTTCCGCGACCTGCTCGACCTGCCGATGCTGCGTGCGCTGATCGTCTTTCGATTCACGTTCAGCGTAGGAAAGATGGCGGTCATTATCTTCCTCCCGATCTACGCTCGGACGTCGTTCGGCATCTCCGCGTTCGCGATCGGGTGGATCATGGCGGGCGGGAAGCTAACCAAGGCGCTGACGCAAGGGTTCGTGGGCGATCTCACCGACCGCCTGGGTCACAAACACTACTTTGTCGCAGTCGGGGCGATCCTCTACGGCCTCGGCACCGGGCTGATTCCGCTTGCCGCGTACTTCGAAGGCCGGATCGAGCCGTACCACGTCTCCTTCTTCGGTGATTCGATGGTGCTCGGCGGGGCGTTCTTCGCTTTGTTTTCCGCCTACGCAGTGCTCGGGCTCGCCGACAGCATCCGGCTGCCCGCGAGCATGGCGCTGTTCGTCGAGGAGGGGGAGGCGTACGACTCGGTAGCCTCCAGCATGTCCTTGCGGTCGCTCTCCTGGAAGATCGGCCAGGTTACCGGCCCAGTGCTAGTCGGGACGACGATGGACTTCGTCTCCACCGAGGCCGGGTTCCTGCTCGCGGCAGGGTTCATCGTCTTTGCCACCGGCGGGTTCACGGTGATGGCATCCCGGGCACGAACGACCGGCACGTCCGGGGAACCGATCCCCGGTGACTGATGATAATTAGTGTAGTGATTTACCGGTCAGTGGGCCACCCCGTGGGCCGATCGTCCGGTTACGGCCGAAAATAATCATTACGAGGAACCGGTTCGCGACACCGCAAACGTTCGGTTTACGGTGTTCGGTGGCGAACCCGGACACAGTGAAGCGACACACGTTCGGTGTCCTGCTGGTACTCGTTGCCTCTGCGGGGTTCGGGACGCTCGCCATCTTCGGCAAGTTCGCGGAAGCGGCAGGCCTCAACACGACGACGCTTCTCGCCTTCCGGTTCACTATCGGTGCTGGCCTGCTTTGGGTCGGGTTGGCAGTTCTCGGCCGGGCTCGTCGCCTCCCGGCGGGACAGTTGAAGGTCGCGTTCGCGCTGGGACTGCTGTACGCCTCCTTTTCGGCACTGTTCTTCTGGGCACTGTTGTACATTCCGGCGGGGGTCGCGGCGATCGCGTTCTACACGTATCCGGCGTACGTGTACGCCATCTCGGTGAGCGTTTTGAACGAACAGCTCACCCGGCTGAAGCTGGTCGCGCTGGTGGTTGCCGTGTTCGGGGTCGCCCTGATCGTCGGCGGTGACACCGCCGCGATCGACCCGTTCGGGATCGCGCTGATACTGCTTGCCGCGCTGGGATACGCGCTCTACATCGCGGGGAGCCGCGCGGCGCTCGGGTCGATCGCTCCCGATCTCCTCGCAGGGGTCGTGTTGATCGCCACCTCGATCTCGTTCGTCGGATTCGGCTTCGTTTCGGGACGGCTGTTCGTCCCGGCAGGTGGCCAGCAGTGGGGGATCATCCTCGGGATCGCGGTGATCGGGACCGCCCTTCCGATCTTCCTGTACGTAACCGGCCTCGAGCACATCGAAGCCAGTCAGGCGAGCATCCTCGGGACCGCAGAACCGCTCGTGACTGTGCTCCTCGGCGTCGCCCTGCTGGGCGAGGTCGTCACGCCAGCCGTCGCCGTCGGTGGGGCGCTGGTGCTGCTCGGAGTCGCCTTGATCCAGACGGACGCGGCAGGCGACGTTCGGACGCCCCAGTAACCGACCGACCGGTTGAAGGGTCTCCTCTACAATATCTCTTTGAGGACCATTACCATGGCAGGCAAGCCGACGGAACCTCCGGCGATCACACGCGGTGCGGATCCATCACAAGAGCGCCGTGCGAACTACGACTATCGGGGCGGTCCGATACATCGGCCGGATCTCGTCGAAGAGCTTCGGCCGCTGGTCGACGGCGACGTCCGTTTCGACGAGTTCACCCGGGAGATGTTCGCGACCGACGCGAGTATGTACGAGGCCATGCCGATCGGCGTCGTCTTCCCACAACACACTGACGACGTGAGTGCCGTCGTCGAGTACTGCGCGAAACGGGAGATCCCGGTTCTGCCCCGGGGGGGCGGGACGAGCCTCGCGGGACAGACGGTCAACGAGGCCGTCGTGCTGGACTTCTCCCGGTACATGAACGACGTGGTGTCGATCGATCCGGACGGGCGACTCGCGACCGCGGAGCCGGGGATCACCCTCGCACAGTTGAACGACCCCCTCGCGGAGCACGGGTTGAAATACGCGCCGGACCCCGCCTGGGGGGACAAAAGCGTCCTCGGCGGCGCAATCGGCAACAACACCACGGGCGCACACTCCCTGAAGTACGGGAAGGCCGACTACTACCTCGAGGAGGCCGAGGTCGTTCTCGCGGACGGGACGGTCACGACCCTCGGAGAAGTGACCGTCGAGGAACTCGAAGCGCGGGGCGACCGGGAGGGCAATCTCGAGGAACGACTCTACGCGGTCGCCAGCTTGATCCTCGAGGAGCACGCCGAGGAGGTGAAAGATCGATACCCCACGCTGAAGCGCAACGTCTCCGGGTACAACTTCGACATGCTGGTCGACGAGGCCGAGGGGAAGCGCCGGCTCCCGGACAACTCGGGGCTCGATCCGGATAGCGAACCCGGGACCGTGAACCTGGCCCGCCTGCTGGCCGGCAGCGAGGGAACGCTCGCAGTCGTCACGGAGGCGACGGTGTCGCTGGAGCCGATCCCCGAGACGAAGTCGGTCGTCATGCTGACGTACGACGACGTGATGGACGCGATGAACGACGTCGCGCCGATCCTCGAGCACGATCCCGCCGCGGTCGAAGTGATGGACGACGTCCTCCTGGATCTAGCGCGGGAGACTCCCGAGTTCGCCGACGTCGTCGACATTCTCCCGGAGGGCACCGATTCGACGCTGCTGGTGGAGTTTTACGCCGACAGCGACGCCGACGGGAAACGAAAGGTCGCAAACCTGCTCGCGGATCGACTTCCGGACGCGACGCCGACGGTCGAGCCCGACGGCGACGCCGGGAACGTCACCAGCGACAGGGTGTACGCGAAACGGGCGCTGGAGGCCCACGACGCGAAGACCCAAAAGGAGTTCTGGACGATGCGGAAGGCCGGCCTGCCGATCCTGCTGTCCCGGACGGGCGACGAGAAACACATCGCGTTCAACGAAGACACCGGGGTACCGCCGGAGAACCTTCCGGAGTACGTCGCCGACGTCCGGGAGATCATGGAGGACCACGACACGTTCGCGTCCTACTACGCCCACGCCGGCCCCGGCGTGCTTCACATCCGCCCCCTCATCAACACGAAAACCGTCGAGGGGACCGAGGACATCGAATCGATCGCCGAGGGGATCACCGACCTCGTCGTGGAGTACAACGGTTCGATATCGGGCGAACACGGCGACGGACGCGCCCGGACCCAGTGGAACCGGAAGCTGTACGGCGAACAGCTCTGGCAGGCCATGCGGGAGTTGAAGACCGCAGTCGATCCCGACTGGATACTGAATCCGGGGATGGTGTGTGGCGACGTCAAACTCACCGAGAACCTCCGGTTCGGTCCGGACTACGAGTTCGACTTCCCGTTCGAGCCGACGCTGAACTGGGAGAACGACAACGGATTCCAGGGAATGGTGGAACTGTGTCACGGCTGTGCCGGCTGCCGTGGCGACCAGAAACACACCGGCGGCATGATGTGTCCCACCTACCGGGCGGCCGAAGAGGAGATCCTCTCGACCCGGGGGCGGGCGAACATGCTCCGGAACGCGATGAACGGCAACCTCGAGGACGACGTGCTGTTCAGCGACGAGTTCGTCCACGAGGTGCTGGACCTGTGTGTGAGCTGCAAAGGCTGTATGAACGACTGCCCAAGCGGCGTCGACATGGCGAAGCTGAAGGCGGAAGTGGAGTACCACTACAAGCGAAAACACGGCGGCGCCAGCCTCCGCGACAAGCTGTTCGGCAACGCCGGGACAATGTTGAAGGTCGGCAGCGCCTTTGCCCCCCTTTCGAACGTCGCGATGCGGCTGCCCGGCGTCGGAACGGTGATGGAAAAGACGATCGGTATCGCCCGAGAGCGGGCGTTACCGGAGTTCAAACGCAACACCGTCGTCGACTGGTTCGAGGACCGCGGCGGCCCAGCGGTTCCGGAGTCGGACGCCGATCGCCGGGTGCTGTTCGTGGTGGATCCGTACACGAACTACATGTACGTCGAACGCGGGAAGGCGGCGATCCGCGTGCTCGAGGCGGCGGGCTGTCGCGTCCAGTTGCCGGAGGGGGTGACCGACACCGGTCGGCCGGCGTACTCGAAGGCGCTGATCGACGTCGCCCGCGAGACGGCCCGCGAGAACGTCGCCCGGCTGGCGCCGAAGATCAGCGAGGGCTGGGACGTCGTGACCGTCGAACCATCGGCGTCCGTGATGTTCCAGTCGGACTATCCGGACCTGATATCGGGGGAGAGCGTCGACGCCGTCTCCCAGAACAGTTACTCGACCCTCGAGTATCTGGACACGTTCGGGCTCGTCGAGAACCTGACGTTCGGCGCGGTCGACGAGTCGCTCACCTACCACGGCAACTGTCTGCACAAGGCGACCAAAAAGGGTCACCACGCCGCGACCGTGATGGCACAGGCCGGCTACGACGTCGATTACCTCGACAGTACCTGCTGTGGGATGGCCGGCTCGTTCGGCTACGAGGCGGAACACTACTCGCTGAGTCAGTCGGTGTTCGAGATCCTGCGCGGGCAGATCGACGACAGCCCCGGCGACACGGTGGTCGCCACCGGCGCATCCTGTAAAAAGCAGATCGGCGACGGGCTCGGCGAGAAGCCGCCCCATCCGGTGCAGATGGTCGCCGACGCCCTGGAGTAGCGACAAGCAGTTTGCCGTCGCTTTTTCCGTACGATCGTTCAAAAATCCGATCAAATTCCGTCGGTGGAACCGCGAGCCCCGAGCCCCGAGCCGCGAGTCCCGAGCCCCGAGCCGCGAACCGGAAAGATCCTGTGTCGGCCTCAGAACAGGCCGGGGAACAGGATGTAGCTGAACAGCATCGTCAGGATGCCCACCATCAGCGCGTAGTAGAACAGCGGGATCAGGTTGAGCCGCATCACGCGACCCTCCTGCCCGACGAGGCCGACGGTCGCCAGCGCGGCGACCACGTTGTGGATCGCCACGAGGTTCCCGATCGCGCCCCCGACCGCCTGCGCGCCGACGATGATCTGCGTCGAGATGCCCAGTTCCTGTGCGGCCGTGAACTGGAAGCCGCCGAACGTGATGTTCGAGACGGTGTTCGATCCGGCCATGGCCGCCCCGAGCGCGCCGATGAGCGACGCGACGAACGGGTAGGCGCTCCCGAGCGTGCCGGCGGTCGCGACCGCGAGCACCTCAATCATGCTCTGATCGTACGCGGCAGTCCCGGCGAACGTCTCCGGATCGACTGCCGGCAGCCCCGAGGAGAGCATGACCTCTACCATCGCGATGACGAACACCAGCGCGATGAACGGCGAAACGATCTTTTCGGCCGCCTCGCCCCAGGCGTCTTTTACCTGCTGGCCGTTCATGCCGAACAGCGGGATCGCGATGATCGCCGACAGGATGAGCCAGAATCCGGGGACGTTAACCCAGGCAATACTGTCGGAGAGACCGGTACCGAGGATGTTCTCCCACACCAGTACCATTCCGATCGTGACGTCGCCGATCGTGACGCCCAGGTCAGCGTCGTTGATGAAGCCGCTGATCGGATCGGAGACACGCGTCACTACGAGGAGAAGGACCAGGATGATGTACGGAGACCAGGCTTTGAGCAGTCCCATCTCCCCGGTGTCCGCGTTCGACCGGACGCCCTCCGCACCGGGTTCGATCGTCCCGACCCAGTGGCTGGGCCACTCTTCCCTCGGCGGGAAGTCCCACTCGTCGTCGGGGAGGAGGTATCCTCTCCGCAGCAGGGCCACCGTGATCCCGCCACCGACCATGGAGCCGATGAGTGCTGGGAATTCTGCAGTGATGAACCACGCCGAGATCCAGTAGGGAATCGCGAAGATGATCCCGGCGAACAGTGCCAGGGGAACGACTTCTTTTACCGGTTCAAGCGACCGGTCGTCCGGATCGCCGAAGAAGTACACGATCATCCCGACGGCGAACAGTGGCATCACGAACCCGACAAGGGCGTGGTAGGTCGCCGCCCAGGCCGCGACGTCGTTCGAGAACTGCGTGACTGCCACCGCCTCGTCGAGGCCCGCATACGGGGCCCCCTCCATGATGCGATCGATGTACGGCGGCCCGTCGAGCGGGTCCCGTATACCGATGACGATCGGCGTCCCGACCGCGCCGTAGGTGACCGCGATGATGTGACCGATCAGTGCCGCGACCACCGCCGCGAGCGCCGGGAAGCCCAGCGCGAGCAGCAGCGGTGCCACGACCGCCGCGGGCGTCCCGAAGCCTGCCGCCCCCTCGATGAACGTCGCGAGGAAGAACGCCAGCAGGATGATCTGGACGCGTCGGTCGTCCGATATCGCGGCGAACCCCTGGTTGATCACGTCGATCGCCCCCGCCTGCATCAGCGTGTACAGCAACACCAGCGCGCCGAAGACGATCCAGAGGATGGTCAACGCCGTTATGATTCCGGTTATCGACGCTCCTGCAAGCCACAGGGCGGAGTTTTCCCACACGAAGTAGCCGACGAGCAACGCCGCGATCCACGCGATCGGCATCGCGCGGGTCGCCGGCCACAGGAAGCCGACCAGCAGTATCCCGGCGATCAGTAACGGCGACGCCGCGAGGAGTAGTTCGACTGCGCTAACCATGGTTCTCCCCCACGGATAGCCCGATCAGTACGAGTCCATTACGTGTGTTTGCCTGCCACATACCTCGTGAGATCTGACAAAACCTCGTGACATAAAGACTTCCCTAATTGTCACTATTTAATTATATATTTACCCCCAACCCACACGAATAATAGTTATTATAATTTATCTACATCAATACAGATGTCGAAAAGACAGCCGGATAGTACGCTCCGTGGGCTGCCTCCCGACCCCGTAGTGCGAACGGCCAGTTCGAACGATTGATTCGTTCTTCACGCGAAAACGTGCCTCTCGCGAACGATTTCAGCAAATTCTGACTGTCGCGGCCGGACTCGTTTTCCGGCCGATTGTAGGGGAGATTCCACCTCGCATTTATTGCGAGTTCGAGCGAAGGTGTCGACATGGTAACGAACACGGTCGAGACGTTCGCGTCGAAGCTCGACGAGATCGACGTGGCCGTCTCGCGGATCGAACGGGGAGAGCTCGCGGGAACCCTCGACAGGGTAGTTCGAACGCCAGCGGTAGGCGTTCCAGTCGGCACCGACAGCGGGTCGCTTCCCGACATCGTCGAGATGGAGCCGACCATCGAGGACGTCCGGGCCGCACGCACTGGAGTAACCCCGGCAGCGCTCGGGATCGCCGAGTACGGGAGCGTCGTTCTCGAGATCGATCCGTTCGGAAGCGAGATCGCAAGCGTGTTCCCGGAGCTCCACGTCGCCGTGTTGCACGAATCCGACGTCGTCGGAGAGATGCGGGAGGCGTTCGAATGGCTCGGCCCCAGACTCAGGGAGAAGCGGTCCTCGGAGATCATCGCAACTGGGCCGAGCGCGACCGCCGACATGGGCGGGCTCGTACGTGGGGCACACGGTCCCGAGGAAGTACACGTGGTACTCGTCGCCGATGAGGGGACGGAACCCGATGATTCCGGACCGGAAGCGGGGGGCATCGATGAGTAGCGAGGTTCGGCCCGGGGACCAGGAGGGGAACCGAGGATCCAAACGGGCGAGGAAGGCCGCCCGGATCCGCGAGATCATGGAGTCGGAGGGCGCCGCCGTCGCGGAGAACACCCGTGGATTCAACCAGGGGCGGTACGACTCGGTCGCCGACCTCGCAGCCTACGAAGAGCTCAAATCGGAGGCCCGCGAGATCAAGGAGGACGCGATCGAGCGACTGCCCGAACTCCTCGACCTGCTCGAAGAAACTGTCGAGGAGAACGGCGGCACGGTGTATCTCGCCGACGACGCCGCGGACGCGAACCGCTACATCCGGGAGGTCGTCGCCGAGAAGGACGCCGAGCGGCTGGTGAAGTCGAAGTCGATGACAACCGAGGAGATCGAGGTGAACGAGGCGCTGGAAGCCGACGGCGTCGAAGTCGTCGAAACCGACCTCGGGGAGTGGGTGCTGCAGGTGGCCGACGAGGCGCCGTCCCACATCGTCGCGCCCGCGATCCACAAATCCAGAGCGGAGATCGCCGAGCTGTTCAACGAGGTGTTCGATCCCGACGAGGAGCTGGAGACCGCCGAGGAACTCACGAAGTTCGCCCGCGATCGGCTGGGCGAGTTGATCGAGGGGGCCGACGTCGGGATGACGGGTGCGAACTTCATCACTGCCGATTCGGGGACGATCGCACTGGTGACAAGCGAGGGCAACGCCCGGAAATCGGCCGTCGTCCCGGACACCCACATCGCGGTCGCGGGCGTAGAGAAGGTGATCCCGCGGGTCGAGGATCTCTCGCCGTTCGTCGAGCTCATCGGTCGGTCGGGAACCGGACAGGACATCACCTCCTACATTTCGCTTTTGACGCCGCCGGGTACCTCACCGGTGCCGGACTTCGAGGACGGTGGGGCCGCGCTCGCTGGCGATCACGAGGGGATCAGCGCCGGCGACAACCCCGACCGCGAGTTCCACCTGGTGTTGATCGACAACGGCCGGCTCGCGATGCGCCAGGACGAGGATCTCAAGGAGACGCTGTACTGTATCCGGTGTTCGGCGTGTTCGAACTCCTGTGGGAACTTCCAGAGCGTCGGGGGCCACGTCTTCGGCGGGGAGACGTACTCCGGCGGCATCGCGACCGGCTGGGAAGCCGGGATCGAAGGCCTGGACGTCGCCAGCGAGTTCAACGACCTCTGTACGAGCTGTAGCCGGTGTGTGAACGCCTGTCCGGTGAAGATCGACATCCCGTGGATCAACACCGTCGTTCGCGACCGGATCAACCGCCAGGCCGACAGCAACGCCGACTGGCTGGTCGAGGGGCTGGTCCCGGACGAGGAACCGGGCGGGATGGACGTCCAGAAGCGTCTGTTCGGCAACTTCGAGACGTTCGCGGGGCTCGGGAGCGCGCTGGCGCCAGTCTCGAACTGGCTGGCCGACCTGTCGGTCAGTCGTCGGGTCATGGAGCGCGTCTTCGGTGTCGACCGGCGGCGTGAGTTGCCCACCTTCCAGCGGATGACCCTCAAGAAGTGGTACGACGACCGGGGGCCGAAGGTGTCGGCGCCGAGAACGCAGGTCGTGCTGTATCCGGACCTGTACACGAACACGATGCAGGTCGAGCGGGGGAAAGCCGCAGTGCGGGCGCTGGAGGCGCTTGGCGCAGAGGTCGTGATCCCCGACGTCCGGTCGACGGGGCGGGCGCCCCTCTCGCAGGGGATGATCGCGACCGCCCGCGAGCACGCCGAGGACGTCTACTCCGGGCTGGCGTTGCATCTCGACGCCGACCGCGACGTCGTCGTGATCGAGCCGAGCGATCTGGCAATGTTCAAGAGTGAGTACGGGAAGCTGCTCCCCGAACAGTCGTTTCGACGGCTTTCCGAAAACAGCTACGACGTGATGGAGTACCTCCTCGAACTGGCGTCCGAAGACGGCGGGCCGGGTCTCGAGGTGCTGCGATCGCCCGCCGACGATCGGTCCCGAGAGGTGGCGTATCATCCCAACTGCCAGCAGAGGACGATCCGGAAAGCGGAGTTCACGGTGGCGCTGCTCGAGGAGCTCGGCTACGACGTCGTCACGTCGGACGTCGAGTGCTGCGGGATGGCCGGTTCGTTCGGCTACAAGACGGAGTATTACGAGCTGAGTATGGACGTCGGCGAGACGCTGAAAGACCAGTTCACGGCAGCCGACACGCGGAGACGGACAGTCGTCGACAGCGGGACCTCCTGTCACAAGCAGCTCGAGTCGCTGCTGCCGCGGGAGAGTCGCCACGCCGTCGAGGTGGTGGCGCCGGACCCCCAGTAGACTGTCCGCGCGTCCGACGGGCGTCTGCCGACAACGAACGCTTATTAGCCGGGCACACCACGTTCGGAGCATGAACGGCGATTCACAGGAGATCACCACGCTCGTGGGCCGCGAGGTGTACTCGAACAACGGCGTGTTCGTCGGCGAAATCGAGGACGTCAGGCTCAACCTGGACCAGGAAGTCGTGACCGGACTCGCCGTCGGGGAGATAAACAGGGAGCTGTTCTCGACGCAGGTCGACCCCGGAAAGGGCGTGTTGGTCCCGTACCGGTGGGTTCGGTCGGTCGGGGACGTCGTGCTCGTAAACGACGTCGTCGAGCGGATGAAAACCGACGACGACTCCTCCGAGGACGAGGAAGTCGTCGCCTGATCGCCTGCTCTCGCCCGGCGGAGAACCGCTGCCGTTCAGGAACCGTTCCCGCCTTCGCCCGTTCCTTCCACGCCCATCGCGTCGAACAGCCGGCGCCGGACCGCCTCCTCGGTGAGTTGCAACAGGGTGTCGCGGTTCTCCCCGCTGGATTCGATCCCCTGGAAGATGCCCAGCGGGATCTCCACGTTGCCCTGCGTGGAGTGGCCGGCGGCCTCGCCCATCTCCGAGAACGCGTCCTCGAGGACCCGGCCGATGTTGATCCGGATGTCCTTCGAGCGCGCCGCGAGGTAGATCCGTTCGTCGGCAATTCCGAGTACGGCCGTCGTCGTGATCCCCTCAAGGTTCAGGAGATGTTGCGCCGCCTGGGTGAGCGCCTCCCGATCCCGGATGAAGCCCGCCGAGGAGAACAGGTGTGATCCCTGGACCTGGCGGTTCTGGATCGCCTCCGCGAGCACGTCCAGCGTCTCCGGGCTCATCGACGGCGACTCCACCTGTTCGAGGGTGTCGTGGTTGGCAAACGGGTGGAGATACGCCGCCGCGGTGAGATCTGCGGGCGTAGTGTCGCGCTTGAAGTCGAGCGTCTCCGCGCGGATGCCGTACAAAAGCGCGGTCGCGACCGTCTCCGAGGGGGAGAGGTTGAACTCCTGGAGATACTTCGTCAACACCGTCGACGTCGAGGAGACGTTCGTTCGGACGTCCGCGAACCTGGCGTCGAGTTCCTCTTCCGGCTCGACGTGATCGAGATAGACGTCAACCGCCGGGAACTCCGGAGCGCCGGCGGCGTCCCGTTCGGCGCTCGCGTAGTCGACCAGCGCGACGGTGTCGTAGTCGTCGATCGGGCCGGCCTCCTCGCGGGAAAGCAGCTCGATCCCGAGCAGGTTGACGAACGCCCGGTTCTCCTGGTGGCCGATCTCGCCGTCGTAGACGATGTCGGCCTCCACGTCGTACGCCTCGGCGATCGCCCGCAGCGCCGTCGCGGAAGCAATTGCGTCCGGGTCCGGCGTGTCCTGGATGAGGATCGCCATCCGACCGTCCGACTGGGTGAAGATCTCTGCAAGCTGACGGGCTTTATATTCGAGTTCCCCGGTTTCGAGGCTCCGAAGCGCGGAGTCGGCGATCACCGTCGAGGGGTTGATGACGACGTCGGCACCGAGTTCGTGGAGTTCGTCCTCGCTGATCGGATCCGAGGCGCGGACGACGAGATACTGGTCGCCACCCCGGTTGCGGATCGCCGAGACGGCCGCCTTGTTCACCTCGACGTCGGAGGCGAGCACGAGCACGATGTCGCGATCGGAGACGACCTCCGCGACTTCGGGGTCGCTTATGTCCTGTACTCGCGCGTTGAGGTCCTGATCGCGAAGCGCTTCGACCCGGGATTCGTCCCAGTCGAGCAGGAGGACGTCCTCGCCGTCCTCCACAAGTGATTCGGCGACTGCGTGTCCGACGCTCCCGCAGCCCAAAATGGCGTACGTCGACCGCGAGGAGCCGATTCCGGCAGCGCTCATTACGATCCTCTTTCTCCGGCACGACACTTAACGCCACTCGTTCGCAGTCGGTCGGGAATGGAAATCCCTTTACCGCCCCCTGTGTTATCCGGATTCGAGGGCCGGTAGCTCAGTTAGGGAGAGCGACGGACTCTTAATCCGTCGGTCGGGGGTTCAAATCCCTCCCGGCCCGCTTCTGCGACGACCGAAGGGAGGAGCGAAGCGGCTACGGAGGGATTTGAATCCTCCCAGTCGCGCGCAGCGAACGGAGTGAGCGAGCACGTCCGGTTTCGGTTCAAATCCCTCCCGGCCCGCTTATAAAAGACCGACGTCGGCGACATCGTTTTCCTTCGGAGTCCCGTCGAGCAAGCCATGCTGGAGTGGCTCCGAACAGACGCTGGCGTGTACACCGTTTCGGGGCTCTTCTCGGTGCTCGTGTTCGTCGTCGCCGTGGCGATCGTGATCGAAACTGGAACCGTCACTCCCGGAGATCCGGCGTTTTCTGGATTCTTGGTGGGTTTCGGGGCGTTCGTGGCGGTGTATTTCATTTCGCTGGGGATCTGGCACGCGGTGTCGGAGTGAGTCGTCGGCCGGATCTGGTTGCCGGCTTTCGAAATCCTTTTGTCCCGAATCGGCCTTGGGTAGGATGCACGCCGCCTTAGCTCAGACTGGGAGAGCACTCGACTGAAGATCGAGCTGTCCCCGGTTCAAATCCGGGAGGCGGCATCATACTCACGGTTCAAATGCCTGCGGTGGAGCGCAGGTGATTTGCCAGAGTTTCTCGGAACCAACTCACCGGCCACGAGCGACGACCTGACTTCTGGTGTCGCCCAGAATGCAGTAAAATATGGGCCTAATCAAGTCCGACGGGCCGTCCCTGCTCCCACTCGACCGCGAGGATCGCGTCTCGAAGCGAGCTGAGTCTGCGCTCGACGACATCCAGCGGATGTGAGTCGATGAACTGCGCTGGTTCGTGGGCGACGGGTGTCGCGCCGTCGTTCACCTGCAGATGAACTGGCCCAAGGTCGTCGTGCGTGTCGTCCTGATGACAGTCCAATAGCAGACTTCGATCTGGCTCGATCCAGTTGAACCAATAGTACTCGTGTGGCTCCCCAGTCTGCAGTTGAAACCCTATCTCAACCCGCGCGGCCGTCACCGGGTAGTCGTCATCACCGAGGAATTGGCGTGGGTCTACCTCAGCGACGACCCGGTACGGGCCTGCTTCACGCGGTTCAGCACGTCGTCGATGAACGCTCTCGAACGCTCCGCTGAGGCGGTTCTGGATACGGTCGTGGAGCCGCTTGCTCTGCAGGTTCGCCCGGTTAGCGAGGAAAATGACCATCAGGCGAGTGTCGAGGGAGAGTCCGTCCGCGTTGACGAGAGTTCGATAACGTCGTCATACAGTTGGAGGGCGTGCCTCACGAGCCCGAGTTCCGTGTTGATCGTTTCCCACGTGGCGATCACATTGCGACGCTCACGGAGTTCCTCTGCCGAGAACTCATCGGCGGCGAGTTGCTGCCGGAACTCGCCAAGTGAACTGACGTCGTGCTCCGACACCAACTCTTCTTGTTCCTCTTTTAGCTCCGTAAGTCGGCTCTCCAGCTTGTCACGCGAGTGGGTCTCGATCAGGTCCGTTACCTCGTCGAAGAGCATCCGCACCGGATTCAGGTCGTACGCCTTCGTCCCGTCGACAGTCGTCTCAGTGACCCAGTCGTCACTCTCCAGTCGCTGAAGTTCATCGTCGGCTGTCGCGCGAGAGACATCTGCCTGGTCGGCGATCTCCTGCACCGGCGTTGGTTTGTCCAGCAGTTCCACGACGTGCCGGACGCGCTCGCGACCGCTCGTACTCTCCGTCCACGAGCCCGGATTCGATTCGACCATCTGTAGCTGTCTACAGCCCGCTAACTCAAATAATTTAGTAGTTTTCAAATAATTGAAACAGGAACCGGCTCGAAACACCCGTCGTTTCGTCGAACGGACCGCTGTTTGCGTCACTCGGAATCGCAGAGCTGATTCAATCCGAAGACGACACACTCGAGTCGGAGTCCCAGTAGACCGACGACAGCTCCGTTTCCGTATCCGTCTCCGTCTCGGACTCCTCTTTCCGATACCGTTCTTTGAGTTCCTCGAGGTCGAACTCGTCGATCAGTTCGATCGCCTCCCGGAACCACTGGTACAGCCCCCGCCGGTAGATCCGACGCTGGGTTTCTGCAGACACCGCCGTGTAAACGTTCACCGAACCGCCGTTCGTGAGGTTGCGCTGTGACCGCTCGAGGATCCCCGCCTCGACGAGGTGCGTGAGCTTCGTCGACACCGCGCTCTCGCTTAACCCCACGTCTTCGGCGATCTCCGGAACCGTCGTCGGGCCGCGCTCCATGACGTAAATGCAGACGACGATGGTGTTCCGCGAGAGGCCGAGGACCTCCTCGAGAACGGCTTCGAGATCCGGATCCTGAAGCGGGGTGGAGACGCGGTCGACCCGCGTCATCGGCTCCCCACAACAGACCACACCGTCGGGATCCCGGGAAGCGATCAGTGTCGCGGTACACTCCGAACACTCGTACAGTCTCGGGCGTTCCGTCCCGTTCGTTCCGACGTCGAGGGAGACCATTCTGTATACCGTCGGCCACAACGAGCAAAAGGTTTTCGTGGAGACCTCGTCAGCAGGACGGAGACGGTCGAAAAATCGGTAACGCCGTACGGTTGCAAAAACAGTATCCCGGCCCTCTCGAAACCACGATACGGAACGTTCTGAATGGAGATCGTCGCATCCATCAAACGGGAAGCAAGCGCGCTGCTAGGGAGAGGCAAGGGAAAGCTGCTCGTCCCGATCGCAGTCGGGTGGGGGCTGTTGATCGGCACGCGGATGATCTATCCGGTGTTGCTCCCGTCGCTCCGGCGAAGCTTCGATCTGGATCTCGCGACTGCGGGCCTGCTCGTCACCGTCATCTGGCTGGGCTCTGCGATCGGACAGCTCCCGAGCGGAATGCTCGCAGACCGGTTCAGTGAGCGCTCCGTAATGGTCTCGAGCACGCTCGTCGTTTCGGGCGCGCTGGTAGCCGTCGTGTTCGCACCGACCGCGAGCGTGCTCTTTGCTGCGACCGGACTCGTCGGACTGGGACTGTCGCTGTATCCGATCGCCCGGATCACCATCCTCACGGAGATCTATCCGGACCGGCTCGGCAGCGCGCTCGGTGTCACGATGGCAACGGGAGACCTCGGACAGACGGTTCTGCCTCCGCTTGCAGGGGTTCTGGCGGCCGCGCTCGCCTGGCAGGTCGGATTCGCCTTCGTGATCCCGTTTCTCTTCCTTTTGGCCCTCGTGCTCTGGATCACGCTGCCGAATCCCACCCCACAGGAATCAGACGGCGAGGGCCTCTCGAGGGAGCGAGCGCGATACGTCCTCGGAGAGTTGAACGATCCGGCGTTGATCTTCATGACGGTCGTGCTGTTCCTGTTCATCTTCATCTGGCAGACGTTCTCGGCGTTTTACCCGACGTATCTCGCAGAACAGAAGGGGCTGTCCCCCTCGCTTGCGGGCGGGCTCTTCGGACTGTTTTTCGCGTTCGGCGTCGTGGTCAAGCCGCTTGCTGGCTCGGCGTACGACCGGGTCGGCATGCGGACCTCCCTCGCAGTCGCGCTCGTCGGCCCGGTGTTCGGGCTGTTCCTCCTGCCGGCCGTCGACGGCTTCTGGCCCCTCGTCGGCATCACCGCCCTCGTCAGCACCATGCTCGGGACCGGCGCGATCACGCAGTCGTATCTCAGTGAGCTGTTCGCCGACGACATGCGCGGGACCGGACTGGGGATTGTCCGCACGACTGCAGCGACACTCGGGGCGGCAGGACCGGTCGTGTTCGGCGCGATCGCGGATCGCGGCTACTTCGACGAGGGGTATCTCCTCCTCGGTGCCATCATGGTGGTCGTCATCCTGCTGACGCTCCGGATGCCGGAAGTCTGAAATTACCAGTCATTGCAGGGGGACGCCGGTCGCGAGCAGCGCGACGAAAAGCGCCGACAGGACTGCGATCGCCGAGGCGACGTAAAACAGGGTCGCCGTGGCTTCCACCGAATCGCTCACCTGTCCTCCGTCGAGTTCACTTTCGAGTTTCCCGGCCCCGGCCTCGACCGCTCCCGCGAGCGCGACCCACAGGACGACTTTCCCGATCACCAGCCACCCGTCCGTCGTTCCGAGTAACCGGTCGACTGTGTACAGATTCAGACCCATGAGGATCCCCGAGAGCAACAGCACCAGCGCGCTCACCCGCGTCACTGTCGTCAACCCGCCGAGGAGATCCTCCAGCGGTTCACGGCCGAGAGCCCCGCCGCGACCCGACGAAAGCACAGCGTAGGAGAAAAAGAGGACGGTTCCGACCCAGAGCATCGCAAACAGGTTGTGCAAGAACACCATCGCGGTAGCGAGAACTGACATACCCGCAGTCGTGCGTCAGGAACAATCAAGGTTGGTGCCTCGGTTTGCGGTAACGCAGACGAGTTGTCCACCGGGACCAGAGGAGTAAAAGGGAACCGGGGCCCCACCATCACGCATGCCCGAAACCACGCTGGCGGAACTGCTGGAGCGCAACGCCCGCCACGTCGACTCGCTCCCGGACGGACACTTCTCGGCGGTGGAAGCCGGACAGGAGCCCGCGGCCGTCTCCGTCTGTTGTTCCGACTCTCGTGTGTCCCAGGAAGGGATGTGGGACGTCACCGAACCCGGATTCCTGTTTACACCGAGCACGATCGGTAACCAGGTTTGGGACCGATACGACGGCGACATCGTCGTCGACGGCAGCGTCCTGTATCCGGTGACACACACAGACACGGGAGTGATTCTGGTCGTGGGACACACCGGCTGTGGGGCTGTGACTGCGGCCCTGGATGCGGTTCGACGCACGGACGACGGTAGTGACGGGGATGCAGCCGGGATCGCGAAGTGGATCGACCTCCTCGTCCCGGTCATCGAGGACGGCCTCGCCGACGACCGCGTCGATCCGGACAGGGAGGCGAGTCTCGTCGATCAACTCGTCGAGTACAACGTCGACAGGCAGGTGCAGTTCCTGCTCGAAAGCGACGACGTCCCCGACGAGGAGACGGTGTACGGGTTCGTCTACGACTTCCAGGGCGTGTACGGCGACGATCGGGGACGCGCGTATCTGGTCAACGCAGACGGGGAGACACAGCCGGATCACCTCCGGGAGCTGGTCGACGAGGAGTTCACCGACCGAGTCCTGCGGCTCCTGTAGCGACGGCAATAAGGGCTCCCAGCCCCGGAGGCCGGCTCGGGAACAGTCGGCCGAACCTGTCGCTGTGCCAACAGCGTTAATCGTATTCAGCCCTTTGTCAATCCATGACAATCGCCCGCCACGGGAGAGGAATTCGGGCGGATCTGCGGGCGCTACTCTCGCAGGTCCACCCCGTTTTTATGCTGCCGCCGCTTGCCGCCTCGTGGTTCGGCGCCGTCGTGGCCGGCGAGTTCTCGGTCGGGATCGGCACCGTGCACATGGCGGCGATGTTTTTCGCGGTGTACACCGCCCACGTAAAGGACGGCTACGTCGACTTCTACCGACGCGGGGAGGACGACGATCACCCGATGACGGTTCGCGGCTGTCGAATCGCGCTCGTCGCAGCCACCGCCGGGTTCGCGATCTGTACCGCACTGCTCGGTGTCGTCGTCGGGATCGGTGCGGCGCTTGTCACGCTCCCCGTCTGGTTTCTGGGCTATCTGCACGCCCCACAGCTCGACACCAATCCGGTCACGGCGACGCTCGGCTATCCGGTCGGGATCGCGCTTGCGATCCTGGGCGGGTTCTACGTCCAGACGACTGCAGTGACGCCACCGGCGCTGGGGTTTGCACTCGTGTTCCTCGTAACCCTCGCGGGAGTGAAAATCATCGACGACGAGCAGGACTACGCGTACGACCGGTCGATCGACAAACGGACGGTCGCAGTGCTGCTGAATCCGACTCGGGCGAGAAGTCTGGCACTTTCTCTCCTGTTTCTCGGACTCGTGGGGGTGCTCTGGGGGACGGTCGGGGGACTGTTCCCGCCCTCGGCGCCGGCGGGGGCACTCGCGTTCGGGTCGATCGTCCTCGTCGCACGGCGGGCCCCACCGACGCTCGCGACGATGCTGCTGGTTCGTGGGGCGTACGTCTTCCTTGCAGTGTTGATCGTGTCGGTGTGGTTTCGGCCGCTGTCGGGTACACCGCTCCCCGATATCACGGCCCTCGGTCCCTACACGTATCTCGCCACGGAGGTGTTCTTCGGGGCGATCGCGTTCGGGCTGTTGTACTACGCCGACGCACTCCGGAGCGCCGCCCGAACGATCGCGGCGCTGTACCCGGTGGCGTACGTCTGGGACTGGTATACGCTCGAGGTCGGGGTCTTCGAGATCAGGATGCGCACCGGCTACGACCTGTTTGGAATCCCGATCGAGGAACACCTGTTCATGATCGTCGTCCCGGCGCTCGTGGTCGGGTTACACGAGACGATAACGAAGCTCTCTGCGGAGTCGGATCACGGGTGAATCCGGTGGTGCTACAGCCCGACGATGAGCCGGGCCCCGATCGTCACTCCCAGGATCGTGGTGTCTGACGGATCGAGGACGGTGATGTAGTAGGCAACAGCGTGATCAGCGTGATGAACCCGAACCCCTCGGCGAACCGGACGAGAGAGAGTATCCAGAACTGCAGCCGGTCGGAGGCTACTTGTCGCAATCGCTCGTTTCGAGTCTATGGACGGAGGACCGAGCATGCTCCGCCGCCGTGGGTTGCTGGCCGCTGCCTCGTGTGCCGGCGCCGCGATGGCAGGGTGTCTCGACGGGACCGAAGACGAAAGCGAGGTCGGTGAGGAGGCTGACGGACCTTCCGACGCCGTCACCGCCGCCACAGACCACTACGAGTTCGACGACCGGCCGACTGTCATCGCCCACCGGGGGTACGCCGGAACGTACCCCGAGAACACGGTCGACGCGTTCGAGGCATCTGTCGATGACCCGAACGGCGGCGGCCACTCCCGGCGGACAGACTGGATCGAACTCGACGTCGTTCCGACCAGCGACGGCGAGATCGTCGTGTTCCACGACGAGGAGCTCGGCGGACTGACCGACGCCCGTGGAGTGATCTACGAAACCCCCGCGGCGGACGTTCTTTCGGCGGAGATACTCCAGAGCGGAAATACGGTGCCGACGCTCGCAGATGCGATGGCGACGATTCCAGCCGACGTCGGCGTCAACGTGGACATCAAGAACGGTTCCGGGAGCGTCGAACGCGGGCGAGTCGCCGATCCGCCCGGGGAACGCGAGGAGTGGGCGTGGCTGGAGACCGTGGTCGACGTCCTGTCGGAACACGACAACGAGGTTCTGTGTTCGTCCTTCTGGGAGGGCGCACTGTTTGCGCTCCGCGAGATCGACCCCGAGATACCGATCGCGTACATCTTCTCGGAGTCGATCCGGGAAGGACTATCGGTCACTGACGACTACGATGCGGCGGCCGTGAGTGCACCCGTACGGATGATCCTCGGAACGCCGTACTTCGATCCGACCAGCCACGCCCCAATCGATCTCGTCGAGGAGGCACACGATCGTGGGCTCCCGATCCACGTCTGGACCGTCGAGACGTGGCACCAGGCCGAACAGCTGAACGCCGTCGGCGTCGACGGACTGTTCCTGGACTATCCGGGCGCCGTCCACTGGGGCAATTCGCGGTGAGCAGAGGGGAGTGATCCGGCGACGCGTTCAAGCCCACCCCGGCCCAATTTCGAGCCGTCAATGAGTGATTCGCCAGGGGCGTCACCCCCCAGTTCCGAGGACGCCCCGGTTCCCTGCAGGCCGGCCCCGGACGCGTCGGACGCGGATCTTTCGGACGAGTTTATCGATTCCCTCGAAGCGTGTACGATCCGGATCGATCCGCTTTCGGGACGAAGCTGCGAGTCGTGTGCGCTGGCGCTGGAGCGAAAGCTCGCCAGCGCCGACGGCGTGTACGACGTCTCGGCGTCGTCTCGCGGCGGCGTCGTCCGGATCAGGCACGATGGGGACGCCATCTCCCCCGAGGAACTGGAACGGCTCACCGAGGAGTACGGTGCGACCGTTCGCGACGTGGACGCTTCCGGGATCGATTCCCCCGGTGAAGATCCCACAGACGTCGTAGACGGATCGAAACTCCGTCGAGAGACAGTTTTCGTCGCGCTCACGTTCCTGGGAATGACGGTCGGGCTGCTCGGAAGCTGGCTGGACGCTGCACAGGCGGTCGTCTGGGGGAGCTACGGGGCGGCGTACGTCTTCGGCGGGTGGTACGGCCTCAAGGCCGGGATCGAGACGCTCCGGCACCGCGCGGTCGACATCGATCTGCTGATGGTGATAGCCGCGCTCGGCGCGCTGGTCGTCGGGGCGCCCTTCGAGGGGGCGATGCTCCTGTTCCTGTTTTCGCTCTCGAACGTGTTGCAGGGCTACGCGATCGGACGCTCGCGGCGGGCGATCGAGTCGCTCATGGAACTGCGCCCGGAGTCCGCGACGCTGCTTCGGGACGGCAAGGAGGTGACGGTGCCGATCGACGAGGTGTCGGTCGGCGACGTGTTCCTCGTGCGACCGGGCGACCGCATCCCGCTGGACGGCACCGTCGAGTCCGGAGAGAGCGCGGTCGACCAGTCGTCGCTCACCGGCGAGTCGATGCCAGTGTCGAAAGAGCCCGGCGAGGAGGTGTACGGCGGGACGATAAACGGCGACGGGAGCCTCGAGGTCCGGGTGACTCGGGAGGCACACGAGTCGGCTATCGCCCGACTGATCCACATGGTCGAGGAGGCTCAAAGCGAGAAGGCGCCGACTCAGCGGTTGATCGATCGGTTCGAACAGCCGTACGTGCTGGGCGTGTTCGGGCTCACCGCGGCCGCGATCGCGATCCCCCTATCGCTGGGCTACGCGTTCGACAGCACCTTCTACCGTGCGATGACGCTGATGGTCGCCGCGTCCCCGTGTGCGGTGATCATCTCGACGCCCGCGGCCGTCCTGTCGGCGATCACTGCGGGGGCACGCCGGGGTGTCCTGTTCAAAGGCGGGGAGCACGTCGAGGTGGCCGCCACTATCGACGCGGTGGCGTTCGACAAGACTGGGACGCTCACCGAGGGCAACACCCGGCTGACCGACGCGACCGCGCGGTCGGGAGCGACGGTCGACGGGTCGCCGGCGACGGACGACCGACTGTTGTCGTTTGCGGCAGCCGTCCAGGGACGATCGGAACACCACCTCGCCCGGGCGACCGTCGAGGCCGCCGAGGAACAGGATCTGGAGATACCCGACGCTCGGGGATTCAAAGCGACACCCGGCAAGGGCGTCCGCGCAAGCGTCGACGGGGAGACGATCCACATCGGCAACGCCCGGTACGTTGCGTCGCTTGCGGGATCGACCGAGCAACCGGTCGCAAGGCTGGAGAACGAGCCGATCGAAGGGATCCGGGAGGGGACGACCGCGCTGGAGTCGCTCCAGGCCGACGGGAAAACGAGCGTTCTGGTCGTGCGCGAGTCGGACGACGGGATGTCCGTCCTCGGCTGGCTCGCATTCACCGACACGATCCGTCCGGCGGCCGCCGAGACGATCGAGCGACTCCGGGCGCTCGGCATCGAGCACGTGGTCATGCTGACCGGCGACAACGATCGCGTGGCCCGACACGTCGGCGAGGCCGTCGGCGTCGACGAGGTCCGGTCCGAGCTGTTGCCCGAGCAGAAAGTCGAACACGTCGAGGAGCTAGTGGAACGACACGACGGGGTGGCAATGGTCGGAGACGGAGTGAACGACGCGCCGGCACTGGCGAGGGCGACGCTCGGGGTGGGCATGGGCGGAGCCGGCACCGACGTCGCGCTGGAGACGGCCGACGTCGTGTTGATGTCCGACGATCTCGGAGGAATCCCGTACGCCTTCGGTCTCGGGCGACGTACCCGCCGGACCCTGTTCGCGAACTTCGGGATCGCCTTCGGCGCGATCGCGATCATGCTCGTGGCGATCCTCACGCGGGGAATCCCACTTCCGATCGCCGTCGTCGGTCACGAAGGGTCGACCGTCCTCGTCTCGCTGAACGGGCTCCGGCTGCTCGGCTTCCGGGAGTAGCCGCTATCACCAGCGTCCACTGGTGCTCACCTCCGCCGTCGCCAGAACAGCTTCACCCATCCGATTGTCCCGCCGACGACGACCCCGAAGAAGACGAATCCCGGCAACAGCATCACCGCCTGGGAGAGCGCGAGAGTGATGTACTCGCCGAACATCCACGTCGCGAGGACGTACTCGAAGCCCGAAGCGACGTACGCCCCGTAAACGAGCACGCCGAGCAGATACAGACAGCCACCCAACACGCCCGCGAGCGGGGCGTCGACCCACCCCGCGTCGGGTTGGGTGAGCAGCGCGGCGACGGTCGGGCCGACCGTTCCGACGGCGAATATCTCCGGCTCCGTTCCGTAGCTGACGACGTACCACCCCAGGAGGACCGCCTGGAGGAGGCCGCCGACGAGCACCGGTAGTCGGACGTGATCTCGAAGGCGGCTGTTGGACGTGTGCGACCGAACGAACTCGGTCGGGAGGGCGTCACGCATACGCCGCGTGAAGCGCGGAATCCACATATAAATACTGCCGGTTCGAGCGCCGAACGGGGTGAAAAAAAAAGCTGCGCCGACCGAGCGGCCGGGCGTCCTCGGACTTTTATCCGGGGACGCGGGAGCCGTTCACGTGTCGATCCCCCCTTCCCGCGATCCGAACGGCGTCCGCGCCAGTGCCCCCGTCGGCGTGGTGTTGCTCGTCGGCCTCGCGGTCGCGCTCTCGACCGGCGTCGGCGCGGCCGCGCTGGGAAGTGGCGTACTCGGGACCGACGGGTTCGACGCCGAGTCCCCCGACTCCGAGGAGCTCGGGTTCGGATCGACAGCATCGGCGTCGCTTTCCGCATCGGCGACGGGCGAGGGACGAATCCAGCTACGTCACGAGGGGGGCGACACACTCGACGTGCGGGAGCTCCGGCTTCGGGTTCGCGTGGACGGCGAAGAGTTGGCTCGACAGCCGCCGGTACCGTTCTTCTCTGCGGAGGGGTTCAAAAGCGGTCCGACGGGACCGTTCAACCCGGCGGCGGAGCCGACCTGGCGGGCTGGGGAGTCTGCCTCGCTGGAGGTAGCCGGCACGAACGAACCGACGGTGGATGACGGCTCTCTGGTCGAGATCGAGGTGTACGTCGGGAGCACACCGGTGGCAACGTTGGAGACGACCGCAGAGGGGGACTGAACCGGGGACCGTGCCACGGACGGGATTGAGGTGAGATCCGTGGAGTGATTTCGAGTTCCGGACGTTCACTCCGGGACGGTAGCGACGGTCGTAATCGCGACGTCGGGGTTCCGCGGCGGCCCCATGACGTGGTGGTCGATCTCGGTGAAGCCGGCCTCGCGGAACATCCGGTCGGCCTCCTCCTCGTCGTAAAACAGCATGATCGCGTCGGCGATGCGTGCCTTGATCGGGTTCGTCGGGTGGTTGGGCCCCACCACGAGCACCTGACCACCGGGTTCGACCACGCGCCGGAAGTCGCGCAGGGCGGTCACCGGATTGGGCCAGTACTCGATCGAGCCCGACGACCAGACGTAATCGAAGCTGTCGTCGACGAACGGGAGCCGTTCGGCGTCCCCACGGTAGAACGCCACCCGGTCGTGCTTGCCGAACTTCTCGAACGCCTTCTCCATCTGGTGGCGACTCTGATCGAGCCCGTGGACGTCGTCGGTGTACTGGAGCAGCCCTTCGGTTCCGAACCCGGTGCCACAGCCGACGTCGAGCACCCGGTCGCCCTGCTGGATGTCGAGCAACTCCAGTGCCTCCGCCCGCATCTCCTCGGTCCAGAAGAAGGGATTCACGCGGTCGTACACCTTCGAGAGGTACTTGTAAAACAGCCGCGCGCGGTCTTTGTCCTCGAGGATTCCCATCGCCGGTTGGTTGGGCTTCCGGCGGTATAACTCCAGCTTTTTGCCGGCTCCCGATAGCGGGATTACTCTCCCCCGATTCGATCGGGATCGACCGGCTGGCCGTCCTCCGTCTCCGGCACGACGTGGTCGAGGAACGTCTCGACGTCGGGTTCGCGGACGATCACGTCGACCTCGACGTCGCCGAGTTCGTCCGGGTTCCCCACGGCGAAGTTGATCACGCCCTGGAACGCCGCCTGCTTTTTGAGCCGGAACGAAAAGCCGCCCTTGCGTGCGTTTTTCAGGAACTCCCGACGCGCAGTGTCGAGGATCTCCTGTTCGTGGAGCCGGTCGGAAAGCGGATCCAGCGTGTGGGTTTCGGCGACGAGCCGACCCGGTTGCTGTTCGATCTCGGCGTCCGGGAACAGATTTCGGATCGCGTCGGCGACCCGGTCGGTCACTTCAGTGTCGTTTACGGGTGCCTCGATGTGGACGTCGATGCTGTAGATCATTGTTCGATCGCCTCGGGTCCGTCCTCGAGGATCCGACGGACCGTCCGTCGAAACGCCTCGAGAGAGTCGGTGTTCTCGACGGTGAGGTCGGCCTGGTTCATCACCTCGCCCATGCCGAAGGAGAGTTCACGCTCGTCGCGGGCCCGCAGGGCTTCGGTTTTCACGTCGGAGGCGTCCCGGCCGCGTTCGCCGAGCCGTTCGACACGAAGCTCGAACGGCGCCTCGATACTGACCAGGAGGAAGCCGTCGCCGAACGCCTCCCGGAACCGCTCGACCTCGACCATCGATCGGAGACCGTCGACGAGCACCGTCTCGGCGGTGTCGAGTTCGCGTTCGATCAGCGGGAGCGACCGCTCCGCGACCGCGTCCGGGCCGTTCTCCTCGCGGAGTGCCTTTGCGACCTCGCCGTGGTGTTCGGCCGGGTCGAGCCCGCGGTCGCGACACTCCTCGCGGATGACATCGCCCATCGTCACGACCGGGATCCCCTCCTCGCGGGCCACGGACGCAGCCTCGCCTTTCCCGCTGCCCGGCAGGCCGACAGTCCCGATAACTCTCATCGAGGGGTTCTACTGGCGTCGTGGACTTATATACACGGATGTGGACCGTCCGCTTCGGTGGCCCGGACCCAAATCCCTTTTGTATCGACGGCAGGTAATCCGGTAGTGAGGGCACGTAGCTCAGCCAGGATAGAGCGTCGGACTTCTATCCCGTCCAGGTTGGTGGGTGGGGAAGACATCCGATGGTCGTGGGTTCGAATCCCACCGTGCCCGTAAGACCGGCGAGCGTAAGCGAGCCGTGTCGAACTTTCTCGAGGTGGGATTCGAAGCCTATCAGTCGCGCGCAGCGAGCGACGCGAGCGAGCACGTCTGATTTCGGTTCGAATCCCACCGTGCCCGTAAGACCGGCGAGCGTAAGCGAGCCGTGTCGAACTTTCTCGAGGTGGGATTCGAACTACGCGAGACGAACGCAGTGAGTCTCGCCATCGAGTTCGAATCCCACCGGGTCCGTAAGACCGGCGAGCGTAAGCGAGCCGTGTCGAACTTTCTCGAGGTGGGATTCGAAGCCTATCAGTCGCGCGCAGCGAGCGACGCGAGCGAGCACGTCTGATTTCGGTTCGAATCCCACCGTGCCCGTGAGATGCGAGGCGCGAGCACAGCGAGCGCCTCGAAAAGCGAGCGGCGAAGCCGCAAGCGAGGTGAGTGAACCGACACGCTTTATAAATTCGCCGCCCTCGTCCACCCCGACGCCATGGTCGACTCCCGTATGATACTCGAGTTGATACCCCACTACTTCGCCATGCTTTTCCTCATCGTGATCAGCGTCGCCGCCCTCCGGATGTATCTGGGCGACGTCTCCCTCCCAGCGGAGTTCGGGCTCGCACTGGTAATCGTCGTTCTGTATCCCTTCACGGTCCGGCATCTCGGCATCGAACCCGGCATCTGGGAGTGAGGAGCTTCGAACACGAGATGGCCACACTCATTAGCGTCGAGCCCTCCTCCGAACGCGTATGCCGGACGCCGGCGACGACGCCGACCCCGCCGAGCGCGAGACTCCCGATTCCGATCCCGAAGAGCGCGAAATCGCCCTTCCGTCGGATCTAAAGCCGATCCAAACCGCCCTCATCGAGTGGTACGAATCGGACCACCGCGAGTTCCCGTGGCGGGAGACGACCGCCCCGTACCCGGTTCTCGTCTCGGAGGTGATGAGCCAGCAGACCCAGCTCGACCGGGTGATAGACGCCTGGGAGGCGTTCCTCGAGGAGTGGCCGACGGTCGAATCCCTCGCCGAGGCCGACCGGGCCGACGTCGTCGCGTTCTGGAGCGACCACTCGCTGGGGTACAACAACCGGGCGCGCTACCTCCACGAGGCCGCAAACCAGGTCCTCGAGGAGTTCGACGGCGACGTTCCGGAAACGCCCGCGGATCTCCAGGAGCTGATGGGCGTCGGGCCCTACACCGCCAACGCGGTGGCGTCGTTCGCGTTCAACGCGGGCGACGCCGTCGTCGACACGAACGTGAAACGAGTGTTGTACCGCGCCTTTTCAGTCCCCGACGACGACCGGACGTTCGAACGGGTCGCCACGCGGCTCATGCCGCCGGGCGAGTCCCGGGCCTG
Source organism: Halalkaliarchaeum sp. AArc-CO (assembly GCF_024972735.1). Classification (GTDB taxonomy): domain Archaea; phylum Halobacteriota; class Halobacteria; order Halobacteriales; family Haloferacaceae; genus Halalkaliarchaeum. The sequence continues at coordinate 2,503,175 of NZ_CP087723.1, forward strand.
GAACAACGCGATCATGGAACTCGGCGGGGTCGCCTGTGGGCAGACGCCACACTGCGACGAAGCGGGCTGTCCGTGGCGACAGTGGTGTCGCGCCTACGAAACGGGCGACTTCACCGCGCCGGACGTCCCCGAACAGCCGAGCTTCGAGGGGAGCCGCCGGCAGTTCCGTGGACGGGTGATTCGGGCGCTTTCGGAGTACGACGAACTCGCACTCGACGAACTCGGACCGCGCGTGCGCGTCGACTACTCGCCGGCGGGCGACCACGGTCGGGAGTGGCTCGGTGACCTGCTCTCCGGGCTGGAAGACGACGGGCTCGTCGAACTCGACTACCGGAACGGGGGGGACCCCCGGGACGACGAAGACGGCACCGAATCCGACAAACTGACGGTCCGCTTGCGACGGTGACCGACGCCGGGACGCGCCGACCTCGCGACCGGCCGGTTATATTCCCGGCGTCCCACCGTCGCGTATGGGCCATCACACCTTCGACATCGAGAAGGCCGAGAACCTGGAAGACGAGGGACGCTACCGCTATCTCTCTGCCGAGGAGTTCCGGTCGCTGGTCCGTCCGGCGTCGGGGGAGACGCTGGCGGATCTCGGCTCCGGCACCGGCTTTTATACCGACCTGATCGCGCCGGACGTCGAGACGCTGTACGCCGTCGACGTCCAGGCGAAGATGCACGAGTACTACCGCGAGAAGGGCCTCCCGGGCTCCGTCGAGCCGGTCACGGCCGACGTGTCGGACCTGCCGTTTTCGGACGACGAACTCGACGGCGCGGCCTCGACGATGACTTACCACGAGTTCGTCGGCGACGGCGCGCTCGCTGAACTCGCGCGCGTGATCCGCCCGGGCGGGCGTCTCGTCGTCGTCGACTGGTCGGGCCGCGGCGACGGCGAATCCGGCCCGCCGGTCGACGAACGGGAGGACCTCGCGGCGGCCGCCGACGCGCTCGGAGAGGCGGGCTTTCGGGTCGTCCGGGGCGAGGAGCGCGACGAGACGTTCCTCGTCGTGGCGCTCCGGTCGTAATCCGACCCTGTCCCTTATACTCCTCCGACCCCGCCCCTTATACCCCTCCGACCCTGTCCCTTCTGGCATGGACGTCGAGGCAATCGAGGCGCGGATCGAGGAGGCGATCGCGGACGCGGAGGCGACCGTCTCGCGACCGCGGACATACGACGAGAATCACGAGGACGAACACTTCGCGGCCGTCGTCGTCTCCCCTGCGTTCGACGGGCTCTCGCTCGTCGAGCAACACCAGCTCGTGTACGACGCGCTCGACGACTGGATGACCGAGGAGATCCACGCCCTGGAGATCAAGACGTACACCCCCGCAGAGTACGAGGAGTTCGGCGGGGGCGCGTAGCCGACCGGACGCCGACGGGATTCGTCGGTCGATCCATCGGATATCTGATCGATGTAGGTAGTTTTTACTCGCCGTCCGGCGGAGGTTCGATTTATGGGTGAGGATTACCGAACCGAAGCGGACAGTCTCGGCGAGATGCAGGTACCGGCGGACGCCTACTGGGGGGCCCAGACCCAGCGCGCAGTAGAGAACTTCCCGATCTCGGGGATCACGTTCGGGCGACGGTTCGTCCGTGCGCTCGGCGTGGTGAAGAAAGGCGCCGCACAGGCGAACCGCGAGCTGGGCCTCCTCGAGGCGGACGTCGCCGACGCGATCGTCGAGGCGGCAGACGAGGTGATCGCTGGCGAACACGACGATCAGTTCCCGGTGGACGTGTTCCAGACCGGCTCGGGCACCTCCTCGAACATGAACGCAAACGAGGTGATCGCCAACCGGGCGGCCGAGCTCATGGGTGCCGAGATCGGCGACCGGGTCGTCCACCCGAACGACCACGTCAACTACGGCCAGTCGAGCAACGACGTGATCCCGACGGCGATGCACGTCGCCGCCCTGGAGGCCGTCGAGAAGGACCTCGTGCCCGCCCTCGAGACGCTGCAGGCCGAACTCGCCGAAAAGGAGGCGGAGTTCGACGGCGTGGTGAAAACGGGGCGGACACACCTCCAGGACGCCACCCCCGTCCGGCTGGGCCAGGAGTTCGGCGGCTACCGCACGCAGATCGAGAAGGGGATCAAACGCGTCACCGACGTCCAGGATCACCTCCGGGAACTCGCGCTCGGCGGGACTGCGACGGGCACCGGGCTGAACACCCATCCCGACTTCCCGGGACTGGCCGCCGAGTACATCTCCGAGGAGACCGGTACGGAGTTCCGCGAGGCCGACGACCACTTCGAGGCGCAGGCGGCCCACGACGCGATGGGCGAGGCCCACGGTGCGCTCCGGACGGTCGCCGGCTCGATGAACAAGATCGCAAACGACCTCCGCCTGCTCGCGTCGGGGCCGCGAAACGGGCTCGGCGAGATCGAACAGCCCGAAAACCAGCCCGGCAGCAGCATCATGCCCGGCAAGATCAACCCGGTCGTGGCGGAGGCGGTCAACCAGGTGCACAAGCAGGTCGTCGGCAACGACGCTGCGGTCTCGGCCGGCGCGGCCCGGGGCGAGCTGGACCTCAACCTCTACAAGCCGGTGCTCGCGCACAACTTCCTGCAGTCGAGTGAGCTGCTCGCAAACGCCGCCGAAACGTTCGGCGAACGGTTCGTCGCGAAGCTCGAGGCCAACGAGGAGCACTGCAGCGATCAGGTCGAACAGGCGATGGCACTGGCGACGGCGCTCAACCCCGCGATCGGCTACGACAACGCCGCGAAGGTCGCCAAGAAGGCGCTCGCGGAGGGCAAGACCGTCCGTGAGGTCGCCATCGCGGAGGGGCACCTCACCGAGGAGGAAGCCGACGAGGTGCTCGATCCGGAGAAGATGACCCACCGGGGCATCCTCGGGGGCGACTGATACCGATCAAAGCTCCGCCAACAACGCCTGCAGCCGTCCCCTCGCCTCGGCGTCGGGCTCCCGGTGTGGCGACCGGGGATACCCTGCCGGCGCGTCCCGCTCCCGCATTGCCCACTTCAGACCCGGGACGCCGTAATCGGCTGTGATGGCCGTGTTGAGTTCCACGAGATCCTCGTTCAGGCGTCTGGCGCGCTCGGGGTCGTTTCTGTGAGCCTCGAACACCTCGACTGTCGCCGCCGGCGCGAGGTTCGCCAGCGCGAGCACGCCCCCGACCCCGCCGGCGGAAAGCGCCTGTGCGAGGACGCTCCCGCTCCCGATCAGGAGGTCGAACTCCCCGGCAGAGCCGCCGGCGTCGGCGATCGCTTCGGCGACCCGCCGCTTCGTCCGGACGAACTCCGGAAGCGACGCGTGGGAGTCTTTCATCCCGACGACGTTCGGGTGCGTCGCGAGGCGACCGACAGTGTCCGGCTCCAGCCGCACGCCGGTGTACGCCGGCACCGAGTAGAGGTAGATCGGCAGCGGCGCGTCGCCGGCGAGTTCCCGATAGTACGCCTCCAGCGTCGCCTGATCGTGGTCGTAATAAAAAGGCGTGACGACGAGAGCGGCGTCGGCACCGGCGTCCGCCGCCGCGCGGGTCGCCGAAAGCGTCTCCCGGAGCCCCGGGCTCCCGGTGCCGGCGACCACCGGCACCGACGCCTCCTCGACGACCGTCTCGATCACCCGCGTCCGCTCTCCGGCGGTCATGAGTTCCGCCTCGCTGTTCGATCCACACGGCACCAGGAAGTCGACACCCCGGCTCTCGATCCAGTCGACGAGCTCGCGGAGCCGTCCGTAATCGACGTCGCCAGCCTCGTCGAACGGCGTCACGAGCGGCGGTCCGATTCCGTTCATGCCGACGCCTACGTTCAGGGGGGTCTTTATTCGTCCGGGCGGAATGTCGTCATTCGTCCGGGCGGTGTGTCTTTCCCTCGTCGCTTTCCTCCGCCCGGATTCGGCGGATCGTCGCCGCCGCCTGCGAGGCGTCGTAGCCGAAGAAGACGTCCTTGGCGTACCGGTTTGTGACCTCCGTCGCGTGCTGGAGGTTTTCGATCTCGACGTCGACCGCGTACAGTTCGATCGAGAACGGCGTCGCCGGTGGCTCCCCGTCGGGGTCGTACGAGCCGCCCAGCCGGGACCGGAACCCGCGGGCGATCGACTCGAGCCAGTAGGTCGTCCCGTAGTCCAGATCGTAGAGAGGAACGACGAACTCGTCGACGACCTCCGCGAGCGCGTCGACGTCCAGTCCCGATCGCTTCGAGAGGTGATCGGGGTACGGGTCGGGGTACAGCGTCAGATACGACCGGCCGGGGATCCGGTCGACCGCCTCCGTGACGAACTCGGTGATCACTGCCTCGCGCCACTCGTCGCGATCGTCGTGCGGACTCTCCTCGAACAGCCGGTTGCACCGCTCACACCGGCAGTACCCCTCCCGGGGGAACCCGACGTCGTCGAGCCTGACGTCGGGTTCGACGGCGGCACAGTCCGCGATCGTCTCGAGCAGCCCCTCGCGATAGCGCTCGTGAGTCGGACAGACGTACGACCAGTCGAAGTACGGGCGTTCCCGGGTGGCGGGTTCGCCGTCAGCATCGACCGCCGCAAGCGACGGGTCACCCCGGACGGCGGCGTTGTCACCGAAACACGACACCATGTTGACCGCGCCGGCGAGCGGCTCGCCGCCCCGTCCGGAGACGTCTTTTACCTCGTAGAACCCGCGGTCGAACTCCGGCCAATCCGCCTCGTCTTCGTTCCGTGTGACGACTCCGTACATCCAACCGCGTTACTCCTGCACCTCGACCTCGACGGGCTCTTTGTCGCCCGAAAAGAGGACGTACACCAGGATCAGGAACACGACGACCAGGAGCAACTTCGCTTTCGTGGACATACGCGTACCTCCAACCTCCGGCGGCTAAAACGCTTCGGCGTCCCCGGTCCGTGTCGGGGAAACTCACTCCACCGCGAGATGCTCGGCGATCCCCTCGTGGATGATCGTCCCGCAGTAGTTACACCGGACGCCGTCGGAGATGACGTCGAAAGCGGTCTCGACGGGCTCGTCGGCGTTCGTGATGCAGTTGTGGTTCGGACACGAGAGCAGCCCCGACACCCGGTCGGGGCGTTCGACGCGGTTCTTCTCGACGACGTCGAAGTCGCGGACGATGTTGATCGTCGCCTCCGGCGCGATCAACGAGAGCACGTCCACCTCCGACTGACTCAGTTCCCTGTCCTCGACCTTCAGGATGTCTTTCCGGCCGAGCCGGTCGGAGGAGACGTTCATCCCGATCGAGACGCCGTGGCCATCCGAGCCGTCGATGCCCAAAATCGCGAGCACGTTGAGTGCCTGGCCGGCCGCGATGTGATCGATGACGGTGCCGTTCCGGATCTTCGAAACGCGGAGTTGGTGGTCGCTCATGGTACTGTGGAACTCACCCGTGGTTCTCCAGCAGCATCTCCAGAAGCGCCATCCGCACGGGGACGCCGTTGTGGGCCTGCTGGAAGTAGCTCGCGTGGTCTGTCTCGTCGACGTCCGGGGCGATCTCGTCGACCCGCGGGAGCGGATGCATGACCGTGAGATCGTCTGGCCCGGCCGCGAGCGTCTCTGCGTCGATCTGATACTCGCCGGCGACGGCGCGGTACTCGGTCTCGTCGGGGAACCGCTCTCTCTGGATCCGGGTCACGTACAGGACGTCCAGTTCCGACAACACCGGCTCGAGATCGGTGTGTTCCCGGACCTGTGCGCCGGCCTCGTGGAGATCGAACCGGACGCTTCGGGGAAGTCGAAGCGACTCCGGGCTGATGAAGTGCTGGCTCACCTCGAAGTTCGCCAGCGCCGACGCCAGCGAGTGAACGGTCCGCCCGTACTTCAGATCTCCCATGATCCCGACCGTGAGATCGTCGAGACCGTGCTCCTCCCGGATCGTGTACAGATCCAGGAGCGTCTGACTCGGGTGCTGACCGGCGCCGTCGCCCGCGTTTATCACCGGCACGTCGACGAACTCGCTCGCGAGTTTCGCCGCCCCCTCGCTTGGATGGCGCAGCACGATCGCGTCGGCGTATCCCTCGATGACCCGCACCGTATCAGCCAGCGATTCCCCCTTGGTGACCGACGAGGATTCGACCGACCCCATGTCGATCGTACTGCCACCGAGACGCTTTGCGGCCGCATCGAAGCTCATCTTCGTCCGCGTGCTCGGCTCGAAAAAGCAGAGCCCGAGGACGAGGCCGGGACAGCTGTCCCGGGAGGCCCCGAGGTCGTCGGCAACGTCGCCAGCCCGGTCGAGCACCGCCTCGACGTCCGACCGGGACAGCTGTGCCGCCGAGATGAGATGGTCGTGACGCATCACTGTACACCGCGTGTGACATCGACTTGAATCTCACGGGTATCGGATCTCGAAGAGACACCCACGAACGTGGATAGAATCGTCAGTCGTCGGCGCCTGCGGCTTCCTCGCCGGATGCGGGCTCGCGTTCGTCGCCGTCGATGCTCGGCGGGTACTCGCCGCGTCTGAGTCGCAGGTCCGACTGGGGACGCGCCATACACGTCAACGCGAACTCTTCGGCTTCCTGTTCGGTGAGCCCACGGGCGATGGCGGCCGGCTGGGCCACTTCGCCCTCGAGGATCCGCGCCGAACAGGCGAGACACATGCCGACGCGACACGAGTACTCGTGGGCGATACCCTCCTCGATACAGGCGTTGAGAATCGTCTGCGTGTCCGACACCCGAACGCGTTCGCCGGTGCCGGCGAACTCCACCGTGTACTCGGCCATGTCGAACCGCTTCGGTCAGGTGTAGCAAAACTCTTGTCACTGCCTGCGCGCGTCGGGGGCGTCGAACGGTTCCCGCAGACGACACACGAAACGGAACGACTAACCGCTCTCCCGCCTCCAACCCGATAAACGATGAAGGCGACAGCGAGAGCACACCCCATCCAGGGGCTCGTGAAGTATCACGGACTCAAGCAAAACGACCCGCGGATCCCGTACCACGACAGTATCTCCGTGTGTACCGCACCCACACACACCACGACGACCGTCGAGTGGCAACCGGACGCCGCCGAGGACGTCTTCTACATCGACGGCGAGGAGGTCGACGGGCACGCCGAAGACAGGATCCAACTGGTGGTCGACCACGTGCGGGACCTCGCCGGGATCGATCACCCGGTCCGGTTCGAGTCGGAGAACTCGTTCCCGTCGAACATCGGGTTCGGCTCCTCCTCGTCGGGGTTTGCGGCGGCGGCGCTTGCGCTGACCGAAGCTGCGGGGCTGGACTTCTCCCGGCAGGAGATCTCCGCGGTCGCACGGCGCGGGTCGCTTTCGGCGGCGCGGTCGGTGACCGGCGCCTACTCCCAGCTGTTTGCGGGTCTCAACGACGAGGACTGCATCTCCCGGCGGCTCCCGACGGGCACGGGTGACGACGGCTTCCATCCGGAGACAGACCTCCGGACGATCGCGGTGCACGTGCCGGCGTTCAAACAGACCGAACGGGCCCACGAGGAAGCCGAAGAGAGTCACATGTTTCAGGCGCGGCTGGCGCACATCCACGAACAGCTCGGGGAGATGCGCGACGCGCTCCGGGAGGGATCGTTCGACCGGATCTTCGAGCTCGCCGAACACGACTCGCTTTCCCTCACCGCGGCGACGATGACCGGACCATCCGGGTGGGTGTACTGGCAGCCCGAGACGATCGCCGTCTTCAACGCGGTCCGGGAGCTCCGAAAGGAGGAAGACGTCCCAGTCTATTTCTCGACGGACACGGGCGCATCCGTCTACGTGAACACCCAGGAGGGCTACGAGGACAGGGTCGAAGAGCGGATCGCAGAAATCGGCGTCGACACCGAGGTCTGGAGCGTCGGCGGGCCGGCGGAGGTCCTCGGTCCGGGCGACGCACTGTTTTAAGTGTTCGCTCGACCGCCGCGCGTTTCGCCGGTCGGGCCCGGAGGCTCAAGAGGCTGCGGCACCTCCCTTCGGGTATGCGAGTCGTGGTTTTCGGCGCGGGCTATGCAGGACTGACGCTCACACAGCGGCTCGAATCGAGCCTTCCGGATTCGGTCGAACTGCTGCTCGTCGACGAGACTGAAACACATCTCGTTCGTCACGAGCTCCACCGCGTGATCCGGCGCCCGGCCGTGATCGACGCGATCGAGGTGCCGCTGGGATCGGTGCTCGATCGCGCCAGGGTGGTGACGGGAAGCATCGACGGGATCGATCCCGAGGCCGGCCTCGCGACGTTTCGGGACGGACAGGTTCCGGAGGTCGCACGCGAGGACGGGACGCTGGCGTACGATTACGGTGCCGTCTGTCTCGGCTCCGAGACCGCGTTTTACGACCTCCCGGGGGTAAAGGAGCACGGGCTCCCGCTGAAGCGGAAGGAGCACGCGCTTTCGATCCGAGATCGGTTCCTCGACCTGTGTGAGACTCTCGAGCCCCGAGAGACCAGGCGGGTCGTGGTCGGTGGCGGCGGGCTCTCGGGCATCCAGATCGCCGGCGAACTCGCCGCACTCGCCCGAGAACGGAGCGTCCCGGTCGGACCAGCAAACGGAACCGATGCGACGAACGCGGGTCGGATCGAGATCGTGCTCCTCGAACAGCTAGAGACGCTGGCCCCCGGGTTCGGCTCCGCCTTCCAGCGAGCGATCCGGGCAGCACTCGTCGACCACGGCGTCGACGTCAGAACGAAAACGCCGGTGCGCGAGGCGACCGCCGACGCGGTCGAGACCGACGCGGGAACCCTCGAAACAGACCTGTTCGTGTGGGCCGGGGGTATTCGAGGACCGGACGCGACCGCGGGGGAACGACCGACGGTACGTGCGGACCTCCGGCTCTCCGAGTCGACGTTCGTCGTCGGCGACGCCGGCCGGATCGTCGACGCCGACGGACGGTCGGTTCCGGCGACGGCCTCGGCGGCCATCCGGGCCAGCGAGACTGCAGCCGAGAACCTCACGCGACTGGTCGAGCACGCTCTCGATGACACCACCGAGTTCGAGCCGTCGCTCGAGCGGTACCGGTATTCGGTGCCTGGATGGGCAGTCTCGGTCGGAGACGAGGCCGTGGCTGTCGTCGGCGGACAGGTTCTCACCGGACAGCCCGCCCGGAAGCTGAAAGCCGCCATCGGCGGCGGGTACCTGGCGTCGACCCGCGCGACCCGGCAGGCGATACAGCTCGTGCAATCGGAGCTGGGCCTGCCGACGCGTGGACTGCCGGACCGATCCGAGCGGTAACCAGTCTCACTCCTCGGGACGCCGAACGGGTTTCGGGTCGTCGATTCGGCGGCTCACGTCCAGGTGATAATGTTTCAACACGTCGCGACCGAGCAACAGCGGATGGCTCATGTGGGCCCTGTCCGCGATGCTGGCTTCGACGGTGTGCTGGGTGCCGCCGATCCCGAGCACGATGTCTACGACCGGGCGTGATCGGCCCTTCTTCTGGGAGCCTGACCGGACCTTGCTCACGGTGTGGATCGGTCCCGCCCCGATATCGGCGGCCAGCTGGAGATCGATCGAGCTCCGGTCGGCACCCGTGTCCGACTTCCCGACGACGGTTCTGGTCCCCCGGGTTCCCGTGACGACGACGTGCTCGGTGAAGCCGATGACGGCGGGATCGACGTAGCGTTCCGGCTCGTCTGCGGGCATACAGGACGGGACTGAGTCGTCGAGCGTCGCCGCCAGGTCGGCCACCTGGTCGTCGTCGACCGACCCGCCGCCGCGTTCGATCGCCAGCTTCGCGATGTAGGGGGCCGGGCTGGTTTCGGTCGCCTCGTAGAGCCCCCGGAACCCCGCGGTGGGGTTCACTTCGAGCACGTGCCAACCGTCCGTCCCCTCGATGAGGTCCACGCCGGCGTAATCCAGGCCCAGAACCGCCGTCGCCTCGAGCGCGTAGGCCGCCGCCGCTTTCGGGAGGCTGTCGGTACAGCCCTCGACACGGCCGCCCCGGGCGACGTTGGTTCGCCACTCCGACTCGGCGGCGTGCCGGACCATCGCGCCGACGATCTCCTCGCCGACGACGTACACGCGGAGGTCACGAGGGGGGCGATCGTTCATCCCAATCAGCTCCTGTAGAAACGCCCGGCGCTGTCCGACCACCGGGCTGAGCGACTCGGCGGTGTCGACCTTCCAGGCACCGCCACCGTGGGTCCCGATCGCGGTCTTGTACACCGCTTCCGGGCCGAACGTCTCCCGATGCCGGTTGAGAAGCTCTCCACTCAGCGCGAAGATGGTACCGGGGATCGGAATGCCGGCGTTCACCAGTCGCGCCGCGCTCGCGATCTTGTGGGTCGCAAGCGCCGTCGCGTGGGGATCGTTGAGCGTCGGCCGCAGCGCAGCGATCGTCTCCGCGATCCCGACGTGTTCGGCGGGCTGTTCCGTGCTCGAAAGCAACAGTCGATTGGCGACGACGTCGACGTCGGGCTCGAGTCGGATCGCTCCGTCTCGCATGTGCACGATCGTATTCGGCTCGCGGAGCCACTCGGGGTGATGGCCCAGCGCCTCGACAGCGTTACAGATCGCCTTCGATTCCTTGCTGTCGTGCAGGCTCAACACCCCCACGCGCACGGGATCAGATTCCATATACACCCTTTGGAGGGGCCGGGAATAACCATAACTATTGTTTGTGAATATTGATTCGGCCGACGCACCATCCCGCAGGTGCCGCGACCGTAGCTACGGATCACGACCGTTTCGACGTCCGTTCACTCACGAGTGATGGGCTTTTTGAGGCCGCTACGACAACTGTGAGATATGCTGGGTACACTGACCACGGTACTGATGTGGGGCCTGCTCGTCGTCGTCGGGCTCATCGCCATCGGGTCGATCCTGTTTTTCACCTACGACACCGTGGCGACGTTCATGAAAGGGGCGTAGGCTCCGCGCGAGCGACGCGAGCGCGGTTCACCGGACGCGAGACCGGCGGTCGAGCGTCCGGCTTTTTGGTCCAGCTTTTTACGAGCGGTTCGAGCGAACGCAGTGAGCGAGGACCCGAAGTAAAAAGGTGGGATGGACTCGCTGGGATTTGAACCCAGAGGAAGACGGTCGCCTCGCTTCGCTCGGCGCTGCGTCTTCCAGGGCTTCAAATCCACGCGTCCGCAAGGCGGACGCTCAGCTCGTCCATTCTCGCTCCCTCGTAAAACTCGGTCGCTCCGATGGACTCGCTGGGATTTGAACCCAGGGCCTCTTCCTTGCGAAGGAAGCGATCTACCACTGATCTACGAGCCCGCATACGATCGAAGTCGTCGGGCTCACTTGTACCTTCTGTTTCCATCCGCCACTGAAAGGAGCCGGAGCCGTCCGGCGATCAGGCCGATCACGAATCCGGTGAAGTGAGCCAAAAGCGCCACGCCCGGCCCCCCGGTCGCGATCGTAACCACGACCGCGACGGCGACGAACAGCGCCAGCTGCAGCCGAGGGCTCACCTCGACCCGGTCGAACAGCGCCGCCGACATCCGATTGCCGGCCAAGAGATACCCCAGCAGCGCGAACACCGCCCCGGAGGCGCCCAGTACCGCCCGCGCCCCCACGAGCCCGCCGAACCACACCTCCGCGATCCCGGCGGCCGCCCCCGTCGAGACGAAAAACAGGTGAAACCGGAGCCGGGTCGTCCGGCGCGCCACCAGCGGCCCCACGATCGCGAGCGCGAGGGCGTTCCCCAGCAAGTGGGCGAGATCCGCGTGGGCGTACACGCTCGTGATCAACGTCCACGGTGCGACAGTCACCGGTGCCGACAGCACGAAGAGGTACGCTGCAAGCCCAGCCAGCGCCGTGAGTCGCTGGAGCAGATACACGACGGCGAACGCGCCGAGCGTCTCGAGCGTGGGGCTGCGAGGGAGCGACGACACACCTCCCGTTACGACCCACGGTATATAAGTGGCCGAGGCTGTCGCCGGAGCGGTGACCCAGGCAGTGACCGAAGAGTCGAATTCACGGGAGCGGCGAGGCTACGACCGGAAAAATACGGAGAAGATAGCGTGTGAGACGGGCTGGCGCCCGTGTGACGCCTTAGCGCTTCAGTCTTCCAGGACGATCTCGATGCTCACGTCGTTGGGCACCTGAATGCGCATGAGCTGACGAAGCGCGCGTTCGTCGGCGTCGATGTCGATCAGACGCTTGTGGACGCGCATCTCCCAGTGCTCCCAGGTCGCCGTGCCCTCGCCGTCGGGGGACTTCCGTGCCGGCACCTCCAGCGTCTTCGTCGGAAGCGGGATCGGTCCCGACAGGGAGACGCCGGTGGAGTCGGCAATCTCGCGGACGTCGGCGCAGATGTCGTCGAGGTCCTCGGGGCTCGTACCGGCGAGGCGGACGCGTGCCTGCTGCATCGATTATCGCTCGTTGACCTCGAGCACCTTGCCGGCGGCGATGGTCTGACCCATGTCGCGGATGGCGAAGGAGCCGAGCTCCGGGATCTCCGAGGACGGTTCGATGCTGAGCGGCTTCTGCGGGCGCACGGTGACGACCGCGGCGTCGCCGGACTTGATGAAGTCCGGGTTCTCTTCGGCGACCTCACCGGAGGCCGGGTCGATCTTCTGGTCGATCGACTCGATCGTACACGCCACCTGCGCGGTGTGGGCGTGGAACACCGGCGTGTAGCCGGCGGTGATGACGCTCGGGTGCTGCATCACGACGATCTGGGCGGTGAACGTCTCCGCGACCGACGGCGGGTCCTCGGCGGGACCACAGACGTCGCCCCGGCGGATGTCGTCCTTGCCGATGCCGCGGACGTTGAACCCGACGTTGTCGCCGGGGCCGGCCTCGGGCACTTCCTCGTGGTGCATCTCGATCGTCTTCACCTCGCCGCCGACGTCCGACGGCTGGAAGGAGACGTTGTCACCGGTGTGCATGATCCCCGTCTCGACGCGGCCGACCGGGACCGTCCCGATGCCGGAGATAGTGTAGACGTCCTGGATCGGGAGCCGAAGCGGCGCGTCCGTCGGCGGCTCGGCTTCCGGAAGGTCGTTGAGCGCCTCCAGCAGGGTCGGACCGTCGTACCAGTCCAGTTCGCCGGAGTCTTCCGCGACGTTGTCGCCCTCGAAGGCGGAGATCGGGATGAACGTGGCGTCGTCGGCCTTGAAGCGGACCTGCTTGAGGAGCTGCTTGACCTCCTCGACGACCTCCTTGTACTTCGCCTCGTCGTAGTCGACGAGGTCCATCTTGTTGACGCCGATGATGAGCTCGCCGATCCCCAGCGTGCGGGCCAGGAAGACGTGCTCTCGGGTCTGGGGCGCGACGCCGTCGTCGGCCGCGACGACGAGCACCGCGTTGTCGGCCTGCGAGGCGCCCGTGATCATGTTCTTCACGAAGTCACGGTGACCCGGACAGTCGACGATGGTGAAGTAGTAGTCGTCGGTGTCGAACTCCTGGTGGGCGATGTCGATGGTGACCCCGCGCTCTCGCTCCTCGGCGAGGTTGTCCATCACGTAGGCGAACTCGAATCCGCCCTTGCCCTTCTCTTCTGCTTCCTCTCGGTGCTGCTCGATTACGTGCTCGGGAACGCTCCCCGTTTCGAAGAGGAGACGGCCCACGAGCGTACTCTTGCCGTGGTCGACGTGGCCGATGATGGCCAGATTCTGGTGCGGTTTGTCACTCATGGGTAATCACGCGCTAAGGCGCTGTGTAGGGGTTCTTTCGGTTGATTCCACTAAAACGGTTTCGATACGCACTACAGCACACCCCGACGCCATCTTGCGGTTTTTTCCGAGACGACGTGGTGGAGGGTACCAAATATAATATATCTGTTACGTCTGTCGCCGACCGAAGACCGCCCCTAAGAGAGCCGGCCGACGTCCGCCAGCACGGCGCTTGCGGTTTCGGGCCCGCCGGCGCCGCGGCCGCTCACGTTCAGGCGACCGGCGTAGTCGGTGTCCAGCTGGACGATGTTCTGAGTGCCGGTCACTGCGAGCGTCCCGTTTTCGGGGACGAGCCGGGGACCGACCCGGACCGACTCCCGGCTCGCTTCGCCGACGAGCCGGACGGTTCGGCCGTCCTCGGCGGCGAGTTCCAGCGCGCTGCCGGGCACGTTTTCGATCCCCTCGACGTCCGCATCCGCAAGCGAAAACTCCCTGGCGTCGCCGGGATCGTCGGCGACGCCGAACGAGAGTACGTTCGCCAGGATCACGCATTTCAGCGCCGCGTCGGTCCCGTTGACGTCGAATGAGGGGTCCGCCTCCGCGACACCGAGATCCTGTGCCTCCGCGAGGACGTGGTCGTAATCCAGCCCTTCGGCGGCCATCCGGGTGAGGATGAAGTTCGCGGTCCCGTTGAGCACGCCGCGGACGGCCGACACGCGCGCGGGACCGACATCCTCGACGGTTGATATCGCCGGGATCGCACCACCTACGGTCGCCTCGAACCGCACGTCACCGGCGCTTTCGCGGGCCAGCTCGGCGAGGTCGCCGTACCGTTCCGCGACGGGACCTTTGTTCGCGAGCACGACGTGTTTGTCCCGATCCAGGGCGGCCGCCGCGTGAGAGAACCCCGGTTCGGCGTCGCCCAGCGTCGTCGGCGTCGCCTCCACCAGAACGTCGTAGTCGGCTGCGAGCACGTCGTCGGGATCCGCGTCGCCGACACCGCCCGTATCGTCCTTTCTGTCGCAGACGGCGTCGACGTCGACGCCTCCCTCTCCGTCCCCTGCGAGGGCGGCGCTCGTCGAGTCCGCAATCGCCGTGACGGCGTGTCCGTAGTCGCCGGCGAGTTCGGCAACCGACCGGCCGACCGCGCCGAACCCGAGGATCGCGAGTTTCACGGCTCCACCCCCACGAGCGGCTCGACGACGTCGAACCCCTTCTCGTCGGCCACCTCCCGCACCGTCTCCAGTGCCCGCTCGGTCTCGCCCGCCCGAGCCGCAAGGCGCACCCGAGCGCTGGAGGCCCGTTCGGTCCCTTCCGGTGCGGAAAGCGAAACGTCGGCCACCGAGGACGCCTCGCAGTCCTCGATCCGACGGAGCGTATCCGAGAGATCGGTGTCGATCAGATGCCCCACGAGGACGACCGTGAGCTCTTCGCTGTACCGTTCCGTGCCGGCCTGGATGACGTTCACGCCGGCGTCCCGGAGCGCGTCGACGATGCCCTCGAACCGGTCGTCCGGCGCCTCGAGGTCGATTTCGACCGGGATCCGCCCCCGTGGGGTGATGTTTCCGCGCTCGTGATAGATCGAAAGCAGATTGCCCCCGTTGTCCGCGATCGGGCTGAGCGCCCGGAGCAGCTCACCCGGCTCGTCTGCAAGCTCGAGTCGAACGGTGTGAGTCGACGTCGACGCCACCTGGCCGCCGTCGGTGTCCGCCTGCAGATCGGCCTCCGGGCCGTCGCGGGCGGTCACGACGACACCTCCCAGTCGATACGAGAGACGGCGGTCGTTTCCGTGTGCATACTCGGTGTGAAACGGGCGAGTCGGTATAAGGCTTCGTCGAAGGCAGGCGTTGCCTCTCTTCGGGTTCACCGTCACCGGGACACACGACCATCGAAAGCGGCCCAGCCTGGTGCCGATCAACGGATCTGTACGGTCCGGGTCGCGCGAACCGGCATCAACGGTAGCTCCGGAAACGTCGCCTCGAGGACGTACTCGAGTTCGTCTGCTTCCGGTGCACCGAACACCGCGGCGGGGACCGTCGACGCGTCCGAGAGGTACACCGACTTCGCGGTCATCTCGGTCCCGTTTACGGTGACGCGGATTCCGACCTGGGCCCCTCCGCCGACGTTCCGGACCGTCAGTTCGTGCATCTCGTGGGCTCCGCGGTCGATGTCGTCGGGGAACTCCCCCCACTCGACGACGATCCGCGGCAGCTCCCGGGCCGCGTCGACGATCCGCGATGCGACCCCGTCGGACAGTCCCGCTGCGGAGAGTTCCTCGGTCCCGGCGGCGACGACTTCGGCGGGCGACTCGAAGCCTGCGTCCGCGAGCCGCTCTGCGCGGCCGGCGCCGACCCCCTCGATCGCCGAAAGCGGCACCGCCCGCCGGGAGACCCCGTGATCGACCCTGGCCTCGATCCGCCGTGCCAGGTTCGCCGCACGGGGGCCCGCAAACCGCTGGAGGAACTCCGACAGCGCAGCGAGCAACCGGAGCGCATTCTGTCGGATTACCCACGCGTCTGCGCTCAGGTCTGCCGGAATCGAGTCGTTCGTCCCCGCATACAGGATCGCGAGCACCTTCCGGTTCCCGCCCTCGAGAGAGCTGTCGACGTCCGAGAGCACTGCGTCGATGGCGTCACGCTCGGACTGCCTGGCGGACACGGAGTCGAACTCCGCCGCTCCGGCGACGGTCTCGAGGACGTCCCCGACCGCGAGCCGTTCGCGGCCGCCGAGTTCGTGGAACCGGACAGCCGTCTCCAGACGGAGATAGTACTTCGAGGTGAGCCGACCCAGCTCCGTGGGTGCGACCGCGAGCTCCTCGGTTTCGACGAACCCTCGCTCGACGAGGTCGTCGAGCGTCTCCCGGACCCGGTCGCGGAGCCCGTCGAACCCGTACTCCGCCGGCTCGGAGGCCGCCCGGACGTAATAAAAGGTCGTCTCCAGCCAGGACATCACGTCCTCGAGGTCGCCGATCGTCCCCATCGCGATTTCGGCGTTGAGGTGGGCCGGGAGGTCCTCTGCGAGCTGCGATTCGATCGGCTTGCCCCGTTTTAACAGCGTCCGGTAGCGGTCGGCGTCCGACCGATCACAGACCACCCAGCCGTAGCCGACGTCGTCGTAGCCGGGACGCCCCGCGCGGCCGATCATCTGCAGGACGTCCAGCGGGCTGATGTCGGTCTCGCCCTCCAGGGGATCGTGGTACTTCGTGTCCCTGATGACCACACACCGCGCCGGCAGGTTCACACCCCACGCCAGCGTCGACGTCGAGAACAGCAGTTCGACGTGGCCCTCCCGGAACCAGCGCTCGATCATGTCGCGGTCGTCCTTCGCCAGCCCGGCGTGGTGAAAGGCGACGCCGTCGAGGACGGAGTTCCGGAGCCGGTCGTTCGACAGCGCCTCCGCCTCCTGGTGGAACTCGTAGTCCCCACGTGCGCCCATCGGGACGTCCCGTTCTGCCAGTGCGTCGCGCGCCTTTTCGGCCGCCCGGACGGTGTCCTGTCTGGACGAGACGAACACGAGCGCCTGGCCGTCCTCCCGGAGGTGCGGCTCCGCCAGGTCCAGCGCACGGTAGAGCCGGCGGTACTTGTCGGCGAAGGCGTTCTCCCCGTGGGTGTAGGTTTTGACGCCGGTGTGGAGATCCACGGGTCGGTAGTCGTCGCCGAACTGGAAGGTACACGCCGGCGGAGCGTCGAGCCAGTCGGCGACGTCCTCGACGTTGGACATCGTCGCCGACAGCGCGATGATCCGGGGGTCACACAGCCGGCGGAGCCGAGAGACGGTCACCTCGAGCACGCTTCCGCGGCGGTCCGAATCCAGCAGGTGAACCTCGTCGATGACACAGCAGTCGATGTCCCTGATAAAGGCGTATCGCGGCGACTCGTGTTTCCGGGTCGCCGAGTCGGCCTTCTCGGGAGTCATCACCAGAATGTCGGCCCGCTTTGCGCGACGCGGATTCAGGTCGCGTTCGCCGGTGACGACGTAGACGGAGTAGCCCAACTGCTCGAACCGTTCCCAGTCGCGTTCCTTCTCGTTGGTGAGCGCGCGCAAGGGAGCGAGAAACAGCGCGGTGCCGCCGTCGGCGAGCGTGCGACAGATCGCCAGCTCCGCGAGCGCGGTCTTGCCGGAGGCGGTGGGCGCGGCGGCGACGACGTTGTCCCCCCGTTCCAGAAGCGCCGGCAGCGCCTCGCGTTGCATCCGATTGAACTCGTCGAACTCGAAGGCGTCGGCGAATTCGGGGACGGCCTCCGCGACTCTCACCGCCGATCACCAGCGCGGGTTCCCATCAGTAGCGTGGGGGGGCCTGCCCCCCAAAGGCGTTACGGGACGTGTCCCTCGGCAGTGGAACAGCCGAGGGACGCGGGATTTCTCCCGCGACGATTCACAGCCGCGGGAGGACGGGATAAAAGTAGCCGCGACCCATCCACGAGAGTCTCCACACTTTTCACGCGTCCCGACGTAGGTGGACCGAATGACAGAGGATTTCGGGCTGCTCGACCCCGAGGAGGGCGAGGCGTTCGGCGACGAGTGGGAGTCGATCGACGTCTCCGACACCGAGGCGGACCGCATCGTTCGCCGGCAGGACCTCGCATTCGACGAGTTCCGCAAGCGGATCAAGGACACCGAGCAGTTCAAAGTCGAAGGCAACGTCTTCGACGACGCCACGCTCGCGGCCATCTACAAGCTCGTCCAGGACGGCCACGTCGAAGCGTTCGGCGGCCCGATTTCCACCGGCAAGGAGGCGAACGTCTACGAGGCACTGGGCGACGACCGCGAGGTTGCAATCAAGGTGTACCGGATCACTACCTCCAACTTCAGGCAGATGCGCGACTACCTCGAGGGCGACCCTCGCTTCGAGGGGATCGGCAACGACAAAAAGGAGGTCGTGCTCGCCTGGACCCGCAAGGAGTTTGCCAACCTGAAGCGCGCGCGCCTGGCAGGCGTCCGAGTCCCCGAACCGATCGCAGTCGAGCGGAACGTCCTCGTGATGGAACTCGTCGGACTGGTCGAGGACCGCGCCCGTCGGCTCGCGGAGGTTCACGTCGAGAACCCCCAGACCGCCTACGAGGTGGTTCGCGAGTACATGCGCCGGCTCTACTCGGCGGGGCTCGTCCACGGCGACCTCTCCGAGTACAACCTCATCATCCACGACGGCGAACTCGTCGTCATCGACATGGGACAGGCAGTGACGGTCCATCACCCCAACGCCAGGGAGTTCCTCGAACGCGACTGCCGAAACGTCGCGACGTTCTTCACCAGACAGGGGCTGGACGTGACCGGCGAGGAACTGCTCGCGTTCGTCACCGAGGTCGAACCGGAGCCCTCCGAGGAACCGGAGTAGCCGATCCGTCGCAGCCAGCCGCCTACGAAATCAAAATTTCCACGCGCGCACCGCCGTCCCTGCTTTCTGTCATCGCGACGTCCCAGCCGTGTGCCTCGGCGATGCGTTGGACGATCGCGAGCCCGAATCCAGTTCCCTCACTCGAAGTGGTGTAACCCTGATCGAACACGTCCTCTCTCTCCTCCGGGGGGATCCCGGGACCGTCGTCGGCGACGTAGATCCGATCCTCCGTTCGCCCCACCCTGACGGTGACGTCCTCGCCACCGTGTTCGACGGCGTTCCGGAACAGGTTCGCAAAGAGGTCCTCGAGTCGTTCCCGATCGGCATCGACTTCGCCGAGTGACCCCGGTACCGATAGCGTCGCCTCGGGTGAGCCGATCGTCTCCCAGCTGCGTTCGACCAGGCTCTCGAGATCGATCAGTTCGGTCTCGCCGACCACCTCGCCGTGGCGGGCGAGCGTGAGCAGGTCGTCGATCAGGCGCTCCATCTTGTCGTGGGCGCGTTCGATCCGTTCGAAGTGTTCCGGATCGGGATCCTCCCGGACGAGGTCCAGGTAGCCGTCCGCCACCGAAAGCGGATTCCGAAGGTCGTGGGAGACGACGCTGGCGAACTCCTCCAGCCGATCGCGCTCCCGCCTGAGTTCCGTCGCGGTGTCGGCCCGATCGAGCGCGATCTTCGTGTGGGATCCCAAAAGCGACAACACCTCGGCGTCCTCCTGATCGAACGCACCCCGTTCGGTGGCGAACACCTGCAGAACGCCCAGATCGTCGATCGGGACGGTTATGACGGAGGCGAAGAGGTCCTCGATGAGCGGATCGTTCCGCCGTGGGTCCGCCGTGCCGTCGTCCACCCACTCGAAGAGATCGTCGAGACTCCCGCCGCTTTTGACCCCCGTCCCGCCGCCGTCGGTCGAAGACTGTGCCTGGCCGTGCGCCCCCGAGCCGGGAGTACGGGCGGTGTCCGGAGTGATGTCGGCCTGGAGCGTGGATCCGACGGCGTCGACGCCCGCTCGGGATCCGTCGGCAGACTCGACCGCCGACAGCCACGCGTCCGCCCCTCCCTCGGCGGCGGCACCGCGGATCGTGAGGTCGTCGACGACGTGCGCCTGTCCGGCGGAAAACACCCGCCTGGCGATGCCGGAACTCACGGCGCCGGTCAACGGACCGTCCCACTGCCCCGTCTCGGCGGTAACCTCGAGTTCCCCGTCGGACGCGAGGAACAGTCGGGCGTGTTCGACCTCGAGGATCGACACCGCGCCCTCGACCGCCCGGTCACACACCGCCTCCCGCTCGTCGGCGGACGCCAGATCGTGTGTCACGCCCAGCAGGGCTTCCGCCATGTGTCGGCGGCGCGCGAGCGCGGTTTCCGCTCGGGTCCGGTCGGTGATGTCGTGCAGGAGGATCAGGAACCCTCGATGTCGGTCCGGCGAGGTTACAGTCACCGCAAACGTCCGGGAGCCCGACGGCGTCTCGAGCGTGATTTCCCGGCGATCAGTGGAGATCCAGCCGTCGGATTCGAGCGCCGAAAGCAGGTCGGATTGGTCCGGTGAACCGGTCGAATCGCCGCCGGACGATCGCTCGTCGGCGACGAGGTCGGAGAATTCGTCTTCGACGATCGCTTCGACGACGTCGACCAGCGGCGGAGACAGCGCCGACAGCGATGTGCCGACGAGTTGACTGGACGCGAACAGCTCGTCTGCGGCATCGTTGTAGTCGACGACATCGTACCGGTCGTTGACGACGATCATCGCTTCGGCCATCGAATCGACGACGTCCCCGCGTCCGACCGGCGTGAGATCGAACCAGCGGTACCGGAAGACGCTGGCTGCCGCCGCGACGACGACGAGAACAGTCGACAGCGCGGCGACGTTCACGCCGGGAGTAGGAACCGGGCCGAGCAGGTAGATCCCACCGACGACGGCAGGGGAAAGCGAAAACACGAACAGCGTCGCAACCTGTTTGCGGAGGACGCCACGGGTAGAAAGGACCGCAGAGACGAGGAAAGCGGTCGCGGTCGCGAGAAGCACCGTAACGAACGAGAGATACAGCCAGAACAGCGGCCCCCACTCGACGGCGATCGTGTGGGGCGACTCACTCGCGAAGGTAAATCCTGTCCAGAACAGCCAGTGGACCTCGTTCAGCGAGATGAGAAACAGAAACAGCGTCGCGATCGCACCAAGGGGTGCAAACACCGTCGCCGTCAGCCAGTCGGTTCGGCCGGTGTACCAGCAGACGTACGCGAACCACAGGATCGGTAGCGGTACCGTCCCGACGTACTCCATCTTCAGGAGGAACACGGAGCCGGCCGGAGCTGCGTACACCACCTGGAGCGCGTGGGCGAGCACCCAGATGGCCCCGCTTCCGACCAGCGCTGCGGCTATCCACGCCCCGGTTTTCGGTCCGGAGCGTTCGCGGGCGAGCAGCAGGAAGTACACCGCGAACGCGGCCAACGACACCCCAGCCAGGGCCAGCGGCACGGCGTACAGGTGTGGGTCCCACCCCATCTAGCGAATACCACACAGGGAGGGGTCAAATCAGTTTTCATCTATTTTCGTTCGTGAGAATCAATTTCTCTGATACGTTAGAAGTCGCTTCAGTCCCCGTTTTGGACACCGATCGATCAGTCACAAAAGGTGATAGCCACCCATTTAGTGCTCGAGTGCGGCAGTCGGACGCTCGATTGGGGCAGTCGGACACGGGGGAGGCCGCAAACGGACGTCCGAACGCCGGCAGTCCGGGAGAAGCGCCGCGCTCGACCTTGAAACCCTTAAACGTCTCCGTCGACAAACGGTAGTTATGCAACACGTGAAGGTCCCGAAGGACCGCATCGGTACGCTCATCGGCGAGGGGGGCGAAACGATGCGGGAGATCGAAGACCGGGCGGAGGTCCGGCTCGACATCGACTCCGAGACCGGGGCGGTCCGGATCGAGGAGACGGGCGATCCCGTCACGGCGCTTTCGGCACCCGACATCGTCCGGGCGATCGGTCGCGGCTTCTCTCCCGAGTCGGCGCTGAGTCTCCTGGACAACGACCTGCGGATGTTCGATCTGATCGATCTCGCGGATCACACTCGAAACGACAACGATCTCACGCGACAGAAGGGCCGAATCATCGGCGAAAACGGTCGGACGCGAGAACTGATGGAGGAGCTCTCCGGCGCCGACGTCGTCGTCTACGGCACGACCGTCGGCATCATCGGACAACCCGACGAAGTCGAGGTGGTCCGCCGCGCAGTGGGGATGCTGCTTGAAGGAGCCCCACACGGGTCGGTGTACTCGTTCCTCGAACGCAAACACAACGAACTGACGAACGACGTGACGTTCGAGCGAACGCACTGAAACGCGGTCTTCGATCCAGTTCTCGGCTCTCGTCGTTCAGATCTCGATGATGTCGTCCTGGTCGGGGTCGGGGATCGCGATCGATCCCTCCAGACTCTCGACTGCAGTACCCCCCACGTGGATCCCGTCCTCGAGGCGCACCCGGGCGATTCCGGCTCGATCCAGGAAGTGACCCTGCTCGAAGCGTAGCTCCGCGGGTGCGTCGCCGTCGAAGGCACCGACGTAGTCGAGATACGCGCCACACGCACCCGACGCCGTCCCGGTGACCGGGTCCTCCGGAACGCCGACAGCGGGGGCAAACATGCGGGCGTGGAGGGTCGACTCGGCGGAAAGCGTATCGAAGGTGAACGCGTAGACGCCGGCGAC
Organism: Halalkaliarchaeum sp. AArc-CO; assembly: GCF_024972735.1. GTDB lineage: Archaea > Halobacteriota > Halobacteria > Halobacteriales > Haloferacaceae > Halalkaliarchaeum. Next base: position 2,525,664 of record NZ_CP087723.1, read on the forward strand.
GTCGTAGGTCGCCGACAGCTCCTCGACCGCCTCGAAATCGGGCGACGCGTCGCCGAGGCTCTCGAGGAACGCCACCGGGACGACGAGGAACGCGAGCCCGGTGGAGGCGACCGCGATCGGGAGGTCGGCACCGATGTCGGAAAGCGCCGCCGGGTCGATCCCCAGCGCCTCCGCGAATCGGTCGTAATCGGGGTCGACCTGCCGGACGGACGGCTCCTCGCCCGTCATCCACACCGTGCCGTCCTCCTCGAGTTCGATCTCGAGGACGCCCACGTTCGTCTCGAGCGTGGAGACGCCCGGATCGAGAGTCCCGTTCCCGGCGAGGAGTCCGTGGCTCGCGATCGTGGCGTGTCCGCAGAGATCGACCTCCGTTTCGGGTGTGAAATAGCGGATACGGCGGTCGGCTGCCTCCGAGGGAAACAGGAACGCGGTTTCGCTGGCACCGAGTTCCGCTGCGATCGCCTGGAGCTGTTCGTCCCCGAGGCCGTCGGCGTCGGGGACGACGCCGGCGACGTTACCTGACAGCGGTTCCTCGGCGAATGCGTCGACGAGGTGGACGCGACGGGTTTCCATACCCACCCGTGAAGAGCCGATCGGTTAAAACCGGACGAAACAGCAGCCGTCCCGCGCCGGAACCGGGAAGGTTGATATGTTGTTCGCCGCTATGGCCGGTATGGGACTGTTCGATCGGCTTCGCGGCGAGGACAACCCGCGGGTCGCTTTCGTCGGCATCGACGGCGTGCCGTTCCGGCTCATCGACAACCACGGCGACCGGTTCCCGAACCTCGCCGCGCTCGCGTCGGACGGCACCGCGGGAGCGATCGAGAGCATCGTCCCGCCGGAGTCGAGCGCGTGCTGGCCGGCGCTCACGACAGGAAAAAACCCCGGTGAGACCGGCGTCTACGGTTTTCAAGACCGCGAGATCGGGTCCTACGACACGTACGTTCCGATGGGCCGGGACGTCCAGGCGACACGGGTGTGGGACCGGGTCACCAAGGCCGGGCACAACGCGACGGTGATGAACGTCCCGGTGACGTTCCCGCCACAGCGCAACGTCCAGCGAATGGTTTCGGGCTTTCTCTCGCCGGAGATCGACAAGGCCGCGCGCCCGGACGAGCTTCGGGACCGACTGCAAGAGAGCGGCTATGTCATCGATGTCAACGCCAAGCTCGGGCACAAAGAGGACAAATCCGCGTTCATGGAGCACGCCCACAAGACGCTCCGCAAACGTCAGAAGGCGTTTACCCACTACCTGAAGGCCGACGACTGGGACCTGTTTTTCGGCGTGTTCATGACGACCGATCGCGTGAACCACTTCCTGTTTCGCGACTACGAAAAGAACGGCCCCAACTACGAGGCGTTCATGGAGTTTTACGAGCAGCTCGACGAGTACATCGGCGAGATCCGGTCGCTGCTCCCCAAAGACGTCACGCTGATCGTCGCCTCCGACCACGGGTTCACCACGCTGGAACACGAAGTCAACTGCAACGAGTGGCTCCGCAGGGAGGGGTGGCTCGAGTACGAGGACGACGACCACGACTCGCTTTCGGACATCGACGACGACACGAGAGCGTACTCGCTCATCCCGGGACGGTTCTATCTCAACCTCGAAGGCCGGGAGCCGCGTGGGAGCGTGCCGAAAGACGACTACGAGTCGGTTCGTGCGGAGCTGAAAGCCGACCTCAAGGCGCTCGAGGGGCCCGATGGCACCCCGGTGTGCAAACGCGTCGTCGAACGGGAGACTGCCTTCCGGGGAGACCACAGCGAGATCGCCCCGGACCTGGTCGTGATCCCGAACGACGGATTCGACCTGAAGGCGGGATTCAAGCCGAAAGACGAGGTGTTCGCTGCCGGTCCCCGGAACGGGATGCACACCTTCGACGACGCCAGCCTGCTGATCGACAGTCCGAACGCGACTACCGAGGACGCAGATCTGCTCGACATCGCGCCGACCATCCTGGATCTCATGGATGTCGACTACAAGCGGACGGCGTTCGACGGTGCAGGACTCGTGTGACCACGTCCGTGGATATCTTTCCCACATAAACAGTGGAAAAAGTCACATAATTGCCTAGATTCCGAGTCGCTTTTGCCGATCGGTGCCGAACGGGCAGTATGACTCGGATCCTCGTCGTCGACAATCACGGTCAGTTTACCCACCTGGAGCGTCGAGCGCTTCGGGATCTGGGTGTGGAGACGGAACTCGTAGACAACGACACGCCGCCCGAAGAGATCGACGCCGACGGCCTGGTGCTTTCGGGGGGGCCGGACATCGATCGGATCGGAAACTCCCCGGCGTATCTCGATCTCGGGATTCCGGTGTTGGGGATCTGTCTGGGAATGCAGTTGATGGCCGCCGAACTCGGCGGCGCCGTGGGCTCGGGAGAGTACGGCGGCTACGCCGACGTCGACGTGGAGATCCTCGATCCCGACGATCCCCTCGTGGGGTCGCTGTCGCCCGAGACGCGGGTGTGGGCGAGTCACGGCGACGAGGTCCGGGAGGTTCCGTCGGGCTTTGTCCGGACGGCAACCTCGTCGGTGTGTGACATCGAGGCGATGTCAGACGTCGACCGGGATCTCTACGGGGTGCAGTGGCATCCGGAGGTCGCCCACACCGAGCGCGGCGAGGAGGTCTTCGAGAACTTCCTCGCGATCTGTGAGACGGGCAGGTCCCGATAGCGAACGGACCGCCAGCCCGGTCGGGTACGTGTGCAGCCGGAAACGTGTACAGTCGAACCCGGGGTCTGTTCGGTCGGGAACGTTTTTATCGTCCCCGCCGAGGGATCACCCATGAAGATACTCCTCGGTCTGGGAACAGGTGACGACCCCATGCACGCGCTGGCGCGCACCGCACGACGGGTGGACGCTGCGGGCGACGAGTTGTCGGTCGCCGTCGGCGGTCCCGGACCGCTGTCGTCGATCGAGGAGCTCGAAGGGCGGGTGCGGTCGGAGCTTTCCGAACTGGGCGTCGACGCCGACGTCCGGACGATCGGCGGCGACGAGGATCTGGGAGGCTATCTCGTCGAGACTGCAGAACGGGAGGAGTTCGACAGGATCGTCCTGGAGGGCGGAGACAGGAGCCCGATGGGGAAGATACAGCTCAGCAGCACCGCCGAGTTCGTGCTGCTCAACGCCAGGACGTCGGTGACTCTCGTGCGATGACTGGGAGCCGACGCTATCCCGACGAGCCGGCCGGACCGTTCCAAGAGCCGCCGCGTGTCTTCACCGACCGCGAGGGGCGGGAGATCGAAATCCGTGCCTGTCGAGGGGAGGTGGCCGAGTACGACGCGCTCGTCGAAATGTACACGTGTTTCGACCCGTCCGACCGCGCCCAGGGGATCCCCCCGGCACGGGACTCCCGGATCCGATCGTGGCTCGACACGATCCTCGAGGAGGACTGTCACAACGTGGTCGCCTGGCACGGGGAGTCGGCGGTGGGGCACGCGACGCTGGTGCCGGACGACGAGGCGTACGAACTCGCGATCTTCGTGCTCCAGGAGTACCAGAAAGCGGGTATCGGCACCGAACTCATCGAAGCGCTGCTGGGCCACGGCGCGAGCGAAGGCGCCAGAAAGGTGTGGCTCACGGTCGAACGGTGGAATCACGCTGCGGTGGAACTGTACCGGAAGACGGGATTCGAGACGAGCAACGCAGAAAGCTTCGAACTGGAGATGGGGATCCGGCTGGCCGAACCGGAGGAGTGACGCCGCGAGGCGAACGAGGGCTACACCGACAGGACGGGCTGGCTGGCGTACAGCAGGACGTATTCGGCGGCCTTCTCGAGTACTTCACCCGGGTCGCCCGCCGTGGGCTCCCGGGGGACGACGATGAAGTCGGCGTCGATCGACTCGGCGGTGTCGAGGACGACACTGCCGGGATGGCGGGTCTTGATCCGGGTCGAGAACCCGTAGGCGATCGACGTGGAGACGTCGACCCCACGTTCCTCGCCCTGCCGGCGGATTCCCTCGGTGTAGAACTCGGTCTCGTCGGCCACCTCGTCGGCGTCGACCGCGCCGGTTTCGATCGCCCGGACCGCCTCCTCCCCGAGGACGTACATCGCGTGGATGGCCGCGTCGTACGTCTCGGCGATAGTGAGGGCGTACTCGACGGCGTCGGAAGACTCGTCGCTGCCGTCGACCGGCACCAGCACCAGGTCAACTTCCAGGGTCATACCGAAGACTGGGGTCGCAGCCCTCAAAAGAGTGACTTCCTCCCGCGTGAGAGATGGATGTCTTGTCAGGTTCGCCAGCGCGAAGGGGGCGTTTAAAGTCGGTGCCCCCGGTATCTCACGCCATGTTCGAGACGGTCGTCATCGCAACCGACGGCTCCGAGAGCGTCCAGCGCGCGGTGGACGTCGCCCTGGATCTCGCCGCGCGGTTCGACGCGGAGGTCCACGCACTGTACGTCGTCGACGCCGGGGACGTCGAGTCCTCGCCCGAAGAGATCCGATCGGAGCTCCGGGACGCGCTCTCCGATCGCGGGCGAGAAGCCCTCTCGGCGGTCGAATCCAGCGCCGGGCGGGACGTCGTCACGGCGGTCCGGGAGGGCCGCCCCGCCAGTGAGATCACCGCGTACGCGCGCGAAGTAGACGCCGACCTGGTCGCGACCGGCACCCGCGGGCGACACGGCGAGAACCGCTTTCTCATCGGGAGCGTCGCCGAACGCGTCGTCCGGACCTGCCCCGTGCCGGTGTTGACCGTCCGGCAACTGGCCGACGAAGGCGAATAGCGACGGGGGTGGGGGCTCCCGGCGTCAGCACACTTAATTGACATGTGTGCGTAGTCTCAGCTGTCATGAAGGCGGCTGTACTCGAAGACCACGGGGAACCGCTCGCGATCCAGGAGGTCGACGCGCCGTCGGCGGAGCCGGAGGGGGCAGTCGTCGAGATCGAGGCGTGTGGCATCTGTCGAAGCGACTGGCACGGCTGGCAGGGCGACTGGGCGTGGCTCGGGATCCAGCCCCAGCCCGGGCAGATCCTCGGCCACGAGCCCGCGGGTCGGGTCGTCGAGGTCGGCGAGGAGGTGGAGAACGTCCGGGAGGGCGATCACGTCGCCATCCCCTTCAACATCGGCGACGGGACGTGTCCGGAGTGTCGGCGTGGCCACGGAAACACCTGCGAGAACGTGCTGCCGCTGGGGTTCGTGGAACCGGTCCAGGGCGCCTTCGCGGAGTACACTCACGTGCCGGCGGCGGATCACAACCTCGTGCAGTTGCCCGACGGGGTGTCCTCGACGGAGATGGCGGGGCTGGGCTGTCGGTTCATGACCTCCTTCCACGCGCTGGCCCACAGGGCCGACGTCGACGCCGGCGACTGGGTCGCAGTCCACGGCTGTGGCGGCATCGGCCTGTCGGCGGTCCACATCGCCGACGCGCTGGGGGCGAACGTGATCGCGGTCGACCTGACCGACGAGAAGCTCGAGGCAGCGACCGATCTGGGTGCCGTCGAGACCGTAAACGCCTCCGAGACCGGCAACGTCTCCGGCGAGGTGGCCGCGATCGCCGGCGGCGGCGCCGACGTGTCGGTCGACGCGCTCGGGATCGCCGAGACCTGCCGGAACTCGATCGAGAGCCTGGGCACCCGCGGGCAGCACCTCCAGATCGGGCTAACGACCGAAGACGAGGGGGGCGAGGTGTCGCTGCCGACAGACAAGATGGTGATGCAGGAGATCGAGTTCTACGGGTCGCTCGGGATGCCCCCGACGCAGTACGACGAGATCTTCCGGATGGTCGAGACCGGGAAGCTGCAGCCGGCGGAGATCGTCTCCGAGACGGTCGCGCTGGAGGACGTGTCGGCGAAACTCGAGGCGATGACCGACTTCGAGACGACCGGGATCCCGGTGATCGAGGAGTTCTGAGGGCGGGTCGGCGGGAGACAGAGGAGTTCACAAACTGGATCTGTTCCGGCAGAGCAATTATCACACCGCGCGTGTAATACGTGGGTATGTCGGAAACAGGTACAGGTGACGGCGACGTCGAGGAACCGGAGACGACGACGATCAACATCCGGGTCTCGCGTCGACAGCTCGAGGAGATCGACACCGTCTGGAAGGAGGAGGGGTACACCTCCAGAAGCGAGTTCCTCAGGCACGCCATCCGCGATGCGACGGACCACCCCGGTGCGTCGCGTGCAATGTTGGCGAGTATCGCTGCCGAGGAATACGCGATGCGCAAGGGAGAGTCGGAGGCCGTCTCTCGAGACGACGTGCTGGCGATGATGGATGACGACGAACAGTGACTGGGACTGGGAGTTTCGTCCACCTGCGGCCCAGGCGTTCGAAGCTCTCGACGGACGTGTTCAGGAACGTATCGTTTCGAAACTCGATGCGATCGTTTCGGACGAATGGAGGGAACCGTACGAGTACATCGAACCGCTCACCGGACTTCCTCACGGGAAGATTCGCATCGGTGACTTCAGACTGGGAGCAGCTGCGGATCGGGAGCGAAAGACGATAGTCATCTACGACATCGAACATCGATCCGGAGCGTACAGGCCCGGTGACGACTGAGCACTGTCACAACACAGTTGCCGCCGGGAAGTCGATACGCCATCAGCCACGGACGTCGTCGGGATCCGTGGTCAGGTGAGCGTGCTCCTCGACGGCAGAGTGGCGCTTTCGTTCGATCGTCCGCATTTCTTTGGGATTGTCGTGATAGTACGTCAACGCACGATACACGTCCGCGACGTTGAGGTCGTACCGATCGGCGACAGTTCTCGGAAAGCGGTCACGATCCTCCACCTGTTTTTTGATAAATCGGACAGTGAGCCGTCAACCCTCGAGATGTGGCTCGTCGTGAACCTCGGTTACGATCCGTGATGCCGTTGCGCTCGCCATCAATGGAGAGTACAGCGTCAACCAGTATAGCCTCCGGCTGTCGATACGGTGATGTTCGGAGACGCGCCGATCGGCGTAACTGGATCGCCGGGCGGGATAAAAGGGGTGTTTAAACGCGGGAGCCAGTCCCGAACGCGTCTCTCGTAGCTGAACACTGCCGACTCGACCGACCGAATATTTACGAACTTCCGCATACATGCTGTATACGTGAGTACCAGTATCCGGGTCTCCACGGAGACGAAAGAGAAACTCGAGGCGCTCAAGCGGGAGGACGAGACGTTCGACGAGCTACTGGATCGGTTGGCGAGCTACGAAGGGCCGAAAAACGCCGGGGCCTGGGCCGGCACAGGAAAGGCCGAGGCGGCACGCGAGGCGATCCGTCGAAGTCGGGAGAGTTTCGAGCAGTGACGTTTCTCGACAGCTCCGTCGTCATCGACTATCTCGACGGCAGGGATGCCGCCGTCGAATACCTGGATGCGCAGTCCCCGCCGTACCTGACGTCTCCGGTCTGCGTATACGAAGTTCTCGCAGGGGAGGTATTTTCGACCGGACCGACTGACGTCGAACGGGCGCGTCGGGACTTCGGCCACGTCGAAACGGTCCCGTTCACCGAGGAGGTCGCCATCGAAGCGGCGCGATTGCAGGCGGAGCTTTTGAGTCAGGGCGATCCGCTGAGCCCCCGCGATCTGTTCGTGGCTGCGGGGGCTCGATGGAGCGGCGAAACGCTCGCTGTCTCCGACGGCGACTTCGACACGGAGGGACTGCGTCGTCACCTCTCCGTCACTCGGATCTAGGGAACGTCGCCGTCCCGAGCGAACCCGAGACGACCGGTGGTTCGGGCGGCGGCGAATCGTTCGTCATCGAGTGTTCGATACGCCATCAGTCGCGAACGTCGTCGGGATCCGTGGTCACGTGAGCGTGCTCCTCGACGGCTGACTGGCGCTTTCGTTCGGCCGCCCGCATCTGGAATCCTCGTGGGAACACGTGTGCTCGACAAGCCTCCGGCTGTCGATGGGAGTCACGGGCGGTCAGGAGTGACACGTAGCGAGCGGAAGGCGGTCGAAAGACGGATTCGAATCGGACGCTCGCAGCCGACTTACAGCGCGTCGACGATGTTCAAGAACCCGCTCCCGTAGTACGTCTTGTCGTAGCCGTCGGGCACGTCGGCGGCCCGCTCGAGCGCCGACTGGACCTGGTTGGCGTTGTACGACGGGTTCGCGCTCTTGACCAGCGCGGCGGCGCCGGCGACCTGCGGGGCGGCCATCGAGGTGCCGGCGGCCCAGCCGTAAGAGTACACGACGTCGGCGATGCCGGTGACGTTACCCTCGTCGTCGGTTTCGTAGATCGGCTCCGCGATCGTGTTGTACACGAGGTCGAGATACCAGCCGGGAGTGCCGAGAGCCAGTGCGGTCGGATCGTAGTTGCCGCCCGGCGCCCCCAGGTTGATGTCGTTCGTACCGTAGTTCGTGTACAGTGCCGGCGTGTAAACCGGCGCGTCCAGCGGACTGTCGGGATCGAACTCGCCGCCGAGCAGCAGGTCGTTCCCGTTGAACGAGATCTGCCCATAGGCGATGTCGACGCCGTCGTCTCGGCCGACGCCGCCACCGCTGTAGACGCCGACGGCGGTGATCGGGAGCCCCGCGACGTCGCTGGCCGACGCAGATGGGTTACTCGGATCGATATCGTCGGATTCGAAGATCTCCGTGATCGAGGCGGCCTCGAATATCCCGCCGGCGCCGTCCCCGAACGCGTCGTCCTCGTTCCAGGAGAGCGTCTCCCCGCTGCCGACGTCGACCTCCCAGTCGACGGCGACGTAGTGGGTCTCGTTCTCGTCGTCGCCCCCCTCGTCCACCAGGTGATACGCGATCCAGTCGGGGGCCCATCGGTCGTGATCGGGACCGGTCGTGTACTCGACCGCCACGGCGTTTCCGTCCCCGAACGCCGCCCCGTAGGGAGAGACGTCGAAGGTGACGCCGCCGAAGCCGACCGCCCGATACCAGGGTCCGGTGTCCGAATACGGTGGATTCCCTTCGACGCGAACCCCGAGGGCGTCCTCGTCGTCGTAATCGAAGTCGTAGGCGGCGGACATCTCCGCGTCCTCGAACTCGTCGGCGTCCGGACCGAACACGCCCGCGATCAGCGTTCCGGTAGCGTCGACCAGGAGATCGTCCCCGTCCGGCACCAGCGGCCACCCGTACCCGACCGGCCCGGTCGCGGCGACCGACAGCCCCTGGGCCCCCTCGTTGGGCAGGCTGATGAAGTTCTTGTCGTGCTGGAGGTCCGCGGAGTCGTTTCCGGCGGCGATGACCAGAAGCGTCCCCTCCTTGTTCGCGTAGGTCATCGTTCGGTTCAGCGCCTGGCCGTAGAACTGTCCCTGTCCCTCGGCCTGACGCGGAATAGGATACGCACCCAGCGAGAGGTTCGCCGCGTCGGCGTCGATCGCTGCGCTGTACACGATGGCCGCGAGGACGTCGCCGAACGACGCCAGCGCGCCCGGCGAGAACACCCGACAGTCCACGAGATCGGTCCCGGGAGCGGTGCCGGCGACGCCCGCCCCGTTCGTCTGGGCGGCGACGATCCCCCCGACGTGGGTCCCGTGGTAGCCGCCGGCCGGGACGCCCGCCCCGAAGTCGTCGTCCGTGAAGTTCTGCGATAGTTCCTCGTTGACCTCGAGGTCGGGATGACCGGCCGCGACGCCGGTGTCGATGATCGCGACCGGGGAGCCCTCCCCCGTCGTCGTTTCGTGGGCCGTCTCGACGTCGAGGGCCTGTTTGTCCCACTGGAGCGGATAGCCCGGTTCGTCCGCGACCGACGTCTCCCCGACCGTCGGCGCCTCCTGGTTCACGTCCGGATCGTCCAGCCGGATTTCGACGTCCGGCGCGTAGTCTTTGACTCCCCGGGCGTCCTGTAGCTCGGACGCGGAGGCGCGAACGACCGCGAAGTCGACGCCCGGCATCTCGTGGACGACCTCCAGCTCCCGGGGGAGCGATTCCCCGTTCGTCTGGACGATGAACCGGTCGGTCCGCTCGGCGGCCGTCACCGTCGTTCCGGTCGCGATTCCACCCAGTACTGCCCCACTCACCTTGAGAAAGGTTCGCCTGGTCTGTGATGACATACCCGAGCTATTGTTGTATTACTTGACTTCGCACGTTAGACGAACATCCCGTCGATCTGGTGCATGAGCTCGTCAATACTCCGGTTTGGACTGTTGATCGCCCAAGAGAGAAGGTTCTGAACGCTTTCGCGGAAGGATCGTTTGATGTCGTTGCGGAGTGAGCTCGCGCGGGCGAGAGTCGTTCCAAGAGCGCTTTCTGCAGCACCGAGCTTGAGAAGGCTGTAGGCCAACATCAGCAGGTGCCAGTGGCGACTGGCACCTGCGGTATGCCGGAGCTCGCAGTCTCCAAAACCAAGATCCTGCTTGGTGTCCCTGAAGAACGTCTCCACCCGCCATCTCAGCGCGTACAGCTCGATGAGATGGCTTGCCGACGCGTCGATCTTGTTCGACACGATGTACTTCACGCTCGGTTCGTCGTCTTCGTCATCGTCGCTGAGTTTTTTCTTCGTGATTAGCAACTTCACCGCACCGAGCCGTCCGACCTCACGTTTCTGTGTCCAGATGTGATAGGTGTCGCCGTCGATCGTTCGCGGCACCGTGTCGACGCGCTCAGCCAGCGCGTCGACACGGATGCGCTCTCCACCGTACGTGACGCGCGTGTCACTCTTGACCGCTGAGACCCACTGTTTCCCGTAGCTTTCGAGGTGCGTGACGAACTCCTCGGAACAGTAGAGCATATCGAAGAGATAGGTGTCCGCCGGAACACCTATCTCGATGAGTTCGTCGACGAGTTCGATAGCAAGTTCGACACGCCGTTTGTCGTTTTTCTCGTAGAGCCGAAAGCCGAGTGGATAGGTAGTTTTCTCGTCGGCGTACAGCGCATAGATAAGGTTTTGTCCCCAGATGTAGCTGTGGATTGCGTGGTCGTAGAACTTCCCTGCGTGAGGAATCTTCTCACCGGTTTTGTGCGTGAAGGTGTCGTCAATGATGACGACACCGTCACTGCTCCACTTCGTGTCGTTGGCCTGTTGGAGCAGTGCAAGCCGTTCTCTGTTGAGTTGATCTTCATCCCAGTCGTATTCGGTGAGGAACTTGTTCAAAGCGCTTCACTTTTCGCTGGGAGAACGTGGTTCGAGATACCCTGAACGGTCTTGTTGCTGGCCGCAACAAGACCTGTGACGTACGTCTTGGCGTGGTGTTTCTGCCTCGTCGAGAAACACGCTAACTGATCGATTGGCTCAGTGCATGACAAGAACGACGTAATCGGGAGCATCAACGGTTCACGGACTCTCTACGCGCTCTACCAGCATAAGGTGCGAAGTCAAGGTATTATTGACTTATAAAAGTATAGTCCTCGTACGGTGTGAGCGGGATCGAGTTCGGTCGGTGTCCGGTTCTGTTACGGACGTCGACACGAGGGGGACGTCCGACTACCGGTATCGATGGAGTCCAGCCCGTTCACGCGCTCGAAGTGGTCGACCGCGGTCACCAGGGTCGCGCCCGCCTCCCGAGCGACGCCCGCGATGAGGGTGTCGAGCGCGCCGATTGGCGTCCCGGAGGTCGATCCCGCTCCCCGCTCCGAACCCCTTCATGACGTCGCGCTCCTCTCTCGTGAATCGAAACAGGACGGCGGTAAAGAGGTGGGAGAGATTTTCGGCGACGGAGACACTCGAGACCTCGGTGATGCGACTCTTTATCAGTGATCAGGCGCTACGAAACGGTATGAGCGGAATCGTCTCGACGGATGGCGTGATGGGTGGGCAGCCACGAATCGCCGGACGTCGAATAAGCGTCCTGCAGATCGTCGAGTGGATCAACGAGGAGCGAATGGATCCGGAGACCGTCGCCGCCGAGTTCGATCTCGATATGGCCGACATCTACCGCGCACTCGTCTACTACTACGAGAACATCGACGAGATGGATACCTGGCGGGATCGCCGAAAGCGCCGCCTCCACGAGAGCCGGGCGGAACAGTCCGCTCCCGACTCGGTCTCCGAACGCGCATGAAGCTCTGTTGTGACGAGAACGTCAAACGCTCGATCACGACGCTTCTGGAACAGGAGGGATACGACGTCGTGCGGGTACAGGACGACCTCGAACTCGGTATCGAGGACGCCGAGATCGTTCGGTTCTGTCGTGCTGACGATCGGGTTCTCCTGACGAACGACGACGACTTCTTCGAGTTCGACGATCATCCCGGTATTCTCTTTCTCGACGAGCAACGAACACCGCCACGAACGGTCGTGACAGCACTCCAGCGTATCGATCGACACGTCGACGACGTTTCTGGGCAGATCTGGCACCTCCCGGACGGCTGGGTTCGATGATGTGCCCGATTCTGTTACGGACGTCGACACGAGGGGGACGTCCGACTACCGGTATCGATGAACGTCCGGGCCGTTCACGCGCTCGAAGTGGTCGTCCGCGGCCACCAGAATCGCGCCCGCCTCCCGGGCGACGCCCGCGATGAGGGTGTCGAGCGCGCCGATCGGCGTCCCGGAGTCGTGGAGTTCGGCGTCGACGAGCGCGGCCTCAGCGGCGAGGGCGACCTGTGCCGCCGTGTCGTCGAGAAATTCATACATTTGATTGATACCAATAATACGGTAATCGATAGAAAAGCTATGTCATCTGCTCACACAGAGACGTACACGAAGACGGCGATCGAGACGGGAATATTTATGACCTTTACAGACATACACTGACACATACTGACATCATGCCGATCCAACTAGACTCGAACGACGAGAACGAGGTGCCGCCGGTTCGACCCGGGACGAACGCCCACGAACTCCTCAGTGTTCTTTTGGACCATCCCGACATGGGGTTCACCCCGAAAGAGTTGGCCGAACTGACCACCGTCCCGCATTCGAGCGTCCACAAGACGCTCGCGCGGCTTCGGGAGAAGGGGCTCGTCCGGAAAGTCGATTCCTACTGGGCGCTCGCCGAGGACGTTGCGGCTTCGCGGGTCGCCAACGTGGTGAGTCTCCAGCAGATCGAGGCGGAGTACGGCGACGACGCATACGGGAACGACGACGAGTGGGCAGCCGAGGTTCCGGATCTCGGCGAAAACGCGTGATTCATGGCGTACGCATAGGGGAGCGTCGTTCTGGCACCGGCAACGTTCAAAAGTGGGTCCATAAGAGGGCTACCGATCAGGGATCGTACTCATCAGCCAGATTCCGTATCTCTGTGGCCGTGAGATCTCGATTGTAGACGCGTACCTCATCAAGACGTCCCTGGAAATATCGATTGTTATCGCCGGTGTACCCGATACGAGTCTGAATATTGTCGACGTCCATGTTCTCGTCTAGCGCCGCCTCGTCCGAGGCTCGTAGTTCACCGTTGACGTAGATTTCTCGTCGTTCGTTTTGCTCCCAGACCGCGGCGACATGAGTCCACTCCTCTTCGGGTACCTCTGTCTCATCGTGTAGCCAGTTTCCGCCACCGGTTCCGTCCCAGAATCGAGTTCCGGAGAGGTCCGAATCAATCTCGAAGATCCAGGTCTTGTCCTGTGAGCTACCCGGATATTGTGATACGACACCCAGATTTTCGGGAAAGTCGTAACTTTCCGACTTTTGTTCGGGATAGACCCATGCTGAGACGGTGAGGCCATCTTCGATTTCGAGAGGGTCGCATTTCACGTAAGCGCCGTCCCCGCCGAATTCGGCCGCATTGCCCTCAATTCCGTCGACGCCTTCTGCACTGCTCGCGCCATCGGGGTTTTCGACGGACCCATTATTCCCGTTTCCGCTCGCGTCGATGACCGGGTCGGTTTCGATGTCTCCGTCGTCGAACGGCCAGTGAGCGAGCGGGTTCGTCGGCGTCGGATCGGAAGGATCAGTACCATCGGCAAGCTGGCAGTCGGCATCGGCGTCTGCACGGATCGTCAGATCGACCTCCTCGAATAGATCCTCTCCGGAGTCGAAGCCGAATGCACGAACCTCGAACCCAATACATTCGGAGCTGCCATTCTGGAGGGGGAGACTGATTGCGCCGTCGCGGTCGGTATCCAGTCGGTTATTGATGACGTAGTCATCCCGGCTGGATCCCCGATAGAAGACGACAGCCGGGTCACCGGTATCGAACTCGTAGCGATCCGGCACGTCGGCGTCGTCCGGAATCGGTGGGACGTCGACTTCGAAATCAACGCATACGTCCTGTGTGCCCTGATTTCCGATCTCGAAGACGTTGTGGAATACCGACAGCGCTTCCGGGTTGACACCGCTCCCGCCAGGTGGATCGTTCTCGTTTCCGGCGGAGAGGTCGATAGTCAATAGCCCATCGGTGTTGTCGACGTATTTGCCGTTGGGCGAACCGGTACAGGGTGCCAGACGAAGGAACGCATCTGTGTCGTCAGCGACGTTGACCGTAATGCCTCGTTCAGCGCTGACACTCGAGAATGCGCCGGAGCCGACAGTGAAGGCGCCGCCTGCACTCAGTGTACCGAGCGCGGCCAGGATGTTGCGTCGTTTCATTTGTCATCCCACCTTCGGGGAAACCCACCGGCGGAATCGAACCGCCGTAAACACCAGCGTGGGTGGTGTCAGTATTTCTGTAGATGCCAACTATTACTCGGGGTCCTCTCGGTCCCAGCCACCGCCGGACGGCAGTTTCTCCACGTCGGTTTCGGCGATGATCGTCGCGGTCCCATCGCGGTCAAACGGTGTTCCGATCGTATCGATGCCGAGACCGACGCGGATACTTTCGCCGACTTCGAGATACTGTATTTCTGGGCGAGGCCCGATGTCGCCAAGGGCGTCGACACCATTCGCCGTTCCTCCTGCGTCAATTTGCCGCCGGTCACCGCCCTCGATTCGATAGAAGTTGACACCGGCAAGTTCGGTGTCCATGTAGACGTAGGTGCCTTGCGTTCCCTGGTTCGTGATCGTGAAGAGGTCGTCAAACAGATACGCCGACTGTTCGTTGACTCCCTCTCCACCGATTTCATTCTCGGTAATGTGTACTCGTAGAGTATGGCCGTCGACCGTCACGAACTCCTCAGCGTTGGGGTCACCGTCGATGGCCTCCAGTGCGAGGAAGGCGGCGTCGTCTCCAACGACGCTGACTTCAATCTCGCGCTCTGCCTCGACACTCGTGAACGCACCCGATCCGACGAGCGTGGCGCTACCCGCTGCGATCGTGCCCATCCCAGCAAGCAGATGTCGTCGTTTCATGTTTTTCCCTTCTTCGGGGGAAACCCACCGGCGGAATCGAACCGCCGAGATGCCGACGTGGGTGATGTCGTCGTTACCCGATGCCGTCAGTCGTCTGCTTCCTCTGCGACGAACCGGATCGTCTCCAACTCGTCAAGGACCGTTTCGAGATCCGCGTTGGGAGTTCCAAAGTTGAAGAAAAGTCCGAAGGGGACAGAATTTCCGGGGTCGAGGTCATCGCGGTCCGCAAAGCCGGGGCCGCCTTCGTCCAGACGCAGGATTGGACCACCGACCCCAACCTGCGCCTGATCACTTACAAGATTGCCGTCACTATCTTCGAGGCCCACACCGACGACGATTTCCTGGCTTCCCTGATTGGTGATGGTGAGAATATCATCAATCACCGTGAAGGCCTGGTCGTTCACGCCATCAGGTGCCCCAGCGACCCCGGAAGTTGTGGTAAGATCGATACTAACTATTCCATCATCGACTTCCGCATAGGCGTCACCGTTCGGTGTATCAGCGGGTTCGATCCCGAGCAGACCACCAGCGTCACCAGCGGCCTCGACCACGAGATCACGCTCGGCCTCGACACTACTAAACGCACCACTACCCATTGCAGCCGCCCCGCCCGCGGCGAGCGATCCAAGACCGATCACGAACTTGCGTCGTTCCATAGGTTATCTCACCTTCGTTTGCATGCACGCCCTCACGGGCACGGAACCGCACCGCGCCCAACCGGACGCGCTTCACTCCCTCCTATACCCCAAGGGGATGTTGTTGTGAGGTGCCTGAGATCTATCACGAAGACTCTGAAATCCGGGGCGAACCCCTCAGGCCGCCGCTGAAGTCCAACGAACGCACGTCAAGCGACTCCTGAACCGGCGGCAACGGTCGTCACATCGGCGAGTCGTAAGCAACCCTAAACCGCCGGTAGAACCGATATACGGCCGGAACCTCCGATTAACACGTCGTTTAAGCAACCATCCACCCATCGCCTTGCACGTCACCCGGGGTTGAGCGACGCCGACGTCGTAGTCCTCGTCTGTGCGGACGCACGCGACGCCGGCGCCGTCGTGGACCAGGACGTCGGCCGATCCGTCGCCGAAGTAGAGGGGATCGAGACGCGCGGGACCGCCTTTCTCGTGCTCTCGGCCGTGAAAGAGGGTACAATCGCTCCCGAAGCGGAGCGGGAGACGATCGACGCGATGGTCGACCGCGGGTGGTACCTCGCCCCAGACCTGTACGCGAGAGTCGTCCGGAAACTGGAGTCGTTCGAATAGGAAACGTTCGAGTCAGCGACAGACGGGAGGGAAATTCTCGGCGCAGACTCGAAAATGGGTTCACACTCGCCCACGGGAGATATGGTATTTTCCACCCCACGACACACGTTTTAGCTACCATCTCGTCACCGCTCAGTCCGGCGGTTTCCCGTTGGTTTTTTTAGCTATGCGTCGATTCGATTTCTCCGTATGGCCCAGGAAACTCCCGCAGCTTCGGATCACGGCGAACAGGACGAAAACGGACTGATCGCCAAAATGACGCGGCTTCTGCGCCTCGACTGATCCAAGTCGGGGGAGAGTGGCCCCCCGACATTGCGGTTTTTCGGTCGAACGGCACTATTCAGATTACACCCTCGGATGCATTGAAATGACTGTGAACACCTCGAGAGCTCCTCAACCCCTTTCATAGTGTTTAAGGAAGATATTTACCGATAGACGTAGTAGAGTGGGTAATGGGTCGGCTCGACGAGGTTTCGCTTGAGGAACTCTACGAACTCAAAGAGGAGATTGATCAGGGAAAGCCGCGAGAACGTGTTCTCGCGGCGATCGGGCGCAAGCAGGGCGACCAACTCGATACGTTGGCTGAGCGGCATGGCGTCGTTGAGAAAACGATCCGCAACTGGCTCGATCGGTTCGAGGAAGAACCGATCGAGCAAGCTCCCTACGACGCTCCTCGACCGGGGGGTCCAGCAAAGATCGAGGGAGAAGAACGCCAACAGCTGTTCGAACAGTTGCAACAGCCGCCAACCGAACTCGGCTACGACCAACAAGCGTGGTCAGCGAAGCTCTTGCTTCATCACGTCAAAGAGGAGTATGACGTCGAATACCACGAGAACTACGCCTACGAGTTGTTGAGAGAGGCCGGGCTGTCCTTGCGGACAGCACGGCCTCAACACCACGAGGCTGACCCCGAGGAGAAGGCCGAGTTCCAGGAGACAGTCGAAAAAAACGGCCCGAACTGAGCGAGAAAACCGTCGTTGTCGTCGATCAATTCACCAAACACGTCGGAACTGTCCAGCGGCGTGGCTGGTACCCAATCGGTTCAGATCCGACGATAGAGACGTCAACGTCCTGGGAGTCGGTGACAGTGCTGGGCGCTGTCACCGACGACGGTGACAGCTTCTACTGCTGGACAGAGGAGAACTTGACCAGATTCCACGGGATTCGGTTGTTAGAGGCATTGAAAGACAAGTTTGGCGAGGAGTTAGTGGTGTTTCTGGATCGAGCGGGCTACTTCTACGCGAGGGATCTCTGGGAACACGTGAGCGGAAAGCGCGAGACCGAAACTGTCGGAGACAGTTCGGTCTCGTGCGTGCGCGGTGACGATCTCGAAGTGTGGTACTTCCCATCGAAACTCCCCGAATTGAACGCTGTCGAAGGGTGCTGGGACCAACTGCAGGAGTGGTTCAAGTACCGCCTTATGCCAGATCTCTTGACGCTGAAAGACTACATTCCGCGAGGACTGAGCGCGATCACCGAACCGAACATCTGGCCGTATCTTACCGGTAAAGATTCGAACTAAACACTATCAGTCCCACCCGCGTCAGTTGCTCACCCGGCATGGGCGGGACTGAAAGGGGCCGCCCTCGCAGCCAGCCCCGCCGACGCAAGCACCGCAGGCGAACGCCGAGGAGCGCAGCGAGCGCGAACGCGCTCGAACGGCTCCCGCTGGGAGCCGTGAGAGGCGCGGCGGCTGCGAGGGCGGGGGCTTTCGAGGTGGTCTTCGTTCTCGCGAGAGTACTCAAGGTATTATCTCAACACTACCCGCGGTTCGACCCCGCGACTCAAAAACCCCCTCACGCGATCTCGTATCGAACGACCGACTCCGTCTCGCACTCCGGACACTCCGACACCTCTTCGTCAAGGGTCCGCCCGCATCGACGACACTCGTAAACCACCGCCGTTTGCTCCCGTCGCCCGAACCAGTCCCCGCTCGTGAGCCCTCCCATGGGAGAAGCCACACGTCCGCCACGGATAAACATGGGTGACTGTTCATCCCCGCGCAGTACCCCGTTCCGCGTTTATAAGTGACGATACATGCCTCTGCTGTACAACAGAGAACCGCTCAGAGGACGACAACACTTATACTGCCGATTCGACAACTGAAGCCCCGAATGAGTGATCCGGCGGATCCAGATGGCCCACGCATCACGGATCTGTCGTCGATCGAACCCGAGAACTTCAAGTTCCGGAACACGGAGTTCCTGAAAAGCGACGCACACCCCTACGACAATCCACGGGACAGGACGTTCTCGGAACAGCGGGCGGATGTCTGGCGGGTGAGAAACGGCGACATCGAGCGGGTTCTCGAGGAGTTTCCGACCGATCGACCGCTCCCGGAGCAGTGCGCGCTCTGGATGCACGCTGTCGTCGGCAAACACTTCTTCGAGGACGCGAATCACCGCACTGCAATCGCAGTGTTGCGGAAACTCCTCCGGGACAACGGTATCGACGTCGGGGAGTGGCCGACCGACCGAGTGAAAAGGGCTCGTGACGAGTCTCACGAGGTTCGATCGGAGATACCGTCCGTACATCTCGACACACTGTACGAGAAAGACGAACTCTACCGCGTCTGGCTCCGGTTCTTCACCGACGTCCTTCCGGACGAATACTGCTAGCGACTACTCGTCGGACTCGTCACTGTCGTCGGCGAGAGCCTTGTACAGCTCCTCGTTTTCCTCGACGTCCTCCGCCATGTCTTTCTCGCTCTCCCAGTTCATACTGTACAGAGAATAGACGGCAATAGCGGTAAAGGTTTCCACTCGACACGTATCGACGATATTCGGACGAACAGTCGCAAGACGGACTACGTCGCCCCAGAATCCTTCGAGAGAGTTCCTTCCAGAACTTGTCCGTCACTGCTCCCCCAATTATTGGGGATCTGTTCTTCATCGAGGTCGTATTCAGGATGGACATACGTGACATCCAGTTCCGGGAAGTAGATCGCGACGATCCGACCGCCGTTTCCGCTTTCGGTTCCGTTCTGGTTTTCCATCCCGGAGAGCTGTCCACGGACCTTTTCGCCCGTGTCCAACTGCAGAGTGCCGCTTGTCGGTCGCCGTTCGAGATCCCCGGCGTCGAAACTGTTCTTCGAACCCGGCGGCAGAACGATCACCTCGGCGTCGATCGTCTGCCCGCCGGGAGACACTTCGGCGTTCCCGCCGCCCTTGAACGTCACGCTCTCGACCGCCGGCGTCGGCTCCGGATTGTCCAGGTCGATCGTTCGCGTCGCCTCGATACTCACGCCCTCGCCCCAGGCCTCGATGTCGAGGGTCACTTCGAACGTTCCGTAGTCCTCGACGTTGACCGCGACGTCCTGGTCCTCGCCGGTGCCGATCTCGGATCCGTTATCGTCAGTGTCGAGCCTGACCGAAGTTCGGTCGGCGCTGCCCTGGATCTCGACAGTCAGATCCGTCGTAAGCTGGTTCTCGACGGTGATCGTCGCGGGCGCCGGAAACGCCTCGTCGGCGCCGTACAGCCCTACCCCGTCCTCGTCGTCGCTGTCGCGACCCGTCAGCGCCAGATACGCGTTCGCGTCGTCCGCGACGGAGACGTGCACCCCGCGCTCGACCTGCGCCGACGAGAACGCACCCGAACCGACGAGCGTGCCGCTCCCGGCGACGGCGGCACCCCCGTACAGCAGGAGTTTTCGGCGTTTCATACTCACCCCGGTCGGTCGCGACAGCCCCCAGCCGAGTGTCTCTTCAGGTTCGAATAGGACACCGTTCCACATCGTATTGGGGTGCCTGAAACGGTAAGGCCCCTGTTAGAAATCGGCTCTCGAGATCGAGACCGAGTTCAGGGTCGCCCTGAAACCGGGAGAGAGATGCGAAAACGGCTATTCCAAAAGACGTCGTTTCCCGTCTCGAGCCTCGTCTCGCTCTCGACGTAACCGGGGCAACGAACATGTCCCCCACAAGTATGTCGGCTTGTCGGCGTCCGAACACATTCAATTGGTCGAGTTCGGCCTGAACTCGACAACCCGGAACGGATGCACCAACTCGCCAGAGACGGTCCGGACACAGTCGACCGTCGACCCGAGCAGCAGGTGATCATTCGTCCTTTACTCACCGATAGTTGGGCTTTCTCGAACGTGGTTTTTGAACCTCACGAGAAACAGTAGATCGAGAACACGGCAGTCACCAATCCCGCATCGAGAGTATGAGGTGAATATTCATATGATAGTAGTCCTAGGTATCCACCGCCCTCACGAGGGTAGTTACCATGAGACTAGATAGACGCTCACTTCTGAAAGGTATCGGTGTGGCAGGACTCTCCCTTTCGTTCGCGGGACAGGCGACCGCGAGCGACGGCCGAGCGCAGTACATCGTGATTCCGAGCGGAAACGGCACCGCACGGAGACTGGAACGAGAGGGATTCGAAATCAGGCAGGTACTCGCGGAAGGCGACGTGCTCGTCGTCCACGGTCCCGAAGGCGAGGGGGAAACCCTCCGGGGACTCGGCGGCGTGCAGGAAGCCGCCCGGGACGTGCGGTTCGAACTGGAGGAACCTGCACGGACCGAACTGGTCGAAGATCACGGGGAGACTGGCGGCGTCAAGTCGGACTGGTACGAGAACCTGTGGGACAAACAGAACAGTGAGACGGTGGCAGCGAACGATATCGCGACCGGTGAAGGTACCCAGATCGGAATCATCGACACCGGTATCGATTACTCGCATCCGGATCTCACTCCGAACCTGGATGAAGACGCGGGACGATTGTTCAAGTTTGGAGAGGTGCTGTCCGGAGAAGGTGAAGACATTGTCGTCAACGATCCGGGAGAAGATCCGATCCAGCGCGTCGATCAGAACGTCGCCTCTGACGTGCAGGGCCACGGTACCCACGTCGCCGGAATCGCCGCGGCGGATCCCGAGGCAGGATTCAATGGTTTCGGAACCGGCGTTCAGGGCGTCGCGCCCGGAGCAGACCTCCACTCGTATCGAGTATTCTGGTGGGAGGATGTCAGTGACGAAGACGAGGACCCCGATTGGAACTTGACCACCACGTCGGCAGACATCTGGAATGCGATTGAGTATGGAGCGGAACAAGGTGTCGACGCTGTGAACCTCAGTCTCGGAACACCGCCCTTCCATCCCCGAGTCCATCGAGACGAGGAGCTCAGAACAATAAAACTCGCGTACGAACTGGTCGTTCGCTCGGCCGTCAACCGCGGTACCGTCGTGGTCGCCAGCGCCGGGAACGCCGACACCGACCTCCAGCGACAGGGGCTTTTCTCCCTGCCAAACAGTACCAAAGGGGCGATGAGCATCAGCGCGCTTGGTCCGAACGACAAACGGGCCTTCTTCTCGAACTACGGAACGAGCGAGATCGACGTTGGTGCGGGCGGGGGTGCGTACGAAACGTCGTTGAAGACCCTCTTCGGAATCCGAGAGTGGGTGTTTGCAGGAGCACCGCTCCGGAGAAGCGAACATCCACTCGAGGAAGGGGACGAGGGCGAACTCTGGCTGGACGAGGACGGAAACGTCGTCTTCGATCCGGAGGAAGTCGCAGAAGTCATCGAATTCGAGAGCCCCGCCTGGCCGTATCCGTTCAATCTCGTGTTCTCGACGACGTCGCCACTCAACGAGGGCGCACCGTACGGCTGGAAGGCCGGAACGTCGATGTCGGCGCCGAATACGGCAGGCCTCGTCGCGCTCGTGCGCGAACTCGATCCGGACGCCAACCCCTCGCAAGTCGAGAGCTACATCAAGAAGGGCGCCGAAAGCGGTACCGGGCGGAGCGATCCCGTTCTCGGTGCTGGACGGATAAACGCGCTCAACACGGTCGAAGAAATAGACGGGTCAGGAGGCGGTAGCGACAGTGGAAATGGTTCCGGAAACGCCGGCGGACCGCCATAATAACGTTCGGAACCCTATCGATTTCCATTCGATAGTCTAAAATTGAGACGCGAGTTCGAAACCCGTATCCGACGCGGGTTCTCCCTACCGGACATGGGGCTCGACGACCTCACGGACGACATCACCGCTGAATATGGCGACCTCGACGACGAATATCCCCTCGAACTCGACCGCGAGACGAAAAACGAACTCGCGATGCTCGCCGCCGTCTTCGACAGCACGGACACCGACGAGCTGATCCGGCGCGGGATCCATGCCCTCTTCCGGTCGACGGTCGACACCGGCGACCTCGACTTTCACCTCCGGCAGTCGTACGACGTCACCTACGACGAGTATCTCGCCGGCATGACCTACGACGAGATGACCGGCGCCGACCAGTTCCCCCAGCGGGACGACGAACGCCGGTATCAGATGTAGTCCGGTGCGGGGGACTCGATCGGGGGCTTTTAAGTTGCGATGGTTGCGGGGTCGTGTATTGCAGGTGGGTGGTTCGGGAAGGGTATCCACCCATGGGATACGTGAAATAATGGCCTTGTTGAACCCCTCAACCGCTGACAGGTTACAGCAGTCCTGGTGAACACGACCGAAAATAGCCCCATAAGACTCTTTATCCCATATATCCCAATATATCTCATGGTCAAAACTATTCGAGTCTCAGAGGAGTACCACGAGTGGCTCAGCGCCCACAAGGAGGGCGACGAGACGATGGAGGAGACGCTCCGCCGGATGACGCGTGGCCCTCATCCGAGCGACGTTGCCGGCCTCCTGACCGAACAAGAAGCCGATAACGCCAAGGAAGCGGTGAACCGTCTGCGCAGGGGTGACCGCGATCGGCTTGATGCCGCCCGCAGCGCCTTCGAAAGCGAGGACGCGGGGGAATGATTATCGATTCCTCGTATCTCTTCGACCTGATGGCTGAGGACCCGGACGCGTTCTCGAAGGGCACGGAACTCGTCGAGAACGGCGAGATGCAGTGGTTACCGACTCCGGTGGTCGCTGAGGCCTACTACGGCGTCGCCACGGCTCGCAGTAACACCACGGAACAGGAGGTACGCAATCGCATCCTCGGGTACCCCCGCATCGATGTTGACGAAGAGATCGCGCGGAAAGCCGGTGAACTACTCGCGGCGGCAGATGACCGTGTGGGAGGGAACGCCGGCGTCGGGGCGAACGACGGGTACATCGCCGCAATGGCCGATGTCCTTGACGACGCGGTCCTAACGGACAATGTCGAAGACTTCGAGGCTCTCGGTGCGACTGTCGAAACCTATTGAATCCCACACGTACAAAAACAGGATTCACCTCGCTTTTTCGACGACTTCGGGCGACAACCTGGTCAGATGTATTGGAGTTAGACCTGCTGACTACAGTCTCTATATTCAGCAGGCCGGTTCTGTCAGTTGCGTAGGGTTTCAACAGCGCCGAAATGATGTAATCCCCATGGGGGAACTCGGTCGACAACGGTCACGACCACAGCGCGTACATGTCGTCTCTCGGGACCTCGGTCAGGAGGTCGCCGTCGATATCGACGCCGGCGTCCTCTCCGTCCTCGACACCCTCGACGCGACCGATCTCGGCGGCCTCGATCCCCGCCTCGTCGGCGGCCCGAAGCGCCTCGTCGACGGCCTCTTCGGGTACAGACGCGAGCAGGGCCCCGGAGCCGAACGTTCGGAGGGGATCGACCCCGAGCGCGTCCCCCAGTGCCGCCGTCTCCTCCCGGACGAGGATGTCCTCCCGCGACACGACACACCGGACCTCCCCTGCAAGCGCGAGTTCGACGAGCCCCGCCAGCACACCGCCTTCTGTCGGGTCGTGCATCGCGGTCGCGAACGGCCCCACGGCGTCGGCGTCCGGGACGACGCTGAGCCAGTCGAAGAAGCCGGCAGCGCGGTCGATCGTCGCCTCGTCGACGACCCCCGAAAGCTCAGCCCGGAAGTCAGTCGCCATGATACCGGTCGCCTCGACGCCGGCGCCCTTCGTAAGCAGGAGCCTGTCGCCCGGCTCGGCGCTACCGGTCGCGACGTAGCGGTCGGTCAACCCCATGGCAGTCATCGCGAGCATGGGGCGATCCAGCTGCTCGGAGCGTTCGGTGTGGCCGCCGACGATGGTGGCGCCGACCTCCCGGGCCGCCGAATCGAGCTGGGCGGTCACCCGGTCGAGTTTCTCGACGGCGTTCGCTTCGGGAAGCAGAATCGTGCTCGTGAGCCACCGCGGGTGTGCCCCGGAGGCGGCGACGTCGTTGCAGGCGACGTGGACCGCGATCGTGCCGACGTGCTCGGCGGCCAGCGAACAGGGATCGGCGTTGATCACCAGTATCTCGTCACCTATCGGAACGGCGGCGGTGTCCTCGCCGAACGCCGCACCCTGAATCAGATCGGGCGCGGGTGCGCCGGTGCGTCCGTACACCAGCCGCGAGATGGTCTCGGGGTCGAGTTTTCCGGTCACAGTCCGGTCACTGCCGTTCGGTTCGACGCGCACTGAAAAGGACTCTTCGACTTCGCTGTCCCCGGTAGTCCCCGGACTCGTCGTCTCATTGAACCGTGTGACTTCGTCTGGAAAAGCCTGAATGTCTCTCAATCGAATAGGTTTCCGGACGGCCGCTAGCTCACGTCCCGGACCGCCTTCTGCAGCAGGTCACACCCGATTTCGATCTCGCGTTCCGTCACGTCCAGCGGCGGCAGGATCCGGAGCACCTTGTACCCACAGGAGAGCGTCAACAGTCCCCGCGCGAACGCGGCCTCGTGGACGTCGTCGCGCAGTTGTTTGGACTCGAACTCGACGGCGAGCATTAACCCCTTTCCGCGGACGTCCTCGACGCCCGCGAGGTCGGCGTCCCGCATCGTCTCGAGGAACTGTCGGCCCCTCGTCCGGGCGTTCGAGAGCAGGTCGTACTCCTCGATCGCGTCGAACGTGAGCGCCCCCTGTGCCGACGAGAGGATGTCGCCGGCGCCCCACGTCGAGGAGAGCCGGCTCCGTTCGCCGGGGAACACCTCCGATCGGGAGATCGTCGCGCCGACTCGCAGCGCCTTCGCGCTCGCGATGACGTCCGGTTCGATCGCGTAGTGATCCGCACCCCACATCTTCCCGGTGCGGCCCAGCCCCGACTGAATCTCGTCGGCGACCAGCGTGATGTCGTACTCGTCGGTGAGCGCGGCAATCTCGTCCGCGAACGCGTCGCTGGGGAAGCGGTAGCCGCCCTCTCCCTGGATCGGCTCCAGGATGAGATACGCGATCTCCTCGGGATTTATATACCCCCGGTCGGGGTGAAGCTTCTCGCGAAGTCGGGAGACGCCGTCGACGAAGAAGCCACACGAACACGTCTCGGCCGTACAGTCGCGGTCCTGACAGAACGGAACGTCGTGGATCGACGAGATTTCCGGGAACCGACGCCGGTACACCTCCTTCGATCGGTTGAGCGACAGCGCACCTAGCGTCCGACCGTGGAAGGCACCCTGGAAGGTGATCCCGTACTTCGCGCCGTCGGCGTGATCGTAAGAGATCTTGAGCGCGTTTTCGACCGCCTCCGCCCCGGAGTTCGAGAGGAACACCGTGTCCATGTCGTAGTGGTCGGTGGCGTCGGTGAGCCGCTCCATCAGCCCCGAGGGGCCGGGGATCCCCTCGCCCGGCGTCTCGCCGCCGGCGACGTAGAAGTCCTGGCCCGCGATCTTCAGCGGATCAACCAAATCGAACTCCCGGAGAGGCTCCATGATTTTCGGATTGTTGTACCCGAGGGGGGCGGCGGCGACGTGACTCGTGAAATCCAGGAGGACGTTGCCGTCGACGTCGGTACAGAACGGTCCTTCGGCCGGCTTCGTGCGGTCCCACACGAACTCGTAGACGTACGTGCTGGGGGCGGCGAACTCGTGGTGGTACTCCACCCACTCCTCGGCTCGCTTTCCCGGCAACTCGTCGACCTGGGGCTCGGCAGTGTCCCGATCCATACGTGTACCCACCACCAGCGGGATGTTAAATCCGCCCGATTCGTTTCGGATCGGGAAAATATTGCGAGACCGGCACAGGGGACCTCCTCCCGAACACCCGTCTGTCGACATCAGACCGCGATGATCAGAACGGTTCCGACCCCGGCGACGAGGAGGGTGATCCCGCTCCAGAGCGCGACCCGCCGGGCGAACTCCCGGGGACCGCCGGTCGCAAGCGCCGCCTTGACGACGATACTTGCGGCTGTCGCCAGCAGGATCGCGACGACCGTCTCCGTCGTGGTGATAGTACCCCCACGGAACAGCAGCACCGCCGAGGTAGTCACACCCGCCGAGGAGACGAGCCCGGAGATCAGCGCGCTCGCGTACAGACCGCTGGTTCCGAACTGCGCTTCCGCGACCGACGATCCCGCCAGGATGAACAGGAACACCGAGCCGAACGCCAGCGCGTTCTTCAGCGAGAACGGACTTTCGAGTTCCATCTCGATCTCGGCCGACCAGTCGGCGACGACGTACGCGACGAGGATGCTCCCGACGACGATGATCCCCAGCGGGACGACCGCGTCGATCAACAGCGGACCGGCGGCACCGAAGGTGAACACCAGCGCGAGCGCCAGGTTTCGCAGCGCCATCGCGGCGTTTGCCAGCAGTACACCCGCGACGCCGTACTGGATCCCCTCGGGCTGCTGGCGGACGTGATCCAACATTGCGCCGACGACCGCCGCCGACGAAGCGAGCCCGCCGAAGAAGCCGGTGACGGCGATCCCGCGACCGCCGTACGAACGAACGAGCGCGTAGTTCACGATCCCGATCCCTGCGACCGACACGACGAGCAGCCAGGCGATCCGTGGCTCCAGGGGCACGCCCAGAAACTCCATCTGTCCCGGCGGCAACAGCGGATAAATCACGAACGCGAGGATGGCAAATTCCGTCGTCGAGCGGAGCTCCCGCCTGGAGAGGTTGCCGGCGAGTCCGTGGAGTTCACGTTTGAGCACCAGTAGCGCCGACGACACCACGGCGACGGTGATCCCCTCGAGAATGAATCCGAGAGCGACGAGTACACCGACCCCGTAGGCGACCATGAGCGAAACCGCCGTCGTGAGCGCCAGCGGGTCCTCGCCGTTCGAGTCGACGTTGGTGAGTCCCTCGACGGACAACAGCGCCCCGATCACGATCACGAGAAGCCCGCCGACGACCGGGAGCAGTTCTCCGATGGCACCGTCGGTCGCAACGACGGTGAACACCGCACCCAGGATCGCGGTCAAGGAGAACGTTCGAATGCCGGCCGCCTTGTCGGACCACTCCCGTTCGAGCCCGAGAAACAGCCCCAGTGCTGCCGCCAGCCCGATACGGACCACGGGCTCTTCGAAGGGCACCCCGAAGAACACCTGGGCGGGCGTTACGACGATACTCATCTCGGGTGGAGAGAGGATCTCCGGATACATATATTGTACTATATAGAAATATATACTGAATTCGGTGTGTTCGGATCCGAACGGACGATGGTGTGCCGGCAGTCTTTTGCATCACGTGGCCGCCACAGTGTGTATGTCACGGCTGCAGGGAGCATCGACGCCGTCGGAGTACGGCTGGCTCGCGTTCGGTCTCCTGCTTTTCGCCCTCATCGGCTACGTGGTCGCTTCCTTCGTCGGGGTCTTCGTGTTCGGTCTTTTCCTGTACTACGCGACGCGGCCGGTGTACCGCCGGATCGTCGTCCGAACCGGACATCCGACCGTCGCAGCCGCAGTCGCACTCCTCGTGCTCGCGCTGCCGGCGATCCTCGTGGTCGGCTACGCGGTCGCGATCGCGATCCGCGAGATCCAGGAACTCCGGGAGATTCCCGGCGTAGATCTCGGTGCGTACCCCGAACTGGGGCGCCTCCTCGAAGAGATCGACGATCCGGGTGCGCTGCTGGACAGACTGGGGGAAGAGCTACTTACGGGCGATCTCCCGGTACGGCTCCTGGAGTCGCTCACCTCGGTCGCCGACACCGCCCTGGTGCTGGCGGTGGCGCTGATCCAGCTGTTCGTGATGGTGGTGCTGGCGTTTTACCTCCTCCGAGACGATCGAAAGCTGGTCGCATGGGTGCTCGAGACGTTCGACGACGAGGAGGGGACCCTGCGGGCGTACCTCCGTGCGGTCGACTACGATCTCCGGTCGATCTTCTTCGGCAACATCCTCAACGCGTTCATCACCGGCGCGATCGCCGCGATCGTCTTCTCCGGACTGAACGGGTTCGCTCCCGCCGGCGTTGCGATCCCCGCGGCGGCGCTTCTGGGACTGATCGCCGGCGTCGCCAGCCTCATTCCCGTCGTGGGCATGAAGCTGGTGTACGTTCCGGTGGCGATCTATCTGGGGCTCCGGGCGGCGTTCCTAGTCGGAACGGAGACGCTGTGGTTCGTGGGGCTGTTTCTCGTCGTCTCGTTCGTGTTCGTCGACAGCATTCCAGACCTGATCTTGCGACCGTACGTCTCCGGACGGAGCCTCCACGTCGGGGCAGTGATGCTGGCGTACACGCTCGGCCCGCTGCTTTTCGGCTGGTACGGGCTGTTCCTGCTGCCGATACTGCTGGTACTCGTCGTCCAGTTTGCGAGGATCGTTCTACCCACGAAACTCGGCGAGGATTCCCCCGAACCGCCCCCCGTGGATCCGTACGTCGTCTCCGCAGCCGACATCGGACGAGAGGAACCCGGAGACACCGCCGGAGGCGCCGGTTCGGAAGCGGTTCCTGATGACGAGAGCTCTGGCGACGGAACAGCCGACGACGGGGACGAAATCGACGACGGCGAAGGGTCCGAAGAAAACAGCAATACCGAAGAGTAGCCGGGCGATCGGGAGTTGACTGCCGATCGGGTCGATTCGAGCGTTCGAGTCGGTTAGTCGATGTACTGCGCTTCCCACTCCTGACGCGCCTCGATCTCCCGTCGACCGCGGCGCGTCAGCGTGTAGTAGTTGGTCCGGCGGTCGCGTTGGCCCTTCTCGACGAGGCCTTTGTCGACGAGTGTGTCGAGGTTGGGGTACAGCCGCCCGTGGTGGATCTCCTTTTCGTAGTAGTTCTCCAGTTCCTCTTTGATGGCGAGTCCGTGCGGTTCGTCGAGTCCCGCGATGACGTACAGCAGGTCTCGCTGAAAGCCTGTCAGATCGTACATCGGTTATATCCAGCTATAGATACAATATCGCATATCAATAAAGATGTCGACTCGGATTTGAGTATAGCCAGGTAACTGTGGATAGAGTGGTGCTACTGCTGTGTTATCGAAATAGAGATTCATGTAAAACAGATATACTATCGGCAGAAAGGTTGGCCACTCCAGAGTGAATCTCTCCGAGAGCATGAATTTATCTTGTCGCAGATCCACCATTCAGACATGCCCGAAGAAGTGATCTTCTCGACGGAACGGCGCACAGAGCGGTCCGAGATCGCGGCGATGCTCAGATCGGTTGCCGACAAACTCGAGACCGGCGAGCCGGTGACGCTTGCGGCCGGCGACCAGTCGGTCACCCTCGAGGTACCGCCGCGGCCGACCTTCGAGGTCAAGGCGGAACGAGAAACCGGAAGCGGTCCCGCCGAGTTGAGCGTCGAGTTCGAACTGGAGTGGCCGGAAGGCGCTCCCGAGACGGACGAGTCGCTCTCCATCGAGTGATCGATCGTTCGAAAAGGTAGCAAGCCGCGAAAGATCGCGGCTGTGCCGCCCTAAATTGGTCCCCGCTGACGCTTCGGCCCTCCAAGCGAAGCGTCACCCGATTCTACCGATGGGATCGACTTAAAGATGTCGCCAGTGTTCGACGGCTGGGAACCCCGAAGGGGTTTTGAACCGACTGGTATCCGATCCGCGGCCAACCAGTATCCGACCGACGACCGGCCATCCCGTTCAGTGTCGAAGGGCAGTGTCGGATGTCGCCGCTAGATGTACTCCTCTTCGAGCACCCATCCCAGCGCCCGTTTGTAGTATGTGAACATCTGTCTGACCCCTTCGTGACGCATCTCCTCGCTTTCGAGTTGCTCTTCGAGAAACTCGTACTGCTCCCTGATCTCGTCTTCCTCGCGCATACGCCGATTCGGGGCGGGAGTCAGTTCAAGTTTCCCCGGCGGCCACGACGCCCCGGTCTCGGCTGGTTCTCAGCCAGTAAGAACAAAGAGACGTGGCTTAAGTCGCGAAGACGTAGGGTGCATCATGAGTGGCGCCCCCCAGCTGGCCCGCGATGAAACCACCACGGAGGCGGGAGAGGAACCACCGTCGATGGAAAACAGGAGACTCCGCGTCGAACTCGAGATCGAACGTGGCGGACCGTGTACCATGGATTACGCCGACGGCAACATCGTCGACATCGACGTTCGGTTCGACGACGGAGACTGCCAGTGTGACATCGGCGTTCAGAAACAAACCGAGGACGGTGAACAGACCGAAACCAAATACTTCTCGAGCAGTATCTGCGATCACTGTCCCGGAATCGTCTTCGTCAAGTACGGCTGTATCCCGCGGTACCTTCGGATCGGCGACGGATCGTTCGTGATGGAGACGTACGTCCCGGACACCGAAACAGTCTCCTCGATCGTAAGCGACGTGCGCGAACGGTGCAATCGGGTTGTCGTCCGGTCGATCACCTCCACGGAGCGGCTCGAATACCCCGAAACTTGCACGATCGACGTCTCGGCACTGACGCCAAAGCAGCGCGAGGCGGTCCATCGGGCCAAACAGGCCGGCTACTACGATCCGGACACGAAAGTCCCCCTCGAGGAGCTGGCGACGGAGATGAGCATCTCCAAGTCTGCGCTCTCCCAGCGACTGCAGCGTGCTGAGGCGAACGTCATCCGACAGCTTTCCTGCGGGTGTGACTGCTGGAACGAAGAACGCTAGACGACCTCGACGGAACACCCCGTCCGTTACTTAAAGCCTTCATAAGTCCGGAGTGTCACCTATCGTCGGTCGGTCCGTATGAACGACTATGAGAACAGACGATCTCCGTACCGAGCGTGGTACCGCGGCCTCGGAACGCGAGAGGCAAAAACGATCCCGAACGGCCACGTCAACTGCCGACTGCCGTCAGAGAGCCGAACAATGAGTGGTAAATCGTCACCGTTCGAGATGACCGTCTCCGTGCCGAACCGCGAGGCGGGCCAAAAAATTTTCCAGTATCTCACCGGCGCTGTCGACGACGTGACGTTTACCGTCGACTCGCTCGGAGAAACCGGACCCAGACCGTGCACCCTCAGCGTGGACGAGGTCACCGCCAAACAGATGGAAGCGGCGAGACTGGCCGTTCGAATGGGATACTATCAGAAACCGAAGGAAGCCGATCTGGGTGACGTCGCCGACGAACTCGGCGTGAGCAAGTCGGCCGTCTCTCAGCGACTCAGAGCCCTCGAACGCAAGAT
The DNA here is from genome assembly GCF_024972735.1 of Halalkaliarchaeum sp. AArc-CO. Lineage (GTDB taxonomy): Archaea > Halobacteriota > Halobacteria > Halobacteriales > Haloferacaceae > Halalkaliarchaeum. The sequence goes on from NZ_CP087723.1 coordinate 2,557,162, forward strand.
GATGATAGAGCTAATCGACTCATGTGTCGAAGAAAACCGCAATCAGTCAGTGTCGCCGCGAGGCGACGATTGAAACCGTGATTAAACGCGAACGACGTTCGTTGCGCGCGGGCCCTTGGGGGCCTGTTCGATATCGAATTCGATCTCCTGTCCCTCCGTCAGATCTTCGCCGCCGACATCCTCCATGTGGAAGAAAACGTCGTCGTCGGAGTCCTCAGTCGCGATGAAGCCGTAACCGCCTGTGTCGTTGAAGAAATCAACCGTGCCGTTTGCCATTGCGAATAGAGGAAGGCCGGTGATACTGATAAGGGTTCCGCATTCGTTTTCTAACTGCCCTTTCTTTCGGACGAGTATCCACTAAACAGGATATTTTAATTTATATCCACCCAGACGTTGGACTCTCGGTCTCAAACCCGTCCGGGCGGTCACCGAACTGCACGAGTTCCGTGGTTCTGCGAATTTCTCCGTTTCCTGTCCGGGTTTCGGTCGACTATGCCGCCAATCGATCGGGATCGACGCTGTCGTACCGGACGATCGCGTCGAAATACGCCATCGGGATCGCCTCGCCGGTCGTGATCCCCCGGGCGTGTGGCTCCGAAAACGTCTTTCTGACGAAGAGGCGGGCGACGACTGCCTCCCGTGCGTCCCCCCGTTCCGCCAGCGATCGCTGAGCACGCGACAGCAGCAGGGCAGCGGTGAGCACATCGTACACGTATTCGGTCACTTCCTTCGCTTCGTGTTGGGCGTAGTCGTCGTCCCCGGTCGCAAGCGTCACGAGCGCCTCCTTGAGCGCCCGGAACTCCTCGCGTACTGTCGCGACCTGCGCCTCCAGGATCGGGTGGTCGACGTCGTCGAGATAGCCCTCGACGAGCGGGAGCAGTTCCTCGTGGGCGCGTTCCGTCTCCATCGCCCGGAGAACGTCGAGCGAGAGGATGTTGGCCGTCCCCTCCCAGATGGGAAGCGCCTGGACGTCGCGGTAGAGCCGATGGGTGACGAACTCGCGGACGTACCCGTTGCCGCCCTGGATCTCCATCGCGTAGGAGGCGGTGTCGACGGCGGCGCGGGTGGTCACGTGTTTCGACACCGGCACGAGGAGCCGCATGAGCCGGAACGCGCGGTCGTCCTCGTGGTCGCGCTCGTACCGGTCGAACCACCGGGCGGCCTCCATCGCAAACGCGAGCGTCGCCTCGTGGGTGACCGCCATTTCGACGAGATCGCGCTGTAACAGCGGGAACTCCGCGATCGGCTGTCCGAACGCCTCCCTGTTTGCGGCGTGGATCTTGCTCTCAAGGAGGAGCCGGCCGATGATCCCGACCGCGCCCACGGAGTTCGTGATCCGCTCCCAGTTCAGCATCGTGGTCATGTATTTGAACCCCCGCTCGGGCTCCCCGACGAGGTATCCGATGGTCCCGTCGAACTCCACCTCGCCCGTGGGGACGCTTTCGGTGCCCAGCTTGTCTTTGAGCCGGCGGTAGCGCTGCTGGTTCAACTCGCCGTTCGGGAGCTCGTGGGGGACCAGAAACAGCGACAGCCCCGCCGTTCCCTCGGGGGCCTCCGGGCGGCGGGCGAGCGCAAGCGTCCCCTGGGCGTCGATGTTCGAGCAGAACCACTTGTCGCCGGTCAACTCGTACGTCCGGGCCTCGATCGGGTCGTCGGCTCCGACCTCCCCGCCGTCGCCGTGGACGGCCCGTCCGTCCTCGTCGCCCGAGGCCGTCTTCCCCTCCCCGTTCGCGGTTCCCTCCTCGACGTCTTCTCCGGTCGCCTCGCCCCCGGCGGCCCCCGTTGCATCCCGTGGAATGCCGACGGGGTTCGCGACCGTTTCGGTGGCCCCGACGTCGCTCCCGCCCTGTTCTTCGGTCAGGAACATTCCCCCTTCGATGACCTCCTCGTACTCTCGGGCGGTGAGCCCCTCGAAGTACTCCCCGTAGTGGTTCCCGTGATCGTGATTCCGGAGCACCAGTGCCGCCCCCACCGTCATCGACTGCGAACAGACCAGACCGGTGTCGACGTACGACAGCAGCAATTGCATCGTCAGCGTGTGGATCAGCCCCAGCGGTTCGTCCCGCCCCGGCGGCGCTTCGAAGGCGTCGGCGAGAATCCCGCGCTCGTAAATCAACTCCTCGTTCTCGAACTGTTTTGGGTGATACCGAACCTCGTTTAACAGGTCGCCGTGTTTGTCGTACGTCCGAAGTTCCGGGCCGTGCTCGTCGATCACGTCGGCGTTGTCCGCGATCGTGAGTCCGACCACCTCCCCGAACTCGTCGAGGCGTTCGGTTGCCCACTCGAACTCCTCGTCCGGATACACCCGGCGTGCCGCCGTCTGCAGTGCCGGGTTCAATCGCCAGTAGTTGACGTGTCTCCCCTCCTCGAATTCGGCGTACTCGAACGGTGGACCATCCATGTGTTACAATAACAACACACACAGTGGTGATGAATATTGCTGAATTCCTGGAACGTTCCCCCTCGTTTATCCGGATCCGACCTGGGATTCTGGATCGCGGCAGAGCGCGAGGTCAGTCGATCGGGTATCGTACTCACCGGGACTCCCGAAAACCGCAGCCGGCAGGATCGGTTCGCTCCTTTCGACAGGTATTGCGTTCACGGCTTACTTGGTTCGCCGTTCACGTCTCCGAGGCCTCACCTCCTCGGCAGAAAATGTGTTCACGGCTCCGAGGCCTCACCTCCTCGGCAGAAAATGTGTTCACGGCTCCGAGGCCTCACCTCCTCGGCAGAAATGTGTTCACGGCTCCGAGGCCTCACTTCGTTCGGCAGAAATGTGTTCACGGCTCACTTCGTTCGCCGTTCACATCTCCGAGGCCTCACTTCGTTCGGCCTCGCTTGCGCCGGCCGGGAGTCCCGCGAGTGAACGGAGTGAACGAGTGGGACTACGGCCGGCGCACGAACGAAGCGAGCGGCGAAGCCGCGAGCGAAGTGAGTGCGCCGGCCGGGATTTGAACCCGGGCCATGAGCTTGGAAGGCTCAGGTCCTACCACTAGACCACCGGCGCTCACGTACAACCAGCCGGTCGCGGTTTAAGGGTGTTACTCTTTCCGGTTCCGCCCCCGATAACGGGCGTCAACCGCGTGGATCGTACTTATAAGTGGCCTCGTCGGGGTCGATGCCGAAGTCTTCCGGGGTCTCTTCGGGACCCTCATCCTCGGCGTCGCGCTCTGCAGCCGACTTGAACCGCTCGCGGAGCCGGTCGGGCATCTCGAACCCGTCGACGTCGATCCGGAGCGGCTGCACCTCGTCGCTCACCGTCTCGCGCTTTTCGCTGATTCGCTCGGCGATCGGCGCCGGGAGCTCCCCGGGATCCGCGAACTCGAAGCCGAACTGGACGAGATACTCCGGCTGATCCGTAAGCGAGTAGACTTCCTCGAACCCTTCGTCGCCGGCTTTCTGGAGGAGCCGCTCGATCACGTGGGCGCCGACGCCCTGGTCGCGCCAGCCGTCGAGTACGCCGATCCCCGTGATCTCGCAGGCGTCGGGTTCCTTGTGGATCCGGATCCGCCCGAACCCCGCCCTGTCGTTGGACTCCTCGTCGACCGCGATGACGTAATCGCGCGACCGGAACGCGGCGTCGTCCAGGCCCATCGCCTCGATGTGGTCCAGAAGCCAGACCTCCTCCCGGTTTCGCGCATCGCGGACGTACATGGTACACCTAACTCCCCCACGGGAGAAATCGTTTGTGGGACTCGAACCGTCGACCCCCGCCGTCCCACCCCGGCCGAGGCTACTCGAGTACGCCCCTGGCGATAATCTCCTTTTGAATCTCCGTGGTTCCCTCGTATATTTCGGTGATTTTGGCGTCGCGATAGAGGCGCTCGACGTCGAATTCGGTGGTGTAGCCGTAGCCGCCGTGGATCTGGACCGCCTCGTTCGTGACCGCCATCGCGGTCTCGCTGGCGTGGTACTTCGCCATCGACGCCGCGACCCGGTTGTCCTCGCCGGCGTCCGCCTGCCGGGCCGCCTCCCGGACCAGCAGCCGCGAGGCGGCGATCCGGGTCGCCATCTCGGAGAACTTGTGCCGGATCGCCTGGATGTCCGCGATCGGACCGCCGAACTGCTCGCGTTCCCCCGCGTACTCCTGCGCTTCGTCGAACGCCGCCTGTGCCAGCCCCACCGACTGGGCGGCGATGCCGATCCGACCGCCCGTGAGAATCCGGAACGCCGCCGACAGCCCCTTCCCCTCTTCTGTGAGTCGGTTCTCGGCCGGGATCCGCGCCCCGTCGAACCCCAGCGATGTCGTGTCCGAAGCGCGCAACCCGAGCTTCTCCTCTTTCTTGCCGACGGTCACCCCCGGCGTGTCGCCGGGGACCAGGAACTGCGTGACGCTTCCGGGGTCGTCCCGGTCGGTCTTCGCGAAGACGACGTACACCCCCGCCCGCTCGCCGTTGGTGATCCACATCTTCTCGCCGTCGAGGACGTACTCGTCACCGTCTCGTCGGGCGACTGTCGACATCTCGGCGGGGTTGGAGCCGGCGTGGGGCTCCGAGAGCGCGAACGCGCCGACCGGCCGGCCGTCGACCATCTCGGGGAGCCACCGCTCGCGCTGGGCCTCGGTGCCGAACGTCGCGATACAGGAGGTCGCCAGACAGTGAACCGACAGTGCGGTCGCGACCGCCAGCTGCCCGTAGGCCACGCCCTCGTTGACGACGCTGTAGGTGAGGCGGTCGGCGTCGAACCCGCCGTACTCCTCGGGGACTGTCAACCCGGTGAGATCCAGCTCGGCGAGCCCGTCCCAGACGTCCTCGGGAAACGTCTCGGTCGCGTCGGCCTCCCGGGCGCCCGGCCGGATCTCCTCGGACGCGAACTCGAAAACCAGGTCCCGGATCGCCCGCTGTTCGTCGGTGAGCGCCGAGTCGCTGGGTGGCAGTGACATGGGCGCCGTTTCGCTCCGGCGAAGAAAAAACTCACTCCCCGAACGCAGACTCCGATCTCAGGTCACTCGCCGCGCAGCCAGGCGAGGACGTCCTCCGGGTCGGCGTCGAGGCCGCCCCCCTGAGCGAACGTCGGACCGCCACCCCCGCCCCCGCCGAACCGATCGGTGATCTCCTCGACGACGTCGCCAGCTGCGGGAGTGCCGTCGGTCGCCACCACGACGAACGGCGCGTCGCCGTCGCCGACGACCGCCGCGACGTCCGGGGCGTCGTCCCCGCCTGTGATCCGTGCCTGGAGCCGGTCGCCGACCTCGTTGGGACCGAACCCGTCGACCGCGCCGATTCGCCACCGGTCGCCGTCCCGATCGATCGTCTCGAGCGACGAGAGCCGGGCGTCGAGCACGTCCCCTTTCAGCGACTCGAGTTCGTCCGAAAGCGCCTGGTTCTCTTCGCTGAGCCGGGCGACCGCCTCCGGCAGTTCCTCGACCCCGACGTCGACCTCCCGGGCGGCAGACAGCGCTGCCCGATGGACCGTCGCGTCCCGCTGGATCCCAACGGGCCCGACCGCGAACTCGATTCGTGTGAGCCCCTCGCCGGGATTCGACCGCGAGAGCACCTCTACTGGCCCGATTTCGGCTGTGTTCGACACGTGGGTCCCTCCACAGGCGGCGGCGTCCCACGCCGAGCCGTCGAGCGCGAGCGCCTCGACTGCCTCCTCGGGGTCGACATCGCCGAGGTTCCCCTGCGTGTCGCCGCCGACGGTGACGATCCGGACGGTGTCGGCACCGGCCATGACACCCTCCTCGGTTTTGGTGTTGAACGCCACCGACTCGTGGTCGCGGGCGGTCTCCACGTCGACTTCACCCCACGACACCGGAAGCGAGTCCCACACCGCCCGGTTGGTCAACCGCTCGAGTTCGACGAGCGCCTCGTCGTCGACGTCGGAGGGCGTCGCGAAGTCGACCCGAACCTTCCTGTCGTCGATGTCGAAGCCACCGTATCCCAGGTCGTCAAACAGCCGCCGCCCGGCGCCGTACAGCACGTGACTCGCCGTGTGGGCGCGCATACAGTACGTGCGGAACGTGTCGTCGACGATACATTCGACCTCCTGGCCGGGCTCGAAGGTGGATGCGAGACCGTCCTCCGGTGAGGCGACACCGTGGTGAACCTCGCCGTCGACGTCCCGGACGTCGGTCACTTCGGTTCCGTCGATGAAGCCCCGGTCGGCGGGCTGGCCGCCGGAGGCGGCATAAAAGTACGTCTCGTCCAGCACGACCGCGTCGTCGGTGACGCGGTCGACGGTGGCGGAGAACGATCGAACCGACGGGTCTTCGGGTGCGCGAGAGCCGGTCATGTCCGTCGGAACGTGGTCCGGTTCGATAAAACTGTCCGCGATGGCGGTACCTGCCGGAGCCCGGCGCTGCTTCCGACGGGACCCGGCGGGACGAGACGGCTACTCGTCGACCAGTTCCACGTCGAGGTGTTCTTCGACCGCGCGGACGACGGACCCGCCGACGTTCGCGCGGGCGGCACGGCCCTGTTCGATCGCCAGGAGGTCGTCCTCGTCGACGTCGAGCTCTGCGGCGAGTTCTTCGATGCGGAGCCCGGCGTCCTGCCTGGCGCGCTCGGCGCGCTCGCCGTAGTCGGAGAGGAGATACGGCAGCCGGTCTTTCTCGTAATCAGTGCCCTCCTTTTCCCAGTGGCTCGAATCGCCCTTGCCGGCGTCGTACATTTTGGCCGCCCGCTGGGCCGCCCGCTTCTTCCGGCTGGGCCCGTCGTCGTCCCGAGAGCCTTCCCGCTCGTGTTTCTTTTCGGTCTGCTTGCGGTTGCTGCCGTGCGGTTCACAGTCGCGACACACCAGAAGCTCCGCGCCGGCGACGTTGGCGAGTCGGAGATTCCCCGTCTCCCGCCCGCACAGTTCGCAGGCGTCGCCGTCGCCGCCGCCGCCACCCCCGCCCGTGGAATACTTGGCCATGTGTCGGGGTACGCGCCCGTCCTTTTAAAGGGTCGGTCGCCGGACACGGCGACACCGCAGCCCAAACCCTTATCAATAACTCCTGGTTATTTACGGACATGGAACTGCCGACGCCGCAGGACTTGCGCGAGCGGCGGACCGAGCTCGAACTCACCCAGAGCGAACTCGCAGACGCCGCCGGAGTTTCACAGCCGCTCATCGCCCGGATCGAAGGCGGAGACGTCGACCCACGACTGTCGACGCTCCGACGGATCGTGGCCGCCCTCGACGAGGCGGAAGGGGAGGTCGTTCGTGCAAAGGACCTGATGCACGAGTCCGTGGTGAGCGTCGAGCCGGACGACGCCGTAAGCGAGGCAGTCGACCTGATGGAGCGGGAGGCGTACTCCCAGCTGCCGGTGTTGCAAAACGGCGTGCCGGTCGGTTCGATCAGCCAGAGCGACGTCATCCACGCCGGCGGGAACGTCGGAAACGAACCCGTAAGCGAGATTATGAGCGAATCGTTCCCGACGGTGTCACAGGACGTGACCGTCGACGAGATTCGCAACCTGCTGGACCACTACAAGGCGGTCGTCGTCACCGAGGGGGGCGAAGCCGTCGGAATCATCACCGAGGCCGACATTGCCGCCCACCTCTCGTGAGCGACTCCTCGAGACCAATGACACGCGACAGCCCGACTGCGACGGTGACGGTCCGGGGCGACCGGACGATACTGCTTTCGAACACGCCCACAGTGCGCGAGAAGTACGGCTGGGAGTCCCGACGGTTTACGATCCACTGTCACACCGGCCGGATCGTCACCGGCCGCTGGGCCGGCGTTCCGCTCGGACCCGTAATCGAGGCGGCAGGGTTCCCGGACGACACGACACACGTGCTGGCGACAGGAGGGGACGGCCACCGGGCGTGCATCGAGATCGGGCCGACGCTGGACGGTCTGGTCGGCTTCGTCTGTGCGGAGATCGATCGAGGCCACGACGACGAGTTCGACGACGACTGGCAGGATACCCCCCGGCTGCTCGCACCCGACATCGACTCCGCCCGGACGGTCCGGGACGTAGTGGCGATCACCGCGCTGTCGCTGACGTCCGGAGAGGACCCGGAGACGTACGAGGCAATTACCTGAGTGACGGCCCGGACGAGCGGTCGATCACCTGAGCGACTTATCCGTCCAGCGCCCGTAGTTTCCGCATGGACGATCCGGGGGCAGAGGAGAGATCCGAGGAACGGACAGTCCTCATCTACGACGGCGAGTGTCCGTACTGTTCGATCGCGGCGACGGCAGTCCGCCGGCTCGATGACGTCGCGGTGGTCTCGTGGTACGACGATGACGCCCAAGAGTTCCTGGCGGCGCAGTTCGGGGAGGCGCCCTTCGCGATGGTGCTCGTCGACGCCGACGAGGGCCGCGTCTACGCGGGCCGGGCTGCGGCCCGGGAGCTCGCCGACCGGGCGGGCACCCCCAACCTGGTCGGATCGCTGCTTCGGGACAACTACGAGCGGATCGCCTCCGCTGTCGGTCGCGCCAGCGGCCGCGACCGCGAGGCGGATCCGTATCACGAGGAGTACCGGATCGAGGAGCCGGCGGCGCAGCAGTTCGACGCGCTCGCGGCCGCCGCACGCGAGGCGATGCCGGAGGAACTACGGTAGCGCGGGACCGACCGTCGACGATGACCGGACGGAGTCGGACGGAGGGGAAACTTCCGTCGAACGGAACGTACACGCTCCTCGTCGACGTCGACGATCGGTTCGAGACCGACGTCGGCGCGCTGGGCGAGCAGCGGTTCGACGCGCCCGTCTACTGTTACACGGGAAGCGCGTTCGGCACGGGCGGGTTCAGCCGGATCGACAGACATCGACGGCTCGCCGAGGGCGAGAGCGACGCACGGCACTGGCACGTCGATTACCTGCTCGGCCATCCCGCGACGTCGCTTTCGGCAGTCGTCAAAGCCCACGGCGAGGACGTCGAGTGCACCGTCGCCGGCCGGCTCGGCGACGGACCGATTCCCGGGTTCGGGGCGTCCGACTGCGACTGCCCGAGCCACCTCGTCTCCCGGGAGGATTTCGACGCCGCGCGCCGAGAAGTGCAAACAGTCCACGCCGAAGCCGTCGATGCTGCAGCCGTCACTGTCGAGCGATTCGAGTGATACCTGAAAACTACCGACGCGACCGGGAGTCGGGCACACAGCCCGGCCGGTCGGCGCTTGGAGACGCGATCGTCCGGGCAAACGATCGCACGCCGGGAACGACAGGGCGGTCGGGCAGAACGTCCCGTCGTCGACTGCCGGATGTCAGAGGCACCCCGGCATCGGTGAAGATGGTATTCTTCGTATTTACGTTATCTGTTGCAGGTCGGATCAGACCGTGAAACTACTACTAAACTGTTTCCGTTCATTTATATTTAGTAACCGTATTCGAGGCGAGATATATACCTCACTTCCGGGCGCTACTCGTACAGCGAACAGACGAACGGTCCCAGCGCCCCGGCGACCGCCTGCGAGAGCGCCTCGGCGCGGTCGACCCGGCCGCCGGTGAACACACCCGCAGCGCCCTGTTTTTTGGCGATTTCGCTGGTTCCCAGGACGTCGTCCATCACCGGCCCCAGCTCCTCACCGGCGTCGATCCGGTCGGCAATCCCCGTCGGGAGTGCGATGCTGGGTCCGGTCCCGGTTCCGATTCGGTCGCCGTCCGTGACGGCGGCCCACATGATCAGGAACGGTTCCTCGCGGTCGCTCGGACCGTCTCCGTCTCTCTTCGAACCTGCCGAACCGTCCGGGAACCGCGCCACGCCGCCCTCGATTCCGACCGCGAGGTCGTACTCGCCGGCCGCGTACGCCCGCTCGGCGCGGACCTCCGCACCGGTGCGCGTCTCCGCGTGGCTGGTCGGCTGTTCGTCGACGCCGGAGTCGACGTCGACCCGTTCGACGACGGCCCCGTCGCCGAAGCCGTCCGCGTCGCTTTTCATCGCCAGCTGTACCGCCCGGCGTTTCACGGGATTCCTGCTCCCGACGGCGACTCGCATGTCGGAGAGACTGTCTGGAACCCCGTTCAGTCTTGCGGATGCAGTCGATCGGACAGCAGTTCGATGCCGTCGAGCAGGCGCGGACTCGATTGATTCAACAGAGAATCGTCGACGACGTGGATTTCGGGATCGACGTCCCATTCCCTGCCCGCGATCCGGTCGGGCGAGACGCGATCGCCGTGCCCGCAGACGTGCAACACCGCGTGATCGGGAGCCGCGTTCTCGACGGCCGCCTGCTGGATCTCCCGCGATCGCTCTCCGGGTGCAACGAAGGGATACCGGCCGCCCGCAGCACGGACCGCGTCCGGGACCCAGTTGCCTGCCGCCATCGGCGGATCCGACCACTCCTCGCAGTAGACGACGGGGCGGTCCCGTCCGGCGACCCGCCGTTTTCCCTCCTCGAGACGCTCTCGGCACGTACGGGCGAGTCGCGTTCCTGCGTCGGTTTCGCCGAGTGCCCTGCCGAGCGCTTCGAACCCGTCGATCACCTCCTCGAGTCGGGCGGGTTCCCGATGGACGACGTCGTATCCACGATCGCGAAGTTCGTCCCGGATCTCCCGCTGGAGTTCGTCGCTCGTACAGACGACCGCGGGACCGATATCGCGGAGGCGGTCGTACGACGGGTTCAGCCAGCCACCGACCCGCGTGACGTCGGCCGTCTCCGCATCGATCGAACAGTGTGTGGTCACGCCCGCGAGGCGATCTGTCAGGCCCATCGCCGCGATCGTCGCGGTCGCGCTCGGCGCCAGCGAGACGATCGGTTCCACGGTCATCGTCTTGTGATAGTGGTGAGAGTTTATAAACCGGTGTGGACGGCATGGATCGTCTGGATATGGGATCGGCTCGGAGACGGCTCGGCTCCGGGACGACGTGGCTCAGGGACGGCTCGGCCCCGGGACGACGTAGCTCGGAGACGGCTCGGCTCCGGGACGACGTGGCTCGGGCGGATTCGAACCTCACTCGCTCCCGTTCGCTCGCTTCGCTCGCTCACCTCCCGCTCGCTGGTTCGAATCCGCCCGAGCCAATTTCTGGGACGAACGAAGTGAGTCGCAGAACTGTATGCGAGGGCGGTTGAGCCCTGAAAGACGCAGCGTCGAGTGAAACGAGACGACCGTCTTTCTCCGGTTCGAATCCGCCTCGCAGAAATACTCGGCCCTCGCTGACGCTCGGGCACTCGTATGGGCTCGGGCGGATTCGAACCGCCGATCTCGTCCTTGTAAGGGACGCGTCATAACCACTAGACCACGAGCCCGCATTCGAACCCACCCGCCCCGAGCGAATAACGCTTTCCTTCTGGAGCGAAACCGGACGACACGCTCATACGTCGGTCGCCCCACGATTCCCCCGTGAACGAACGGGCCCTCGGTGCTGCCGTTGTCGTCGTCCTCCTCGTCGCAGGGATAGCGGTCGGGATGAGTCTCGGGCTGCACGAGCGGGGCGACTACGAGTGGACCACAGTCACGATCGAGAACGCCGACAGCGGGGACCGGCTCGCCACTGTCGACGCCCGAATCGCCGACACCCGAGAAAAACGCTACACTGGGCTCTCGAACACCGACGACCTCGCTCCCGACGAGGGGATGTGGTTCGTCCACGACGAGCCGGGCACGTACGACTACATCATGCGAGACATGTCGTTCCCGATCGACATCGTCTTCGTCGACGAGAACGGGACGATCACGACGATCCACGAGGCACCCGTCGAAGAGGACCAGTCGTCGCTCACCACCTACACCGGCTACGGACAGTACGTCCTCGAAGTGAATCTCGGATTCACCGACGAACACGGCATCGAAGAGGGCGATCTGGTAGTCGAACCGATCCACTCCCCCGCCGACGACCGCGACGAGACCACCTGACGCGACCGACCCCTTCAAGGGAACGGGGCGACACAGTCGGGGTATGGTTCCGGAGTGGCTCCCGCTCCAGCGGCTCGCGGTCGTCGCTGCCGGCCTCCTCGCGTTCGCCATCGTGTACGCGATCGACCGACCGCAGGGAGCGTGGGGTCGAAAACTCCGCTCCCGGTTGTTGTTCGGGATCCCGTGGGGCACGCTCGTTTCCCTCGGGGGGGTCCTCCTCGTGTACCTGTTCGTCCAGGGCGGTGCCGAAAACTGGTACAATCCGGTGGTGGTGCCGTTCCGGGCGTGGTCGTACTTCTACCCGCTGGGGATGGTGACGGCGGGCTTTTCCCACGCGAGTGCGGGCCACCTGATCGGCAACCTGCTGGGTGCACTGGTGCTGGGCACGCTCGCGGAGTACGCCTGGGGCCACTTCCCCCAGTCGAGAGGCTCCTCGTCGTTCGAATCGTGGAAAACGAACCCGTACGTCCGTGCGTTCCTGATCGTCCCCGGGGCGGTTCTCGTCGCCGGACTGCTCTCGTCGCTTTTCGCCGTCGGTCCGGTGATCGGCTTTTCGGGCGTGGTCTTCGCATTCGGGGGATTCGCGCTGGCCTTCTACCCGCTGGGGACGATCGTCGCCCTGGCGGCGAGTACGCTCGTCCGACTGGTGTACAACGCGATGCGACATCCGGAACTCGTCGCCAGTGCAGATTGGGTGTATCAAACACCCTCGTGGGCGACGATCGCGATCCAGGGCCACGCGCTCGGGCTGTTCGTGGGACTTCTCGTCGGATTGTACCTCCGACGCCGTCGGGGTGATCTCCCCTCGGCGCTCCGGCTCGGGACCGGCGTGTTACTGTACGGCGCGACGCGGTCGTTGTGGGCGGTGTACTGGTACCGCGGCGGCGAGACGTACGTGCTCTACCGGGCGATCGGCCTGGCGCTCGTGATTCTGCTCGCGACGCTCGTGGTCCTCGCCGGAGCCACTCGCGACGAACCGCTGTCGATTCCGTCGCTTCCGACACCCTCGTCGCTTCCGTTCCTCTCGTCGTCTCCGTTCCGCCTCTCGCTCCCCTCGATCCCGGTGTCGAACCCGATCGCGGGCGTGTCGCCGGCGGCGATCGGCTTCGTACTCCTCCTCGTGGGCGCGGCGATGATCGCCGGGCCGGCGATCCCGGTGAACCTCGTCACCGCCGACGAGGAGCCGCTTCCGGGCGATCCGATCGAGGTGCGTGACTACCAAGTGACCTACGCAGAGGGTGTCACCGACGGGATGGTCGACGTGATCGACGTCGATCTGTTCGGCGAAACCACCGCCGTCGAGACCTCGGGAGTAATCGTGAAGAGCCAGGAGCGACACCTCTGGACCACTGCAGCCTCGAAGAATCGCCTGCAAGGCTCCGGGCAGGAACAGATCGGGCTCGGCGGGCTCGGCTGGCGCGACTCGGTGACCGCCCACCGGACGGGCTGGCAGGTCGTCGGCGGGGACCGCGTCTACCGGGTGGAGCTCGAACACGACGGGGACCGCCGTGTCGCGTTTACCTCGACGGGATCCCACGCCCAGCCACGCGTGGACGGGCGGAACGTCACGGTCGTCTCCTGGGAGGACGGGTTCCACCTGCTTGTCGCCCACGACGGCGGGATCGAGACGGTGCAGATCCCCGAGCAAAACGAATCGGTCGACGCGATGGGCGTGCAGTTCGTCCGCGAAGAGGACGACCTGTTCGCAGAACGCGGCGAAACGCGGGTTCGAATCGCCGCAAAGGAGACGTACCGGCGCTGAACCGAATCCGGGAGCGACGGCCGCGTTCAGCGATGGGTGAGACCCCGCCGGAGGATGTCCCCGTACGCGGGCCGGGTGATCAGCACACCGACCAGCACGCCCAGGATGGTGAAGATCGCGAAGCCGGAGAGGTCACCCAGCGAGAGAATCATCAGCGGTGACATCGCGATGATCGTGGTCGCGGCGGCGGCGCCGATCACCCAGAACGCTCGCCTGAACCGCGAGTCGAACACCTTCCTGGATTTCACCTCGCCCTCGCTCATCACCTCGTCGGCGATAATCACGAGGTCGTCCACCCCCGTACCGACCACGGCGATGAAGCCGGCGACGACTGCCAGATCCACCGGATACTGAACCAGCGCGGCAAACCCGAGCAGGATGTACACTTCCGAGAACGCGGTCACCGTCATCGGGAGCGCGACCTTCGGGTTCCGGTAGCGGAGGAACACCATGCCTGCGACCGCAATCACAGCGAGGGCCCCGATGATCACGCCGAACAGCCGGAAGTTCTCACCCTGTGTCGGAGAGATGAACGACGAGGTTCCCTGTTCGATCCCCAACTGGGCCGGGATCGCACCCGCGCGGAGGTTCAACGAGATGCGCTGGGCGTCCTGGAAGTCGGTCGCCATCAGCCGGAAGCCGGGATCGTTCGCCCACGAGCCTTCACGCATACTCTCTGCAAGTCCCGGCTGCATCCCGAACGCGTTGACGACCTCGCCGTCGACGACGAGCAGGAGGCACGGGTCCTGGGTCTCGCCGACGCCGTCGTCACTGAAGTAGGTACACTGCGACCCGCCCGGTTGCGCGACGCCCAATTCTGCGGCGGCGTCCTGGAACCGCTCGGCCGCCGGGTTGCCTTCTTCGTTGACGACTGACACCGGCACGTACGGCCGGTCCGATTCGTCGCGCTGGGCGGTCCCGATGTTCTCGAAGTCGTCCTGCACCAGCACGGAGCGTTCGGTCGAGTAGCCGTCCTCGGCCTCATCGTCGGGGTAGTAGATGTCGATCCGGACCGTCCCGCGCTCCTCGATGAGTTCGATGACGTCGCTTCTGTCCTCGCCCGGCACCTCGATCAGCAGGAAGTGTTCGCCTGCGCCGGGGTCGAACACCTGGCGGACGCTCCCGCCCGAGAGTCCGGCCTCGTTGATCTTCCCGTCGATCACCCGGATCGCTGCGTCACGGGTTTCGTCGGTGACGCCCGGCGAGATCGAATCGTACTGGTAGCCGGCTGCCTCGAGCGCGACCGCGAACTCCTCTTCGGTGACGCCAGCGTCTGTCACCTCGACCTCGCCCCCGTCCTCGGTGCGTTGTTCGACGTTGACGTCGGTCGAGTCGGTGTCCGGCAATTCGTTCGCGACGTTCTGGGCGACCTGTGAGGGGGTGTCACCCCCGAATTCGACGCCGTCGGCGACGAACCCGAGAAGCGGCGCACGGATCCGCGTCCCGCCCGCGAGATCCAGCCCGTACTGGAGGTTCGTCAGCCCTTCGGACGCCTGCTGTTCGACGTCGTCACCCTCGACGACGTCGGGAGATTCCGGTGCCATCGTCGGCGAGAACAGCGCGAACGTCGCTGCGAGTATGAAAACGGCGAGCAGCAGCAGTCGCCAGTTCTCCTTGATCATCGTTTTACCCCCCGGAACTTGTACCAGCGAAGCAGCGTCACGTTCATCAGATAGGTGTTCATCAGGTCCGCGAACAGCCCGACGACCAGGATAATCCCGATGTCACGGAGCAGATCCACCCCGAGAATCGTCGCGGCGATCGCCATCACCGTCATCGCGGCGATAGAGGTGATCGTCATCGTCACGCCGGTGCGCATCGCCCGGTGAACCGACTCGTAGAAGTCACCGGTCCGGCGGAGCACGCTGTTGTTCAACAGGATGTCGGAGTCGACGCTGTACCCGATCAACATCAGGAGTGCCGCAACCGTCCCCAGCGTCAGATCGATCCCGAGAAGATTCATCATCGCAATCGGGATCACGATGTCGGAAAACGCCGAAGCGACGACTGCCACCGAGGGGATGAACGTCCGGAACAGCGCGAACACCAGCACCGCCATCCCGAGGAACGCGATGCCGACGCCGGTGACCGCGAGTTGACGGGTGTCTGCCCCGAAGCTCTCGCTCACTTCGTCTAACCCGCGTAACTCGAAGCCGGCGGCTTCAACCTCCGATTCGATCGTCGACGCGTCGGTGACGCCGGCGCGGAACGTCACCACGTACACGTCGTCGCCGGGGATCGACCGGATCGTGTCGGGCTCCGCCGAGAACGCCTCCTCGATCGCCGCGTCGGGATCCTCGACGTCGTCCATGGCGATCCGCACCTCCGTCCCCCCCGTAAACTCCAGCCCGTAGTTCGCGGGGGCGCCGGTCAGCAGATACCAGCCACCGACGATCAAAAGCGCGAGCGCGAGAACAGCGAGCGGAACCACCAGGAGCTGGCGGTTCGAATACTCGGTGTAATCGACCTCCGGTACCCGCAGTTCGACCATAAACGCGTCTGCGAGTTCGCATTGAATAAGCCTTCTCGTTTTCCGGCGACACGGCCGCGTTATCGGCTATTGGCGGCGTGTCCGTAGACGAACTCTCGCAACAGTTTCCCGGCCAGCGCCGCCGCCTGGCCGTCGTCGCGATCGTTCACCTCGACGACGTCGAATCCGTCGGACCGGGGCGCCACCGCTCGGACCGCGTCCCGCATCTCGCGGGGCGTCAGGCCGAACGGCTCCATCGTTCCCGTCCCCGGCGCGTATCCGGGATCCGCGCCGTCGATGTCCACCGAGAGGTAGACGGAGTCGACCTCCGCGAGTTCGTGTTCCCCCGCGTCCATCGCCGTGATCCACTGCCGGGTCTCTTCGGGAGACACGACGGTCACGTCGTCCGCCTCGGCGCGATCCCACTCCTCGGGAGAGCCGGTTCTCGCGCCGACGACGACGAGCCGGTCGGCGTGCCCCTCCTCGAGCGCCCGGCGACAGACGCAGGCGTGGCTCCACTCGTCGCCGGCGTACGCGTCACGGAGATCCAGGTGAGCGTCGAGGACGACGAGAACGTCCGGCTCGACGGCGGCGACGCCCGCGTACGTAACCGTATGCTCCCCGCCCACAACGAGCGGCACCGCGTCCTCCCAGACGACGTCCCGCAGGGTCCCCTCGAGGAACTCGAGGTAGTCGGGGACGTCAGACCACGCGTGGACATCGCCGGCGTCGTGCACCGAGAGATCAGTGAAAAACTGGTCCGTCCGCCGGTCGTAGTCGTCGTACGTCTCCGCAAAGCGGCGGATCCGGTCGGGACCGAAGCGGGTCCCGGGCTGAAAGGTCGTCGTCGCGTCCAGGGGCGCACCGACGATCGCGTACTCCGCCGCCTCGCGGTCGGCCGACGCGCCGGGGAACATTATCCGACGATCTTCCGCTGGTCCTCGTACTCGAGGTACTCGATGGTGTCGTCCGAGGAGAACGATTCGTCCTCGGGTATCCGCATGGTGAACGTCTCGTAGGTGTCCAGGTCCATCACCTGGGCGTCGTCGCCAGTCACCGAGACGACCTGCCCCTGCTTCCGCTCGATGATCGGCACCCACACCTTCGCGTCGACCGGCTGGGAGAACGATCGCTTCTTGCCATCGAAGACGCCACGTCCCTCGACTCTGGCCTTCGCACTGCCGTGTTTTCCGGGCTTTGCGGTGCTGTAGGCGTTGATCTTGCAGGGTGTGTCGTCCATCATCACGTAGCTGCCTTCCTGGAGATCGCGAACCTGCTTTTGCTCTTTCGGCATACACCGTCGTTTTGCCGGCGGTAGTATAAACGGTTTGATCGTCGACGTGCGGGCCCCTCCGTCGACTTTCGGCACTGTTCGTCGCCTACAGTTCGGGTTCGTACTCCTCGTCGTCGCCTTCGGGGAGCAGATTTCCTGTCCGGAGATAGCTCGTCGCCATCAGCGCCAGGAATCCGGCAGCGATCGCGACGATCGTCCGGCCGGGAAACTCCAGACCGACGGCGTTACCCGCGAGGTTCACGACGATCAACGTGACCGCACCCGCCCCGAGCGCGATCGACTCCTCCGAAAGGTCGTCGAATCGGTCCGGGAAGAGGCTCATTGGGGCTCCCCGCGGTTCACGATCGCCTTCGAGACGTGCGAGAGTCCACGCTCCAGTTCGGAGGTGGGAAGCCCGAACCCGATCCGGAAGTAGTCGTCGTGACCGAACAGCTCCCCGGGGGCGAGCACGACGCCCTCCTGTTCGACGACGGTTCGACAGAAGTCGGTGCTCGACTCGAACCCGTCCGGGACGGTGACGAAGCCGTTGACCCCGACCGGATCGTACCAGGAGAGACCGTGGCGATCGATCCAGTCGGCGACGATCTCCCGGTTTTCGGCGGCGAGTTCGCGGTTCTCCGACAGGATCTCCGCCTCCCGTCGACCCAGCGCCTGTTTTGCGACGTGCTGGCCGAACAGCGACGGCGAGATGGTGGTGTAGTCCTTCCAGTTCCAGGCGGCGTCGATCACCGATCGATCGCCGACGAGCCAGCCGAACCGCAGACCCGCCAGCCCGTACGCCTTCGTGAGGCTCGTCGTCGACAGGCCGTACTCGCCCATGCTCGCAGCCGGGGGCAGCGGGTCCTCGGCGAGCAGCCGATACACTTCATCACACAGCAGGTACGCGTCGTGTGCGGCGGCAACGTCGTACAGTTGCTGGATGATCTCCTCGCCGTGATACCGTCCCGTCGGGTTGTTCGGGTTGTTCACGACGACGACCGCGGTGTCGTCGGTGATCGCCTCCCGGACCGCGTCGACGTCGAGTGCCCACCGCGGTGGCTCGAGTGGGACCGTCGTTACCGAACCGAACGCCTCCGGAACCGAGTACAGCGCCTGGTAGGTCGGCGTCACCACGACAGCGTGGTCGCCGCCGTCGCCCCCCAGAAGCGAGAGGAACGCTAGAACGTTCGCCTCCTGGGTCCCGCAGGTGAAAAGGACCTCCTCGGCCGATCGATCGTAGCGTTCCCCCACCCGGGCACGGAGCTCCGGATCGCCGTTCGTGGGGATCACATAGCCCAACTCGCCCGGATCGAGATCGAACCGGGAGGCGGAAAGCGACCGGATCCCGCTTTCG
Organism: Halalkaliarchaeum sp. AArc-CO; assembly: GCF_024972735.1. GTDB lineage: Archaea > Halobacteriota > Halobacteria > Halobacteriales > Haloferacaceae > Halalkaliarchaeum. The sequence continues at coordinate 2,575,748 of NZ_CP087723.1, forward strand.
GCGAGCATGATCTCGGCGTCGTGTTCGTACTCCGCGAACCAGCGTTCGAGGCCGAACGGGGCAATGTCCATACGGACGTGTGTGCGGAGACGAGGTTAATTCGTTCGGGACTGGCCGCAGTCGGCGGAAGCGTCCCCGTCGGCGACCGGGAGCGAGAGGGTGACGACGGTACCTCGCGGCTCGTTGTCCCCGATAGAGAGCTCGCCGGCCGAGAGCGACGCAGTCCACTGTACAAGCCACAGCCCGAGACCGCTGCCGTGGACCAGATCCGTCTCCGCCCGGGAGCTCAGGATCTTCCGTTCCGGCTCCGGGATTCCGGGACCGTCGTCGGCGATCCGGATGGAGATCAGTTCGCCGTCGGGTTCGACTCGAACCGTCACCCGGGGCGAGGAACAGTCGTGATGTTCGACCGCGTTCTCGATCAGTTCCGCGACTGCCAGCTCGAACAGCTCCAGGTCGACGACGCTCACCCGGTCATCGGGGTCGGCACGTTCCGGGAGTTCGACCGCGATATCCGCGTGCGGATACCGCCCCCTGGCGTCGGAAACGACGCGATCCACGACGTCGGTCGCCGACGCCTCCACCGCGCTGTCGCGACCCTGGAGCGTTTGCTCGACGTGGCGCGCCTTCTCGGAGAACTCGACGACTCGCCTCGAACTCTCGATTGCAGTTTCGACGTGCTCGACGCTGCCCCCTGTCGACCGACGCTCCAGCAGCTCCAGGTGTCCGAGAACGACGTTCAGTTCGTTGCGGACGTTGTGTCGGAGGATCCGGTTGAGCACGCTGATCCGCTGTTCGTGCTCGGTGACGTCGGTGACGTCCTGGAGATAGACGATCCGCCCGATCTCGCGGTCTCGCCCGTCGGTCAGTGGCGTCGATCGCGGACGGAACCGACGTTCCTCCCCCCCGTTTTCGACGACGAGCTCGCCGCCGTCGGAGACGACGTTCGACGACAGGAGCTCGTCTGCGGGCTGTCCGACGGTGATCCCGTCGAAGATGCGTCCGGCGACCGGATTGAAGTCCCTGACCTCGCCGTCGGGACCGACGACCACGACCCCATCCTCGAGCGCTTCGACGAGCCGGTCCCGGGCGACCGGCCGGAGCGACAGCAAGTCGAAGTAAAACAGCGCCAGCGCGAACACCAGCCCGGAGACGGCCAGTGCCGTGGTGGTGAGATCGACCGTCGGCTCGGGCCCCATTCCGAAGTTCATCGCGACGTTCGTCGCCAGGGGGACGAAGGCGGCGACGAACAGCAACACCGCCTGCTTGCGATAGACGGATCCCGATCGGGCGATCGCGATGGCGTACACCACCAGACCCAGAACCGTAATCGAGTACAGATAGCCGAGGCTGATCCAGTACAGCGGGCCGAACTCCGGGACCAGAACCGTCGCGCCACCGACCGTCGCGATCGAAAGCGACTCCCAGAACAGACCGTGAGACGGGTTCGTCCACACCGCTGTGACCGTAATTGCGGGGACGATCGAAAGAAGCGCGTAGGACCGTCGGGAGAGCCACCGCTCGTAGCCGGCATAGCGGAGCGCCACGACGAGATACGCCACGGGCGCGAGAACGGTTCCGGGGTAGCGGAGCTGGTGCCAGAACGTGACTTGCTCGACAGTAGCATAGCCGAGCGCAACGCCGTGGGGGAGAGCCCACGCTGCGGCCGCGAACATCAACGCTGCCAGCGGCCAGGCCATCGGATCCGGCCGCTGCCGGAGCGCTGCGAACCCGACTGCGAGCGCCACGACCGAACTCCCGAACACGACGGCCGAGAGCGCCGAAACGGTCCATCCCATCGATGTTGGGTTTATTTCTCCGAAGACGTGTAATAATTGTTTTTAACTCTCGATTGACACGTGTTGCGCGTTCGAGCAGCTCCGTCCGCTATCGGGACCTCGGAGATTCCACGGCGTCGACGTCGGAGAGATACCGGTCCGGGACGTAGGGCCGAACCGTTGTCGGAAGCAGATCCGCGACGACCGGTGCCAGATCGGCGAGTCGACGCCGGAGAAGCGTGTACGCGAGTGCAATGACGAGAGCAGCGATTACGATCAACTGGAGCGTCGTATCGACGGCATAGAGAAGTGGGAGAGCAAGCGCCGCCGACAGCACGAGGTCTTCCGGGGAGCCGTCGTAGCGGATCGCCCGGCGGGGCGGGATCCACCGCCCCCGGAAGTGGTCGTAGACCGCCCGCGTCGAGTTCCCCTCCCAGGGTCGCAGTTCGAGCCCGCTCCCGAACACGTCACTGACAGCGTGCAGGGCAGCCCCCAGGAGGAACAGCGCCACCGCGACCGTCACCGCCGACGGGAAGACGACCGCCGAAAGCGCCGCGGGGACGGCAGCGACGCTGTAGTACACGGGGTAATGCAGCGTCTTCCGGTGGCCGGCGTACATGTCCAGGTCGGGGACGATTCCCCCGAGCAACCCGGCCACGAGCCCGACGGGCGCTAGCTCCGGCGCGACCGCGAAAAGCGGCAGCGCCAGCGCCATCCCGGCGAGCGCGTGGGTTGGAAGCATCATCCTGTCGTATCTATGGCGACACGTATTTATCAGGGTGTCGAATGTGACTGTAATTCACACGCAGAGTAAGCGACGAAACGGGCTCGACACCCCCAACGGTTAGGAAATCCCCCCACGTCGATGCGAACGTATGGCGGCGACAGACAGGCTCGGGGGAACGCTGCTGGAGAGCCGGCACAATGCGGCCCTCTTTTGGATACTCGTCGGCGTACTGGCCGTCTTCGCCATCGAACGTGTCGCGATCGCGGGGGACGTCCGGACGGGGGTGTTGGCAGCGGTGCTCGTCGCGATCGCGGTGGTTCCGCCAGTCGCCTTCCGGGATCCGACGGTGACGCTCCCGTGGGAGCTGATCGGGATCGCCTGTCTGCCGCTCGTGTGGGAGCTCCTCGTGGGCGTGCCGTTCCGGACCGACGTCGTGCCCTACGTGGCCGTCGCCGTCGTTTCCCTATTGCTCGCTGTCGAACTGCACGCGTTCACGCCGGTCCGGATGACCCACCGGTTCGCGATCGCGTTCGTGACGCTCGCGACGATGGCTGCCGCCGCAGTGTACAACGTCGGCCAGTGGCTCTCAGACGTGCTGTTCGGGACCGCGTTCCTGCTGGACGGCCGCAATCCAGACGTCGTGAACGCGGTCGTGATGATCGAATTCGCCTACGCGACGATCGCAGGGGTACTCGCCGGGGTCGCGTTCGCGTTTTTCTTCGAGCGTCGCGTCTCTCCCGCGAGCGAACGGACGTACGTTCCCCCGTACTCGGCGGCCGAGGAACGCGAGCGTCGGGCGGCCGTCGAGGGAAAGACCCTCGCCCGGCGGCTGCACCTGTCGGAACGAACGCAGCGTCGACTGACCCGGGGGATGCAGATCGTCCTGGGGGTCGTGCTCGCGTACGGGCTCTGGACGTTGCACTTGCCGACGATCGCCAACGCTGCAGTCGCACTCGCGATTACGTTCGTGCCGGCACTGCTCGAACGCGATCTCGAGCTGCCGATGGATCCCGGCCTGGTGCTGTGGATCACGGCCGCGGTGTTCCTCCACGCCCTGGGGTCGGCTGGGCTGTACGACGCAGTCGGGCCGTGGGATCACCTGACCCACGCCCTCTCGGCGTCGGTCGTCGCCGCCGCCGGCTACGCGGGGTTCCGGGCCATCCACCTCCACACCGACGCAGTGCACCTCCCGCCGACGTTCATGGGGCTGTTGATCGCGGTGTTCGTCCTCGCGGCGGGGGTCGTCTGGGAGCTGCTCGAGTTCGCCATCGACCAGTTCGCGATCCGGGCGGGCATCCCCGCCGTGCTCGCCCAGCACGGGATCGGCGACACCATGGTGGATCTGCTTTTCAACCTCGTCGGCGCGTTCGTCACGGCGGTCTGGGGAACGGTGTATCTCGCCGACGTAGCCGACTCGATGTCCGAGCGGTTCGAGGAGTGGGGAAAGCGGTGACTACACTCGGACGTCCAACAAAGTGATTCTGGCGACGTCCGACAGGACCGAGACGCCCTAAAAGCCCGGCAGGCGGCCACCATGAAATGGACCACGGGACAGGCAAACCCGACGTTGGAGACGAGACGAGCGACCAGGTTCGCGGGCGGCCCTCAGCGGAGCAAACCCGGGTTGCACGGAGGGAATCCTTTTTAAGCTGGCCGGGTGGAGTAAGGTGCAATGGATGGGCCGATCCGGGTTCTCCACGTCGACGACGAACCCGACTTCGCCGAGGTTGCCGCCGAGTTTCTGCGACGGCGGGACGGACGGTTCGAGATGATGATCGAAACCGATCCCGCGGCGGCTCTCGAACGGCTGTCCGAGGAGAACGTCGACTGTGTCGTCTCGGATTACGAGATGCCGAGCCTCGACGGGCTCGAGTTGCTCGAGCGCATCCGCGAGCAGTATCCCGACTTGCCGTTCGTGCTGTACACCAGCGAGGGGAGCGAACAGCTCGCCAGCGAGGCGATCTCGGCTGGCGTGACCGACTACCTCCAGAAGGAGTCGGGGACCGGCCAGTACGCGATCCTCGCCAATCGGATCGAAAACGCCGTCGAGCAGTACCGGGCGCGCCGGATCCTCTCGGAACGCACCCGCCAGCTGGAGCGTCTCTACGGCAACCTTCCCGGAATAGTGTACCGATGTAAAAACGAGCCCGGATGGCCGATGGAACATCTCGGCGGGGCCGTCGAGGAGCTCACCGGCTACGCCGCCGCCGCGATCGAGTCGGGGGCGGTGAGCTGGGGCGACGAGGTGGTCCATCCCGACGACAGCGAGGAGACGTGGGAGGACATACAGGGAGAACTCGACGAAGGGGACTCCTTCGAGACGACCTATCGGATCGTGACGAAGGAAGGCGAAACGAAGTGGATGTGGGAACAGGGAACCGCGGTGAGTGTCGATGACAGTGCCAGGGCGAGCGACGGCGGAGTGGTCGACGGCGGTCGGGAGGGTGGCGACACCGGAGGCGAATCCCTCCTCCTCGAGGGGTTCATCACCGACGTCACCGACCAGCGCCAACACGAACGAAAGCTCCAGCGGGCGTTCGACGAAGTTGAAGGGATCCTGGAGGGGTTGAACGACGCGGTCTTCCTCCACGACCTGGACGGAACGATGCTGTACGTCAACGACGCGGCGGTAGACCGACTGGGGTATTCCCGGGAGGAACTGCTGGAGATGACACCCAGAGAGTACGCCGTCTCGATAGGCGACGACGAGTATCAGCGGCGGCTCGAGGAACTGAAATCGGAGGGTTCGCTCGTGTTCGAGACCGTCCACCTGACCGACGACGGCGAGCGCATCCCCGCCGAGATCAACGCCACGATCACGACGTATCGGGGCGAACAGGCCGTGCTCAGCGTGGCCCGGGACGTCACCGAACAGAAGCGACGGGAAGCCGAACGACGGCGGCGGAACGCCAGGATCACGGCACTGCACGACGTGGCGACCGAGATCGGAACCAGCGAAACACGGGAGGAGGTGTACGAGGAGGTCGTGAACGCGGCCGAGGACATCCTCTCGTTCGACATCGCCATCGCCGACGCGGCCGAGGGCGACACGCTGCTCCCGATGGCCGTCTCCTCGGAGATTTCGACCGACCAGTACTACGACGAAACCGACGTCGACGCCGACGACAACCTCGCGGCGAGAGCCTACCGGACCGGCGAGTCCTCGGTGGTCGAGGACCTGATGACGCGCGACGCCGCACCCGCCGACACGGCGTTCCGGTCGGCGATCACGGTCCCGATCGGCGATCACGGCGTCTTTCAGGCGGTTTCGACGACCCCGGGCTCGTTCGACGACGACGATCTCGAACTGGTGGAACTGCTCGTGGCACACGCCACCTCCCGGCTCGAACAGCTCGATCGGACACGGCGTCTCCGCCGGCGGACCCAGCAGCTCAAGCGCCAGAACGAACGGCTCGACGAGTTCGCCTCGATCGTCTCCCACGACCTCCGGAACCCCCTGAGCGTGGCCAGCGGCCGGCTCGATCTCGCTCGGGAGGAGTGTGATAGCCCGCACCTCGAGGACGTTTCCCGGGCACTCGACCGCAGCGAGGCGCTGATCGAGGACCTCCTGACGCTCGCCCGGAAGGGAACCGGAGTCGACGAACTCGAACCCGTCGACCTCGGGGAGATCGCCGAGGGATGCTGGACCAACGTCGAGACCGACGACGCGACCGTCCGCGTCGAAACCGGTCTCACGGTTCGAGCCGACGAGAGCCGCCTCCGACAGCTGCTCGAGAACCTCTTTCGCAACGCCGTGGAGCACGGCTCCACGAGCAGTCAGCCGGGTGCTGACGACGCGGCGGAACACGGCGATGGGAGCGTGACAGTGATCGTCGGCGACCTCGAGACCGGCGACGGCTTCTACGTCGAGGACGACGGACCGGGGATCCCGAGCGGAGAGCACGAACGAGTGTTCGAAACCGGCTACACGACCGCGAACGACGGGACCGGACTCGGACTGTCGATCGTCCGGCGGATCGCCGAGGCCCACGGCTGGGAGATCACCGCGACCGACGGCGAGACCGGCGGGGCTCGCTTCGAGGTGTCCGGCGTCGAAACCGCAGACTGAGCCCCGGAAACGTTAGGCCGGTTCGCTCCGTACCCGACGTATGGACTGGCGTGACGTACCATGCGACCGCTCCCGTGACCTCTCGCAAGACATATCCGACGAGAGACACGAAAACTGGTAGCGAATAGCATGACAGATGCTACCAACCCCGCCGAAGCGCCGGTCGGCGAGACGACGACGCTGTCGGCACCCGAAGCGTCGACGCTCGCCGATCGGATCGCAGAGAACGTCGGTCGGGTGATACTCGGAAAGGAGGAAGCGATCGAGCACGTGCTGGTGACGGTTCTCGCCCGGGGGCACCTGCTCTTAGAGGACGTTCCCGGCGTCGGGAAGACGATGCTCGCGCGGGCGTTCGCCCGGTCGGTCGACTGTTCGTTCAAGCGGGTGCAGTTCACTCCCGACCTGCTCCCCTCGGACGTCACCGGCTCGAACGTGTACAACCGGAAAACCGGCGACTTCGAGTTCCGTCCCGGGCCCGTGTTCGCGAACGTGGTCCTGGGCGACGAAATCAACCGGGCACCGCCGAAAACCCAGTCGGCGCTGCTGGAGGCGATGGAGGAGTCGCAGGTGACCGTCGACGGGGAGACCCGTCGGCTCCCGGATCCGTTCGTGGTGATCGCCACCCAGAACGACGTCGAGCCGGGACGGACCTACGACCTCCCGATGGCCGAGATCGACCGGTTCACGAAGAAACTCCGGATCGGCTACCCGTCCGAAAGCGAGGAGACGGAGATGCTCGAGCGGCTTCGGGGCCGACACCCGATCGAGTCGATCGACTCGGTCGCCACCACCGAAGAGCTTCGACAGGCCCGCGAGACCGCGAGCCGGATCGAGGCCGCCGAACCCACCCGGTCGTACGTCTCCCGGCTGACCCGGTTCACCCGGGAGCGGGCCGGGCTCGGTGCGAGTCCCCGGGGCAGCCTCGCGTTGCTGCGGGCGTCCCAGGCACGAGCCCTGCTCGAGGGGCGGGAGTTCGTGGTTCCCGACGACGTCCAGACGGAGGCACCGAGCGTGCTCGCCCACCGGATCCGTCCGGAAACCGGCGGGACGACCGGCCGCGAGATCGTCGAGGAGGCGCTCTCGTCGGTCGCCGTCGAGTAATCCGGCCTCCGACCGACAGCGCAACCGACCGGAATGCTCCCAGACCGCTTCACCCCCGAGATCCGACCCACCCGCCGCGGGAGAAGCGTCGTCGCCGTCTGCCTGTTCGCGGCGGCGATGGCGTGGATCGCGGGGCCGCGCGCGCTCAACGCCGTCGTCGCCCCTGGAATCGTCGGGCTCGCGGCCGCCTACCTCCAGCTTCGCGGTCTCGAGGCGCCGCGGGTCGTTCGCGACCTCCCACCGGACGCTCACGTCGGCACGACCCACGAGCTTCGGCTGCGGTTTGCCGACGCCGGCGAGGCGGCCGCTGGCCTCTCGGATCCGTTCCTCGCCCGGATCACCGAACGCGTCGACGACGGGCTCGAACTCGAACAGCCCGCCGTCGAGGCCACGGTCGGCACGGGGGAGGTCCGGTTCGACGTGACGTACCGCCGTCGCGGCGAGCGGTCGCTCGGACCGACGGAGCTGGTCGCGACCGACGTGTTCGGGCTGCTGTCCCGGGAGTTCGACTGCGAACCCGTCGACAGCGTGCTCGTGTATCCGGAGCGGCATCCGATCCCGGAGCAGTTCCGGTTCGGACTGTACGACCACGAGGACGTCGGCACGAGCCGCCAGCGGGACGAGTTCGACCAGCTTCGCGAGTACGAGGAGGGGGACTCGCTCCGGGACATCCACTGGCCCGCCACCGCACGGAAGGACGAGTTGATCGTAAAGGAGTTCGTGGCCGACGTGCAGGGGCCCAGCGTCTCGATCAGCGTCGGCGGTCGAGGGGCCGACCGAAACGCGACGGCGGCGACCAGCGTCGCGCTCGCGCTGCTGGAGGACGGGCTTCCGGTCGCTCTCTCTGCGCCGAACGGGCGCGTCGAGACGTTCCCCGGCGGCGACCCACGCCAACTCCTCGAGCTCCTGACGCGACTTCCCCGCGGGGAGGTTCCCGATCCGGACGCAGACGTCGTGATCGAGGGGACACACAGGCGGACGCAGATCAGAACAGACGGAGAGACACACCGGTTCGACCAGCTCCGCGAGGCGGTCGCCCCCGGATCCGTCGACGACCGAACCGAAAAACCGGCAGAAATGCGAACCGGGAAACCGACTCCCGGAGCCGTGCCGGCAGCCGACGGGGGTGAACAATGACGGACCCGCTCGCCGACCGATCGGAACGGGTGCGGCGGTGCCTCCGGCGGGGAGTCGACGCGGTCCTCGACCCGCAGCCGTTCGCGATCGAACCGCCGTTCGTCGGGGTGTTGCTGGTGCTTTCGGCCGCGCTGTGGGAGTTTTACGGCGTCGTCGACGTTGTCGGCGGCGTCCCGCAGTTCCTCGTGACGGTGGCAGCGACCGTCGTCGTCGCCGTCGTGGCTGCAAGGGTGATCTCTCCCCGGGCCGGGCTGTGGATCGGCACCGGGCTGTTCGCCGTCGGAAGCGCCGTGTACCTGCTGGCCGTGCCTGCGAGCCAGCGCGCGTTGTTCACGCTCCCGCAGCTCGTGTTCGACACCGTCTCCTTGCTCTCCGGACTCTCGGTGCTCCGGCTTGCAGAGCCGACCTCGTGGGTGCTCTCGATGGCGCCGGTTCCGGCGTTCCTCGCGGTGTACGCCGGGCTCCGGGGGCGGTACACGCTCGCGCTGATCGCGCCGGGGGGTGCCCTCGGGTTTTTCGTCCTCACGGGCGATGCGGGTACGGCGGTGACGCTTTTGGGCACCCTGGGGGTCGCGCTCGCGTTCGGGCTGGACAGCCTCTCGGTTCCCGGCGGGCTCGAGACCAAGCGAGGGACCCTCGGCGCCGTGCTCCTCGCGATGCTTCTGGTGACGAGCACCCTGACGGTCGTACCCGGCGGCGCGGCGGGACCGTTCGTGGTGGACCGGGGAACCAGCGGGCTGGAGTCGACGCTGTCGGCCGACGAGGAGGAACTGACGATCGTCGGATCGGTCCGACTCTCACAGGAGGTTCGCTTTACCGTCGAAAGCGACGAGCCGGCACAGTGGCGCACGGGCATCTACGACGAGTACACCGGCGACGGGTGGACGCGAAGCGGGGAGACGACGCTGTACGACGGTGAGCTCGACGGACCGCCCGGCCCCACCGAACGCGTCACCCAGGACGTGACCGCCCGAACGGAGATGGGCGTGTTCCCGGCGGCCGCACAACCGGTCGCTCTCGAAGGACCTACCGCACAAAACGCCCGAGTGACCGATCTCGGCGGCATCCACCCCTCGGTGACGATCCGGGACGGCGAGACCGTCCGGATCGAGAGCGAACGGCTGCGATCCGAGCCCGAGGAACTTCGAAACGCCAGCACGGACTACCCCGAAGAGATCGAAGCGAAATACACCGACCTTCCCGAAAGCACACCCGATCGCGTCGGCGAACTGACGGCGGAGATCGTCGACGAGGCCGACGCCGACAACCCGTACGACGCCGCGGTTGCCATCGAGCAATACCTCGAAGAGAACAAGCGCTACTCGCTGACTGTCGAACGTCCCTCCGGGGACGTCGCCGACGCGTTCCTCTTCGAGATGGACGCCGGCTACTGTACCTACTACGCGACGACCATGACGGCGATGCTACGCTCACAGGACGTCCCTGCGCGGTTCGTCACCGGCTACACGACCGGCGAGCGGATCGGCGAACACGAGTGGGCGGTTCGGGGACAGAACGCCCACGCCTGGGTCGAGGTGTACGTTCCCGAACACGGCTGGGTCGAATTCGACCCGACCCCGAGCGATCCCCGCGACAGCGTCAGGGACGCCAGGCTGGTCGAAGCCCGCCAGGGTGGCGTCGAGGGCGTCGACGTCGAGGGATCCGGTCCCGAGGAGTGGACGCCCGACGACGACATCGACGGCGAGATCGACGACGACATCGACGACCCGGCTGAAACCGAGCCCGGCGACGATCCCGAAGTCGACGACGTCCTCGATCCGGACGCCGACGATCCCGCCGACGCCGGCGGCGTCCAGCCCGTCTCGGGCGTCGATCAACGCGAGTTCGAGGACGTCGGTGCGGCACCCGGACTCGACGAACCCGGCGACGAGGAGCGGACACTCCCATCGCGTGACGACGTCGGATACGGCGCCTTGCTGCTGTTCGGGGTCGCCGTCGCGATCCGTCATCGGGGATGGGATCGCCGGGCGTACCGGGGAGTGTGGCTTCGATATCCGGTCCGGCGGCGTGATCCCGAAACCGACGTCCATCGGGCGTTCGCCCGGCTCGAGTACCTGCTCGGCCGTCGGTACCGTCCCCGGCGCCGAACCGAAACGCCCCGGACGTATCTGACCGCGATGCGGCTCCGGGGTGCCGACGAACGGATCGAGGAGGTGTTCGACGCATACGAGCGGGCACGATACCGCGGTGACGTGTCCCGGGCGGAGGCCGACGCCGCGATCGAGACGGTCGAAGAACTCGCGTGGGAGTCGACGCCGGTGATTCGACGGCTCCGACGGTGAAACTTCCCGACACAGTTTAATATAGTCATCCTGTACATCCAGATTGTAATGTCGGAAGTCTGCTCGACGTGTGGGCTGCCCGAGGAACTCTGCGTCTGTGAAGACGTGGCCAAAGAGTCCCAGCAGATCAGCATCCGCATCGACGAGCGCCGCTACGGAAAAGAGGTAACGGTGATCGAAGGATTCGACCCGAAAGACGTGGACATGGACTCCCTGTCGTCGGATCTCAAATCGAAGTTCGCCTGCGGTGGCACCGTCGAAGACGACGCCATCGAGTTACAGGGGAACCACTCCGGCCGCGTCGAGGAGTTCCTCCGCGAAAAGGGGTTCAACGTAGCGTGATCGCACTGTAGCACACCCACACTCGAGCCGTTTTTTCGGTCGTCGCGTCGGAGAGCCGACGGTGAAGCAATCGCCCAGAACGATCTGTCGATCCGTTCGTCGGCGGACCGACGGGTACAGGTGGCTCCCGTCCCTCCCTGCGCACATGAGTGAAATCGACGTCGAGCCGGTCGATCGCGTCGAGGAGAGCAAGGAGTCCGACCGGGACGACGTTGCGAAACCGGTCGGCGAGTCGGAACCGATCGGCGAGTCAGAACAGGACAGAGAGAGAGACGAGGAACTCGACGTGGAGCCGACGACGGAACTGCCGGCCGGCGTCGACGCCCCGGAGTACGTGCTGTACGGCGGCAAGGGTGGCGTCGGGAAGACGACGATGGCAGCCGCGACGGCGCTGTCGTCGGCCGCCGGCGGGACTGCGACGCTCGTGGTGTCGACGGATCCGGCTCACTCGCTTTCCGACACGTTCGGCGTCGAGATCCCGTCGGAACCGACCCGCATCCGCGAGGACGTGCCGCTGTACGCCGCCGAGATCGACCCCGACGCCGCGATGGAGGCCGGGCTGTTCGGCGGCGGCGCGTTCGGGGGCGGCGGGGGCAGAGAGGACGACGGATTCGGCCAGGGAGACGCGTTCGCGGGTGCCGGCGGGGGCGGCAACCCGCTGGAGGAGCTCCTCGGCGGGGAGGGGCTCGATCCGCTTTTGGGCGGGACGATGCCGGGAGCCGACGAGGCCGCGGCGATGCAGCAGCTACTCGAGCATCTCGACGACCCCCGCTTCGACCGGGTCGTCGTCGACACCGCCCCGACGGGGCACACGCTGCGGCTGCTGCAGCTGCCGGAGATCATGGACTCGATGGTCGGAAAGATGCTGACGCTCCGACGGCGGCTCTCGGGGATGATGGAGGGGTTCAAGGGGATGTTCGGCGGCGGCGATGAACCGGTCGGCAACGAGGTCGATCTCGAACAGCTCCGCGAGCGAATCGAACGCCTGCGCGCCGTGTTGCGCGATCCCGACCGCACCGACTTCAGGGTCGTGTTGATCCCCGAGGAGATGAGCGTCGTGGAGTCCGAGCGCCTCGTCGCGCGCCTCGAGGAGTTCGGGATTCCGGTCGGGACGATCGTGGTCAACAGGGTGATGGAAGCGCCCGACAGGGTCGCCGGTGGGGATCGTGACCTCGACGACGACTGGCTGCTCGCACCGAACCACGAGAACTGCGCGTTCTGCCGGCGGCGTTGGGAGGTCCAGCAGGCTGCCCTGCGCCGGGCGACAGAGCTGTTCCGCGGCCGGGACGTGAAACGCGTCCCCCTTCTGGCCGGCGAAGTCAGAGGCGACGCCGCGTTGCGCGTGGTCGCCGCCTGCCTCGACGAATGAGATAGCCGTCCCGCCGCCCCCGACTACCCCACGAACCGGACGACCAGCTCGGTGAGTCGGTCGCGGACCGCGTCCGGGAGGAACCGCGCGAGCAGCGTCCCCTGTGCGACCGGCCCGACCGGATATCTGGCCCGGGGTTTCGTCGCGCTGGCGGCGTTGACGATGTCTTCGGCGACCCGCCCCGGCGAAACGGCGCCCGGACTCTCGCCGCCGAGCAGCCCGGTGTCCTCCCAGATCGCGTAGAACGGTTCGTACGCCTCGGTCCGATCGAGTCGAGAGATCTCCTCGTCCGCGCGGCGGCCGAACTGGGTTTCGACCGGGCCGGGCTGGATCACGACGACGTCGATCCCGTGAGCCCGGACCTCGTTTCTGAGCGCGTCGCTCATCGCCTCCAGAGCGAACTTCGATCCCGCGTAGATCCCCCCGATCGGGTACGACAGCCGCCCCGACACGCTCGAGACGTTGAGTATCGTTCCCTCGCCCTCCCGGCGCATGTGGGGCAACACCGCACGACACAGTCTGTGGACGCCGTGAACGTTGATCTCGTACTGGCGTTTGGCGTCCTCGACGGTGACGTCCTCGACCGGTCCGAACTGGGCGTAGCCGGCGTTGTTTACCAGACAGTCGATGCGACCCTCCTCGTCGAGTATTCGGTTGACGACGCGGTCGACGTCCTCGTCGTCGGTGACGTCCAGCGTCGCGAGCTCGCAGCCGCGTTCCCCGAGCGTCTCGATGTCGGCCGGGTTGCGCGCCGTCGCGTACACCGTCCATCCCTCTTCGAGGAACGCGATCGCCGTCGCTCGCCCGATCCCCGACGAACAGCCGGTGATGAGAACCGTCTCCTGCACACCGGAGGAATCGACCGGAAGGGGTATAATACCTGCCGCTCGCCGATGACCCCCGACGTCAGGACTCCCGTCCGGTCGCCAGCGAGTGCGTTTGCGGGAAATATTAATGTCGCCGTCACCCGACAGTAGCAACTGATGGCTGATCAGTCGAGCGAAACGACAACCGCGAATGAGGACACTCGGTTCAGCGGGGGTATGGAGACCATCAAGTCGGGGCTTGTGGGAGTCGGAACACTTCTGTTCGTGGTGGTGTTTTTCCCGGTGCTCGTGCTGGGGAGCGGCGCCGTACTAGTGTTCCTGACGTGGCCCCTGTTCCTCGGTGCGTTTCTGGAGTACGGATACTTCCCTGGATCCGGACTCTCCGGGAACGAGCCCGTGAGCACGATGTGGTATCTGGTGACGGTCGTGTGGCTGCTCGCGTTGACTGTGGGACCGTTCCTGTCGAAACGATACGGCGGGGTTCGGCTGCTCTCGACGGCAGGGTAGCTCCCGAAACTCCGGAAGGACGGAGGAAACTTAATATATATTAAAATCTAATATATGTTATGTATTCTGACGTCGACGAAGGCTCCGGGAAGCGACGAGCGAAGGGAAGCGACGGTGTCGTCGGGGCGATCAAATCGGGTGCCGTCGGCTTCGGGTCGCTGGCGTTCGTGGTCGTGTTTTTCCCGGTGCTCGTCCTGGGCAGCGCCGCGATACTGCTGTTTCTGCTGTGGCCGCTGTTCCTGGGAGCCCATCTGCAGTATGGCTACGTGCCCGGAACGAACGTGCGTGGACGGGAAACCGTCACCGCCGTCTGGTACCTGGCGACGTTCGTGTGGCTGGTCGGACTGGCGGTCGTTCCCCTGGCAGTCAGACGCTACTGGGAGTCACTCCAGCTTCGACGGGTCCGCTCGGTCACCGCCCGCCCGTTCCAGCCGCGCGCCCGCTAGGTCGGTTCAAAACTCCGTGACGTCCCAGCGGACGTCGTCGTAGGTGTGGAGCTGTTCGCTGTCGAACTGTTCTTCGAACTTTCGGCGGAGGGCGGCCTTCTCGCCGGTGCTGATCCGGGCCAGCTCGTCCGCCTTCGCAACCGCCTGCGGCGGTCCCCGGGCCGCGGCGACGTCCCCGACGATCTGATCGGTAAGCGCCGCCCGGACGTCGGGATCGCGCGTAAACGCCGCCGGCGCCTCGATCTTGTACAGGACGTCGTGACGGGGATCGTACAGCACGAAAAACGTCACCTCGTATGCGTCCGCCGGAAGCCGGCGATCGATTCCGAGCGCGTCGCCGTCGACCGAAAACGGCTCGTCGGCCCCGCCCCGCGAGCGGAACCAGCTGGTGAACGTGAGCACGTCCCTGTCGCGGTCTCCGTCCGTCCGTCGCTCCAGAAGCCGAGTGAATAAGCCGGCGTCGTCGGCCCACGGCGCCTCCACACCCTTCCCCGAGAGCGTCCGGACGATCCCGCGGCTGCTCGGGTTCTTCACGAACCCGACGAGCGGGACATCCCGCTCGAGGAACTCCTCGACCAGCCTGACGTAGTTTTCCACCACCGCCCGGGGTTTGGCCTCGCGGGCGAGCTCTCCGAGCTCGGGGTCGCGGTCCTCCCAGGTCAGCAGCTCCTTCGGGTAGATCGGCCCGTCGAGGATCAGGAGATCGGTGACCGTGTTCGCGTGCGTGAGCGCGTGGTCGCTTTCGGCCAGATACAGCGCCAGCGCGTGGACGACCCCCTCGGCGTACCGGTTCACCTTCGGGACGTGCAACACCCGGCGACGGCTGTAGCCGCCGTCGTAGGTCACCCACTCGAGGTCGTGGTCGACGGTCGTGTCGGCGGTGTGGACCGTCGCGACGAGGCTCCGCGAGCGGTGGAGGTCGAGATCGCTGGGCGTCGCGGCCATCGCAGCCTGCGCCACGTCGAGAACCAGCCCGTTCTTGAACGTCGTGGGATTGATCGTTCCAGAATCCAGCCCGTGAACCGGCTCGAAGGGACGGTCAGCGAGTGCGGCGTCGTCGATCGACACCGCATGGAGCTGCTGTTCGTCGACTGGTTCACAGACGATCCGCCCGCCGCGGCGCAGCGGGGAGAGCCACTCGGCCCACACCGTGGCCGCGAGGTCGTCGTGGTCGGCGTCGTCGACGTCCTCGGCGATCGCGCCTGCCAGTCGGGCGATGTTGTCGACGTGGATGGGATCGAGCGTCACGATCGAAGGAGAGATCGGCGGTGACTAAAAGCGTCGGGTCCCGACTCACTCACCGACCCTGACGTTCCTGCCGACGGCCGGCCCGAACGTCTCCGCGCCGGTCTCGGGATCCCGGGTGTACACGACTGTCCCCCGGACGACTGTGAGTTCCGGAAACACGCCCTGCAGTCCCTCGAACGGGGTCCACCCCGCCTTCGAGTGGAGCGCACCCGCCTCGATCTCCCGCGGACGGTCGAGATCGACGAGCACCAGATCCGCGTCGCGGCCCGGTTCGATCTTCCCTTTCCGAGGGATATCAAACACCTTCGCGGGGGTGGCTGCCACGAGATCCCGAACACGTTCGAGTTCGAGTTGTTCCTGCCGAACGGATTCGAGAAGCAGCGGCAGCATCGTTTCTACGCCCGGCACTCCGCTGGGCGCCTCCAGAAGCGAGCGGGTTTTCTCCTCGACAGTGTGGGGGGCGTGATCGGTGGCGACCACATCGACCGTCCCGTCGGCGAGGCGTTCGAACAGCGCCGCCCTACGCTCCTCGGACCGCAACGGCGGGTTCATCCGGCCGAACGTCCCCAGCCGGGGGAGGTCCTCCCGGGAGAGAAACAGGTGATGGGGCGTCACCTCGCAGGTCACACCGGCGTCGACGGCGGCGTCGACCCCCTCTGGCGTGGAGGTGTGGGCGAGGTGTACCGTCGCGTCGGCGTCGGCGGCGACCCCGACCGCGCGCTGGATCGCGTCGATCTCCGCCTCCGCCGTCCGGTAGGCGCTCCAGGCGTCGGCAGGGGCCGACCGGCCCACCGGAACGGAGGCTCCCTCGTCTGCACCGTCCTCGAGCGACTCGATCCCCGACTCGTCGAACAGGTCGGCGTTCTCGGCGTGGACGGTGACGGTCACGCCGGCATCCCGGGCACGTTCGACCGCGTCCGCAAACCGATCGGCGTCGATTCCCATCTCGCCCGTCGAATCCGCCAGGAACACCTCCCCGAGCGCGAAGATCGGCCGATCGAACAGCGCGTCGGGATCCCAGTCGGGCGTGACGCCGCCGTTGATGCCGTAATCGACCAGCGACGCCTCCGCGAGGGTGGCTTTCGCATCGAACCCCTCGCCGGTCGTCGTCGCCGGGTCGGTGTTGGGCTGGTCGACTACGGTAGTGACGCCCCCGGCGGCGGCCGACCGCGATCCCGTCTTCCAGGTCTCCTTGTGAGAGAATCCGGGCTCCCGGAAGTGGACGTGGACGTCGACGGCACCCGGAAACAGCAGTCGACCGTCAGCGGGGATCACCCGCTCGTCGGCGGCGGGCGTCAGGCCGCGTTCGACCGCCGCGATCCGTTCGCCTTCGATCTTGACGTCCCGGACGCGCCCGTCGACGAGCGCCGCGTCGGTGATCAGCATGGGTCCAGATACCGCCGGCTACAAGGTAAAGCGTCCGGATCGAACCACGGCCGTGGCCAGCCCGCCGATGGTTTTATTCGAACCGGTTCCCGTGTACGTCCATGGCAAGCGGGGAGGGATCGCAGCCACCGTACCGCGTCGAGTTCGTCCGCGACGACGGGAGCGTGGACACAGTCGAGACGACGGGCGAGCGGTCGCTTCTGGAGATCGCCGACCGGAACGCGATCGACATGCGCCACGGCTGCAGGAAGGGCAAATGCGTGAGCTGTACCGGTCTGCTGCTGTCGGGCGACGTGCGGTATCGAACTGAACCGGCCGCGCTCACCGACCGGCTCCGTCAGTGTGGATTCGTCCTGCTGTGTGTCGCAACTCCCGAGGACGACTGTCGCATCGAGGTCGGCCAGAGCGTGCTGGCGACCGCGTTCCCTGGGCTGTGGAGCTCCGAAGGACACGCCGGCGTTCCACAGCTGGAGATCGCCCGAACGGAGCTGACCCGGCTCGAGACTGTGGGAGCCGATCCCGCCGAATTCGATCACCTCGAGGGATCGCTCGAACCGTACGAAAACCTCCAGAAGATCAGAGAAGCCTACCGGAACGCTCGCGACCGCCGGTGACCGGGACTCTCGATCCCGACGCTCCCGCTGTCAACAGGTGGAGGATCACCGACCACGTGTGTTTATACCACACTAGACCGTTGTACGCTCGTATGTCGACTGAAACCCTCGAGTGTCGAACCTGTGGCGACGCCTGTGCCGACGGCGTGACCGTCGTCGAAAAGGATCCGCCGGGACAGTTGATCATGATGTGTGACCACACGACGGTTACGTTCGAGTTGTCGGAGTACGACGCCGATCATCTGCCGCCGGACGCGGAGCTTCCCGACGAATGGGTGCGGGAAGCCGCCGCCGAGTCGTAGCCGTTCCGGTCCGACCGGATCCGAACACCGCCCAGAACTGACGGGGGGAACACGCTTATTAGGTGCTGAGCCGACCTGTGTCACATGTCCGAAACGGGGCACATTGTCATTGCGGGAGGCGGCCGCGTCGGTCGACGCGTCGCGTCTCGCTTCGCCGACGGAGGAGTGGAGGTTACAGTGATCGAACGAAACCCGGACGGGGTTCCCAACACCGAGGAGGGTATCGAGTACGTCGAGGGCGACGCGACTCGCCCGTCGATACTTCGCCAGGCGGTGACCGACGAAACGACCAGGCTCGGCGCGCTGACCGACCGTGGCGATACGAACCTGGCGATCTGTATGGCTGCAAAGCAGCTGTACCCCGACATCCGAACTGTCGCCCGGATCGCCGAGGAGGAGGGTGACGAATACACCGAGTACGTCGACGACGTCTTCTTCCCGGAGCGAGCCAGCATCAAGGCGGCAGTCAACGCCCTCGCGGGCAGCGACGTCCGAACGCTCGAGGGAGTCACCGGCGACATCGAGGTGTTCGACGTTCGGGTCGACTACGAAGCGCCGGCGGCCGGCGAGGTCGTCGCCGACGCGCTCCCGGAGGGGTCGGTGGTGATCTCCCAGGCCGACGGCGACGTCACCGTTCAGCACTCGACGAAGCTGGTGGGCGGCCGGCGGTACCTCGTCGCCGCCGACAGGGAGGTCGCCGGCGAAGTGCTCCAGCAGCTGCAGGGAGAAAACTAGATCCCGTACAGCTCGCCGTATTTCTCTTCGACGTACTCGGTGAAGTAATCGGCGACGAAGTCTTCGCCGGTCGCTTCGATTACGAGGTCGTTCGTCCGATACTGCTTGCCGTGGGCGTGGACGTTCTCCGAGAGCCACTCGTGGAGGGGATCGAATTCGCCCTCGCGGATCTTCCCCTCCAGGTCGTCGATCTCCTCGGCAGCTGCGGCAAACAGCTGGGCGGCCATAACCGACCCCAGCGAGTAGGTCGGGAAGTAGCCGAAGTTGCCGTGACTCCAGTGGATGTCCTGTAGACAGCCCTCCGAATCCGACTCCGGCCGGATTCCGAGGTACTCCTCGTATTTGTCGTTCCACACCTCGGGAACGTCAGCGGCCTCGAGGTCGCCCCGGACGAGGTCGCGCTCGATCTCGAAACGGATCACGATGTGGAGGTGATAGGTGAGTTCGTCCGCTTCGACCCGGATGAGGTTGTCCTCGTACACCTGGTTTGCCGCCTCGTAGGCCTCCTGTGGCGTACCGTCGAACTCGGGGAAGTAGTCGTTCACGATCGGCGAAAGCAGCTCCCAGAACGATCGGGACCGACCGACGTGGTTCTCCCAGAGCCGCGATTGCGATTCGTGGACCGAGAGGTCCCGCGATTCGCCCAGCGGCGTCCCGAACTCCGACTGTGGGAGCCCGAGGTTGTACTGGGCGTGGCCGAACTCGTGGATCGTCGAGGTCATCGCGCCCACCGGATCCGACTCGTCGAACCGGGTGGTGACCCGACAGTCGAACTGGTTGCCCGACGTGAACGGATGCGAGGAGGTGTCGAGCCGGCCGCGGTCCCAGTCGTAGCCGATCACCGAGAGGATCTCCCGGGAGAGCTCCTCCTGGACGTCGGCGTCCCACTCGCCTTCGAAGGTGTCGGTCGCCAGGTCGGCGTCCGACTCCCTGATCGCGTCGATCATCGGCACCAGCGTCTCCCGGAGTTCCGCGAGGATCTCCTCGGCCCGTTCGAGGGACAACCACGGTTCGTACTCCTCGAACAGCACCTCGTAGGGGCCCCGGTCGGGATCGATCTGTTCGGCGTACTCCCGCTTCAGTTCGACGTGTTTCTCGAGATACGGTTCGAACGTCTCGAAGTCGTCGGTTTCCTTCGCCTCCTCCCAGGCGGGTAACGCCTCGGAGGCGGTCTCGGAGATTTCTTCGACGAGCTCGCGGGGCACCGCAGCGGCGCGCTCGTGCTCCCGTCGGATCTCCCTGACGCTTGCGGCCTGTTTGTCGTCCAGATCCGCGCCCTCGAGCTCCGACAGCAGAGAGCCGATCTCGTCGTCGGTGAGCAGTTCGTGCCGCAGCGACGCCAGCGTGGAGAGCTGCTTCGATCGGGCGGGCGTCCCCTTTTCGGGCATCATTACCTGCTGATCCCACGAGAGGACGCCGCTGGCGGTGCCGAGATACGAGATGCGCTCGTACCGATCCAGAAGCGCCGCGTAAGCCTCCGGCGCGTCGGTCGATGTGGCTTCGGTTGCCATACACGCGCCTTGTCGCGCCCGGGTAAAGAACCGACTGCTTTCCCGGTCGGATTGCCGGCTTACGCTTCTGAGATCTGTCGACAGACCCGCTGTGCAGCCCGGCGGTAGATGCGGTAACACCGCGTGAGGACGTCGATCGAGACGCTCTCGGTGTCGGTGTGGGCTTCCCCGGGTTCGGCGGGGCCACAGACGACACAGGCCGTCCCGGCGGCGGCGAGCCACCCGGCGTCGGTGGCGTGGGGTTTGGTGACGTGTTCGGGCGCCCCCGACTGCGCCTTGCGGGCGGCCTCGAGCACCACCTCTGCGAACGCGTCGTCCGAACACGCCATCGGAGGGAGGTCCTGTTCGAGCTCGAGGTCGACACCCGGGAGTTCACTCGCGCGTTCGAGGTCGGCCCGCTCGCCGGGCACCGTGCGCTCGTCGACGGAGATCTCACAGCGCTCGGGGATCACGTTCCAGGCGCTCCCGCCCTCGATCTCTGTGACAGCCAGGCTCCCTCGCAGTTGATCCCCGAACACCGCCGCCTCCGGAAAGGGCAGCTCGCGGACGACGTCGACTGCGTCGCTCGCCCGGTAGATCGCGTTTTTTCCCCGTTCGGGCTCGCTGGCATGGGCGGCCTTCCCCCGGACGTGGAGCGTGCTCGCTCGGCGCCCCTTGTGCGCGATCGCGACGTCAGTCACCCCCGCCTTCGAGTAGTTCGTCGACCCCTCGGCCACCACCGCGTAATCGGGGACGAACCCGCCGTCGATCGCGGCGCGTGCGCCCTCGCCCCCCGTCTCCTCGCCGACGAACGACGCGAACGCGAGGTCCGGAGCCTCCAGTGGCGCCTCCGAGGCGTTCCCACCGAGGTCGGCATCCCGGAACGCGAGCAGACAGGCGGCGACTGCACCCTTCATGTCGGCGGTCCCACGGCCGTACAGCCGCCCGTTGCGTCGGTCGACTGCGTAGCTGTCGGCGTTTTCGACGGTCCCCACTGCGATCTGCGACTCGCCCGGCGGCACGACGTCGTGATGCCCCACGAGCGCGAACGTCGGTCGCCCGTCGTCCCGGACGTCGGCCGGTTCGGATACTCCGGGAGGCGATCGGCGAGCGAGAACGTTTCCGGCGTCGTCTCGTTCGACGACAGCCCCGGTTTCCCGCCGAAGCCAGCGCTCGATCGCGTCGCCCGCCGCCGTCTCGTCGGCGTGGCTGGGAATCTCGACGAGCTGCCGCGTCAGCGAAACGAGTTCCGCTCCGATCGATCCGTCGTGGGACACCCCGTTTCCGTCGGGCTCCGGTGTATCGTCCATGGGGACGCTGGGACCTGCCGGCTCTTGGGTGTTGGCGTCAGCGTTCTATTCGGAAGAGAGGCAGAAACGGACCCTAATATCAGCACTGAATATCAGATACCCACTCTGTCAGACGTTATTCACATGACTGATAATCGAGCACGAATGTTTATACCCGTTGGCGTTCTTCTGGTAATAACAGGCCGATAGAACGTGACAGAGACACCAGTCGTCCTCGTAGTCGCAGAGGACGATCCGCCCGACGATCTTCTCGGGGCGCTTGCAAGGGAGTGGACCGTCGCCCTCGGCCATCCCGACGAGATCGACACGTCGCCGGACGCGGACTGTCTCGTCTGTTGTGACCCGTTGAGCCGGGCGTGGGCCGCGACGGCGGCTCCGTCGGTTCCGACCGTCGCCTGCGGCGACGCTCCGGCGACGCGGGGGGCCGCCGCAGTCGGGAGTGAGGGCGATCCGGTTGGTCGTTTGGACGGCGTCTCCGTCCAGGGTGGTGATTCACCCTGCTCGCCGGATCGGATCCTCGAGGAGGTTCGGGAGAAACTGTCCGACGTGGAGTCGACGGGCGAGGAACACGAGCGGCGGGTCACCGAACTGCACGAGGGCGTTACGGAGTTCCCGTCGCTTCACCGGCCACAGCGAGTGTTCGAGCAGACCGTCGAGATCGCCGAACGCGTCCTCGAGTTCGACCGCTGTGCCGCGATGCGCCACCACGACGGCGTGCTCGTTCCGGTGGCGGAGTCGGGAGACGCCGAGATCGGCGACGCCAGACCCATGTCCGTCGACGAGGGGGTCGGAGGCTGGTCGTTCAAAACCGGGAACTCCCGGCTCATCGACGAGGTGGACGCCGAACACGACGCGAACCCCTCGAAGGCGGAGTTCAGCTCCGGACTCAGCGTCCCGATCGGGGACCACGGGGTTTTCCAGGCGGTGTCCGCCGAGCCGGCGGCCTTCGACGAGCGGGATCTCGAGCTGGCGGAGCTTCTCGCGGCCCACGCCGGCGAGACGCTCGCGCGGATCGAAACCACCGCCGAGCTGCGAACCGAGCGCGACCGTCTCCAGTCGCTGTTCGAGAACGTGCCCGACCCGGCGATTGCCTTCGAAATGGTCGACGGCAACCCGGTCTTCCGGCGGGTCAACGCCGCCTTCGAGGAGGTGTTCGGCTACGAAAGCGAGACGGTCCTCGGGAAGAACGTCGACGAGTACGTCCTGCCGGAGGACGAGGAGAAACGAAAGCGGGGCGAACTGTTCAATCGGCGGCTTCGCGAGGGGAAAAACGTCTCGGCGGAGGTGGTCCGCCGAACCGTAAACGGCTCTCGTCACTTCATTCTGCAGGTGATCCCGCTGGAGCTCGGCTCGCACAACGTCTCGGGGTTCGCCATCTACACCGACATCACCGAACAGCAGGAACGGGAGGAGACGCTCCGAAAGCAGAACGAGCGGCTCGACGAGTTCGCCTCCATCATCTCACACGACCTCCGGAACCCGCTTTCGGTCGCGACGGGCTTTCTGGAACTCGCTCGCGAAACCGGCGACGACGATCACTTCGATCGGGCCGCCAGGGCACTTGACGACATGCAGGAGTTCCTCGACGACCTGCTCCAGCTGGCCCGAGAGGGTCGACTCGTCGGCGAACTGGAGGAAACGGAGCTGGAAACGGTGGCGAGACGGGCGTGGGCGAACGTCGCCACGGATGGGGCAACCCTCGAGTTCGAGTCGGGCTGTTCGGTCGCGCTGGATCGGGCACGTGCGACGGAGCTGTTCGAGAACCTGTTTATCAACGCGGTCGAACACGGAGGGGAAGACGTCACCGTCCGGGTGGGGCCGCTTTCCTGCGCCTCGGGCGATCCGTCGGGGTTTTACGTCGAAGACAACGGGCCGGGAATTCCCGAAACCGACCGCGACCGCGTGTTCGAATCCGGCTACACGACCGACGAGGCGGGCACCGGCCTCGGGCTCGCGATCGTCCAGCGGATCGCCGAGGCACACGGCTGGACGGTCGAAACAACCGACGGCGCCTGCGGCGGCGCACGGTTCGAGTTCTCCTTCGAGGAGTGACGCCGACGACGCGGATCGGAGACCACGACCGAGGAGGGACTCCTCACCCGTCGAGCGACTCGACGACCGATTCGATGCGGTCGACCGCCTCCTTTACGTCCGCCCGGGAGACGTCCAGATGCGTGCAAAGCCGGGTGGTGTACTCGTCGAATGCGCCGGCACCGACGCCAGCGTCCTCGCAGGCGGCGACCAGCTTTTCGGCGGTCGTCCCCAGTTCGCTCGAGTCGACGACGACGATGTTCGTCTCGGGTTCGGGGGCGCAAAGCCCCTCGATCTCGTCGATCCCGGCCGCGAGCAGGCGGGCGTTCTCGTGGTCGGTGGCGAGCCGATCGACGTTCTCGAGTGCGACCAGCCCGGGTGCGGCGATCACGCCCGCCTGACGCATCCCTCCGCCGAACAGCTTGCGGATCCGGCGTGCCTGTTCGACGAACTCCTCGGGGCCGGCGAGCATCGAGCCCACCGGTGCGCCGAGCCCTTTCGAGAGGCAAAACATCACCGAATCGACGTTCTCGACCAGTTCGTCGGCCGGCGTGTCGAGGGCGACGCTCGCGTTGAACAGCCGTGCGCCGTCGAGGTGGACCGGAACCCCAAGCTCGCCGGCGGCCTCTGCAGCGGCGTCGACGTGCGCTTTCGGGACGGCGATCCCGCCCCGGTAGTTGTGTGTGTTCTCCAGACACAGCAGCCCGGTCCCGGGCCGGTGGAGGCTCTCTTCGACGTACGCCTCCCGCACCTGCTCGGGCGTGGGAACGCACCGATCGCCGGCGTCGACCAGCCGGGACTGGACTGCCGACAGTTGCGCGGCACCGGCGACCTCCCAGCGGTGGATATGTGACTCCTGTTCGAGGAGGAGTTCCTCGCCGCGGTCGGTGTGGACCCGGATCGCGATCTGGTTGCCCATCGTTCCCGACGGGACGTACAGCGCCGCCTCGGTGCCGACGAGGTCGGCCGCGCGCCGCTCGAGTTCGTTCACCGTGGGGTCACCCCGATAGACGTCGTCTCCGACGTCGGCGTCGCGGGCCGCCTCGCGCATCCGATCCGAGGGTGTCGTGACCGTGTCAGAACGGAGATCGATCATCGTCGGAACCGACGGTCGGCCCAAGGATATAAGATACGGTACCCGACGGCTGTGGGGCCGTTGCTCGCTCACCGCACGTACATCCAGTCGCTCGCGCCGTACTCGGGGAGATGAATGCGGTGGGCTGCAGGGCGGGCCTGGATCTGCCGCAGCTCGATCCGGGCGTCGAACGCCGAGGCGAACGGGAGTTCCCGTGCCCGTTCGTCCGACATCGCGACGTGGAAATGCCCCATCCCGTCGGCCTCCCGGACCGAACTCGTGACGTCGGTCACGAACTCCGAAACTGTCGAGGTCGGGTATCGCTCGAGAAGCGGCCCCAGCGAGTCGACGCCGACCCGGAGCTGTGCCGGCTCGAGCTCGCGCCCCGACAGGCAGTCTGCCATCCTGTTTTCCAGCTGTGCACGGAGCTCCACGAGCGGATCCTCCCCCTCCGGCGGCGGGAACTCTCCGGGATCCGGATCGTCGCCGTCGAGTTCGTCACGGTAGTCGATCAGATGCGTCTCGTCGTCGAGGATCGAGACGCCGCCGGGGAACTTCACGGCAAGCGCGTCGACGTCGTCGCGGATCATCACGAGGATCCGGTACCGCTCTTCCCGGGGTGAGCCGAGCAGCCGGGCGGTGATCAGATCGACGGCGGGACCGCCCGTGCTCTTCGTCACCAGCACGTTACAGCCCCGCTGTTTGATCCGCTGGAGTCGACGGGAGAGCTCCTCGTCGAGTTCCTCGTCTACGTCGTCGTAATCCTCGTCGTCGTCGACGGCGGGGTCGCCCGCACTGTCGCCGGAGACCATTTCGTTCGGATTAGTTCGACAATTTATATAATAGTTGAGGATTTATCGAGGATCGCGGCGGATCGAACCGATAAAGGCGCTCGCGTTCGAGTATCGGGCAATGACGATCAGCCTCGGTACCGCAAGCGCGGCACCCGGCGAACTCGACACCGGCCGCCTCGCGGTCGGAGAGGCGCGGGACGGGAGTCCGGTTCGGCTCCCGGTCTGTGTGGTAAACGGCGCCTCCGACGGGAAGACGCTGTACGTGCAGGCCGTAAGCGACGGTGACGAGCTCAACGGTCTCGGCGTGTTGACGCGGGTCGTGCCGCAGCTCGACCCCTCGTCGATGTCCGGAGCGGTTCTCGTGGTCGGGATCGTGAACCACTACGGGTTCCAGGTCGCAAAACACCGCAACCCGATCGACGACACGAAGCTGAACCGGACCTACCCCGGCGACGAACACGGCTCGACGAGCGAACGCATCGCCGCTGCGACGTTCGACGCCGCGAAGGACGCGGATCTCATCGTCGACCTCCACCAGGGATCGACCAGTCGCATGATAAACGAGGTTCGGGTTCGCTGTGGTCGGCGTCACCGGATGCACGCCGACTGTCTCCACCTCGCGAAGGTGTTCGGCTGCGGCCACGTCTTCGACCAGAAGGGACCGGACGGACAGCTCGCGCGTGTCGGCCCCGACGAGGGGATCCCGACGATCGATCCCGAACTGGGCGGGAGCGTCGGCTGGGACGAAACCTCCGTCCAGAAGGGGGTCGAGGGGCTGTTCAACGTGTTGCAGTACTACGGCTTCATCGACGGGAACGCCGATCTGAATCCCCAGACCCGCGCCAGGGGCTTCGACCAGTACGGTTCGCCGGTCGGGGGGCTCGTTCACTTCCGAAAGGACCTCGGTGACAGAGTAGCCGCCGGCGACGTGCTGTTCCGCGTGACCGGCCCGTTCGGGGAGGAGAAAACCCGGGTGACCGCCGAAAGCGACGGGATCTTCTGGCGGAGTCGTCGCCTGCCGCAGGTCGCGACCGGCGAGTACGTCTGTTCCGTGGGGACGGACGTCGACGAGTACTGATGGATAGACACTGATGAGTGGTGACCACGCCCCGGAATCCGACACCGGAACGCCGACACCGAGACCGCTCAGCTGCCCCGCCTGCGGACAGAGCTATCCGGACCGGTGGCGGTGTGACTGTGGATCCCCGCTCCGGTTCGACTGGCAACCGACCGGCCTCGGGAGCGACCCGCCGGATCCGGCGACGTTCGACGCCCGGGACGGACTGTGGAGCTTCGCCGACCTCCTTGCAGTCGGTGACGATCCGACAGACCGGATCAGCCTCGGGGAGGGACTGACGCCGCTCGTGGACGCCGATCGTCGATCCTCCCGAACTGACCAGCCCGCGTGGAACGCCACGTTCAAGCTGGAGTACGTCTTCCCGACGGGTTCGTTCAAGGACCGGGGCGCAACGACGACGCTGACCCGGGCCCGAGAGCTGGGTGTCGACCGGATCGTCGAGGACTCCTCGGGCAACGCCGGCGCCGCGATCGCGACGTACGCCGCCCGTGCCGGGATGGACGCCGAGATCTACGTTCCAGCCGCGGCCACGGAGTCGAAGCTCCGCGCGATCGAGCGCGCCGGCGCGACGGCGGTTCGGGTGGAAGGCAGCCGGGGCGAGGTCACCGACGCCTGTATCGAGGCAGTCGAATCGGGCGACGCCTGGTACGCGAGCCACGCCTACAACCCGGCCTTCTTCGAAGGGACCGCGACGGTCGCCTACGAGATCGCCCTCCAGCGAGACTGGACCGTTCCCGACGCCGTTGTCGTTCCGCTGGGCCACGGGACGCTGTTTCTGGGCGCGTATCTGGGGTTCGAACGGCTCCGGGAGGCGGGCTGGATCGATCGTCTCCCGCGACTGCTGGGCGCGCAGGCTGCCGGCGTCGCACCGGTGGTCCGACAGCGTCACGGCGAGGCGGCCGCCGCGCCGGGCGATGGTGAACACAACGACGCCGCCGACGGCATCCAGATCGCCGATCCGGCCCAGTTGGAGTGGATCCGCGAGGCGATTGAGGAGACGAACGGCGACGCGATCGCGGTCTCGCGATCGGCAACCGAACGGGAACTCGACCGGCTCCACGCCGCGGGCTTTTACACCGAGCCGACGTGTGCCGTCGCACCCGCGGCGCTGCGGGAGTACCGGAGCCGCGGCGTCCTGGCGCCCGACGACGACGTGGTCGTGCCGCTGACTGGCAGCGGGCTGAAAAAGTGAGGCGCCGACTGCAGAACGGTCGTTTTCAGGCCTCGCCCGGTTCCGTGCCCCGCTCGCGGATGACCTCCCGAATCTCCTCGGGGTCGTCCATGCCGGCGAGCTCCTCACACGAGACCAGCGCCGTTCCGTCGACGGACTCCTTGCGGGCGTCCGACTCCGTGAAGTACACCGACTGCGTTCGGGTGACTCGGCCGATCGAAGACATCAGCCGGGCGCGCTTCTCGGCGCTTTTGGTGAACTCCGAGTGACCCGTGAGCACCCGCATCCGCTGTTCGGCGACGTCCTCGCCGACCGCCTTGAACGGCGCCCGCTGCGTCGGGTGGACGGTGAAGCCGGCGCGGGACAGCACTGCGACCACGTGGTGGTCGTCCGGATCCGCTTCCGGGGCCTCGGGCGTCGGCTCGGCGTCGCGGACCTCGTCGGCCCCTTCGAGCACGTCCACCGGGTTCGAGAACGGTCTGTCGAACAGGTCCTCCAGTTCGGCGGCGACCTCGATGGAGGCGTTCATCCCGTCCTCGTACTTCGACACCGTGCGCCGGGAGACGCCGAGCTCGTTGGCGAGCTTCCCCAGCGACCAGCCGCGCTGTTCCCGTTCGTCCGCGAGCACGTCGCCGTCGATGCTGACGTACAGCCCACCCGGCGCCGCGTAGATGAGTGGCGGGACCTTCTCGACGAACAGGTCGTAGGCGGTGTCCGGGTGAATGACCGGTACCCCGTGTCTGAAATACACCACGCCCGGTTTCAGCTCCTCGTTTCGGGTCCGGAGCCCGAGCAGGATCGGGGTCGCCTCGAGGTACTGCCCGAGCCGCCGCATCTCCTCGCCGGTGCCGGCGTCCAGCGCGTCGACGTTGCCCAGGATCTTCAAAAGCAGGAGGTCCTCCCCCCGCCGCGCAGCGATATCGAAACTCTTCGGACGGACGGCACACCGGTCGCTGACGAGGAACCCGGCGTCCTCGAGCATGGCGACCACGTTCTCGACGAGCGCCATCCGTGACATACTGAAATATAAGTGACTTCCAGCATATATGTGTTGTGGGAATTTCGGAATACCGGTATTACGCCGTCTGGCGGTTTTACGTTCGGCGTCCGGGTCGTTTATATTGAACCGCAGGACGTCCGCGAAACCCCCTTATCCGTCCGCCGATTACGGCCGCCAGTGACGCAGTCGACAGCGACGATCGTGGGCGTCGACGACACCGACTCCCGGGAACGCGGGATGTGTACGACCTACCTCGCGGCACGGCTCGAAGAGCGCATCGAGGCGGCCGGCGGCGAGGTCCGGCGGCAGCTACTGGTCCGGCTCAACCCGGCAGTCCCACACAAAACCCGGGGAAACGCGGCGCTCGCGCTGCACGCCGACGTCGATCCCGACCTGGCGCTGGAGCTGGTTCGCGAGGAGCTGTCCGGGCTGGCAATTGCGGACGATCCACGAACGTCCCCGGGAGCGGTCGTGGCCGACGTCGAGCCGGCTGCGATCCCGGAAGACGTCGCAACGTTCGCCCGGAACGCGTTGCGGGAGTTTCACGACCTCTCGGAGGCGATCGACCTGATCGAGCGACGCGGCTGGGAACAGGAGGCGTTCGGCGGAGGAACGCCAGCGGCGACCGGAGCCGACGACGTCGTGGGACGGGGACGCATCGGCGCGCTGGCGGCGGTCGGCGCCTGGCGGGCGTTCGACGACTGGACGACGGAACACGTCGCCTACCGGGAGTTCGACCGGTGTGGCACGCCCCGGGAGGTCGACGTCGACAGCGTCTTCGACGCCGCCGACTGGGGCTACCCGACCGTCTGGGACACCGTCGACCGGGCGGAAGGGGAGGCGGTTTGCGTCCCGAACGCGCCGGGACCGATCCTCTATGGCATCCGAGGGGACGATCCCGACGCCTGCCGAGCGGTCGCCGATCGGATCGACGCCGAGCCCGTCGAACGGACGGCGACGTTTCTGACCAACCAGGGGACCGACGCCCACCTCGCGCCCGGGGAGATCGGATCGCTCCGGGACGGGGCGGGCTACCGGGTCGAGGGAACCGTCGCGAGCCCGCCGGAGACGCGTCGCGGGGGACACGTGTTCTTCGAACTCGCCCGTCCCAGGGATTCCGGGATGGAGACCCCCCCGACCGTCACCTGTGCGGCCTTCGAGCCGACGAAACGGTTCCGGGAGCGCGTCCGGGCGCTCCGGTCCGGGGATCAGATCACCGCCTGTGGGGAGCACACCGACGGCACACTCAAGCTCGAGAAGTTCGCCGTCAGGGAACTGGTCGAAACCGAGCGGGTCAACCCGACCTGCCCCGACTGTGGCCGGTCGATGTCCTCCGCCGGACAAAACCAGGGGTACCGGTGTCGGGACTGCGGGACCGCCGCCGAACGGAAACGGCCGAAACCGATCGATCGAGCGCTGGACGTGGGTTGGTACGAGGTGCCGCCGTGTGCCCGGCGCCACGTCGCGAAACCCCTCGTCAGGGGCGGGTTCGACGCGAACGTCCACCCCGAACGATAGCACCGAGAGCCAGTTTGCCGTCGTCGGGAGGGGCCGCAACCGCCACGGGAGTCGGGGACTACGGTCGGCCGCTGGGTGTGACGGGATCGCGTTCCTCACAGACGCTGTCTGCGATCCGGCGGAGATTCCGGTGTAATCCGGGGGCGGCCGCCGTCTGACAGCTATCGACGATCCCGCCGATGATCCGGTCGAGCGACTCCCGCGGACGGGCGATGGCCGCGTTCCCCGTGATCGCCTCCGTAGCGAGCGTCCAGCCAAAGGCGGCGCCGCCCTCCTCGAGACTGGACAGCGTCGCCTCATCGAGCTCCCCCAGGACGCCCGCGAGCCGCGCGGCGGCCCCGCCGAGGACCGCCGGCGCAGTGTGGTCGAACCTGACGACCCCGGCGTCCGCCGGGGACGTGTCCCCACTGAACTGTCGCGCTTCGAACTGGCCTTCGTGGGTGCGGATACTCGCGCGAGTCAGCACCGAGAAACACCGGGTGACCAGCGGGGCCGGCGCGTCGAGTCGACCGAGTCGTTCGAACGCCCGCGCCTGGAGGTAATCCCCCGAGAGGATCGCGCGGTCGTCCTCCCGGGCCGTTCGGCCGGTCGGCGACACGTCCTCCAAGATCCGTCCGTGAACGAGCGCCTGGAGATACGACAGTTCCAGCGACACGGCGGCGGGAAACGGATCGGCGACGTCGGTCCCGACCGCGTCGACGAGCGCCAGAAACAGCTGTCCGCGGACGTATCCGGATGGCCACCGGTCGCGGATCGAGTCGAACTCGACGTCGGCGTGAGGGCTGGAAAGCGTCCGCTCCAGGGACCGCTCGATCCGGGCGCTCCGGGCCTCGAGCCGCTCGGTCATCGTCGCTCAGACAGTCGACCGCTAGCTATAACGGTTTTTCGGCCACGCCACGAAATCGACCGACGGCAGCGGTTCGATTCACCCGAATCGGCGCTCCCAGACGATCAGCGTCGGCGGCAACACGATCAGCGCAGCCAGATACGAGTAGATCACGCTCACCGACATCAACAGGCCGAACTGCCCGAGCATCGGACTGACCGCGAGCAGCAGCGATCCGACCCCGCCGGCGGTAGTGATCATGCTGCCGGTGATGCCGCCGCCGGTCCCTCGAAGCGTCGTCAACAGCGCGGCGTAGGCGTCCGGCCCCCGGTTGTACTCGTCGATGAACCGGTGGGTGATGTGGACCGAGTAGGCGACGCCGATGCCGATCGTGATCGAGAGAATTGTCGCCGTGAGCGCGTTGAAGGGAATGTCTAAAAGCGGCATCGATCCCGCGAGAAACACCACCGTGACGACGATCGGAACCAGGTTCGCGACCCCAAGCGACGCCCGACCTTCCAGCAGGTCGTAGACGACGACCAGGAAGATCCCGGTCACACCGAGCGCGATCGCGAGACTCACGATCGCCGACTCGAGGATGAGCTCGGTCAGCGCCTGGAAGACGACGATGTTTCCGGTCGCGGTCGCGTCGAGCCGGTAGTCGCCGGCGACGTCGCGGGCGTCGCGGGTGACCGGCTCCTGGCCGGCGTCCGCCTCCACCGAGTAGATCACCCGGGTCGCATCGAGGTCCTCGGAGACGTAGTTGAGCGCCTCCTCGCGGACGGGCGAGGACAACAGCGCCTCGTAGATCTCCTCGAGGTTCCGGTCGGGAACGCCGTTCCCGCTGACGTCGTTTTCCGCAAGCAGCGCCGCAAACTCCGGATCCTCCTCGGCGTACTCCTGCATGACGGTGACGACGCTGCGTGCGACCGCCCGGTCGCCGTCGGCCACGAACGTCGGTGGGGGGTCCGCGCCGGCCCGGTGGATGGACTCGAGCGCGTACGGCTGCCGCAGGGGCCCCTCCGCGTACACCGTCACCTCGTCGTCCTCGCCGGTTTCGAAGTTGTCCCCGAGGAAGTTGACCGCCTCCGTGACCGTGTACTCCCCGGGACCGAGCGGCTCGGGGATGACGTCGATGTAGACGGGCATCTCCTCGTACGGCAGGAAGTCCTCGTCGTCGAACCGGGTCTCGACGTCGGTCGCGAGGACGCCCATCCCGGCGGTGGCGACGAGCAACAGAAGCAGCATCGCGATCGGTGCCTTCCGTCCCGCGACTGCCCCGAGCGGCAGGATCTTCCCCAGCGTCGACTCCTCGGAGCCCAGCGGTTCGTTGCTGAACTCCGGGAACCGGGTCCCCTCGCGGAGGTCGTCCAGGAACACCTTCGCTGCGGGCATAAACACCCCGAAGATGAGGAACGTGAAGGCGATCCCGACGCTTGCGACGAAGCCGAACTCCTGGATCGGCCCCAGGTCGCTCGCCATGTTGGCGCCGAAGCCGATCGCGGTGGTGCCGGTGACGATGAAGAAGGCGACCAGCAGCTGGTTGGACGCTGCGGTCATCCCGTCGTGAATCCCCTCGCCGGCGATCCGCTCCTCGCGGTAGCGGTTGACCGCGTGGATGCCGAAGTCGATCCCGACCGCGAGCAACAGCGGCGGCACCGCGACCATCATCTGGTTGAACGGAATCCCCGCAATCCCGGTGAAGCCGAACGTCCAGATGACCGCCATGAAAAGCGAGACGAGCCCGAGAATGAGATCGACCGGATCGCGGTACGCGACGATCAGGAAAAGCAAAATGAGCAATCCGACAGCAGGTACCATGATCGAAAGCGAGTCGACGAGCGCGGCCTCGAACTCCGCATCGAAGATGCCGCCACCGAAGACGATCACGTCACCGCCGACTCCGTCGGCGGTCGACTCGACCTGTCGCTGGATCTCCCGTTCGGTGTCGTCTCCCCCCTCCGGGATCTGGTGGGTGACCACGCCGATCGTCGCGGAGGCGTGCATCTCCCGCTCGTTGAAGTCGTCCGACAGCGACCGGGTGATCGCCGGGTTCTCCTCGACCAGGGTTCGGGCGGCCGCCCGGACCTCCGCTTCGGTGGCCCCCTCGACGGCGTAGATCTGTGCTTCCAGGGTTTCTGCGTTCGGATCAAGCACCTGCGCGACCCCCCGTGCGGGGCTGGTCGCCTCCACGACCCGCATGTCGGGGTTCCGCTCGATGCGGTACTGCAACTCGAGCATTCGGAGCACCCCGTCCCGCGAGAGGACGTTCTCGCCCCGCTGGAGGAGTTGCGTCGTCGTCTCGTCGTCGTCGAAGGCGGGTTCGAACTCCTGGTCGACCCGGTCGAGCGCCTGCTGTTCGGGGACGTCATCGGTGAAGGCGTCGGTGCCGGCGTCGAACTGGATGTTCGCCAGCCCGCCGGCAAACAGCCCAGTGACGAGGAGAAACGCCAGAATCACTGCCCGGGGACGCTCGGTGATCCAGTGGTTGACCGTATCCAGCGCCGGCTGGTAGTCCCACCGGCCGCGACTCATCGGTCGCCGGAACGGCCGCGTTTGCCCCTGCGCCGCTCCCACTCCTCGCGAAGCTGTTCCCGGTCGGGGAGCCGATCCCGGTACCGCCAGCCTGCGAGGGCGGCGAGCACCAAGACGAGCAGTATGAGCCAGAGCGGAACCAGTGGCTCGGCCGGTTCGACCACCTCGACGGGCACCCGGTAGGTGTCCGACAGCCGGGTTTGGTCCCGCTCGTCGTCGTACCGGAAGTCGATCGAAACGGGGTACGTCTTCGCGACCGCGCCGCCGGAGGCGCTCACCTCGAACACGATCGTCTCGGTTTCCCCGGGCGCGATCTCCGTCAGGAACGCCTCGTCGTCGTCGCTGGACAGCGGGCTGTTTGTGAACAGCTTCGCGCGGACGTTCCGGAGCGTCTCGTCGTAGGTGTTCTCGATGTCGATCTCGATCCGAGTGGTCTCGCCCGGCTCGAGGGTGGCCTCCGCCGGGCGGAGTGTGAACTCGTCTCGCTGTGGCTGGACGGTCGCGAACACGTCGGTCGCGTCCGACAGCCGGACCTCGCCGCGGTGGTTGCGGTATCGCGTGGTCAGCTCCAGCTGTCTGGGCCCCGCTTCGGCGTCGCGGCTCACCCCGATCCGGTACTGGAACTCGGCGGACTCGCCCGGCTCCAGCGAGCCGACGGCGTACTGGGTCTCTCTCGGGAACAGGTTCGCCAGGTCGCTGTCGTACAGCACGACCACGTTCTCGACGGTCCGCTCTCCGGTGTTGGTGACGGTTCCCTCGAGTGTGCCGTCCTCGCCGACGTACAGCGAGCTTTCGACGTCGCCGACCGCGAACGACTGTTCGGGCAGCGGACGCAGACCGATCGTCCTGCTCCGGGGAGTCAGATCGTTGTCGTCGGCGTCGCGGCTCTCGACGGTCACGTCGACGGTGTACTCCCGTTCGAGCGCGTCGTCTGTCGCCCCGCTGCGGTAGGACAGCGTTATACTCTCGCCGGCCTCCCACTCGCCGACGAACGCTTCCGAGGTCGGCGACCCGGGCCCTTCGGGCTGGAACGTCAGGTCGCCGGCCGTGATCGTCTCGCCGGCGGTGCCCGAGCCGAACACGATCGCCTGATCGCCCGCCGAGACCGTCACCGACGCTTCAGTGACGTCCCGGGGGCCGTCGTTGCGGAGTTCGATCTCGAGGACGCCGTCGTCACCCACTGCGACGTCGTGGTCCACGTCCACGACCTGGTACCGCTGTTTGGCCAGCGGCTGGACCCCGGTTCGGAGCGTTCGTTCGAACGCCTCGTCGTCGACGGTGCGGTAGGCGACGTCGACGTCGATCGCGTAGAACTTCTCGATCGCCTCCTCGGTCGTTCCCGCCCGGAACTCGACTGTTCTGGTCTCCCCCGGCTCCCACGCCCCGACGAACGTCTCCGAACTGGGGCCGCCCGATCCGAAGAAGACGTCCTGATCCTGTGCCGTCGCCGCGACGGACGCCTCCTCGACCGGCTCGTTTCCGGCGTTTCTGATCTCGAGGGTCAGCGTCCCCGACTCGTCGACGCCGATCGAGTGGTCGAGTTCTTCGATCCGGAACTGGTGTGCGGGGTGTGGCCGAACTGCCGTCCGGACCGACCGGGCGAGCCGTTCCCCGTCCTGGGTGTCGTATTCGAGATCCAGATCGACAGTGTAGAACGTCCGGATCGCGTCGGCGGTTGTCCCCCCGCGGAACGCGATCGTCCGCGTCTCGCCGGCTTCCCACTCGCCGACGAACGTCTCCGAGCTGGGCCCTCCCGAGCCGAAAAAGAAGTCCTGGTCCTGGGCCGTCCCCGTCGCCACGACTTCGTCGACGTCCTCGCTGCCCGTGTTCTCGACTTCGAACTCGACGAGCCCGGTCCCGCCGATCCCGACGTCGTGTGTCACGTTCGTGACCTCGAATCGAGCTTCGTCTTCGACCTCGATTGTCATCCGGAACGTTTCCGATCGCTGGCGGACGTCCTCCTCGTAGTCGGCGTCCCCGTCGTCGTACTGCGTGTAGTAGACGAACTGGGCGTCGCGGTAGGTCACCTCGACGTCGATCGTGTACTCGCCCGGATCGGCGTCCTCCTCGACGAACACCTCGAACCCGTGAGGGCCGCTGGATTCGCCGTCCTCGATCGTCCCCACGAACTGTTCGTTCGTCCGGACGTCGATCGGCGCCCCCCGCGTGTCGTCGACGTCGATCCTGACCGACCGCGCCTCCGTGGCTCGATCGATCGCCTCCGAGGGATGCTGCCCCGTCGACTGTACCTCCCCGTCGTTCGCGATGAAGAACTCGAGCGTGTCCGTCTCCCCGGCCGCGACCCGGTTGTCCGGCAGCGTGACGTCGAGTTCGGCGCTCCCCTGGACGACTCCCGATCTCGTCTCGTTGGCCTCGACGACGCCGACCCCGGTCCCCAGGCTGATTCCGACGACGGCGATCACGGCCGACAGAAACACGATCGTCGCGACCGCACCGACGATCCCTCGGCGCCACGGGGAGCTCATTGTAGATCCGCTCGGGGACTGTGACGGATAACGGTTTTCAAACCACCAAAAACATAATATCAGTTTTTATATGGTTATAGGTCCGAGAGGCAACAGTTTCCGACACCAGTCAGGCAGCCAAATCGGACGTTTTCAGTAGTGAAACGGGTTAATTCGGATTCGATCAGTGTCAATCTGGAAGAGATAGGATCCACGATAACTGGTTTATACTGTGGAGGTTTAAGTGTAGATAGATCGCAATGGCTGACGGACGCGAGGGGACGGAAAGCCGGATCGACGGGGAAGACGCGACGCTTCGAGATCTCGGTCTATCCAGCTACGAGGAGCGGGCCTACCGGGCGTTGCTCGCGCTGGGATCCGCCACAGCCAGCGAGATCTCCGAGGCGAGCGGGGTCCCGACGGGGCGAATCTACGACGCCCTGGGCGGGCTGACGTCCCACGGTGCAGTCCGAACACAGGACGGCAGCCATCCGACCGTCTACGCCGCAGTCGAACCGGAGGTGGTCGTCGACAGGTTACTCGAGGTTCGGACCCGGGAACTGCGCGACCGTCTCGAACGGTACAAGGCACAGCGGGCGGAACTGCTCGCGGATCTCCGCGAGATCGAAGTGCCCGAAGACGAGTTCTGGACGGCAGTGATGGGCCCGGAGGAGTCGATGGAGCTGTTGCTCGAACGCATCGACACCGCCGAATCGTCAGTGACGCTCGTGGCCGACACCGTGAGCTCTCAGTTCGAACTCGACGAACTCGGTCCCCGGATCCTGGAGACCCTGTTCGGCGCCTACAGGCGCGAGGTCGACATCTCGATTTTGCTTTCAGAGTCCGTGTTTGCACAGATCAGCCGCGAGCTGGGCAGGGGGGACGGGCTCGACCACCGACCGTTCGACTGGTCGCTGTTCGAACTCCGGGCGAGCGACGATCTCCACGGCAACTTCACGCTGATCGACGACGCCGAGATCTGCATCGCGATCCCGAATCCGGCAGCACCCGACGATCTGTTCGGGATGGTGAACTTCCGGGACCGCCACTTCGCGGCCCGGGCGGACGCGACGTTCGAGCGCGCCTGGGAGGACGCAAGGCGGATCACCTCGCTTTCGGAACCTCGCGAGGAGTGACGTCGCCCCCGGTGAAGCTTCGTCAGGACGTCTCGCCGTACGTCTCCTCGACCGTCTCGCCGTACGTCTCCTCGACCGTCTCGCCGTACGTCTCCTCGAGGTACTCGATGATCCGCGTGCTTTCCGACATCCCCTCGACGCCGTTCGCCTCGTCGACGAGCACCGGGACGCCGGTCTGGCCGCTGCGTTCCTGCACCTCCGTCCGCTCGTGGTGTACACGGGGGACGGTTCTGGATTCGTAGTCGAGCTCCAGCTCCGCGAGTTTCTCGCGGACCATCGCACAGTAGGGACAACCCTGCAGTTCATAAAGGACGAGTTCCGTCATCGGTTCCGGGTATGCCCCTGAGCAGGATGAACTACCGGGGGTTATGCTCTGGGTGTGCAAAACCGCGAAACCACGCGGGCGGAGTCGCCAAAACGCTTCGCTTGGTTCAGAGGATGAATCCGCCGGTCTGGAGCACGTAGTACAGCGCCAGCACCGCCGCGATGGCGTACTGGCCGGGGACGACGTCACGACCTTCACCCATCGCGAGCTTGACGATCGGGTACGCGATGATCCCCGCCGCCAGCCCGTCGGCGATCGAGTAGGTGAGCGGCATGATCGTGATCGTCAACACCGCCGACACCGTCCAGGCGGGGTCCGACCAGTCGATGTCGGTGACGCCCTGGAACATGATGATGCCGACCACGACCAGCGCGATAAAGGAAGCGTAGTCCGGCACGATCGACGCCAGCGATACCAGCGGGATCGCAAGCAGGAACAGCCCTCCGACGACCAGCGCGGTGAGCCCGGTCCGACCGCCCTCCTCGATTCCGGTCGAGGATTCGATGTACGTCGTCACCGTCGAGGTGCCGAGCATCGAACCGACGGTAGTGCCGACCGCGTCCGCCATCAATGGCTTGTCCATCTCCGGGAGGTCGCCCTCCTCGTCGAGGAAGCCGCCGAACTGGGAGACGCCGATCAGCGTCCCCGCCGTGTCGAAGAAGTCCACGAAGAAGAACGTGAACACGACGAACGCGAACGTAATCGGTTCCACGTGTGTGAACCCGTCGACGAACGCACCCGCAAGCGGCGTGATGTCCCACTGGACGTCCATCAGCACCGAGAGGAATCCCTCCGTCTGTGTCCGTTCGAGCAGCTGGGCGTCCACGAGCGTCCCGCGCTCTACGAGCCCGGCCAGGGCGACGACCCATCCGACCACCGCCGTCCCGAGGATGCCGATCACGATGCTGCCGGTCACGCCGCGAGCCCACAACACGAGTGTGAGTATCAGGCCCGCCAGCGCCACGATCGCCACGGGGTTGGTGAAGATGTCACCCAGCCGGACGAGCGTTTCGGGATCCCCTACGACGATCTGCATCTCCTGGAGACCGATGAAAAGCAAGAACACGCCGATCCCGGCTCCGACAGCGAACTTCACCGGCTCGGGGAACAGCGAGATGATGTACTTGCGGGCGCCGACCGCCGTTAGCAGGATGAAGATCACGCCCTCCACGAACACCGCCGCCAGCGCCGTCTGCCAGGGGATACCGAAGCCCACGACGACCGAAAAGGCGAAGAAGGCGTTTAGCCCCATCCCCGGCGCGAGCCCGAAGGGCCGTTTCGCGTAAAACGCCATCACCACGATCGCCGCAATCGATGCCAGAATGGTAACGATCGCCAGCATCTGGAACACCTCCGTCGCCGTGTAGGTCGCCCCGTCGATGACCGCAGTGTCGGCACGCTCTCCTGCCCCGTGGTCCCACAGGATCGCATACGAGAGGATCGCCGGGTTTACGACGATGATGTAACTCATCGCGAGGAACGTCGTGATCCCCGCGAGAACTTCAGTACGGACGTCGGAGCCGTGGTCGTCGACGTCGAAGTACGACGAAAGTGTTTCGCTCAACCCCATGGTAGCACAGGGAGGCATACCTCCGACGATGGCTTAAATATTCTCATAGACGAAGAGAATAGTATACACAACCGTGTACAAAACAAGGCCAATATTCCAACGAAGCACGCGTTACGTTGCGGGAACGTGAGTACTGATCGGAGCAGCCGTCGTGGTCGTCGGGGCTCCGCTCATAACCAGTATCACTCTTCGAACGTCGTCAGGGCGCCGACCGGCGCCGTCGTGAACGCGCGAGCGCGGTCGAGTCCCTCCTCGCCGACGGCGATCAGTACGAAGACGCCGGCAACCTCGGCGTCGGCCTGCTCGGCGATGTCCAGGAGTAGCTCCTGGGTCTCCCCCGACCGGATGAGGTCGTCGACGACCAGCACCGTCTCCCCCTCGTCGATCGCCGTCGCCGGCAGGTAGTAGGTGAGCTCGATTCCCGAGGCGAGCCGGTGTCGCGATTCGATGAACTCCTCGACTGCGGTCTCTTTGGACTTCTTCGCGTAGGCGACGCGCGCGTCGAAGTAGGAGGCCATCGCCGCCCCGAGAGTGATCCCGTCGGTGGCCGCCGTCAACACGACGTCCGGCCGATCGAAGCCGAGCGTCTCGGCGGCGACCGGCGCGACGAGGTCGAGAAACGACTGATCGAACACCACCGAGGAGTTGTCGACGTACCCCTCGTCGTCGACGGAGACCCGGGCTCGAAGCTCCGTCGCGAGCGCCTCCCGGCCGATCCCGTCGACCACCTCGCGTGCGCGATCAGTCCCGGGCAGCACGTGGCCGTTGACGTACCGGTTCAGATCCCCCGCCGGAAGCCCGGTCAGCTCGGAGAGCTCGTCGTAGGTCCGCGTCTGCTTCAGCATCCGCAAGACGGCGACCGCCTGCAACTGCAGGGCGGCCTTCTCGGCTCTGTTCATGAAGCCAGTACCTGATTGCGCAACTATGAGTACTTCGATACGTCCTCACGAGAATATTACACACGGGGATGCAGAACGGAGGGCGACGGCGTCCTCGGAAACGGATTCAACGCTCCCGCACGACGACGAACTCCGCAAGGTCGCGGAGATACCCCTTCGCCGCGGTCTCGGGCACGTCGGCCGCCTCGAGCGACTGGAGCGCGAGGTCGGCCTGGCGCTGTGCCCGCCGGTTCGCCTCCTCGACGGAGAGCCCGGTCACCTGAACGAACGAGGGCCGGTCCATCTGTTCGTCCTGGCCGGTCGGTTTCCCCAGGTCGTCGGCGTCTGCAGTCGCGTCCAACACGTCGTCCCGGATCTGGAACGCGATCCCGACACGCTCTGCGTACTCGCCGAACGCCTCGACGGTAAACGCGTCCGCGTCGGCGGCGACGGCACCCAGCTCCGCCGCCGCGCGGAACAGTGCGCCCGTCTTTCGTCGGGCCAGCTCCATGTACGCCTCCTCGGAGTCGGGGTAGGACACGAGCTCGGTCGCCTCCCCCTCCCCGAGCTCGACCATCGCCTCCGCGACGATCTGGGTCGCCCGATCGTCCGCGGAAAACAGCCAGAACGCCTCGCCGAGGAGCCCGTCGCTCGTGATCAACGCCGGGCCGTAGCCGAACTCGGCCCAGGCGCTCGGGGTGCCTCGCCGAAGCTGCGAGCGGTCGATGATGTCATCGACGACGAGCGACGCGTTGTGGACGAACTCGACGCCCGCAGCGAAGTCGACCGCGTCCGCCGGATCCCCGCCACACGCCTCGCAGGACAGCACCGTCACTGCCGGACGGACTCGCTTGCCGCCCGCCAGCACGACGTGCTCCAGTTCCGCGCTCAGCTGTCCGGGTTCGATCCCCTCGATGACCTCGCTGAGACGGTCGTTCACGAGCTCGACCCGATGCTCGAGATACTCCATCACCGGAGAAAGGGGATCCGCGCGTTTGTAGGTGACGAAACGAGCGCTCTCGGAACCCTCCGAGGTCTACTCGAACTGCTCGGTCAGTTCGGGAACGACCTCGAAGAGGTCGTCGACGATGCCGTAATCGGCGATGTCGAAGATCGGCGCGTTCGGGTCGGTGTTGATCGCGACGATCGTCTTCGCCCCCTTCATCCCGGCGACGTGCTGGACCGCCCCCGAGATGCCGACGGCGATGTACACCTCCGGCGAGACCACCTTGCCGGACTGGCCGACCTGGCGGTTCTTCGGCAGCCAGCCGTTGTCGACGACCGGTCGCGAGGCCGAAAGCGTCGCGTCCAGCGCGTCCGCCAGCGCCTCTACGATCTCGAGGTTCTCCTCCTCTTCGATGCCGCGACCGACCGACACCAGTACGTCCGCATCCGAGATGTCGACGTCGCCCTCTCCGACCTCCTCGAACCCCTGGACGCGGCTGCCGACGGCCGACTCGTCCAGTTCGAATTCGAACGGCTCGATCGACGCGTCGCCCCGGCCCTCGACGGCGGGCCACTCCCCGCTCCGGATCGTCACGAAGAACCGGTCGTCGTCCACC
The DNA here is from genome assembly GCF_024972735.1 of Halalkaliarchaeum sp. AArc-CO. Classification (GTDB taxonomy): domain Archaea; phylum Halobacteriota; class Halobacteria; order Halobacteriales; family Haloferacaceae; genus Halalkaliarchaeum. The sequence goes on from NZ_CP087723.1 coordinate 2,617,403, forward strand.
TCGACGGTGGTTTCGACCTTCGAACCGTACATCTCGCGGGTCACCTCGAGCCCGTCCTCGTACGCCAGTGCGATCGCGTCGGTCACAAGCGGGATCGACAGCCCATTTGCGACCGCCGGCGCGTAGTCCAGCCCGTTGACGCTGTTGGGCGAGAGGATCGCCGTCGCGTCCACTTCCTCACACAGGGCCTCGACGGCCTGGACGTAGACGTCGTGGTTGAACTCCTCCCCCTCGTCGACGGTGTGGACGACGTCGACACCCTCCCGGTTCAGTTCCTCGGCGAACGACTCGACGTCGCCGCCGATCACCGCGACGTGGAATTCCCCGCCGAGGGCGTCGGCGAGTTCCCGACCCGCGGCGAGCAGTTCGAAGCTCACGTCCCGGAGTGCGCCGCGACGGTGGTCCGCGACCGCGAGCACGGCGCTCATTGGGCACCCACCCCCTTCTCCTGGAGGACCGCAGCAAGTTTCCCGGCCGTCTCATCGGGGTCGCCCTCGAAGATCTCGGCGTCGGATTCGCTTACGGGCTCGTACATGCTCGTGAGGTCGAGCTCCCCCTCGACGGCTTCCTCGCCGAGTCCCAGATCGTCCAGGCTTTGCACGTCGATCTCCTTGCTCTGGGCCTGCCGGATGCCGCGGAGACTGGCGTACCGCGGCTCGTTGATCCCCGTCTGGATCGTGAGCACCGCCGGCATGTCGATTTCGGTCAGCTCCTCGACGCCGCCCTCCAGTTCACGTCGAACGTTCGCGATCGTATCGTCGTCGGAAAGCTCCATCCGGTTTACCACCGCGGCCCACTGGAACCCGAGCTGACGGGCGAGCGCTACGCCGGTCGCGCCGAAGCTGTCGTCGTTTGCCTGCACGCCCGACAACACCAGGTCGGGGTCCTCCGCCTCGACGACGGCCTCGAGCAGCCGCGCCTTCGCGTCGACGTCCAGCAGGTCCTGGCGTTCGATCGCGTCGTCCCAGACGCGTACCGCCCGGTCGATGCCTTTCGCCAGCGCCATCCGGATCGTCTCCTCGCTGCGCTCGGGCCCGATCGTCACCCCGACGGTCTCGACGTCGTCGCGCTGTTCTGAAAGCTGGACGGCCTCCTCGATCGCGTAGTCGTCCCACTCGTTGAGGTCGTACTCCAGATATCCCTCCTCGATTTCTATCCCCGAGATCTCGAAGTCGTCGGCGGCCTCGGCGACCTCCTTCACCGTGACGAGAACTTTCATGAAAGAGGGGTCACTTCCGCCGATGGTAAACGTTTTGATGGCCCCTCCGTTCGCGGTTCAACTGAAATCAACGGGAGACGCGATCACTCTTCGGCGTCGGTGTCGCCGTTTTCGCCCTCGTCGGCGTCCTCCGGGAGCGAAATGAGGTTCTCCCGGCCGAGGCGGAGCTTCTCTACCCGTCCGTCCTCGGCCATCGTCGAGAGGAGCTGGGACACCTTCGCGTCCGACCACCCCGTCTCCTCCACGATCGCGGCCTGTCGCATCCGGCCGCTGCGTTGCTCGAGCAGGCGTTCGACCCGCTCCTCGTCGGAGAGCAGCGAGAGATCGACCTCGTCGTCGGCCCCCTCCCGGCCATCCGACTCCACGGCGCCCTCGTCGGTCGGCGACGGCGTGTCGCCGGAGGAATTCTCCCCTGCCGTCGGTACGACCGCATCGGACGGGACGTCCGGGCCCTCCGTCTTGCGACGATACAGCAGCGCGGCGATCAGGATCGCCGCCCCGATCAGGAACGCGCCGCCGATGATTTCCCAGGAGCCGTCGGCTGTTTCGGTCGGCGTTCCCGGAGTCGGATCGGTGTCGACGGGGCTGTACGTGACGATCAGACGATCCTCCGCAGTGAACAGCTGTGGCCCTTCGAGCCACGCGTTACCCTCTCTGAGATCGGGGTTCACACCCGGCGTGGTGTCCACCTGGTAGCCGTCCGGCGTGACGATCACGAGCTGCTGGTTCGATTCGAGCGATCCGAGTAGTGGTTCGTCGGCTGCCGTCGTCAACGCGTCGTCGAGAACGAGCTGATCACCGTCGGTCGCGAGAAACGCCGTCCAGGTGAACTCGACGCGGAGCGTCCCGACGTCCTCCGTCTGTTCTGCGGTCCGACGGACGTCTGTCATCGCCATTTCCCGGTCGGTGGAGTCGTCGGCGACCGAGACGATCCGTTCGAACGTCTCGACGTCGAACGGGGCGTCCGCGGTTCCGCCTTCGAAGTCGGTCGCGAAGTCGTCGAAGGCGTCCCGCTCGGTGTCGGTTTCGAGTCCATACTCGACCGTCACGTTCCAGGTGGCGTTTCGATCCTCGTGAAGCACGACGCGGATCGTCGTTTCGGGAGGGTTCTCGGATCCGCCGAGGCTGCCGAGAGTCTGCGTCTGATCTCCGTCGACGGACGGTTGCAAGGCGTCGACTGGAGCCGTCGGCGAGTCGGCTAACGCGGTCGGTGAGGAGGTACCCGCCGCGGGAACCATCGCGACCGTACCGGCAAGCGCACCGAGCAGCACGGCCACGGCCAAGAGGGCGGAAAGCCGCATATGGAGGAAACTATCCGGCCCCGGGCAAAACGCTTTCCATGCTTCCGGGGGAATACGGGCCGGCGTAGGAGAGTTTTTGTAGCGCCGGTTGAAAAGCCATCGTACGATGAAGGCCGCCCCGATCCTCCTTTCGGTCCTCCTGATCGTCGGCACGGCCGGTGCCGGCGCGTTCGTCCCGGACGCAAACGGGGCCCAGCCAGCCGTCGATGCCGACGACGCCCCCCTCTACGACGGCGCTGTTGTCGGCGTCGGGGCCGAGACCAGACAGCTCGAGTCCGACAACGAGAACGCTACCCGGGTACTCGGAATCCCGGACGACGAAGTCGACAGCTCCGAGGTCAGGCGGGAACACGCCGATATCGGCCCCGCTGTCGGCTTCGGTGCGAACGCAACTGGCGTGAAGCTCGGCACGGACGCGATGGAACGACAGCTCGAAGCGATCGAAGAAACCGACGAACGCCAGCGCCAGATCCTCGCAGAGATCTCAGAGATCGAGCAGCAGGAAATAACGCTCAACGGACGGGAACGTGCCGCAGTCGAGGCGTACGGTGCAGGTGAAATCGACGCCAGGGAACTGGTCGTCCGGCTCGCTCGCGTGAGCATGGAGGCACAGCTCCTCCGCGAGCGGCTCGCGATGCTCCGCGAACAGGCGGACGAAACCCCGGACTTCAGCGTCGATGCGCGGGCGAACAACATCGACTTCCAGCTGCGAACCTACGGCGGCCCCGTGCGGGACCACGCGAAAGGGATACTCGAGGGGGAACACTCCTCCGAACGGGTGTTCGTCGAATCCGGCGGCGACGCGGTCGTGCTGTCGATGATACACGACGGCGAGTACGTCCGCGAGGCGAAAGTCCCCGACCGGCTGGACCGTTCGACGACCGGTTCGATGGACCTGGAGGGTGCCGAGCGCGTGACGTTCGGCAGCTACCCCGAAATCGCCGCGACCCGCCAGGGGGCCGACTCCATCGGCTCTGACGGCATCTTCATCGTCCAGGTGCCACACGCCGGCGGCGAACTGACGACGTTCGTCGACGGCGGCAGCGAACAGGTGTTCATCGATCACCAGCGGATCCCCCTGGAGAACACTACCGGTCACGTGCCCGTCGCCGACGTCCAGGAAGGGCTCAACGTGACCGTCGACCGGTCGTATCCCGGCGGGCCCGTCCGGGTGACCGTCCTCGACGCGGAGACCGACGATCCGGTGATCGGCGCGACTGTCACCGTCGGCGACGCCGTCCGGAGCGAAACTGTCGGAACGACCGACGTCGACGGCCAGCAGTGGATCGTATCCCCGCGGGAACCGTTCCTCCTGACCGTCCTCGGCGAGGACACGACGGTGGCACGTCTCGAGATCCAGCCGACCGAGACGCCCCACATCGAGGAGTACACCCTCGAAAACGAGACCGAAACCGAGTGATCACCTCACAGCCCGTACAGTTTCGTCGTCCAGAACTCCGCGAACGCGTCACCGAGAGCGTCCCGATCGGCCCCACCCGCATCTGTAGTCGCCGTGACGTCCGCCTCGGACGCCAGCCGCGAGAGTAGCGTCCCCTCGCCGACGAGGATCGTCCGGTCGAGATCCCCATCCCGGTCTTCGAGCACGTCCCGGACCCGATCCAGGTGGGCGTCGATCTGCTCGTCCCGGCGGCGCTCGAACCGCCCCTGCGAGAACCCGCCTTTCGAGTGATCCGAGATCACGTCGCTTTCGAACCCCTCGAATGCTTCCAGTTCCTCGCCCTCGTAGATCCCGAACGCGCACGTGTCCGATCGGACGAGCCCGAAGCCGAACCGTCCCGTCGGCCGGAACCACCGCCTGGGAAGGCGGAACCGATCGTCCCACTCGAGGAACGGCTCCGGCGGCAGCGGCGGGACCATCGCGGCGGCGACGACTCCGGCGTCGTCCGCGAGAACCAGCGCCGGGGCGGCGTCGCGAACGAGCGGGCTCCTGTCGCCGAGCAGCTCCCGGACGGGCTCTGGAACGTCCCCGTCGACGTACGCCGTCAGGATCCCCTCCTGTGGACCCTCGAGACTGCGGAGCCGGTCGAGGACCGACTCGAGACGGCGCCCGCGACACCGTTCGACGTGCCGGAACGACAGGCCCTCGTCGCGATTATCCTCGGCCCGGCGGACGCGATCCTGGAGCTCTTCGACCCGATCCTCGAGACGGTTGATCCGTTCTTCGGCCCGCTGTCTTTCGGTCACGGCGTCGGCCCGACGATCGGATTCGGCTTCGAGCTGTCGCTCGAGATGCTCGTTTGCCTCCTCGAGCTCGTCGATCCGCGCTTTCAGTTCCGCGCGGCCCAACAGCCTGTCGATCATACCGGGGAGCGGTCCCGCGTGGACTTGAAACAGGGGGGAACAGGAAACGGAGAACGGAGATCAAAACCCCAGCCGATCAGGTTCCGGCGGACGGCTCCCAGCCGGCGTACCGGAGGAGTTCGACGGCCCGGTCGGCCTTCGCGAGCAGCACCTCGCGGCTCGCCGGAAGCCTGCGTTCGGTGTACGTCGGCGGGAGCGCGAGTGTCCCGGTCGGAACGTCGCCGTCACCGAGTACAGGGAAATGTCGGCCGTCGAGTTTCATGACGAGCGGCGCGTCGAGCCGTTCGAGCCCCTCACCTGTCGCATACAGCTGCTCGTTTACCCGCTCGTGATCCGCACGGTTGAGCACCGCGTAGTCGCCGTCGTGCGGTTCGACGTACATTTCCCCGAGGTAGTATCCGCTGGAAAACCGTTCGAACATACTATGCAAGTTATTCACACACACGGCCAGTCATAAAGGTTTCCGGGAACGCTTATATGGTCGCGCAAGTAGGTCGAAGCCGAGTGGCACCTTGCAACGGTCGACGACAACGTATTTCATTCAGACTCCCGTAGCTCCGGTCGGTCGATGGCCGCACACGACGACGTTCAGTATCTGGCCGGGTCACCGGTTCGTGCGAAAATCCTCTCAGCGCTGTGTGAAGAGCCGCTGCGACCGACGGAGCTCACAGACCGGGTGGACGCCACCAGAACGACCGTCCAGCGGATCCTCGCCGGCTATCTGGAGCGCGACTGGGTGGTCAAGCGGGGGCGTCGATACACGGTGACCGTCACCGGTCGCGGAGTGTATCGCGCGTACGAGTCGCTGCGTGCAGACCTCGAACGGGCCAGCGAACTCGGACCGTTCGCGTCCCACATCGGACCGATCGCCGACGATCTCCCGTGGAGTGCCCTGAAAAGCGCCGAAATCACCGCCGCACGCGACCGTGACCCGTTCGCGACAGTTCAGCGGCTGGTCGAGCTCATCTCGACGGCCGATGCAGACCGGATGCGTGCGGTCACGCCCATCGTCGCCGAGGTGTTCAACGAGGCGGCCGGCGAGTTCATCGAAGGAGGTGGACACCTCGAGTTGACGATCGACCCCGGCGTACTCGAGGCGTCTCGGGCCGGATTCCCCGACGCCGTCGACCGTGCCGTAGAGAACGGCGACGTCGAGGTTCGGGTCCATCCGGAGCCGATCGAGTTCGGCCTCATGCTGTGTGAAGAGTGGACCTGCCTGGGCGCGTACGACGACGAGAACAACGTCCGGGCCGTGGTCGAATCCGACTCGCCGGAGCTGTTCGACTGGGCGGACGAACAGTACGATCGGTACCGGTCCCGGACGGTCCCGCTCGACGAGGTGCTGAGCGACGGGGAGGAGCTTGCACTCGAACGGCCAGTCGGCGGACGAAAACGCTGACGGTTCCCCTCGAGCCAGCGCCAGCGGCGATGGTACCTATCGGAAGCCGGAGACGGTCGAAGCAGGGGAGGGTCGACCGCCGGGCAGCCTGGATCGCGGCCGAAATGTCAGAGGTTTGCGTCAGGGAGAGCACAGGACGACGCGTTCGGTGGTGCCCGATCCGGCTTCGGCGGGAGCGTCGGACGAACCGGAGCTCGTCCGCTCCCGTACGTCGTCGTTCGATCGCCGACCACCTATACGTAGCTAACGATACGTGTTACAGCTTCAAAAACGTGTTACAGTCCTTGTAACACCCGTTCAGCGATCGACGTCGATTGACTCGATGAGGGCCTCCTCCTCGGGTCGATCGGCGCCGTCGGTCTGGAGTGCCCCGATGTCCTCGACGACGTCCATCCCGTCGATCACCCGACCGAACACCGCGTGTTTCCCGTCGAGGTGGGGTTGGGCGGCCAGCGTGATGAAAAACTGGGAGCCGTTCGTGTCGGGACCGCGGTTCGCCATGCTCAACACGCCCGGCCCGTCGTGGCTCAGGTCGTCGTGGAACTCGTCGTCGAACGTGTATCCGGGACCGCCGCGGCCGGTTCCAGTCGGGTCCCCGCCCTGGATCATGAAGCCGCCGATCACGCGGTGGAACGGGACGTCCTCGTAGAGGGGATCCGTCCGGGTCTCGCCGGTTTCGGGGTCCTCCCACTCCTTGTCGCCGGTCGCGAGCCCGATGAAGTTCTCGACGGTTCGGGGGACGCGCTGTTCGTACAGTTCGGCCTCGATCGCGCCGAAGTTGGTGTTGATCGTCGCTGTCGGGTTGTCGGGGTTCTCCATGGGTTCACTGCGGTAGCCATCCCCAAAAGGACTCCCTTCCGGAGCGAGAACCGGAACTCGACTGAAACGGTCAGGTTCTTTGGCACGGACCTCCTTTCCCGGACGGGTATGCTGCTTTCCGGAACGGTCGTCGTCGACGCCGGGACGACCATCGAAGACGGGGCGGTGGTGACCGAGGACGACCGGATCGTCGCCGTCGGCGAGCGCTCGAAACTGCTCGAACGCTATCCCGACCACGAGCGGCGGGCGTTCGACATCGTTGCGCCGGGGCTCGTCGGCGGCCACGTCCACTCGGTGCAGTCGCTCGGCCGGGGGATCGCCGACGACACCTCGCTACTGTCGTGGCTGTTCGACCACGTGTTGCCGATGGAATCCGGGATGGGTGCGGAGGCGATGCGGGCCGCAGCGGAGCTGGGATATCTCGAGTGCATCGAGTCGGGGACGACGACGGTGATCGATCACCTGTCGGTCCACCACGCCGAGGAGGCGTTCGAGGCGGCGATCGAACTGGGCATCCGCGGCAGGCTCGGGAAAGTGCTGATGGACAAGAACAGCCCCGAGGGCCTCCAGGAGGACACCGACGAGGCTCTCGGGGAAACGGAGCGACTCCTCGAGAGATACCACGGCTCCGCCGACGGCCGGATCAAGTACGCGGTGACGCCACGGTTTGCAGTATCGTGTACGGAGGCGTGCCTCCGCGGCGCCCGGGAGTTGGCCGATACACACGACGACGTCAGGATCCACACGCACGCGAGCGAGAACCCCGAAGAGGTGGAAACCGTCCGAGAAGAAACGGGACTGCGGAACGTCCATTGGCTCGACGAGGTCGGACTCACCGGCGAAGACGTCGTGCTCGCCCACTGTGTCCACACCGACGAATCCGAGCGCGAACTCCTGGCGGAGACGGGGACTCACGTCACCTACTGTCCCTCCTCGAACATGAAGCTCGCCTCCGGGGTGGCTCCGATCCCGGATTACCTCGATCGGGGCATCAACGTCGCGCTCGGGAACGACGGACCTCCCTGCAACAACACGCTTGATCCGTTCACGGAGATGCGACAGGCGAGCCTGCTCCAGAAAGTCGAGACGCTAGATCCGACGGCAACACCGGCGGGGACCGTCCTGAAGATGGCCACCCTGAACGGCGCACGGGCGGCGGGGTTCGAACGGGTGGGCGCGCTCCGAGAGGGCTGGAAGGCGGACGTCGTCGGGCTGTCGACCGACGCCGCCCGGGCGACGCCGGTCCACGATATCCGGTCGCATCTGGTGTTTGCCGCCCACGGCGACGACGTCGCGTTCACGATGGTCGACGGGGAGGTGCTGTACGACGACGGCGAACACGTCGGCGTCGAGGCCGACCGGATACGGATGCGAGCACGCGAGCTCGCGGCAAACATCGACGGGACCAGGAGATAGTCGATTGCTCCCACCGAGGGGAACGCTCTTTCGATCCGTCGAGATCAGTCTACCGACGCCGCGATCGGCTCGACGGCTCCATCAGGAACTGTTCCGTCGTCATTCCACCCGCGGGCGTCGTAATACTCGCCGATAGCCGCATCGAGATCAGGGAGTTCGTAGGGGATCCGGTCGTCGTCGCGGTCGAACCCTCGCTGGTTGTTGAAGTGCCGTTCCCGGACCACGGTTTCGGCTCCGATCGAGAGTAGCTCCTCGTAGTCGGCGCCGAACAGCTGTTTGAGGTGGTCCTCGTTCACGTAGCCGTCGCTAAACTCACAGACGATCCCGGTGTCGCGGAACGCGGCATAGTCCTCCATTTCGACGAGCGTGTCTGCCTTCCCGAGCGTGCCTTCCCGCTCGATGTCGCCGTTGTACTCCTGTTTGAGTATGACCGAATACATGTGATCCGCCCCCCGGTTGGCGACCGCATACGAGAGCCCCTGTCCGTGGAGCACGCGCCCGTCGTGGGCCGGGAACTCGAGTCCCTTGACGGTCCAGTTTTCGACGCCAAGTTCACCGTGACAGCGTGCAACCCCCTCCGCCAGCAGGTCGCCGATCCCCTCCCGATACGCGATCTTCTCGGTGAGTTCCTGGGCGAGTTCGGCGTTCCCGAACTCGCCCTCGCTTTCCATGTAGGCCGCGACAGTCACGCCGGCGGAAACGGTGTCCATCCCGAGGGTGTCACAGAGTTCGTTGGCCTTCATTACCTCGACGAGGTCGCCGACGCCCTGATTCGAGCCGTACGAGAAGGTGGTTTCGAACTCCGGTCCCTCCGTCTCGAAGCCCGTCTCCTCGTCCCGGAGAGGAAGCTTGCAGGCAAACGCGCAGGCGGAACACGTCCCTCGCTTGTATTTTTTCGCCTCGATCGCGTCGCCTGCGATCCCTTCGGCATCTTCGAAGCTGTACTCACTGAAGTACCGGGTCGGAAGGGAGTACAGTTCGTTTCGGATCTCCGTGCTGGCGGTCGTCCCCTGCCGTTTCCTGATGTCGTCTGCGGTCGCAGCCTCGCGATGGATTTCCGACTCCGGAGGGTCCGGGATCTCGACTGTCGGTTCGGAGTCCCCCGTAAAGGTGATTCCCTTGACGTTCTTTGCGCCCAGCACCGCACCCAGCCCGCCACGTCCGAACGCGCGCGAGTCAGCGGTCATCACCGCCGCGAACCGGACGAGGTTCTCGCCCGCCGGACCGATCGCGATACAGTTTTCGGATCCGAGGTCGCGCGTCTCCGCGACGTAGTCGGAAACCTCGGGAACGAGCGCGTCCGAGAGCTCGGGCACCTCCTCGAATTCGACCCCGTCGTCGGTAACGTGGACCAACAGGGGTTCGTCGCTTTTGCCGACGAGTTCGAACGTCGAGATCCCGGCCCCGACGAACTCCCGAGAGAGGAACCCCCCGGCGTTCGTCGACACCAGCCCGTCGGTCAACGGCGACAGGCCGGTCATGTTCATCCGTCCGGTGAAGGACATCTGACTCTGCTGGAGCGGTCCCGTGGAGAGATACACCCGGTTTTCGGGCCCGAACGGATCGGCATCGAACGGGATCCGATCGTGAGCGAGTGCGGTCGCGACCGCTCTGCCGCCGACGAACCGCTCGAGCACGTCGTCAACGTCGATCCGGGACGCCGTTCGCTCACCGACGTCGACGGTGAGCAGCGGCCCTCTGGCGTGGAGCATATCGGATTGTTTCTGACAATACCCTAAATGATTACTGGAGAGACCAGTTTCGCGTTCCGACTGACTGTTCGAACCCGGCCGTTTTCCCCCCGAGGAATCTTCGTCGCCCGGAGTGGAGAATAGGTCAACTGGACGAATTCCTTCACCGCTAGGGAGTTTTGAGGGGAACCCTCTGTGTGCCCCGCAGCATCTACTTTTGTTGGATTGTGATGCATTTACGTCGACGAATATCCCTTATCCCCATGTTACTTCATATTTGTAAGTTTACAAAATGTTTATTTGATATACATATTAACCGACATTTATGCGAAGTGAGACAAGCACTGACAAACCGCACGACACGTCAATCGTCTCCCGTCGACACTTCGTCGCATCAGTCGGCGCGGCCGGAACCGGTGCGATCGCAGGGTGCATCGGCGGAGACGATCCGGACGAGCCCGCTGAGCCCGAGGAACCCGAAGACGTCGACGTCCCCGGCGAGGACTGGCCGGACTTCAGCGGCGAGGAGATTTACTATCTCGCGGAGTCGTCGGACCGCGAGTACCAGGAGTACTGGCAGCGAGTGGCAAACCGGTTCCAGCAGGCGACGGGCGCACAGGTCACAATCGAGTTCGCCGGGCACGCCGAGGGGTATCGGGACCGGATCATCCAGATGGTGCAGGCGGGCGATCCACCGGACGTGACCCACGCGTCCCTCAACATCGCGTCGTCGCTGGGTCAACAGGGCCAGCTTGCAGATCACACGGAGGTAATCGAGTACTGGGAGGGCGTCTGGGACGAGGAGTTCGACGACCAGTTCCGGATCCTGCTCGACGGCGAAGACCAGTACCTTCCGCTCCATGCCAATATTTTCGGCAACTGGTACCGCGACGACGTCTTCGACATCGAACCGAACACCTGGGAAAAAGAACTCGAGATGGCCGCCGAACACGACGAGGGTCCCGGCGGCACGCGCGGGTACTTCATGCCGATTCGGGTCGGCCTGTGGGCCAACGACATGCAGTTGCTGACCAACGGGTGGACCCTCGGGGCGCAAGTCTTCGACCGCGACGACGACGGCGAACTCGAGGTCGTTCTCGACCAGGGAGAACACGCCGAGCGATGGAGTGAAGCGCTCGATCACATGGAAGAGCTCTACGAGTACTCCAACGAGAACACGGACGCGTTCTACGACGAGCTCTTTACCGCACTTGGTGCGGAAGCCGCCTACCAGGCACACTGGGTCGGGACGCACCTGAAAATTTTCTCGCTGGATTCGCCGGTCGCCGAGCACATCACCGAAACCGACCCCGCGGTACCCGAGGGGATGGACCGTCGCCAGTGGGGGAACATTCAGGGACAGGCAGTCACGGCCGACGGAAACACTGAGGTCGGCAAAGAGTTCCTGAAGTTCCTCGCTCACCCGGAGAACGTCATGGGCTACTACTTCGCCGAGGACCTCCAACAGGATCCGCTGCTCACGTCGGTTGCCGAACACGAGTTGTTCGACGAACACTGGGAAACGATGAAAGACGACTCCCCCTGGCGGGAATCCGACCTCAAGACGCACCGTCTCGAGGAATCTGAGTTCATCGACTGGGGAACCGAGGTCGATCCCGTCAATCCGCGTGCGTTCGAGGTAAACGTCAGCCATCCGATGGGACGGGTCGTCCGAGAGGCGCTTGCCGAGGAGCGCGACCACCAGGATGTCCTGGAGGAGGTCGCCGAGAATCTGCGTGAGAACCATCTCGCGGAGATCTGACGGTGCCGGCACGTACCCAATCGTCTGAACGGCACCGCGTGGCTGGGGGAAGCCGTGTTGTCGTCCCGCAATCCGGAGTGGATACTCCGGTGATCGGCCACTCGGAAAATGGAGGTCCGGACAATCAATGAAATCGGTCGACAAGCGGCGTGAAACGGAGGAAACACAGGATGATTGACGTCGGATTCTCACTTCCCGTCTCTCGAGAGCGGAAGGACGCGCTCTACGAGTTCCTCTCACAGCGCTACATGATGATCGCGCTCACCGTACTTCCCGTCTTCCTTCTGTTTACGTTGATCCTCGCGTTTCCGATCCTGTGGGCCGTCGGTGCGAGCTTTCACGACATCCACGCGTTCGATCCAGAATGGACCTGGGTCGGCGTAGAAAACTACGTCCACTACCTATTCGCCGACAGCGTATTCTGGGAGAGCCTCGGACTTTCGGCGGCCTTTGCGGTGGTGTCCGTCACGCTCCACGTCACCATCGGAACGGCGGTCGCGCTCCTTTTGAATTACACGTTCCCGTACAAGAAGTTCGTGAGTGCGGTGTTGTTCCTTCCGTTTCTGATCCCGACCGCGATCCTCGGGTTCGGAGTCGGCTACATGATGAACTCCACGTTCGGGATCGTCAACTGGACCCTCGTCGACCTCGGAATCCTGGAGACGACCCGTCCCTGGTTCGGCAACCCCGATACCGCCCTGTACGTGGTCGCCGCAGTAAACAGCTGGAAGTTCTACGCGCTTGTGACGATCATGGTGTACGCGCGGTTGCAGTCGATTCCAAAGGAACACTACGAGACCGCGAAGATCATGGGCGCGAACGCGTGGGAACGGTTCAGGGACATCACCCTCCCGAACCTCAGGGGTGTGCTCTTTTTGGTGATCCTCCTCGACGGGATCTGGATGTTCTTCAAGTTCGACATCATCTGGATCCTCACGGGTGACGGCCCGAGCGACTCGACGCGCATCTCGGTGATCTACGCCTACCAGATCGCGTTCGAGCGAACCGCCCTCGGCGACGCTGCGGCCATTTCGGTGCTGCTGTTCCTGATCGTCGGGGCCGGCGCACTGACGTACTTCTACGTCCTCGAACCCGAAGAGGAGGTGCGTGCCGAATGAGCCTGGACACCGACACCGACGACGCGAACGCGACGATCATGGACTACCGGGGAAACATCCCGCTGTGGCGACATCTCCGGTACCGCCACCGTCGACTGCTCCGTCGATCGATCCTCTATATCGGGATCGCGATGGTGACGATGGCGATCCTGCTTCCGGTGTTGTGGATGCTCGTCTCCGCCGTCAGGCCGATCAGCGAGATCATCACCCGGAACCCGTCGCTTTTACCCTCGACAGTGACGGTGGAGCACTTCTCGACGCTGTTTTTCGACTCCCGGTTCCCGATCTACTTGCGAAACACCGTGATCGTGACTGTGGGAGTCGTCTTCATGGCGACGACGGCCGCGACGCTGGGGGGCTACGGGCTGACGCGTATCGACATCCCGTTCAAGCGGACGTTCGCCCGGGGAGTGCTGTTCACCTACATGTTCCCGCCGGTACTGCTGGCGATCCCGATGTACATCCTCTGGAGCAACATCGGAATGATCAACACGTACCTGGGCCTCATTCTCGCGATCACCGCCCGGGTGTTGCCGTTCTCACTGTGGCTCATGTGGAAGTTCTTCCTCAACGTGCCGTACTCGCTGGAGGAGTCGGCACAGATGGCTGGCGCGACCCGGTTCCAGGCGTTCAAGGACGTGGCACTGCCGATGGCCAAGCCCGGCATTATCGCGGTGGCGATCCTCGCGTTCGCGTTCGCGTGGGGCGACTACACGATGGCATTGATCCTCATGACCGACCTCGACATGTACGTCATCACGACGGGCATCGAGGCGAGCTTCTTCGCGGGCGGGCAGATCCAGTGGGGCCTCGTGCTTGCCGGAAGTGCGGTCGCACTGCTCCCGCCGCTGGTTTTCGTGTACTTCCTCCAGAAGTACTACGTTCACGGCATGTCCGCCGGTGGTGCACTGTGAACTCCACTACGCACACACGACACGGACGAACTGTAACTCAACCGGAGGTACTCCGATAATGGCAAAAATAGAATTGTCGAATATACGCAAGGAATACAGCGTGAAAGGCGGTGTCGAAGTCGCCGTCGGCGGCATCGATCTCGAGATCGAAAGCGGGGAGTTCATCTCGATCGTCGGCCCGTCGGGGTGCGGAAAGACGACCACCCTTCGATGTATCGCTGGACTCGAGATCCCGACCGAGGGAACGATCGAGTTCGACGGAGTCGACATCACCGAAGTCCCCGCAAACAAGCGGGACCTCGCGATGATGTTCCAGGACATCGCCCTGTATCCGCACATGACGGTGCGTCAGAACATCGCGTATCCGCTGAAGATCGACGGGGTCGACAAAAGTGCGCGACACGAGACCGCCAGAGAAGCCGCCGAAGTCATGCAGATCGAGGAACTCCTGGACAAGTATCCGGGCGAACTCTCGGGTGGTCAACAACAGCGGACGGGGTTGGCACGCACGATCGTCCAGGACCCGATCGCGTTCCTGATGGACGAACCGCTGTCGGATCTCGACGCGCAGCTAAAAATCGAGATGCGCCGCGAGATCCAGCGCGTCCACAGGCGCCTCGGCAAGGCGACGATTTACGTCACTCACGACCAGGAGGAGGCGTTGACGATGTCCGACCGGGTTGTCGTGCTCAATGACGGCCGCATCAAGCAGGTCGGAACCACTGACGAGGTGTACAACCGGCCTGCCAACACCTTCGTGGCGACGTTCATCGGCAATCCCAGCATCAACTACCTGGAGGGGATCATCGACACAGTCGACGACGATACAGCCGTCGTGACGTTCCACGGCACACAGTTCGAGGTGCAGTTCGAACCCGACACGGCGTCCTCGCCCGGCGATTCGGTAACGGTCGGCATCCGACCCCAGCACGTCGAGGTAGTCAGCGACCCCGACGAGGGACATCTCTCCGGGGAGCTGTCGCTGTTCGAACCTGTAGACGACCGGGCACACACCACCGTCGACGGCCCGGAAGGGGAGTTCCGTGCCGTTACGAGGGCGAACGCGCCGCTCGACGAGGGTGAGCAGGTCGGCCTGTTCGTCGACGACGAAAACGTGCTGGTGTTCGACGACGACACCGGAACCCTCCTCGCCCGGTCAATCGGAACGAAACAGCCCGTCTCTGGACGCAGATGATCGAACGGAGTTGCGCGGCAAGGCCACGTGAGTCATGACGGGACCGACGGATTCGAACCGTCTGACTGGAGTCGGGTCGTATCGGGGCCGGCGCGCGGACGACCCCGTCAACTGGCAACCCTGGGACGAGCAGTCGCTCGAAACCGCCAGAGAGTACGACGCCCCCATCTTTCTCTCGATCGGATACGATACCGGCTACTGGTGTCGTGTGATGGCCGAGGAGAGTTTCCGCGACGAGGGCGTCGCAGAACTGCTCAACGCGCAGTTCGTTCCGATCGCGGTCGACCGCGATCTGCGCCCTGAACTCGATTTGATCTATCAGACGATCTCCCGGACCGTCACCGGCGAGACCGGCTGGCCGCTTTCGGCGTGGCTGACCCCGGAGGGGAAGCCGTTCTACGTGGGGACGTACTTCCCACCCGAGCACGAGGACTGGGCACCGGGGTTCCCGGATCTCCTCGAGATGATTGCCCAGAAGTGGCCGACCCCCGAGATCCGCGAGGAGATCGAAGCCCGAGCCGAGGAGTGGGCCGGATACGCCGTCGAGGAGCTGGAAACCGTCCCGAACACGGGGCCGACGAACCGTAACGCGGTCGAGCGGATCGCCGACCTGGCCGTACGAACGGCAGATCACGAGTACGGAGGGTGGGGAACAGGGGCGAAGTTCCCCGAACCAGCCAGAATCGAACTTCTCTTCGTCGCCGGATCCGAGGACCACCGGCGTGTCGCGATCAGAACCCTGGACGCGATGGCCGACGGAACATTACACGATCACGTCGGTGGAGGGTTCTTCAGACACTGTGCCGAGCGTGAGTGGCGGACCCCTCACTTCGAGAAGACGGTGTACGACAACGCAGAGATCGCCCGAGCGTTCCTGTCCGGACACCACAGCACCGGCGAGCAACGATACGCAGACGTCGCGCGCCGAACCTTCGAGTTCATCGCGCGCGATCTCTCGAGGACGGACGGAGCGTTCTCCGCCGGAATCGGAGAGATCGGCCCAGGTTCCGACAACCGGGCCGAGAGAGAGTCGGCCGACAACAACCCGACGAGATCGTACTACGCCTGGACTGCCGGGGAAATCGAGGCGGCTGTTGACGACCCGACCTCCACAGCACTACTCCGTGACAGGTACGGAATCGAGAACGGTGGCGGCGATGGATCAGTCCCACGAATCGCTACCTCGATCGAGGAACTCGCCGAGGAGTACGACCGTTCGACGGAGACCGTTCTCGACCAACTCCGCCGCGGACGTGAACGGCTCCGTGACGCGCGTCGTCGCCGGAGTCGATCTCCCGCTCGGGACGAACGGATGTTTGCCGGCTGGAACGGTCTCGCAGTCTCCGCGTTTGCAGAGGGGGCACTCGTTCTCGACGACGGGGCACTCGCCGAGCGAGCGACCACCGCTCTCGATGTCGTCCAGGATCGTTTGTGGGACGGCGAACGGCTCACCGGCCGATACGTCGACGACGATCACAGCCGGGGTGTCGCCTATCTGGACGACTACGCGTTTCTGGGGACGGGGGCACTGCGGTGCTACGAGGCGACCGGTGACGACGCGTACCGCGAGTTCGCGTTCGACGTGGGGAGAACGCTCCTCGAGAAGTTCCTGTCCGACGATCGACTGTCATTCGTTCCCACAGATCGCGACGACACCCTGATCGCCGACCCCCAGCCGACCCGTGACCGGACAGTGCCGTCGAGTATCTCGGTCGCTGTGGACCTCCTTGTGTGTCTCGGTCGAGTGGATGGCGACGCCGGCTTCGACGACATCCCCGAACGGATCTTCGGGACGTACGAGCCGAGAATCGAGACGGACCTCCTGCAGCATCACGCGCTTGCCCTGGCCGGACGGCGGATCGCCGCCGGATCGACTACGCTCTCCATCGGCTCCGGGGCCCACCCCGGGAGCTGACACGGCGAGTGTATTTAACCCGATTATAAGCATGTCGCTCCCTCCCCCGTCGTGACAACCGCGGGTCCCCCTCATTACGCAGCAGCGTGTACGTCTTCGGGAAGGACCGATGTCTTCCCAGCCAGACGGAGAGTACGAACTGCCGGAGGATCGTCTCGAGGAGAGCCAACCGCAGTGTCCGTTCGGCGTCGGCGGCGGCTGCTGCCGGATCTGTTACATGGGTCCGTGCCGGGTGACCGACGGGGCACACGGAATGGACCGGGGGGTCTGCGGGGCGACGCCGGGGACCGTCGCCGCGCGGAACCTCTACCGGGAGATCGCCGCGGGTGCCGCGAGTCACGCCGACCACGCCCGCGAAATCGTCGAGGTGCTCGAAGAGATCGCCGACGGCGGGCTGTCGGCGTACGACATCCAGGACCCAGAGAAGCTCGAGGAGATCGCCGCCGACCTGGGGATCGAGGCCGAAACCGACGACGAAAACGAACTCGCGAAGCTGGTCGCCGAGGCCGCGGTCGAAGACTTCCAGGGCGCAGGCGAGACGCTCAACTGGCTCGACCGGATGCCCGACGAACAGCGAGAGTTCCTGAGAGAGCAGGGGATCCAGCCGAAACCGAGCGTCGACATGGAGGTCGCCCGGGCGATGCACCGGACGACACAGGGCAACGACGCCGACCCGGCCCACCTGCTTACCGGGGCGCTGGAGGCGGGGATGGCCGACGGCTACGCCGGCCTCACGATGGGCACCGACCTCCAGGACGTCGTCTTCGGCCGGCCGCAGCCGGTCGAGACCGAGGCGAACCTGGGTACCCTCGAGGCGGACCAGGTGAACATCGCGGTCCACGGCCACTCGCCGGTGCTCAGCGAGATGATCGTCGAGATGGCCGACGAACTCGAGCCGGCAGCTCGCGAGGTGGGAGCCGAGGGGATCAACCTCGTCGGGATCTGCTGTACCGGCAACGAGCTGGCCGAACGGCGGGGGATCCCGCTTGCGGCCCACAGCACCCAGGCCGAACTGGCCGTCACCACGGGCGCGCTGGACGCGATGGTCGCCGATATCCAGTGCATCTGGCCCGGCATCGGCGACGTGATCGAGTGTCACCACACGAAGCTGTTGACGACGACCGACTACGTCCGGATTCCGGGCGCCGAACACGTGAGTTTCGACCCCGAGACCGCCGAGGCGGACGCCCGCGAGATCGTCCAGCGGGGGATCGCCGCCTACGAGGACCGCAATAGCAGACAGGAGTACGACGTCGAGATCCCCGAGGAACGAACAAGCGCGCTGGTGGGCATTTCGGAGGACTACGTGCTGGAGGTGCTGGAGGCCGCCTCTCCGGAGGATCCGGTCGCGCCGGTCGTCGACGCGCTCGCAGCCGGCCAGCTGAAAGGGATCGTCGGGATTGTCGGCTGTCCGAATCCGAAACAGCGCACCGCCGACATGACCGAACGACTGATCGAAGGGTTGCTCGAGGAGAACGTGCTGCCGATCGTCACCGGCTGCATCGGGCACGTCACCGCCCAGGCGGGCTATCTCGACCCCGCCCGGACCGACGAACTCGCCGGCGACGGACTCGCCGAGGTGCTGCACGCGCTGGGCGACGCCGCCGGACTCGACGGCCCCCTGCCGCCGGTGTGGCACATGGGTTCCTGTGTCGACAACTCCCGGATCGGCAACCTGGTCCGGGCGATCTCGGAGGGCGCCGACGTCCCGACCAGGGAGCTGCCCGTCGCCGCCAGCGCGCCGGAGCTCATCGCCGAGAAGGCCGTGAGCATCGGCACGTGGGCGCTGACGCTCGGGCTGCCGGTTCACACCGCGCCGACGCTGCACATGGATCAAAGCGAAGAGGTCAGCCGGATCATGACCGAAGACCTGAAAGAGATCACCGGCGGGTACGCGATCCAGGAGGAGGACCCCGACGCGGCGATCGACGCACTCGTGGCGGCGGTCGACGAACGCCGGCTGGCGCTGTTCGACGAGACGGGAGCGTGAGATCCGATGTGTGAGGAGTGCGGCTGTCACGAGGGCGCGGGGCACGACCACGACCACCCACACGACCACGACCACGACCACCCACACGACCACGACCACGACCACCCACACGACCACGACCACGACCACCCACACGACCACGACCACGACCACGACCTCGGCGACGACGAACCCGAGTCAGTCGTCGACGGCCCGCTGCGGATCGCGGTGACCGGCAAGGGCGGCGTCGGGAAGTCGACGCTGTCGGCCGCGCTTTCCGCGCGGCTCACCCGGGAGGGCGACGTCGTCGCCGTCGACGCCGACCCCGACATGAACCTGGCGGCGACGATCGGCTGCGCGGAGCCGCCGGCGATCACCCGAAAGCGGGAGCTCATCGAGGACCGGGCCGGCGGCGGGGGGCTCGTGCGGCTCTCCCCCGACGTCGAGGACGTCCTCGAGAGCCACTCGACCCGGTTCGGCGACGGCGACCGCGGGCGCCTGCTGACGATCGGCGCGCCGGAGGGGGCGAACACGGGGTGTCTGTGTGCCGAAAACAGCGTCGTCCAGTCACTGGTCCGGTCGGCGCTCGACGCGGACTACGCCGTGCTCGACATGGAGGCCGGCATCGAGCATCTCGGTCGGGGAACAGCGCGCGACGTCGACGCGATGATCGTGGTCGTCGGCCCGTCGCAGTCGGCAATCGAGACTGCCAAGGGGATCCGGGAGCTGGCGACGGAGATGGGCGTCGAGGAGGTGTACGCCGTCGTCAATCGGGTCCGGGAGGGCGAGGGCGAGGCCGTCCGGGAGGCGCTGTCGCTGCCGGTGCTGGAGACGGTGCCGTACGACGAAGACGTCGCCGCGGCGGCGCTTTCGGGCACCCCGCCCGTCGACGCCAGTGATCGGCTGACCGTCGCCGTCGAACGGATCCTCCGGGGGATCGACTGCCGGATCGACGGCGCGGACGACGTCACTTCTCGTTTTGTTTCCGCTCCCGGATCGCCTGTCGAGTGAACTGCGGGCGCGCCCGGATCGCCTTCGGCGTGCGGAACGACCGGTAGAGGAACAAAAGCGGCACCAGCGTGAGAAGCGCGACCGCCGCCGCGATTCGCCAGTCGGCCCCGAACGCGTAGATGATCGACGCCGAGAGCACGCCGACCGCCGAAAAGATCGTGTACGTGAGCCGCTTTGCGAGCTTCGCGAACACGTCGTGGTCGTCCTCGACGGCGACGTTGACCGACAGGCTGTCGCGTTCGAGTCGGTCGAGGGTCCGGTCGAGCTTCGGCGGAATCGTGACCATCGCCTCCGCGGTCGACTGGAGCTGTCTGGCGCCCCGCTCGGCCAGCTCCCGGGCGGTCTGCTCGTAGTAGCCCTTCTCCGAGAGGTAATCGGTCGCGACGGAGATGAAGTCGAAGTCCTCGTCGAGCGTGACACACACTCCCTCCAGAACCGTGACCACCCGGAGAATGAGCGCCAGGTTCCGGGGCAACCGGAGCGGGAACTCGTAGATTGTCGACTCGACGCTGGCGAGCACCTGGTTCACCCGATACTGTTCGATGTCCTCCCCGCGGGCGTCAGCGATCGCGAGTTCCATCACCTCACCCATCACCTCCCGATCGACGTTCGGCGAGATCGTTCCCATCTCGATGAGCGTCTGGAGGATCGCGTCGGTGTCCTGCTGGGCGACTGCGACGTAGAAGTCGACGATCTTGTCCTGGATGAACGGGTCCACCCGACCGGACATGCCGAAGTCGTAGAAGATGATCGTTCCGTCCTCGGCGACTGCGAGGTTCCCCGGGTGAGGATCGGCGTGGAAGACGCCGTCCTCGATGATCATCTGCATGTACACCCGCTGGAGGTCGACGGCGACGTCGGTCCGGTCTAACCCCATCGCATCGAGCTCCTCGACGTCGCTGATCTTGGTCCCGGGGATGTACTCCATCGTGAGCACCCGGGCGGTGCATGCGGATTCGACCGGCTCCGGGATGACGAGACTGTCGTTGCCCTCGAAGTTGTCGCGGATCTCCCGGAGGATCGCCCGTTCCCGGTCGTAGTCCATCTCCTCGCGGATCGTCTTTGCGAACTCGTCGGCGAGGTTCTCCAGCGAGAACGCTCGACCCTCCCCGATAAATCGCTTCAACACGGGCAACAGCCACCGGATCGCCCGGAGATCCGCCTCGACCAGTTCCTCGATCCCCGGCCGGCGAATCTTGACGGCCACCCGCTGTCCCTCGTAGGTGGCGACGTACACCTGGCCCAACGAGGCACCGCTTATCGGCTCGGTGTCGAACTCGTCGAACGCCTCCTCGACGGCGCCGAGCTCCTCCTCGAGCACCTGTCTGGACTCGCCCCACGGTGCCGGCGGGACGTCGTCCTGCAGACTCGAGATGACGTCGATGTACGCCGGCGGGAGGATGTCGGGACGCGTCGACAGCAGCTGTCCGAGCTTGATAAACGTCGGTCCGAGCGTGAGAAGCGTCTCCAGCAGGATCTCGGCGCGTTCCACCTGCGTGTCGTAGTCGACGTCCCTTGAGGAACCGAACAGGAGATACCGTCGCCTGTCTCTGGCGTAGGCGACGATCAGCGGGAAGAACCGGCGGACGATCAGGACGAACCGCCAGTACGCGCGGAGAGTGACCAGCGTGACCACCCGCTAGGTTTCGTCGATCGGGATCTCTCTGCGCCCCGCCGCGTCGCGTTTGGGCAGCCGGATCTCCAGGACCCCGCCGTCCATCTCCGCCTCCGCCGCGTCGCCGACACAGTCGGGGGGCAACGGCAGTTCGGCGTCGAGAAACAGCGGCCGGTCCTCGCGGACGTACTGGAACCCCTCGGGAGAGATCTTCTCCCGACGTGCCTCCACGTCGATCCGGTTCGGCTCCGCGATCACTTCCGTCGTCTCCGCAGTCGCTCCGGGCAGGTCGATGACGAGCAAATATGCGTCCTCCGACTCGAGCAGATCGGCGAAGATCGCCTCCGGAAGCTCCCGAAGGGCTTCCCGTAACGCGGACATGCCCACAAATATGGGGCGACGGGCGTTAAAGGTCGTGGTCGAGAACTGCAGTGGTCTGCAGTCCCGACGGTCGTCCACAACCGGCGATCCGTCGCACTGTCGGCCGCAAAACCCATATCGGTCGACGCCCTATGGGGTACTCCCGATGGCGCTCGACACGTACGAGGTGTGGCTGTTCGACCTCGACGGCACGGTCGTCGACGTAGAGTGGCCGTACACTCGGGAGCTGTTCGACCGCGTCGGCGACCGCATCGGCCGGGAGTTCACCGACCGGGAGGCGCTGACGCTCTGGCACGGACTCGGCGGCGACCGGAACGCACAGCTCCGGGAGTGGGCGCTCGAGCCGACGACGTTCTGGGACACGTTTCACGCCACCGAGGACCCCCTCGAGCGCGCCGAGGCCACGTATCTCCACCCCGACGCCGAGCGCCTGATCCGCGAGATCCACGGGCCGATCGGCCTTGTCACCCACAGCCAGGAGTTCCTGGCCTCGCCGGTGCTGGATACCCTCGACATCCGCGACTGGTTCGACGTCGTCGTCTGCTGTACCGACGAACTCGGCTGGAAGCCCGACCCAGCACCGGTCCGGTACGCGCTCCGGGCGATGGACGCCGCCGACGCCGAACGGGTCGTGCTCGCCGGCGACAGCTCCACCGACGTCGGCGCCGCCTGGAACGCCGGCTACGACGCCGTCCACGTCGAGCGACACGGTCACGACAACCGGGGGCGGTGTGTGCTCGCGGACTTCATGATCCAGTCGTTCGACGAATTCCCCCGCCTGCCGCTCGTCGACGCCGACCTCGGCGTGACTGGCCACCGCCGGGCCGGCGGCGCACCGGAGACCGACCCGACGCAGGCTAGCGACTGACCGCCGCGATGCACGATTCGCCGCGACGCGCCGCGATGCACGATTCGCCGCGACGCACGATTCCGGTCGTATTCGGCTCCGTTTTCGAACCGCTACAGGCCGGTGGGATGACCGAGGTACGTCGTCTCGATCCCCCAGCCGTCGACGACGTCCTGGAGCGCCCGAACTCCGAACGTCTCCGTCGCGTAGTGGCCCGCCAGGACGACCGAGATGCCGGCTTCGCGTGCCTCGTGGTACACCTTTCCTTTCCCTTCGCCGGTGACCAGCACATCCACGCCGGCGGCAACCGCCTCGCCGAGCCAGTCGGTCCCGGAGCCGGTGACGATCGCCACGTCCGAGACGTTCGCCGGCCCGAAATCCAGTAGCCGAACGTCGCCGGAGCCGGTGTCGAGTTCGGTCTCGAGCGTCTCTGCGAGCTGCGTCGTGCTGGTTCCACCCGGGATCTCTCCGTGTATTCCGATGTACTCCCCGCCGAGTTCGCCGAACGGCGCCCGATCCGTCACGCCCAGCAGGTCGGCGATCCCCGCCGCGTTGCCCAGTTCCTGGTGACCGTCCAGCGGGAGATGCGAGACGTACAGGGCGAGATCCCCTTCGACAAGCGGCGCCAGCCGGGCGTAGTCGCTGCCGGTGATCCGGTCCAGCCCACCCCAGACCAGCCCGTGGTGGGTAACGAGCACGTCAGCGCCCGCGTCTGCGGCCGCCTCGATCGTCTCCATCGCGGCGTCGACCGCGAAGGCGGCGTGGTCCACCACGGGATCGTTGCCGACCGCGCCCGCGTCGGGCGAGGGGCCGACCTGTAGCCCGTTCGCGCTCGCGTCGACGTCGGCGTACGCCTCCGTGTCGAGTCTGTCGTCGAGTTTCGCGGCAAACTCCGAGAGTCGCATGTCCGACGATTGGGCGATGACGGCTTGAAACCCGCGGCGTCGGCGCGAGAAACGGGACCGTTTACGTTGCTGTCGTGTTATCTCCGAACGAATGGACGGACAGCTCACAGCCGAGAACCGACGACGCCTCCGAAACGCCGCGATCGTCGCCGTCGGCGGCTACCTCGGCGCGAACGGGCGATACGGGATCTCGCTTCTCGTTCCGGGAGCACTGGAGGCGACGCTTCTGGTGAACGTCCTCGGGAGCTTTCTGCTCGGAACGCTGGTGTACAGAGGGCTCACCGGCGGGGAGCTCTCCTCGCGACTCGAGTTGTTGTTCGGTACCGGCTTCCTCTCGTCGTTTACCACCTACAGTACGTTCGTCCTCGACGCGACGACCCACCCCGAAAGTGCGATTCTGTACGTGCTCGCGAGCTACGCGCTCGGATTCGGCGCGGTGCTTCTCGCCCGGGGAGTGATCCGACGGACCTCGGTCGGAGAGCAGCTCACGGGAGGCGACCGGGAATGAACTCGCTTCTGGCGGTACAGCTGGTCGGGGTCGGCGGGGCGCTGGGTGCACTGTTGCGGTACGGGGCGTACGCGGCGCTGCCGACGGACGAATACCCGTTCGCGACGCTTCTGGTGAACGTCCTCGGGAGTTTTCTGCTCGGAGTCGTCACCTTCGGCGGCGCGGGAGAGGGCGCAGCGCTGTTCGTCGGGGTGGGCGTCTGTGGCGCGTTCACGACGTACTCCTCGTTCAGCGTCGACGTCGTCCGCCTGTGGGAGCGCGGTCGACCCACACACGCAGCCGTCCACGCCGTCGGGAACCTCGCGCTGTCGCTTCTGGCCGTCGGCGTCGCGTGGCTTCTCGTCGAACTGGTGGTGTGAGTGTCCCGATCAGGCTGGAACAGCCGTCTCTGCTTCGACTTCGGCTTCGACGAGCTCTTTCGTGTTCTGGAGGTGCGCCCCGAGCTGTCGCTCGTTGTACCGCGAGGCGACCGGCGCGAGGATGCGGTCAAACAGCGAATCGCCGAGGTCGTACTCCGCGCGGTGGCGAAGCTGCGTCCCGGAGTCGGTCTCCGAGAAGTAGTTGTGGATTTCGCCGGTCATCCCGTCCCCCTCGATCGTGACCATCGTGTGTTCGTTCGGTTCGACGACGCGAAACTCCATCTCGAGGTCCATCGAGGTACCGAGCAGTTTGTAGGTGGCGTGCAGCCGGGTGCTGTCGTCGGTCTCTTCGATGATCTCCACGTCGTGCATGCTGCCCATGGTCCGCGACCAGTTTTCTGGATTGCTGTCGAACTCGAAGACGTGTTCGACGGGTGCTGCGATCTCGATCGTGTGTTCGAACGTTTTCATATTGTTTCAACTCTGCATCAAGCCGAATCACTCCACGACTTCGATACCGGAACTCGGGCCACGGCGGTCGAGAACGTGGGCCACTGCGTCGGTTGACTGATACTACAGACGCGCTCTGAGCTATTAAAGGGACAGCGATCACTGCTATCACACGAGTGATCCCTCTCTCCGGCCCGAAATCGAGCCCTCGAGACAGTGATTCCTCTCTTTGCCGTAGGTGAATACGCAGAGAGAGACACCGAACCCTCTCTACGATCTCTCTCTGACTACGAGTATGAAGTATGAATGACGAGGCGGCGATCCGGATTTCCCAGAGGTTCGCACACTCCAGTACTCCCCGCAACGCTTGTGGGCTTAACTTCCGTGTTCGGTATGGGTACGGGTGTTTCCCCACCGCTCTGGCCGCCTCTACGCCGATCGACGGACTCGAACCGCCGTCTCCCCACCTGGATCGGTTATACTTCTGCCTGTGTGTCCGTGCAATCCAGCTTCCGCCTGAACCCGCCTTCCGGCGTGGCCGTCTACGATGACTGTGGCTCGGTCTGTTAGTTCTCGTGGGCTAAAACGCCTCGTTCCCTCGGCGCGTACACCCCGAGTCTATCTAACTCGTCTTCTACGAGCGACCTCTACGGTACCTCTTTTGCGTGTGGGTTTCGAGCTTAGATGCGTTCAGCTCTTACCCCGTGTCGCGTAGCTACCCGGCATCTGCCCTTCCGGACAACCGGTACACCAGTGGCGACCACTCGCAGTTCCTCTCGTACTATGCGAGCGTTCACGGCAGGTACCTCACACCCCCAATAGATAGCAGCCGACCTGTCTCACGACGGTCTAAACCCAGCTCACGACCTCCTTTAATAGGCGAACAACCTCACCCTTGCCCGCTTCTGCACGGGCAGGATGGAGGGAACCGACATCGAGGTAGCAAGCCACTCGGTCGATATGTGCTCTTGCGAGTGACGACTCTGTTATCCCTAAGGTAGCTTTTCTGTCGTACCCCGGGCCCATTGAGGGCCCTGGACCGTTCGCTAAACCACGCTCTCGCGTCAGCGTCCCGTGTTAGGAAGGACACTGTCAGGCCACCTTCTGCTCTTGCGCTCTTCTCCGGGGCTCTGACCCGGATGAGGTGACCATCGGGCGCGCTCGATATCTTTTCGAGCACGTACCGCCCCAGTCAAACTGCCCGGCTACCGGTGTTCTCCTCCCGGAGTGAGGGTCGCAGTCACTGACGGGTAGTATTTCACTACTGCCTCGGCGACGTGCTGGCGCACGCACCTGTGTACCGACTCCTACCTATTCTGCACATCAGCGACCACGTCCCAGCGACAGCCTGCAGTAAAGCTCTATAGGGTCTTCGCTTCCCCTTGGGGGTCTCCAGACTCCGCACTGGAACGTACAGTTCACCGGGTCCAGCGTTGGGACAGTGGCACTCTCGTTGATCCATTCATGCAAGCCGCTACTGAAGCGGCAAGGTACTACGCTACCTTAAGAGGGTCATAGTTACCCCCGCCGTTGACGGGTCCTTCGTCCTGTTGTACCAGGTGTTCAGATACCCGCACTGGGCAGGATTCAGTGACCGTACGCGTCCTTGCGGATTTGCGGTCACCTGTGTTGTTACTAGACAGTCGGAGCGCCCGAGTCACTGCGACCTGCTCTCTGCAAAGCAGGCATCCCTTCTTCCGAAGGTACGGGACTAACTTGCCGAATTCCCTAACGCCGGTTCTCCCGACAGGCCTTGCCTTTCTCCGGCCGAGCACCTGTGTCGGATCTCGGTACGATCACTCCACTCGCCTTTTCACGGGCCCCAGGTACCCTCGAGTTTCCCTATCCCGGGCTTCGATCGCTTCCTGCCGTGACGGCGTCCACGATCTTCTCCGGTTCGACTGGGCGATGGCCCAGCTCGAGGTTTCCTCAGGCGTCGGCTTTCACTGTGGAGCGGCACTGGAATATTAACCAGTTCCCCTGTCGTCTCCCGCGTCTTACGAGGAGACTTAGGATCGGCTAACCCTCGGCTGACTGACAGTGCCGAGGAACCCTTGCTCTTGAGGCCGTCGAGGTTCTCACCCGACTTTCGCTGCTACTGTGACCAGGATTTTCGTTCCCGGTCGGTCCATACGAGCCCTCGCCCGTACTTCCACCCGACCGCGACGCCGACCTACTGGATCACCCTCTCGGGTGCCGCCAGGTCTCGCAAGTGGACTTGAGCCCCGATCATTTTCGGCGCCTCGAACCTCGGCCGGTAAGCTGTTACGCTTTTCTTGGAGGGTAGCTGCTTCTAAGCTCACCTCCCGGCTGTCTGGGGCTCGAGACCACCTTCGATCGCACTTAGTCCACATTTTGGGTCCTTAACCTAGCGCTGGGTTGTCTCCCTTACGGTGCACAGGCTTACCCCGCACACCGGACTCCCCGCGTCCACGGCGCCCGTAGGTTCGGAGTTCGACAGGATGGCCGACACCTCTCGGTGGCGGGTCATCCAATCGGTCGCTCTACCCCACGAGCTACCTCAACGGAGGTCATGCTTCGACATGTTTCGGTCGGAACCAGCTGTTGCCAGGTTCGATGGGCCTTTCACCCCTACACACGGGTCACGAGAGGGTATTGTAGGACACCAACTCTAACGGGCCTCCACGTGGCTTTCGCCACGCTTCACCCTGCCCCTGCGTAGATCACCTGGTTTCGGGTCGTACCCGCTTGACTCCCCGCGCTTGAACACGGCGGCCCTCACACGCCGAAGCGTGCTGCGGCCCTGTCGCGTTTGCTTCGCCTCCCCGGATTCTCCGGTTAGACTCGCCAAGCAAGTACAGTCCCTGGTTCGTTTTTCAAAACGTACGACGCAACACCGGCTCCGATCGATTCCTACTGGAAGGTCGCCCTTCGGTCGTTTCTCGATCGGCCTTTCGTGCCACGTCGCTCTATCGCCATCTGATTTCAAGCCCTTTGCACCGCCCTTCTCGGGGTGCTTTTCAGCGTTCGCTCACGCTACTTGTTCGCTATCGGTCTCGAGGAGTGTTTAGCCTTCCCAGTCGATGCCTGGGACCTTCACAGAGGATATCCAACCCCTGCTACTCTGGTACCGGTCCGCGGGAGCGTCGACGCGATACGGGGCTGTCACCCTGTTTCGCGCTTCGTTCCAGAAGACTTCTCGCGTCTCTACTCCCGGTTGTGACCAGCCCGAACACCACATTGCCCGCGCGGGCGAACCCGCACGGGCTTCGGTTTGGGCTGTGTCGCGTTCACTCGCCGTTACTGACGACATCGCTGTTGCGTTCTGTTCCTGCTCCTACTGAGATGTTTCAATTCGGAGCGTTCCCCATTGCGCAAGGCAATTGCTGTGGGGATTCCCATTCGGAGATCTCCGGTTCTTTGCCTTCTTGCGGCTCCCCGGAGCATTTCGCTGCTTGACACGTCCGTCATCGGCTCTCGAGCCGAGCTATTCACCAGATGGCACAGTAGCCATTCTGTAATTGTATACGTCCACGACCCGCAAAGCGGGTTCAGTGGGCGTCTGGATTGCACGTACACACGGCGTCATCGATGCCACCCGGGTGTGGACGGGCGGCGATCTCGAACCCTTCCCATCCTCGCTCTCGCGGGATGGTGCATCGGTCGTCCATCCCACCGTTCCGGATCCGCCCCCATAAGGGGCGCGATTCGAAACGATGGGCGGGCATGGACCCGCTGGGATTCGAACCCAGGGCATCCTCCTTGCAAAGGAGGCACTCTACCACTGAGCTACGGGCCCTCCCCCGGCCACGCGTCCTGTCCGCGCGTGGTCGGGAAGCTGCTGTGAGCCGCGATCGTTCGTAAGTGCCCCGGATGTCGAATGGGCGAAGCGTGGAGCTTCCTCCACCTCGTGGAGTTCCCGTCTGGGAACGCCACAGTGAATGGGCGCTGTGGAGTGATCCACAGCGTCCCGGTCTGTAGGAGGTGATCCAGCCGCAGATTCCCCTACGGCTACCTTGTTACGACTTAAGCCCCCTTGCAAAGCCCAGATTCGACTCTCGTGAAAGAGCCTCATCCGGACCTCACTCGGGTGCTTTGACGGGCGGTGTGTGCAAGGAGCAGGGACGTATTCACCGCGCGCTTGTGACACGCGATTACTACCGAATCCAGCTTCATGAGGGCGAGTTTCAGCCCTCAATCCGAACTACGACCAGGTTTGTGAGATTACCGCCCCCTTTCGGGGTGGGAACCCATTGTCCTGGCCATTGTAGCCCGCGTGTTGCCCAGCCCATTCGGGGCATACTGACCTACCGTTGCCCGTTCCTTCCTCCGCCTTGGCGGCGGCAGTCTCCGTAATGTACCCATCGACCCAGGGGTCATGCTGGCAATTACGGACGCGGGTCTCGCTCGTTGCCTGACTTAACAGGACGCCTCACGGTACGAGCTGACGGCGGCCATGCACCTCCTCTCTGCAGCTCGTGGCGAGGTCATCAACCTGACCGTCATTACTGCAGTCGGGGCTGGTGAGATGTCCGGCGTTGAGTCCAATTAAACCGCAGGCTCCTCCGGTTGTAGTGCTCCCCCGCCAATTCCTTTAAGTTTCATCCTTGCGGACGTACTTCCCAGGCGGCTCGCTTAGCGGCTTCCCTACGGCACAGCACCCGCTCGTAGCGGGAGCCACACCTAGCGAGCATCGTTTACGGCTAGGACTACCCGGGTATCTAATCCGGTTCGAGACCCTAGCTTTCGTCCCTCACCGTCGGATCCGTCTTCCCAGCGTGCTTTCGCCATCGGCGGTCCGTCCGGGATTACGGGATTTCACTCCTACCCCGGACGTACCCGCTGGATCTTCCGGTCCCAAGCCGGGCAGGTTCCGCCGGACGCCCACGCGTTGAGCGCGTGGATTTCCCGACGGACTTGCTCGGCCGGCTACGGACGCTTTAGGCCCAATAATATCGGCCATCACTCGGGCTGCCGGTATTACCGCGGCGGCTGGCACCGGTCTTGCCCAGCCCTTATTCGTGTACCTCCCTACGGTACAGAAAAGCGAGGACGATATGCCCTCGCACTCGGGGTCCCCTTATCGCACTGGCGTGCAGTGTAAAGGTTTCGCGCCTGCTGCGCCCCGTAGGGCCCGGAATCTTGTCTCAGATTCCGTCTCCGGGCTCTTGCTCTCACAACCCGTACCGATTATCGGCACGGTGGGCCGTTACCCCACCGTCTACCTAATCGGCCGCAGCCACATCCTTCGGCGCCGGAGCGTTTCGCCCTGGCATCATTCCAGACAGCCAGGAGTATGCGGGATTAGCCTCAGTTTCCCGAGAGTATCCCCCTCCGAAGGGTAGTTTGGCCACGTGTTACGGAGCTATTCGCCACGGGTCTAAACCCGTGCGACTAGCATGGCTAAATCGGACCCCGATAGCAATGGCCTCCGGCAGGATCAACCGGAATGTCCCTGCACAGAGTGCAGGGGGGTGGCGGGAATAGACACGAAGTGTCTACTCACCATTGCAAGGTCCACGTTCGCTGCCACCGACATCGGGGGTGACACCGAACGATCGCGGCTCACATCAGAACGCGTCTTACGGCGGACCGCAGGGGCGCAATCCTCATCTCTTACGGATCTTATCGTACCGCGTCCGAGGGCTTAAACCCATCGGATCGCTTCCGATTCGATCCCCGCGAATCCGGCCGAATTCGGTCCGGATTCGCGGTCTCGTTCGCATCACGATTCGAATGCCCACCTACTGATAAGGGCATCGGATCGGACGCGGTCGACCCCTCCCATCGGGAGAGGTCGGACCCCGGGTCGCCCCGGGGCGTTCGCATTCTAACCGAGGAGAGTCGACCACTTAACCCCGTCGTTCCATCGCCGCCTCGTCACTCGATTCCACGGCCCGTCGTCACAGTTGTCGACGAGGCTATCGGTCGGGTTCGAAACCTTCCAGTCGATGGCGAACGCCCGAGTTACAGGGAACACGAGACAGGGAACACGAGACAGGAAGCGCGACGGTTCACACTACCGGGAGAACTGTTGCGCGGATGGAGGCCGGTCGATCATCCGTCCGCTCGTACGGGTCGTCCCGCCGGGCGTGCGCCGCGCGTACGACTAACTGTTCGTCACGCGAATAAAAGAGTCGGATTCGACGGCGTCGTCGGCGACCCGATCTTCGCGACCGCCCGACAGGTCGTCACTCTCCGCTGCTACTCGCGGCTACTCGCGGCTACTCTTCGAGGTGTTCGATGCCCTCTTTGGAGACGTTTGCCTCGGTGATCTCCTCGGGCATCCAGTCGGGACTGTTGTCCGGCGCCTCCTCTTCCCAGGCCCAGCCTTCGTAGATGTGGACTTTGTCGGTCCCTTTCTCGCGGAGTCTGAGTTCCTCGGGATCGGCGGCGTCCTCGCTGGGTGCCGGCTCGAGCCGTCGGGCAGCCTTGAGTGCTGCCTGTCGAGGAGTGTTCCCCGAGAACACGCTCGGTTCGTCTCCACCTTCCTCTCGAAGTGCGAAATTGCGCTTACCATCTTCACGTACCATGGTTTTAACCCTCCATGGCAATCGAACACATGATACGTTATAAAAATACCGGGGAAGGCCACCAGAAAGACAGAAAGTATTTAAGCTTCGATCTCGCTCCACCGGAACGAGCGGCGAAAAAAGCGGTTACGGGGCCGATACCGGGGTGAAATCACGGGGTTCAGGGGGCACTGGATGCTCGCGCGCGGTCGGAATCGCCCCACGGCCACCCTGTCCGGGGAGCAAATCGGCGTCCGAACGACCCTCAGCATGGTCGGCTCTTCATCACGGACGGGGGGCCACGGGAGCGCGAAACAACACTTATGTATAGGCTACTCCGAAGTTAGGGATAGATAGGTTCGATGGTCCGGAAAAAGAAGCTCAGCCCGAGTGGGGCCAAGGACGACGACGGGCAGTATCACAACGCCCACGTGAACCTTCACGAAGACGAACTCGCCGTGGCGGGAATGGAGATCGGCGACGAGGTGTTCGTCAGGGTACGGGACGGCAAGATCGTCATCCAGAAGGCGGATTCGGACGAGGTCGAACACGACTTCTAAAGCGACAGTTGACGGCTCCGGCGAGCCGGCGGCTTCTTGTCGCCGGAGGAAGTTTGTCCGGACGATGAGGGCGTACGATCTCCTGAAGCGAGGACTGTTCCTGTTGCCGCCGGAGACGGCACACGGACTCGCAGTGAACGGACTAAAGGCCGTCCAGCGGACGCCGGCAGCGGGGGCGATCGAGCGACGCTGTCGCATCGACGACCCACGCCTCGAGTCCGAGGTGTTCGGCGTGCAGTTCCCCAACCCCGTCGGCGTCGCCGCCGGCTTCGACAAGAACGCGGAGGTGCCGGTGGCGCTTGCGGCGCTGGGCTTTGGCCACCTCGAAATCGGCGCCGTCACCGCCGAACCGCAGGTCGGCAACCCACGTCCACGAGCATTCAGGCTGTCCGAGGATCGGGCACTCATAAACCGGATGGGGTTCAACAACGACGGGGCCGACGCGATCGGACGCCGCCTGGACCGCGGCCCGCTTCCGGACGTTCCGCTCGGCGTCAACATCGGCAAAACGACCGCGACGCCCCTCGCGGAGGCTGCCGACGACTACCGGTACACCTACGAGCGCGTCGCCGAAGCGGGCGACTTCTTCGTGGTGAACGTCTCCTGTCCCAACACTCCGGAGCTCCGCGAACTACAGGACAGAGATGCCCTCGAGGAGATCCTCTCGAAGCTGCAGTCCGCCGGTGCCTCGCCGCTGTTGGTGAAACTCTCGCCAGACCTTCCGGGCCCCGCACTCGAGGAGGCACTTTCGGTCGTCGACGGGATGGGCCTCGACGGGGTCGTCACCACGAACACGACCACCGAACGCCCGAACACGCTGGAGAGCCCGAACCGAAGCCAGCGTGGCGGCCTCTCGGGAAAGCCGATCGAGGACCGTGCGACCGACCTCGTGGGGTACACCGCCCGACGGGTCGACGTTCCCGTGGTCGGCGTCGGTGGAGTCTCGGACGCCGAAGGCGCCTACGCCAAGATCCGGGCGGGGGCGAGCCTGGTACAACTGTACACCGGGCTGATCTACGAGGGGCCGACGATCGCACGCGACATCAACAGGGGACTGCTCGAACTGCTCGAACGGGACGGGTTCGACTCGATAGAAGACGCCGTCGGCGCGGATCTCTAGGCGGGATCCCGCCTTCCGTTCGGCCGACCGCTCACCGCCGACAGCTGCCGATCAGTCGTCGACGCTTACGATGACGACGACGCCGTCGGCGTCGAGGTACGTCCCGTCGCCGGCGTACTGCCGTTCGGTCTCGACCTCGAACATCTCCGGCTCGAGCGCCTCCCCGGCGGCGTGGAGTCGGTCGTCCTCGATCTCGTAGTCGCCGGCCTCGATCGCGGCCTCGATGTCGGGAACGCCGCCGCCGAACTCCGGCCCGACCAGCGAGTAGTCGAGATCGATTCCCGTGACTACCGTCTCGACTGGCGGTTCGGCGCCGGGAAGCACCGCGAGTTCCTCGACGTGCATCACGCCGGTGACGTCCGCTTCGAAGTCGGCGACGTCGGCGTACACCTCGACGCGGTCGAGCGTCGCGTTCAGGGGGAGCTGGTTTTCGCTTTTGTACTTCCGGAGCGCGCCGACGACCGCCATCGCCGCCGCCCCGGCCTCCCGGTCGGCCTCGATCCCGAGCGGTTCGGGCCACGCCTCGAGATGGATGCTCTCCTCGCTTTCGGACGCGTCGTACATCTCCTGCCAGATCTCCTCGGTGGCGTGAGCGAGCAGGGGCGCAAACAGCTTCAGGAACCGCCGGTGGGCGGTCTCGAGCGCGTACTGCGCCGAGCGTTCGTCCTGCCCCTCGCGGATCCGCTGTTTGGCGATCTCGAGGTAGTCGTCACAGAACGTCCCCCAGAAGAACGACCGCAACCGGTCGCGCGCCTTCGAGAACTCCCGGTGTTCGAACTGGTCGGTGAGCGTCTCGATCTCGTCGTCGAGCCGGGCGAGTAGCCACCGATCCAGTTCCCGGAGCTCCTCGGGACGATCGACCGTCCCCTCGGGAGTCAGCGAGTCGACGAGCTTCGAGGCGTTCCACAGCTTCCGGAGCAGTTTCTCGCCGGCGCGGAGCCCTTTCTCCTGGTACGGGAGGTCGTCGCCGACGGCACTGCCGGCCGCCCAGAAGCGCGCGGCGTCGACGGGATACTTCTCGAGCACCTCGTCGGGGGCGACGATGTTCCCTTTCGACTTCGACATCTTCTCGCGGTTCTCGTCGAGCACCATCCCGTTGATCATCGTCGAGTCGAACGGCACTTCGCCGGTGTGTTCGTAACACTTGATCACGGTGTGGAACAGCCAAAAGGAGATGATGTCGTGACCCTGCGGCCTGACGTCCATCGGGTAGATCTCCGGGCGATCCATCGTGTACGACTCCGTCTCGGGGTCCCAGTCCCAGCCGGCGTTGATCAGCGGAGTGAGCGACGAGGTCGCCCACGTGTCGAAGACGTCGTCCTCCGGCCGGAACGACTCGCCCCCGCAGTCGGGACACGCCGCGACCGGCGGGTCGTCCGAGAGCGGATCCACCGGGAGGTCGTCCTTTTCTGCGAGGATCTCGGTGCCACAGGAGTCGCAGTACCACACCGGGAACGGGATCCCCGAGGAGCGCTGCCGGGAGATACACCAGTCCCACTGGAGCCCCTCGACCCAGTGTTCGTACCGGGTGAGCATCTTCTCGGGGAACCACTCCATCTCCCGACCCGCCTCGAGATACTCGTCGGTCCTGTCGAGCACCTCGACGTACCACTGTTCGGTGACGAGGAATTCGATGCCCGTCCCGCACCGTTCGTGGACGTTGACTGTGTGGGTGATCTCCCACCGGTCGAGCAGCGCCCCGACGCCCTCCAGGTCCTCGACGATCTCTTCGCGCGCGTCCGTCGCGTACAGCCCGGCGTACGCGCCGGCGACGTCGGTGAGGTGCCCCGACTCGTCGATGGCGATCCGCAGCGGGAGATCGTGGGCGCGGTACCACTCGATGTCGGTCTGGTCGCCGAACGTACAGCACATCACGATCCCCGACCCAGTCTCCATGTCGACGCGGTCGTCCTCGAGGATCGGCACCTCCTGGCCGAAGATGGGGATCTTCGCATGGTTGCCGACGAGGTGGGCGTTCTCCTCGTCGTCGGGGTGGACGAACACCGCAACGCAGGCCGGGAGCAGTTCGGGACGGGTCGTCGAGATCGTGAACGTCTCCGGGAGGTCGTCGTCCGCCGCCGCTTCGACGACCTCGAATGCGATGTCGTGGAAGTGTGACCCCCGCTCGTCGTCCTCGGTTTCCACCTGCGAGATCGCCGTCTCGCATTCGGGACACCAGATCGCCGGCGCCTCCTCGCGGTACTCGCGGCCCTGCTCGTAGAGGTCGACAAACGACAGCTGGGAGACGCGTTGCACCTGCGGGGAGATCGTGCGGTAGGTGTTGTTCCAGTCGATCGAGACCCCCATCGACTGCATCTTCTCGGTGAACTCCGCTTCGTACTCCCTGCACACCTCCCGACACTTCTGCTGGAACTCCCGACGGTCGAAGTCCTGGTGGCGGATGTCCAGCTCCCGTTCGGTGAGTCGTTCGCTCGCGATCCCGTTGTCGTCGTAGCCGAACGGGAAGAAGACGTCGCGCCCGCGCATGCGATGGAATCGGGCGACCACGTCCTGGAGGATCGACCCGTATACGTGACCCCAGTGGAGGCTCCCGGATACCGTCGGCGGCGGCGTGTCGATCGCGAAGGCGGTGTCCGGGTCGGCTTCGGCGTCCGGATACGAATACGTCTCGTCGTCGACCCAGCGTTGCTGCCACTTGGATTCGACAGCGTCGGGGTCGTAGTCTCCACTGGGCATTGCTACGGCGAGTATAGCCCGCCATCATATGTTAAACGGCACGATTGTGTGGCGAGACGTGGCGACGGTGTGGCGAGACGTGACGACGGGACTGGGCGGGACGACTTCGGGGACAAACGCTTTTATCATCTCCGCCGGGACTGGGCCCCATGAGCGACGGAGAGGAGGACAATCCCTGCCACGCCTGCGGCGAATCGACGACCGACGCGCTGTCGCGAACGGTCAGGCTGAGCGTCGACCGGTCGACGATCGACACCCAGCGGCTCTGCCCGGAGTGTTTCGCCGAGTGGATCGCCCGCTACGAGGAAGAGATGAAAAACGAACAGGACGCCGGAATCGGAGGCGACCCGGACTCGGAGATCATCGTCGACTAAAACTCCACGCGCCGGACGTACGACAGCTCCCTGATCTCCACGAGCAGGTCACCGGGCAACGGATCGTCGGTGATGACGTACAGCTTCGGCTCGTCGGTGAACTCCGGGTCGTCCGAGAGCACCTGCCTGATCGAGATCCCCCGGTCGGCGATCAGACCGGTGATCTCGGCGACGATGCCGGCCTCCTCGGCCGCGCCGACCTCGACAGTGAGCACCGACAGGTCCAGCACCGGCGCGAGATCCATCAGGCTCGGGATCGCGGAGATGTTTCCGAAGATCTCCCGAAGCTGTGGGTCCTCGAGGATCGCGTCGGTGGTCGAATCCACGACTCGACGGTCGACGTCCAGCTCGCGCGCGATTCCGGTGTAGGGGATCTCGATCCCGCCGGAGACCACCCGGCCCTCCTCGTTGACGGAGAAGCCTCGCTCGAGCAGCAGCCGAATCACCGCCTGCTGGCTCGGCGATCCCTCGAACTTGCCCATGATCTCGTCGAACATCCGTTGCCGGTGTTGTCGACGGCGCGAGGTTAATCCTTGTGGGTCCCCCCGGCCGAGACTCACTCGTCTGTGAGTTCGTCTCCGTCGTCGAAAAGCCCCATGTCGGTCGCAACGAGGTCCGCGATGTGCTCGGCGATCGCGGGATCGACCTCGGCGACGTCCTCGCCGTCGTGGAGCCGCCGGTTGTGTCGCTCCACGGTGTCGGCCACCTCCTCGAGCGGGACGCGGGATCTCGTCTCGCAGGCCGGACAGACGATCGGCACCCTGGGCTCCTCCTCGTCGTCAGTTGCCATCGGCTCGGGATACGCGGCAAGGATACAAAAAGCAACGCGACCCGGTCTCGGGGCGAACGGTCACGCGTCGTCGGAGTCTACAGCACCGTCGTCCGCGTCGGCGGCCGTCGCGAGCGCGTCCGGATCGATCTCGTCGACCGCCCCCGCGAGGGAGGCGGCGTCGCTTGCGACCGTCGTGTGATCGACGCCGGCCTGGTCGGCGACGAGCCGGACGTGGGCCGCCAGAAGCGACAGCGCCTGGAGGCCTTCCTCCCGAGGGGAGTCGGCACGCTGGGCGAACGTGGTGTCGACCTCCTCGCCGTCCCGGACGACGCCGACGACAGCTGCGGTGACGCCGTCGTCGTCGAGCAGCTGCCGGGCGTACTCGAGTTCCCGCGCGAACTGCTCGTCCTCGCTGGGTGATGTCACGCGTGGGACCTCACTGTGGGCGCGGCCGGGCGATGAACAGCGTCCGGACGATGTTGAACGGGTCGTACACCGACTGGTGACACTGACAGTACACCTTGTCCTGGGCGTCGTACCGGACCGAGTCCGGAGTCCGTTTGTAGCCGGGGACACAACAGAAGTGCGTACAGACGTTGAGATACGCGAGGAACCCCTCCTCGGTCGACGCTTCGAGCCACTCGCTTTCCTGTGCGGCCTCTTCGATCTGCGTCGACCGGATCACGTTGACCGGCAGCACCTCGTCGGCGCCCTCCGAGCGCCACCGGCAGGTTGCGGGCTTGCCGACGCCCGCAGCGCCGATCTCGTTGCCCCACTCCTGATAGTCGTCGAAATCGTCGATGTGGAGCCGGTCGCCCTCGTCGTACGTCTCTCCCTGCCAGTCGTATCCCGGGCTGCCGGTGACGTGAAAGTAGTTGTCCGAATCGAAG
Organism: Halalkaliarchaeum sp. AArc-CO; assembly: GCF_024972735.1. Lineage (GTDB taxonomy): Archaea > Halobacteriota > Halobacteria > Halobacteriales > Haloferacaceae > Halalkaliarchaeum. The sequence continues at coordinate 2,655,405 of NZ_CP087723.1, forward strand.
TCGGGCTGGATCCCGGCGGCACCCTCGTAGCCGCAGTACTGGAACCACTCGCCGGAGTAGGTCTCGCCGCCCAGTTCCATTCGCGCGACCTCGACCTCGACCCCCTCGACGACCTCCGTCTCGATGTCGGGCCAGACGCCCCGGAGATACCCCTCGTCGTCGAGTTCGACGGGGATCTGTGGCATCCCTCTCGGCGCCGGACCGCCAGTACGTTCGATGGCCATCGCCTCCGTCTGGCCGCCTCCCGCGCCAGTCTGTGTCGTCAGGGTGTTGATCGACGCGATGCCCGCCGCGCCGACGCCCGAGAGCGCGGCACCGCCGACGACACCCTTCACGAACCGGCGACGTCCGGATTCGGAGGGATACTTGTCCTCTTCGGTCATATCGCTCCCTACGGCCCTGCAGTAAAAAGCATGACGACCGAAGGCGTCCGCCAGCGGGTGATCGAGGGGCACGGAAGGCAAAAATTTGGGGGAGTAATGGTTTTTAGCAGTGGGAAACCAACGGCCGTGGCATGGAGTTACACGACAGGAGCGTCCGCCGCGACGTACGTGAGCTCGGGGCACTCCTGGGAGACGTACTGGAGACGCAGACGTCGACCGAGTCGTTCGAAACCGTCGAGGAGCTTCGAACGGACGCGATCTCTTACCGGGAGGGGGATCTCGACACGCGAAACCCGATTCGGGATCGAATCGACGAACTGTCCCCGGACGAGGCGAGCGTTATCGCGCGTGCATTTACCGTCTACTTCGAACTGATCAATCTCGCGGAGGAGCGCGAGCGTGTTCGCGCCGTCCGGCGCGGTCGACAAGAACACACCCTCGAGGACACCTTCGACCGAACGGTGTCGGAACTGGCCGAACAGGGCGTCGACGGGGAACAACTGCAGGCGATTCTCGACGACGTGTTGGTCGAGCCGACGTTCACCGCTCACCCGACCGAAGCACGGCGGGGGACCGTAAAGGCGAAACTGCGGTCGATCGCAGAACACATCGAGGAGCTCGACGAGCGCCGCCTGACCGACCGGGAGCGGGAGGCACTGTGGCGGAAGATCGACGCCGAGGTGAACAGCCTGTGGGGAACCCGACAGGTTCGGGAGCGTCGTCCGGAGCCGACTGACGAAGCGCTGAACGTCCAGTGGTACCTCGAGAACACGCTGTTCGACGTGATCGGGGAGACGTACCGCGAACTCGAGTCGGTGGTCGACGAAGAGTTCGGCGACGTCGAGATCCCGAAGCTGTTCGAGTTCCGGTCGTGGGCCGGCAGCGACCGCGACGGCAACCCGTTCGTCACGCCGGAGGTGACCAGCGAGACGCTCTCGCGTCAGCGGTCGGTCGTCGTCGAGAAGTATCGCGACGAACTGAAGGTGCTGTCGGCGGCGCTCAGCCAGGACGGTGCCCGGTACGACACGGGACCGGCGTTCACCGAGCGGCTCGAGGCCGACAGAAACCGGTTCCCCGGGCTCGCATCGGAGATCGAAACCAGATATCCCGACGAGCCGTACCGCCAGAAGCTGCGCTTCATGCGCGAGCGGCTCGCCCGCGTCGACGACGTCCGGCCCGGAGAGTACGACGGCCCCGAGATGTTCATCGAGGACCTCGACGCGATCCACCGGAGTCTCCTCGCCAACGGCGGACAGGCAGTCGCCGCGGAGTTCGTCGAGCCGCTGCGCCGACAGGCCTCGACGTTCGGCTTCGCGTTGGCGTCGCTGGACGTTCGGGACCACCAGGAGAACCACACCGAGGCGGTCGCGGAGGCGCTGGAACGCCAGGAGATCGACTACCGCGAGCTCGACGAGGAGGAGCGCATCGAGCTGCTCACCGATGCGATCCTCCAGGAGGAGCCGGTGATCGACCCGTCGGATCCGGGGCTGGTCTCCGAGACCGCCACGCGGGTCCTGTCGCGGTTCGCCAGGCTGGCCGACTGGCAAGACGAGTACGGCATCCAGGCGATCGACACCTACTGCATCTCGATGACCGAGGAGTCCAGCCACGTGCTCGAGGTGCTGTTTTTGGCAGATCAGGCCGGCGTGGTCGCGCTCCCCGATCACTGCGGGATCGACGTGGTGCCGCTTTTGGAAACCGAGTACGCACTCGACGGCGCCGAGCGCATCATGGGTCGACTGTTCGAAAACGAGGCGTACGCACAGGCGCTCGCGACCCGGGGGAACACCCAGGAGGTGATGCTCGGTTACTCCGACTCCAACAAGGAGAACGGCTTCCTGGCTGCCAACTGGTCGCTGTACCGCAACCAGAAGCGACTCGCGGCGATCACCGACGCCTACGACGTCGACCTCCGGCTGTTCCACGGCCGCGGCGGGTCGATCTCCCGGGGCGGCGGGCCGATGAACGAGGCGCTGCTGGCGCTGCCAAACGAGACGGTGACCGGGCAGGTGAAGTTCACCGAGCAGGGCGAGGCGATCGCCGAGAAGTACGGCAACCCCGACATCGCCGAGCGCAACCTCGAACAGATGCTCGACGCCCAGGTTCGGTCGCGACACCGGGCGCTCGAAGAGCCCGTCGAGGCGGTAGAGGACGAGTGGCGCAAGGCGATGCAGACGATGGCGGACGCCGCCGGCGAGTCGTACCGAGAGCTGCTCGAAGCCGATGGCTTCGTCCAGTACTTCGAGCAGGCGACCCCGATCACGGTGATCGAGGACCTCAACCTGGGCTCCCGGCCGGCCTCCCGGACCGACGAGCGCAGCGTCGAGGACCTCCGGGCGATCCCGTGGGTGTTCTCCTGGACGCAGTCGCGGTGTATCCTCCCCGGCTGGTACTCACTGGCCTCCGGGATCGATGCGTATCTCGAGGCCGCAGCCGACGAGGAGGCCGCGCTCGAGACGCTCCAGGAGATGCACGACGAGTGGCCGTTCTTCCGGACGACGCTGGACAACGCCGCGGTGGCGCTGGCCCGAACCGACATGGAGATCGCCACGGAGTACGCCGAACTCGCGGACGCGGAACTGCGCGAGGAGTTCTTCCCGCATCTCCGGGCGGAGTACGAACGGGCAAGCGAGCTCGTCCGCACCATCACCGGCCGTGAGTCGCTGGAGCGCCGCGAGTGGCTCGAAGGGAGCCTCGAACGCCGCAACCCGTACGTCGATCCGCTAAACCTACTACAGGTGGATCTGCTCGACCGGACCCACCGCACGCCCGAAGAGGAGCGCACCCTCCGGCTGACGGTCAACGGGATCGCTGCCGGAATGAAGAACACGGGATAGCGCGGGCCCGGGATAGCTCGAACGTCGTAACGATCGCTTTCCGTTACCGACCCAGCTGCAGGAGCCGCGGTTCGAACAGGTACGCCGTCACACCGAGGACCGCACCGATCGCACCCGCGAGAGGGAACAGTCCCGCGTAGCCGAACGGCAAGTCGCCGTCGAGCAGGAGGTACCCCTGTGCGACGACGAGGAACACGAGCGCGCCGATTACCCCCCACAGCAGCGCCGATTTCCGTCGATCGCGGGGATGGATCGGGGGACCGTCGTCAGCCATCACTCGGGGGCGGCGTCCGGAACGACGGCGACGGCCTCGACCTCGACGCCGACGCCCTTCGGCAGCGCGCCCGCCTGGACCGCCGACCGGGCAGGCGGTTCCTCCTCGAAGTAGGTGCCGTACGTCTCGTTCATCTCCTCGAAGTCGTCGATGTCAGCGAGGAACACCGTCGTCTTCAACACGTCCTCCGGGCCGGCGCCGGCCTCCTCGAGCACCGCGAGCAGGTTGTCGAGTGCCAGCTCCGTCTGCTCTGCGATCGGGGCGTCATCGAGCAGTTCGCCGTCCGTCGTCAGCGGGATCTGTCCGGCCGTGAACACGAGTTCGCCGGTCGTCGTCGCCTGACTGTACGCGCCCACTGCCGCCGGTGCCTCGTCGGTACTGATGATCTGCTTCATGCGGTTTCCTTTCGTCGCCCGGGGTTCATTAATGGTTCTTCCTGCGCTAGGTCTGCCGGATCCGATGCCGAGGACGATGCGGACACCTCCGGTGCAATATCGACAGCACCTAAACCGCCCCGCGTGTAGCCTCGCGTATGTTCACCGGCATCGTCGAGCGGAGCGGGGAGATCGTCGGCGTCGAACGCACCGAAGACGGGCGACGGCTCGCGATCGCGGCGCCCGGAATCGAGGACGTCCACCACGGACAGTCGATCGCGATCAGCGGCGTCTGCCTCACCGTCGAGCGACACGGCAAAGAGGTCGAGATCGTCGAAGCCCGCCCAGAGCTGGGGGACGCCCCGGGGGCCGACGATCCCGAGGCGGGCAGCGTCTTCGAGGTGTTTCTCGCGAGCGAAACCGTAGACAAGACGTACCTCGGGGAGCTGGGCGTCGGCGACCGGGTGAACCTCGAGCGCGCGCTCGCGGCCGACGGCCGGTTCGACGGCCACCTGGTGCAGGGCCACGTCGACACGGTGACGACGGTGACGGGGATCGAACGCGTCGGGGAGGACTGGACCTTCTCGTTTGCCGTCCCCCCCGAGTTCGACCAGTACGTCGTTCACAAGGGGTCGGTCGCGCTGGACGGCATCTCGCTGACGGTCGCCGAGCGCCGCGAGGACGAAATGGACGTCGCCATCATCCCGACGACCTACGAGCTCACGACGCTGTCCGACAAGGAGGTCGGCGACCCCGTCCACCTGGAGGTCGACGTCGTCGCGAAGTACGTCGAATCGATCGCACAGGGCTACCTGGAGTAAGACCCCGCGGTTGTTACGACCGGTCGAACTCGATGACTGATAGCTCCTCGTCCAGGAGGACCGACAGCTCCTCCCCGTCGACAGTCACGGTGACCGCGACCCGCACCGGGTCGTCGTCCACGATGGATTCGACGGACTCGACCGACTCGGGTCGCTTCCAGAGCGCGATCTCCCGGTAATCGTATCCCGCCTCGTACAGCAGGGAGACGACAGCCGGGTGATCGAGGAGGAGCGAAACCGCCGAGGTGTGCGAGACGAGTCCACACTCCCGACATTCGTGGACGACCTTGACGCGACCGTCGGGCGGGTCGTCGCCCTCCAGTTGTGCTCGGGCCACTCGTGCGTCGATCGGACCGTTGCAGAGCGGACAGAACCCGCGAATCGTCTTCTGGATCTCCGAAAGTGTGTACTGCTGGAGCGCGTCGGGGTTCGATTCGACGTCGTGTGCCCCGACGAGGATCGGCGGCGCGTGCATGACGACCCGGACGTCGCAGTCGTCACACGCGACGGTCACGTGACCGTCGTCGTAGCTCGCTTCGAGGGTTCCCTCACAGCTCTGTTTGGCGCACTCGCCCACTGGATTCGGGTCGAGTTCGGTGTCGGGTTCCGTGTAGACGCCCGAAACGACGGCGCCGATGATCTGGGCGCCGGCGTGCGTCAGCGCGTAGCCGTCCTCGCGATGCTGGACGAACCGTGGGACGAGCTCCGAGAGGTGGTAGTTGAACCGCCCGGAATCCCGGACGCCGACACGCTCCCTGAGGTCCGAAAACGGGACCGGGTCGCGCTCGGGACCGTCGATCTCCTCGGGCGATTCGGTGTGGATGTCCCACAGCGCCTGCAGGATCTCGAACCTGGTGTCGTTGGCGACGACGCCGAACACGTCGTCGAGATCCGGGACCGGTCTCGCGTCGGTCATACGCGATACTGTGGTGGATAGATATAATCATCCTGTCGGCGGGATCGACGGGATCTGGGGCGGTGTCGGGGCGCGAACCGATCGTCCCGGGCAGCCGACGTTTCGAAGCCCTTAACCCGGTTCTCGAAGTAGCACCGGTAACTCGCTGGCCGACGGGCGACCAGTGGGCACCCGAACCGCCGACGCTCCGGCTCGCGCCGGGGCAGCCGGCGACGGGACGAAATGTGGCCCGGGGCGGAGCCGATCGGTTCCGCCGCCGCGGCTGAATCGCAAGCGCCCGTGGTGAACACCCATGGCACGAAGCTTCTACTCGCACATCAAGGAAGCCTGGCGGGATCCCAGCGACGGGAAACTCGCCGAGCTGCAGTGGCAACGAAAACAGGACTGGCGCGAACAGGGCGCGATCGAGCGGATCGACCGCCCCACGCGGCTGGACAAGGCGCGCGAACTCGGCTACAAGGCCAAACAGGGCATCGTGGTCGTCCGCGTCGCGGTCCGGAAAGGCGGCGCACGAAAGCAGCGCTTCACGGCCGGCCGCCGGTCGAAACGGCAGGGCGTCAACCGCATCTCGCGGCGCAAGTCGATCCAGCGCATCGCCGAGGAGCGCGCCAGCCGGAAGTACCCCAACCTCCGAACGCTGGCCTCCTACTGGGTGGGCGAGGACGGCACCCAGAAGTGGCACGAGGTCATCATGGTCGACCCGAACCACCCCGCGATCGAGAACGACGACGAGCTCAACTGGATCTGCGACGACTCCCAGAAGGGTCGGGCGTTCCGCGGGCTGACCAACGCCGGCAAGTCCAACCGCGGGCTCAACCGCCGCGGCAAAGGCGCCGAGAAGGTCCGCCCGAGCACGACGAAAAACGAGCGCAAAGGCAACTAACACAGCCCATTTTTCAGGGGGCACGGCCCCGCTCTGAAAGGAGTTCGCCAGCGACTGCGAGGGAAGGTCCCACCCGGCCGGTCGGACCGGCCAGCCGTCGCTCAGTTGCACACTGACGGCGACCGGAAGGGGACATATTAACCGTCCACGGGATCCAATTACGGGTAATGACGGGAACTCTGGATCTGGTTTGTGAACCCGACTGTGTCGATCGTACAGAATCGAACGCTCCGCCGCGGGGGGATCGTCGATGAAACCGGGGCGCGTCGACTTCTTCGTCGATCTCACCTACGGGCTATTGATCTTCCTTGCAGTGGTGTTGATCCTCACTGTCGGGACCACAGTCGGGATCGCGTTCGGGCTCGGCGCGCTGGTGTCGTACGGCGTCCACGTCGCCTGGAAGATGGCCCGGTTCGATCCCGAGTGGATGACAAAGGAGGTGACCGAGAACATCGAGGAGACACTGACAGAGGAGGTTACCGAAAGCGTCGGCGAGAAAGTCACCGAGGAAGTCACCCAGGAGGTCGGCGAGAAGGTCACCGAAGAGGTGACCCAGGAAGTCGGCGAGAAAGTCACCCAGGAGGTCGGCGAAAAGGTCACCCAGGAGGTCGGCGAAAAGGTCACCCAGGAGGTCGGCGAGAAAGTCACCGAGGAAGTCACCGCCGAGGTGACCGAAAACGTCACGCGGGAGGTCACCGAGAACGTCGAAGAGAAAGTCACCGAAAGCGTCGGCGAGAAGGTCACCGAAGAAGTCACCGCCGAGGTGACCGAAAACGTCGAACGGGCGCTGTCGGCCGAGATCGACTCGATCATCCAGCAGCTCGAGGAGGTCAACGAACGCATCGACAAGCGACCAAAAGAGGGTGAGGTCGAATGATCGATCGGGTGCTCGTGGCGATGGACAACTCGGAACTTGGCGAGCGCGCCCTCGAATACGCGATCGAGGCGCATCCGAACGCCGAAATCACCGTCTTGCACGTTGTCGGGGAGCCCTCGGGGATGCTCGGAGGGGCGGCCGGCATCGCGCTGGCGGACGACATCGAGGAAGCCGCCGAAGAGCGGGCGGAAGACGTGTTCGATCGCGCGAGAGAGATCGCCGACGAGCACGGCGTCGAGATCGACACCGCAGTCGAGATGGGCCGGCCGGCGCGCGCGATCGTCCGGCGGGCGGAGGCGTTCGACACCGTCGTGATCGGGAGCCACAGCGGGAGTCTCGCCGACCGACTGTTCGTCGGCGACGTGGCGAAGACGGTGTTCCAGCGGTCGCCGGTTCCGGTGACGGTCGTCCGGTGAAACAGTGGATCTGGACCGGACAACCGCCAGATTTCGGGTGGTTCGACGTCGGTACGTGGACGGACACCGCCCCCGACGACAGGCGATTTTATGACATCTCAGTCACAATCTCGTGGTATGGGATACCTCGTCAAGATGCCGAAACTCGGCATGGAGATGTCGCAGGGAACAGTCGTCGCGTGGCTCTTCGAAGAGGGAGACGGCGTCGAGGCGGGAGAACCGATCGCGGAGATCGAATCAGAGAAGACGACCGCCGAAATCGAGGCCCGCGAGGACGGCGTCCTCGGGCGGATCCTGCTCGCGGAGGGGGAGACCTGCGAGCCGGGGGATCCGATCGGGATCGTCGTCGGCCCGGACGAGGACGTCGCCGAGTTCGAGGCAGCGATCGGAGGAACTGGGGACGGCGATCTGTCCCCGGACGCGGAACCTGCCGCAGAGTCCACCACGGACGGCGAACCGGAGGAGATCACGGCGGGCGAATCGGGAGCCGACGCCGAGTCTGCTGTGGACGTGAAAGCGACCCCGCGCGCCCGCAAGCGGGCCGAGGAACTCGGCGTCGACCTCGTGGGGATCGACGGGACCGGTCCAAGCGGGGCAGTGAGCGCCGACGACGTCGAGGCCGCCGCCGAGGGAAAAGAGGAGTCCCCCGACGAGGAGACAGCCGAGAGCGCCTCGGAGGCGGCCGGCCTCACCGTCAGCGAGGAGCGCACCTTCGGACAGATGCGCCGGACGATCGCAACGCGGCTCGGGGAGAGCTACCGCGAGGCGGTCCACGTCACCGAGCACCGCCACGCCGACGCCGAGGCGCTGCTTTCTGCGGCCGACGTCGCCGACGAGGAGCTCGGGGTCGACGTCTCCCTCCCGGACGTCCTGCTGGTCGCGCTGTCGGCCGCTCTCGAAGAGCACCCCGAGTTCAACGCGACGTTCGAGGACGACACCCACCGGCTCTACGAGGAGCACAACGTCGGCCTCGCGGTCGACGTCGAACAGGGGCTGTTGACGCCGGTGTTGCGCGACGTCGGCTCGCTGTCGCTCGAAGAGATCGCACAACGCCGACGCGAGCTCACCCGGCGCGTACTCGACGGCGAGTACGACATGTCGGACCTCCAGGGCGGGACGTTCACGGTGACGAACCTGGGAACCTTCGGCATCGAGCAGTTCGACCCGATCATCAACCCCCCACAGATCGCGATCCTGGGGGTCAACGCGATCGACGAGCACGCCGTACGTGGCGACGACGGCGTGACGTTCCGCCGGCAGCTTCCCCTCTCGCTGTCGTTCGATCACCGGGTCGTCGACGGCGCCGACGCGGCGCGGTTCCTCGAGACGCTCGTCGAGCACGTCGAGAACCCCTGGCCGCTGTTGCCCGACGCGGTGTCTGTGACCGCCGACGTGGCGACTTCGGGCGAGGCGGTCGAACTCCCGGAGCGAACCGTGAGGACGCATCTCCGGGAGGATCTCTCGGGGTGGATCGCGGCCGGCTCCTTCGAGTGGGAGTTCGACGTCACCGAGAAGTTCGGCGGCAGCGGCGGCCCGACGCCGATCGACTACTACCTGGGCGCGCTGTCGTCGTGTCTGGCCTCCAGCATCGGCATCCAGGCTGACATCCGCGACGTGGAACTCGAGGAACTCTCCGTCGAGGCCGAGGCTGCTCCAGCGGAGGGTTCCGTCGAATCGCTCGCTGCCCGGGTGACGATCGACGGCGACACCGACGACGAGACGCTGGAACGGCTCGTGGAAAACGGCGAGCGAACCTGTCACGTCGCGGAGTTGCTCCGCGAGGACGTCCCGCTCGAACTCGGCTGGGAGCGTCCCTGACGATCGCTACAGATCAGTTACGAACGCCCCATCGCGGGCTGCAATCTCGAGCGTTTTCACCGACCCGATCAATCGCGGCCCGTCAGTTCGCACAGTGAGATCGACGGTGGCGTTCGTCAGTTCGAGGTCGCGCTCGCCGTCGACGGCGAGAACACCCTCCTCGATCGTCGTCGACAGCGTCTCGCCCGGGTCGAGCCGGTGACGCTCCCGAATGCCGATCCGTTCGACCACCCCGGGGGCGACGATTCCCCGGAGGATCCGCTCGGGCTGTGGGTCGGTCGTCGCGTCCGTCTCTCCAGCGAACCGCAGCCCGATCCCGCCGGGATCGTCGGGGGCGTGTTCTCCCGCGGCGCCGGCGATCCCCGAGAGGCCAATTTCGCCGGGAGACGCCCGCGAGACGACGCCGATCCGGTAGGCCGTAGCGTCGAGGATCGCCCGCGTCCCGACGAACGGCTCCGCGAGAACGCCGGCGGTCGCGAGCCCGCGCTCGGTCCGGTCGGCCTCCCCGCGCACGCTCGCCTCGATCCAGCCGTGGCGGTACGTCACCGCGTCGGGATCCACGCGACCGGTCGCGACCAGCCCGGCCGCGATCCCGGCGACGGTTCCGTCGACCGAGTCGGGGACCACGTTGTTCGTTCCCGTCGAGATCGCAGCGACCGGCACCTCACCGATCCGGAACCCGACGTCGGCGGTGGTGCCGTCACCGCCGAGGACGATCGCCGCGTCGGCGATCTCGGCGAGCCGTTCGGCCGCGCGATGGGTGTCCTCGCGGTGGCCGGTCGCGAGGGTGTCGAGTTGTCGGACAGGGATCCCCTCGGCGTTGTCGACGATCCGGTCGGCGATCGAACTGACGGTCGGCATCACGAGCGCCTCGATCGGCTCCGCGAGGGAGGCGAGCCCGGCGAGGGCGCACTCGGCGGTCCGGCGCTTCGCGTAGTTGTCGCTGACGGCGGCACCCCCGACGAGCCGCCGGATGTCGCGGCCGGCCGCGGGGTTGACGATCAGCCCGACGGTGGCTGGCTCCCCGGTCACGATCGACGGTCGGTCCCGGGAGTCGACGAATGAACCACTCAGATCACCCGATCGATCGCCTCGCGGACGTCCTCGCCCGTGGGGATCACCTCGTCCTCCAGGGTCGGGCTGAACGGGACGTGCGTGTCGGCGATGCCCACGCGCTGGATCGGCGCATCGAGGCTGAAGAACTCCTCTTCGACGATCCGCGCGACCACCTCGGCGTGGGTGCCGTACGACAGCGGGCTCTCGTCGGCGACGACCAGCCGGCCGGTCTTCCGGACGCTCTCGGCGATCGTCTCGGTGTCCAGCGGGTACAGCGATCGGGGATCGATGACTTCGAGGTCGGCCTCGTCGGCCATCTCCTCTGCAAGATCGAGCGTCTCACCGACGAGCCGCTGGGTCGCGACGACGGTGACGTCCTCGCCCTCGCGTTCGATGCTGGCCTCGCCCAGCGGAACCGTGAAGTCGGGATCGGTCGGAACCTCCCCTTCCTGCTCGTAGATCACCTTGTTCTCGAACACCATCACCGGATCGTTAGACCGGATCGCCGACTTGAGCAGCCCCTTTGCGGCCGCCGGCGTTCCGGGGGCGACCGCCTTGATCCCCGGGAAGTGCGCGAACCACGTGTGGACGGTGCCGGAGTGCTGGCTGGCGGCGCGCTGGCCGCCACCCTCGGTGGTGCGGATCGTCACCGGCATCTCCGTCTTCCCGCCGAACATGTAGCGCATCTTCGCCATCTGGTTCATGATCTGTTCCATCGAAACCCCGAGGAAGTCGGAGAACATCACCTCGACGACCGGCCGGGAACCGGTGGCTGCAGCCCCGACCCCGGCGCCGACGAAGCCGGCCTCGCTGATCGGCGTATCGCGGATCCGCTCTTCGCCGAACTCCTCGATCAGGTCGCCGGTGACCTGGAAGACGCCGCCGAACGTGCCGACGTCTTCGCCCATCACGAACACGTCCTCGTCGCGGCGGAGCTCCTCGCGCATCGCCTCCCGGAGCGCCTCCCGGACGGTCATCGTCTCGGTCTCACCGGCGGTCTCGAGTCCGGTGCTCATCGGGAATCACCCCCGTCGGCGCGGGGCAGTTCAGCGAATGTTGCGATCTCCGGTGCAGGTTCCGCGAACATGTCCTCGTAAGCCTCGTGTGGTTCGGGCGGGTCGGCTCGCTGTGCGCTGTCGACTGCCGCGTCGATCTCGGCGTCGATCTCCTCCCGGATCGATTCGAACTCCGCGTCGGTGAGCTCTCCGCGATCGATCAGCCGTTGTTTGAACTGGTCGATGGGGTCCCGCTCGCGCCAGGCCTCGATCTCCTCCTCGTCGCGATACGGCTGATGGTCGCCCTCGAAGTGTCCCTCGTAGCGGTAGGTGTCCGCCTCGATGAACGTCGGCCCGTCGCCGGCGATCGCCCGCTTTCGAGCCTCCGCGACGGCCTCCGCGACGGCGGTCACGTCCATGCCGTCGATCGTAAAGCCCGGGATGTTGTACGCCTCGGCGGTCTCGCTGAGGTTCTCGACGTTGTGCTGTTTCTCCATCGGCGTCCCCTCCCCGTACTGGTTGTTCTCGACCAGGAAGATCGCCGGCAACCCCCAGGTCGCAGCGAGGTTTATCGACTCGTGTACCTGCCCCTGTGCGACCGCCCCGTCGCCGAAGAACGCCAGCGCGACCCGGTCTTCGCCGTTCCGGTGAGCGGTCAACGCCGCCCCCGTCGCGAGCGGCGGGCCGGCCCCGACGATGCCGTTCGCGCCGAGCATCCCGGCCTCCACGTCGGCGATATGCATCGATCCGCCTTTGCCGTTGCAGTAGCCGTCGGCCTTGCCGTACAGTTCGGCCATCATCCGCTCGGTGTCGAGCCCCTTCGCGATGCAGTGGCCGTGGCCCCGGTGGGTGCTCGTGATGTAGTCGTCCGATTCGAGCGCGGCGGTGGCCCCCACGCCGACCGCCTCCTCGCCTTTGTACAGGTGGACGAATCCGGGGAGTTCGCCGTCCGCGAACAGCTCCCCCGCGGTGGACTCGAACGCGCGGATCCGGTACATCCGTCGGAGCGCCTCGATGCGCCCCTCCTCGGTATCCATGTCTATCGGTGGCATACACCAATACATTGGCCGCCATGAGGTAAGACAATTATGTAAATATTCGATACTGTCACGTTTCGATAGTATTTGACGAAACCGAGCTCGAAAGGACCCGATAGCGGCGTTTGATATACAACATCCTCAGAAATGAGGGATTTAATATATAATATCCGTGGTGATACGATCCGGAACGCCGTCCGCTCGATCGTCAGGAGTTCCGGACCAGCGGGTCGTACCAGTCCTCGTTTCGGCGGTACCAGTCGATGAACTGCCGGACGCCCTCGCGGATGTCGACGGTGGGTTCGTACTCCAGCAGCTCGGTGGCCTTCGAGACGTCGGCGTGGGTGTGTTCGGCGTCGCCTTCCCGGGGGTCGTCGTAGACGATCTCGAGTTCGGGGTCGATCTCGTCGCGGACGACCGCCGCGAGCGTGGTGATGTCGATGTTGTCCGTGGAGCCGACGTTGAGGATCTCCCCGTCGGCGCGGTCGTCGGAAAGCAGCTGTTCGTTGACCCGGCGGACGTCGGTGACGTAGGTAAAATCGCGGGTCTGGGTGCCGTCGCCGTAGATGACGGGCGGTTCGCCGTGGAGACACCGGGAGACGAAGTTCGTCATCGCCATGTTGGGGCGCATCCGGGGGCCGTAGACGGTGAAGTAGCGCAGAGAGACCGTCGGAAGTCCGTAGCGCTCGTAGTACACGCGGGCGTACTGCTCGGTGGCGAGCTTGGAGACGCCGTACGGGGAGACGGGGGTCGTGGGGTGCTCTTCGTCGTACGGGAGGTACTCCGGCTTGCCGTAGACGGACGAAGAGGAGGCGACCACGACCCGATCGAGGTCGTGTTTCCGGGCGGCCTCGAGGAGCTCGATCGTACCGTCGACGTTGTAGCGGTTGACCTTCTTGGGTTCTTCGACGCTCTTGCGGACCCCTGCCTGGGCCGCCTGGTGGTACATGATCTCGGCGTCGGCAACGAGTTCGTCGACGGTTTCGGCGTCGGTGATCGACCCCTCGACGAGCTCGTAGGAGCCGTCGCCGTCCTCGGCGGCGCGTCTGGCTGCATCGACGTTGTGTCGCTTGATTCCGAGGTCGTAGTACGGTTCGAAGTTGTCGACGACGGTGACGTCGTGACCCTGGTGGACGAGCTGTTCGGCGACGTGACCGCCGATGAAGCCGGCTCCCCCAGTGACGAGGACTCGCATGGCTGTGTAATGTGTAGGTGGCGTACAAAAAGCGGGCGCTTCGCCTCTCGACGTATCAGTACATCTACGGTGGACGATATTCTACGGGGAATATGACCGACCGACGGGACGAAGGCGACGGGACGTTCGATCGAAACGCCGCGTATTCGCAGCTCTACGAGGTGATGCAGTCGGAGGCGTCGCTGAACACCCGTCTCGAGGCGGCACTCGAGGTCGGCGCGTCCGCCTTCGACGTGGAGATGAGCTACATCGCGGAGATCGACCGCGAGGCGGGCGACTGGGAGATCGTCCTCACGAACTCCCCGAGCGAACGACCGGACCCGATCGGGCTTCAGGAGGACCTCGAGAACACCTTCTGCAGCCGGACGATCGAAGAAGAGACGACGATCGCGTTCGCGGACGTCGCCGACGTCGGGCTGGAGGATCACCCGGCGGCCGTAGAGTACGGCATCAGCTGTTACCACGGGGCCCCGATCCTGGTCGACGGCAAGACGTACGGCACGGTCTGTTTCTCGTCGCAGGATCCCCGGGCGAAGCCGTTCACGGAAGCGGAAAAGTCGTTTACGCACCTGCTGGCCCAGATGATCGGTCACGAGATCGAACAGGCCGACTACGACCGCGAACTCGCCGAACGGGAGCGCGAACTCAACGAACGGGAGGAGATCTACCGTGCGCTCATCGACGCAAGCTTCGACTTCGTCTTCCGGCTCGACCTCGACGGGCGGTTCGTCCACGAGGTCGGCGGTCGGGCAGTCCACGACACGCAGTCGATAGACGCGTTTCTTGGGTACGGCGACGAGGGGCTCGACGGAACGCCGATCACGGTCGCCCATCCCAATCAGGAGACGACCGACTGGGCGTGGTCGCTGTTCGACCGGGTGCTGAACGGCGAGACGGTCGAGGCGCGGTACTTCCCGCTGGAGACGAACTCGGGAGAGATCGTGTATGTGGACCTCCGGGGTGCGCCGATCTACGACGGCGACGTCCCCCCGGAGGAGCGGTCGCCCGAGGACATCGTCGGGGTCCAGGGGACCGCCCGGGACGCGACCGAGCGGAAGCGACGCGACGGGTTGATAAGCGTCATCAACCGCATCCTGCGGCACAACCTCCGGAACGACGTGGGCGTGATCGACGGCTACGCCGAACTCCTCGAGTCGAACGTGAACGACGGCGAGAACGCGGCCCTGGCCGGACGGATCCGGACCGCCGCAGACCGGCTGCTCGATCTGAGCGAGACCGCACAGAAGCTCGAGGAGAACGTCGACGCGCCCCCGGAACTGCGACCGGTAGACGTCGTGCCGGTACTCGACCGGGTGGTCGAGCAGATCGACGCGACGTATCCCGACGCGGAGATCACGGTCTCGGGACCCGAATCGGCCGTCACCGAAAGCGCCCCGCGGATGGAGACGGCGCTGTGGGAACTCGTGGACAACGCCGCAAAGCACACCGGCGAGTCTCCCGCGATCGACGTCGACGTGGCCATCGAGGGGACCGGGGAGGCCGACTCGTCGGCGACGGTGGTGATCACCGTCGCGGACGACGGTCCCGGGTTGCCGGAGATGGAGCGGTCGGTGCTGGAGGCCGGCGAGGAGGAGCCCCTCGTGCACGGCCAGGGGCTCGGGCTCTGGCTGGTGTACTGGATCGTCACGAGCCTCGAGGGCGACGTGTCGGTGGCCGACTCCCGACGGGGAACAACCATCCAGGTGCGGTTGCCGGCGGCGGAGGGGTCGGCGGAGTCGTCCGGGCCGACGTCCGGCGAGTCGTCCTGAACCGACGCCTGGAGGTCCGGACGCGTCGGATCGAACCCTCCCGGACAGTACGCCGAGGAAGTGATACCTGTCCAATACGACGGTAACAACCACTAAGCCCGTGGAACGCCAGTGTACAGCATATGATCGACCGGCCACCGAGCGTTGGCAACGTGATGAGCGAGTCGGACGCGCGGGCGTTGCTCGAAGAATCCTTCACCGGCGTGTTGAGTCTGGGTGCCGGGAGTCGAGGCTACGGCGTGCCGATGTCGTATCACTACGACCTGGACCAGGATCGGATCGTCGTGGGATTCGTCAACGGCTCCGGGAGCAAGAAGGAGGCGTTCGTGGAGGCGGGGGCCGAGGTGACGCTGACGGTGTACACCATGGACGACGTCGACGTCTGGGAGAGCGTCGTCGCGACCGGGACCCTCTCTCCCGTCAACGGGAACTCGATCCCCGAGGAGTTCGTGCCGGTGTTTTTTACGCGGGATCCGGAGTCGGTAGACCAGCGGGAGTGGAACGATCTCGACGAATGGGAACGCCAGTGGTACGAGATCCGGGTGCAGGACGTGTCCGGACGCCACAGCGGACAGACGCCCGTTAGAGAGTAGCGGTACCAGGGAGCATTCTCACAGCTGATATTCGAGACGACGGGGATATATGATCGCCGACGCAACTTGGTTGTAGCCACCGCGAGAGGGGTAACGCGTCGACGATCGCGTCGGCTGGGGGCGCTTCCCCTTTCGGTGGGATGGACACACGACAGATGCAACTGAAATCATTTGTAACGGAAAAGCGAGCAGTATCGCCGGTCATCGGGGTCATTCTCATGGTCGCGATCACCGTCATTCTGGCGGCCGTGATCGGGACGTTCGTGCTCGGCCTGGGCGATCAGGTCGGGGACACGGCGCCGAACGCGAACTTCGACGTCGACGTCGACGACGAGGAACAAAATGTCACGTTCACGCACTCGGGCGGGGACCAGATCGACCCGAGTACGCTGAAGTTTACCACGTCGGGGGATGTCGGGCTTAATGATAGTACCGACCTAAGCGCTAATTCCCATCACGATGAGAACGGTGACCTCAACTTAGGAAATATCACCTTCGACCAGATGTCGGCGGGCGACAGCCTCACGGCTGAGCTGGACGACAACGACGGAACCGTCAACCTCGTCTGGGACTCCGGCGATCGGTCGTCGATCCTTCGATCGGTCGACGTGGCCTTCGGATCTAATTAACTGGGGATCTCTTTTCGAGGACTTTTCACGACGTTACGGACGGAGCCGAGCGTGTGATAATGATTATTGTAGCGATTTACCGGTCGATCGGCCACCCGGTGGGCCGATCGTCCGGTTACGGCCTACAATAATCATTATGAGAGATGGAAGGAAGTTTTGGCTAGCGAACGCGCTCCGGACGGGCCAACACACCCCATCCCTCAAATGGCCACTGAACCTTACGCCAGCGGTTTATAAACGCGCCCGGTAGGGGATGGTGTGAATAGACGGACGTTCCTCGCGACAGTGGGGGTCGGCGGGGCAGCCCTGACGAGTGGCTGCCAGGGACTCGCCGGCGACGACAGGCTCGAGTGGCGGTTCGAAACCGGCGGCAGCGTGACCTCGGTTCCCGCCGTCGACGACGGGATGGTTTACACCGGGAGCCGCGACAGGTCGGTGTACGCGATCGAGAGGGACTCGGGCGAGGAAGTGTGGCAGTTCGAAACCGACGACGGTGTCGCCGGCTCGCCGACGCTCGCGGGCGACTACCTGTACGTCGGCAGCTGGGACGGCCATCTCTACGCGCTGGATCGCGAGGCGGGAACCGAACAGTGGGCCGTCGACGTCGGCGGATACGTCGGCGCGACGCCGACGATCGGCGAGAGGGGCGACGAGGGCGGCGAGGGCGGCGACGGCGACGAGGGCGGCGACGGCGACGAGGGCGGCGACGGCGACGAGGGCGGCGACGGCGGTGAGGGGGGCGACCGAGACGTCGTCTACCTCGGTAGCGGCGGTCGGGCGGTGTACGCGATAGACCGGTTCGAGGGCGAAACGCTGTGGACGTTCGAGGAGCCGACCGACGTGGTGCTCTCGACGGCCGTCGTCGATCCGGATCGGAACCGCCTGTACGTCGGTGCCAACGACGGTACCCTGTACGCCATCGGGACCGGCGGCGCCGGCGGGACCGACGGCACCGGCGGGACCGACGGTGCCGGCGCCGGGGAGCTCGCGTGGAAGTACCGGACCGGCGACGCCGTCAACTGCACCGTCGCGCTGGAGGAAGAGCTGGTGTATTTCGGGAGCTACGACGGGGCCGTGTACGCGCTGGATCGGGAGACGGGCGACCGCGAGTGGGCGTTCGAGACCGGCGACCGCGTGCAGTCGTCACCCACTGTCGCCGACGGGACCGTCCACGTCGGCAGCGCCGACGGGTCGGTGTACGCGATCGATCGGTTGACCGGCGAGAAGGAGTGGACGTACGACACCGGCGGCACGATATACAACTCGGCACCGGTGCTTTCGGGGGACACGCTTTACGTGGGCGGCGCCAGTGGATCCGGGCGCGTACACGCGCTCGACAGGGATTCCGGCGAGGAAAAGTGGCAGTTCGACACCGACGGTACCGTCCACGACTCGCCGACGATCGCGGCGGGGACGCTGTACGTCGGGAGCAACGACGGCCACCTGTACGCGGTGTCGATCTGAGTCGCAGCCGCGACCAGGTCGGGTCGGTTCCGTCGCCGAAGAGTGCAACCACGTCCTCGATCTCACCCCGTCCAGCGGATCTCGTACTCCAGTTCGTAGCGCTCCTCCCCGGTTTCCGAGTCGGTGAGGCGTTCGAGCTCGACCTCGAACAGTGGGGTGTCGGGGATCTCGACGGTCGTCGCGTCCCCGTCGCCGTCCAGTCGGACCGTCCCCGCCCCGATCTCCTCGGCGGCGACGAGCGCCTCGGCGATTTCGGCTCTGGATCTCGGTTCCTCGGTCTTGAAGAGTACTTCTTCGGGGATCGGTTGATGGTCCGTCCCGAGTGGACACATATGTATTATACAGTTGTCATTCTATGAGGACAGCGATCCGTTCGGGGAGACGTGCGAAGTCGGAACGGTCGGCGGCAGGCGGGGAAGGCGTCATCGCATACACACACCCACCGTCCGACGAGAGAGTTCTCGCACGGTCTCCTCGAGTTCCGTACATCCGTTCGTTCATCTAGTGCGCCTGTTGGCGGCTGGCGTCCGCCTCTCGTCGACGAATAGCTACAATCGACGTTTCACCGTTCGTCGAGACTATACCGGCCCCGACCGACCCCTACAGTATGTCCCCGATCTTCGCCTCCGAACTCGCAGGCGACCCCGTGATGACGACCGAGGGGGTCGAAATCGGAACCCTCGAAAACGTGACGGTGGACCCCGAAACCGGTACGCTCGATGCGTTCATCGTCGTCCCGAACTCCGGACGGATCGACGCGTTCGACCGCAACGAGGAGGGTCAACTCCTCGTTCCTGCCACGAGCGTCAAAGCACGGAGTGATTACCTGCTCGTCGAGCCCGACGGTGGGTGACATCCGTATCCGCCTGAAGGCGGAGAAATCCCGATTGCGACACTCGGTTAGCAGCTCGGGAGTAGCTTTACGACGATAGCGAACGAGGGAACTGCATGACCGCCCTGAACGCCCTCCGTCCAGCGGTCGGTGCACTGTTCCGAAACCCGATACTGGTGGCCCTGGTCGGCCTGTTCGGCCTCCTTCAGCTCCCGCAGTTCGCGTTGCAGCCGTCACAGCCGCTCCTGGCCGCCGCCGTCTCTCTCGGGATGACGGGCGTGTTGCTCGTGGTCATGCCGTTCTTCCAGGGAGGACTGCTCGGCATGGCCGACGAGGCGCTCGGCGGCCGAACCGGCCTGGGGACGCTCGTCGCCGAAGGAAAGGCCAATTACGTGAGACTTCTGATCGCGTATCTCGCGGTCTTCGCGGTGAACGCCGTCCTCGGGTTCGTGGTGGTTTTCGCGGTGATTCTCGGTGTCGCCAGTCAGTACACGGGCGATGGAGGGACCAACGTGGTACTCCTCGGGATCGCCGCGGTCCTGGGACTGCTGTTCGCGCTCGCGTACTTCCTGGTCGCGTTCTTCATCCAGTTTTACGCCCACGCGATCGTCCTGAGCGACACCGGCCTCGTGGCCGGATTCAAACACAGCGTCGGCCTCGTCCGCCGGAACCTGGTGAGCGTTTTCGGGTACACGCTCGTTCTTCTTGCGGGAAGCCTCCTCTTCGGCGGGGTCGGCGGCATCGCCTCGATGCTGTTGTCGCCCCAGCCGACCGGCTCCCCCCTCCCACTGCCCGATCTTTCACTCCCCCTTCTAATCGGTGCGGCGATCGTCTACGTGGGTACGCTGGCTATTCTCGGCGCCTTCTACGCGACGTACTCGGTTGCATTCTATCGATCTCTCGATAGGAGGTCGTGGTGAATCCAACTCCTTGATCACTTTTAGTGCCCATGGACACTTTTAGTGTCCAGTATCGGTAACGCGGGATTCGATCCGTGGTTTCAGCGATCCCTTCGTGACGAGATCGGCGTCTCGATAGCCGAACTGTTCACGGCGCGTTCGGACGACGACGATCATCGGGAGGCGTTCGCCGACCGGGAACGGGAGTTCGCGACCGCACGGCAGAGCGGAGACCGTCGAACCCGATCGCTGCTCGCGGACGGTTCGAAGGTGACGGAGCGAGCCGACTGATCGGGATCACGGAGGACGCCGAATCGGAACGGGACGCGTTCGACTGACGTCTTCGGTTTCGGTGGTGCGAACGGGGAATGTTCGGTCGAGTCGAAACACGTGACTCGGTCGCTGTTCCGACCATCTCGAAAGCCCCCGGCGTCTCGACTCCCGGGATCGCGGCTGCGCTCCTCGCTTCGCTGCGGTGCTTGCCGGATCCGGGTTCGCCGAGACGCCGGCCCCTTTCAGTCCCACCCGGCCGGTCGGACGGGCCAGCCATCGCTTATCTGAACGCTGTTTGTCCGAGTTGTTCGAGGGGGTATACGGCAGGCCGACCAACGGACGCTCACGACGAGGATCGTCCGCGACGAGGAGGTCCGTTCGGGATCGCCACGGATCGACGCCACCCGGATCACCGTCCTCGACGCCCGAGGCGGGACTGGATATCTCTCGCGTCGACCGTGTCCAGCTCCAAACGGAACGTCAGCTCAGTATCATAGCCTACAGTATTTTCGTAGCTTTCACTGCTAACGCTTTTCACGGTGAGCGACGTACATCCAATCAGCGATGTCCATCGATCGAGAAACCTTCGAAAACACGAGCGAGGACGAACTCGAGGAACTCTCCGTTCCCGACCAGGTACTCGGGTTTCTCGCTGCTCACGAAGATCGCGCGTTCAAAGCGCGCGAGATCGCCTCTCAAATCGGCATCGACGAGGGCGCAGTCAGCACTGCACTCTCCCGGTTGAAGGACCGCAGCCTCGTCGAACACAAGGCGACGTACTGGGCAGTGACCGACGACACCGACCGACTCGAGGGGTATAGCGGCTACGAGCGGGCGACTGCCCTGTTCAACGAGCAACTCGGAGCGGAGGACCCGGAGTCGTGGCGCGAGCACGCTCCCAGCGACCCCCACCCCAGCACGGAAAACGAGCAGTGACTGACGAAAAAGCGGCGCCGACGTTCGATCGGGGCGATGTCATCTATGGCGACGATCCGTTCAAAAGCGAAGCGGCTGCCCGCCCGTGGCTCGTTCTCTCGAACCACGAGGGGCGTCCGTTCCATGGCGAGCAGTACATCGCGGTGACGTTGACGTCGAAATCGTGGATGGATGGACTCATCGACATTCCCGAGGAGAGTTGGCTTCGTGGTGGGACGCCAGACGAGAGTCGGATCGTTCCGTGGGGCGTCCAATCGATCGATCACGAGGACATCGATTTCTGGCAGGGCCGTCTGGAAGGCGATCTCGTCGACGAAGCAGTCGCCGCTCTCGTCGAGGAACTACAGTAGCCAGTTTTCGGGACTCGTTCGTTTCTCTCCGGTCACGGGATGGGTGTACTTCAAGATCGCATGATCGCCGCGCGTTCGGTCGTGCCGATATCCGAACTTCAGTAGCACGGAAACGATTTCCTCGCCGGAGAAATCTCGAGAACCCATCTATCGGCGTTCGAACCACGGCGCGTCGGGTTCGGGAGCCGACGTGTCCTCGGCCCGGGCCCGTCTGGTTTCCGCCACCGCCTGGTCGAGGTTGGCGAGGGCCTCCTCTCGCGATGGCCCCTGGCTCGCAACGCCCACGTCCTCGTCGATGGCCGACCACCACCCGTCGTCCTCCTCGACGAGACGAATTTCGCGACCGGTGCTCAGACGGATCACTTGGTCGGAATATGGGATAAGCGTTCGGTCCGGGATTTCTCGAGTGCAGGCGACAGCCGACCCTCCGACGGTCGACTCAACAGGAAGCCCTCCACGTGGTCGGCGGCGAGGACGACGTCTCGATGGCCGAACTGTTCACGGCGCATTCGTTCGACGACGATTACCGGGAGGCGTTCGCCGACCGGGAACGGGAGTTCGCGACCGCACGGCAGAACGGAGACCGTCGAACCCGAGCGTCCCGAACACGACCCTCTTGCACACGACCCTCTTGCACATAACCCTCTTGCACACGACCGTCCTCTCGAATGTTTCCGATATCGACCAGCTGTGGGTGGTTGCAGGACTCTCCGGTATCTGTACGGTTCCGATCGTTCGCGAGGAACTCACGCAGTCGAGCTGTCGTACAGTTCCGAAAACGTCTGCTCGCCGCGAATCAACTCGTCGACGCCGTCGGTAAGCGTTACGTCACCGAATACGGTCGCGCGATAATACGTGTACAGCCCGCCCTGTCCCCGTTCCGTGCGCTGGCGCTTCTCGACCAGGCCGACGTCGACGAGTTTGTTGAGGTGATAGTGGAGCGTGCTATCGTCGATTTCGAGTGCGTCCTCGAGTTCCTTCGGACTCATCTCGCCGCCGTGGACGAGCCGATAGAGGATTTCATAGCGGGTGCGGTGACCCACAGCGGCGTGCATGTCGAGGTATTCGTCGAGATCGAGGACGCTCTCCTCGGGCAGCAGATCTGCCGGATCGTCCGGGACGTCGCCGTCGAACCTCCGCGTTTGATCCGTCGCCATCGTGCGTCACGCTACGAGTCGAATACGCTTAGTCGTTATCAAGCCGAGAGTTCTCGAAAACACCGCTTTTTATATACCTCTGCCGGATAGGAGCAGCCATGACCGTCGAGATCACGCGCGAGTTGATCGCTGAGCGGCTCGGAGGCGTGACGTACGACCGGTTTCTCTTCTATCTGATGGGGCCGTACAAGTCGTTCAACCTCAACTACGTGCTCAGCGAGGAGGAACGCCGCGAAATCGACGTCGACGATCTTCCCGGGCCCTTGCGCCGACTCTTCCGGAACAAAGCGGACATCAACGCGGCGCAGGCACTCTTGCGACGCGTACAGGGGGAACTTCGAACCGACCCGGGAGTGAACGCGTTTCTCGCGCTCGATGTGGGTGTCGACACCGACGACGTGGATGCAGTGACCCAGAGCATCGAATACGCCCGGTGCAGCAACGCAACCGCGTTCGTAGTGCCGTTCCTCGGTCACAATTTTGGCGTCGGGGAAGAGGCCGGCAGTATCCTCGAGAACGTCGCGGAGACGCACGGTGACCGGTTGATCTTCGTCCACGAGGACGACGTGACGAGTGCGATGATCCGATCGGCGCCAGTCCGGTGGGATCTGCGTGTCGAGACCTATGAAAGCGAGAGCGAACTCGTCGCCAAACTGCGGCGGTTCGCCGGCGAGGTGATGCACGCCGAACGGCGGGGCGACCTCCGTCGGCTGGAGTAGGATCGGAGCGCACACCGCCGCGGGTGCTGCAACGCGTCCCCCGACGTCGATCGGTGGACGACGCGTGAAAATCGTTCGCTCCACACTGGTCGGCGATACTCTGGAGCGTCCCGGTTCGAACGCGACGGAGCGAGCCGACTGATCGGGATCACGGAGGACGTCGAATCGGAACGGGACGCGATCCGTTCGACGGACGTCTTCGGTTTCGGGGGGAACAGGGAGTGTTCGGTCGGTCGAGAACAGTGGCTCGACCACTGTACGAACAGCTCGAAAGCCCCCGGCGTCTCGACTCCCGGGATCGCGGCTGCGCTCCTCGCTTCGCTGCGGTGCTTGCCGGATCCGGGTTCGCCGAGACGCCGGCCCCTTTCAGTCCCACCCGGCCGGTCGGACGGGCCAGCCATCGCTTATCTGAACACGACCTCCGAGTACGTCTCCCGGTCTCGGAGGCCGTCGAGGAACCGAGATCTCGCGATCTCGTTCGAATACCGAGTCACGGGAGTTCCTCGGTCATCGCAACGAGGTCCTCTTCGGTCCGCCAGCGGTACAATCGCCCGTGCCGGTCGAACAGTTCGAAGACGCCATCTTGCATCCAGCCGAACGGATGCTCCTCCTCGTACTCTCGTTTGAGGACGTGACTTTTGGAGAAATACTCGATCGTCCCGACCAGCAGACCCTGTTCGACGAGGAAGTCGCTCGGTTCCTTCTCGGCGACGCCGACGAGGTGCGTCACGACGTCGGCGATCAGGCAGAACTTCTGGATACTGTTGTCCCACTCGCCGCGGATGTCGACCATCCGGAAGGCGTAGGCGTCCTGCCGGCGGTTGAGGCGATCGACCACTAGATTCAGCCGCCGGATCGGCTCCCGGTCGTAGTTCCCGAGGACGAAGTACGATCGATCGTTCTCGTATACGGGCGTCAGTTCGCTCAGGGCGTGGAGGATCTCCTCGTTGTCCGCCAGCGAGATCTCCTCCTCGCCGAGCTGCTCTTTGGCGCTCGTGAGAACTTCCTCGGGGACGGGCGACTCCTCGTCGGACATGCACTGCCGTTCTCGGAACCGCAAGATATGATTTATGGAGTAATTCACCGAGTTATTCGTCCTTCTGTTTACGTTAGCGTAATTTACCCGAGGGTAAACTACTTGACGTCGGGGGGTGTACCGTGGCGTATGAGCACCGACGTGGGGACCGCCGAGGGGACGGAAACCCGCGAACTCGTCCACTTCGTGACCCAGCGGACGCGGTTCGCGCTCGTCAACAACATCCTCCAGCACCCCGAGCAGTTGCCCTCGATGTACGAACTCGAGGAACTCAACCCCAGCGTGAGCGACGCCACCGTCTACAAGCACGTCCAGAAGCTGATCGACGCTGGCATCGTGAGGGAGGTCGCACTCGACGACGACCAGCGCCGGCAGGGCTATCCCTGGAAGTTCTACGGACTCACGGAGGAGGGACTGGCGTTCCTCGAGGAACACAACCTGCTCGCCGCAGAGGAGACCCTCCAGAGGATCTACGAGAGCATCTCCGACAAGCCCGAGAAAATGGTGAAATACGAGAACGCCCCCCGTCCCGAGGTCGAGTAACCCACCGCATCGTGGCCCGCGACGAGGAGATCCGGTCGGGATCGCCACGGATCGGCGGCACCCGGATCACCGTCCTCGACGTCGAGTACGACGTCTCGATGGCCGAGCTGTTCACGGCGCTTTCGTACGACGACGATCACCGGGAGGCGTTCGCCGACCGGGAGCAGGAGTTCGCGACCGCACGGCAGAACGGAGAGCGTCGAACCCGATCGCTGCTCGCGGACGGTTCGAACGCCACAACGACGGTGCTCAACTCGTCGCTGCACGGATCCTCACTGCGCATCGCCGAGCACCTCCGCGGCGTCGGCACCTCCCAACGCCACGTCTTTGACGCGCTCTAACGCGTCGCTGTCTTCGATCACGATTCCCTCGGCCAGCACTTCGTCGATTCCGTCGTCTGCCTCGCCGTGGCTCACCGCCGACTCCACGGACTCGACCAACACCTCGAACTCGTAGCGGTCACCCGGCTCGCCGAATCGCTTCTCGCCGAGGTCGACGGCGATATCGGTCGCCGTGCGTCGTGCCTGCAGGATGTCGTCGCTGTCCTCGACCAGCAGCCAGACGTCGATGTCGCTGCGGCGGTCGGCCTCACCGCGTGCGACGCTCCCGAACACGAGCAGGGCCGAAAACGACGGTACCTCCCGGCGAGCCCGTTCGACAAATTCTCGCACCGGTTCACGGAACTCGTCTTGGGGCAGCGCGAACAACGGCTCCTCGGGAATCATCACCCGCTCGCGGTTCAGGCGCACGCTCCGGCTGCGCCCGCTCTCGTCGACCCGGACGAGCCCCAGCCCCTGGAGCAGGTCGACCGCACGCGTCGTCGTCTTCGAGCCGTTGTCCGTGATCTCGCGAAGCTGGCGCACGGTGAACTCCCTGAACGGGTTGCAGGTTAGGAGTTCGAGGACGTCTTCCATCGCCACGTACCGGAACACTTGTTCTTCCCCGAACGGGAAGGAGATGTGCAATCCAACTCTTTGATCACTTTTAGTGCCCATGGACACTTTTAGTGTCCAGTAGCAGTAAAACGTTTTGTCAGCCCTCTCACTCGAATACATCGCTACAACGGTCCCTATCCGTCGTCAGTAGCTGCCTCGTCGAGATACTTTCGAACTTCGCGACAGAAGATCGGGAACCATCGCAAATCCTCCTGGAGATGGGAATACACTTGTTCGTCGTCGAGGTCGCCCCCGTAATTGTGTGCGAGGACGTTTCGGAACCCGGCAGCCTCCCCCATTCGAGTCGCAGTTTCCGTCGAGAGGGCGCCCAGTCGTTCGAGACGGTGAAATTTGTCGGCGTTGGTGGCGGGCATTTCCTCCTCCGAATCCCGGATGAGCAACTCGGCGATGTCGATGCACGCCTCGATAGCGACCTGGAACTCCCGTTCGACGATCGCCTGCTGCTCTCGATCGGCGAGGTACTCCTCCCGTTCGAGCGACTGTTTCCGGGCGAGTAGCCCCGTCGCATCCGCCACGAACTCGACCTTGTCGACGATGCGCTCGATCGTCTCCGTATCAGACGTCAACGGCCTCCTCCATCTCGGCAAGCAGCGCGTCGAACCGGGCGAGTCGGTCCCCGTTCTCGTCGTCGGGCGTCCGATCGGCGAACCGACGTCGGAGTCGGTCGGCCCGATCGGGACTCCCGACCAGAAGCACCCCGCGCTCGAGGGCCGCCTTCCCGACCGCCGGCCGAACTCCGTCGAGATCGACCACGTCGACGTCGTCGGTCCCCAGCTCCCGGGTCAGCTCGACGATCACGTCGAGACGCGCCCGCCGTCTGTCGTCGGACGACAGCTCCGCGTCGAATTCGACCGCGACGTCGACGTCGCTGTGGGCGTGTGTCGAACCGGTCACCTGCGAGCCGAAGAGGACGCCCAGCCGGATCGGGTGTCCCTCGAGCACGCCGCGGATCGCATCGACGTCGATCCCGTCCACGTCGTCGATCGCAGGGGCCATACCAGTAGGTAGCCTCGCCATCACATAAAAGATGGCTCGCGTCGACGACGATCACAGTAATTTCGAGGCGGAAACCCACGGCTTTACAGTAGTTGCTGATTTGGACGAGTCGAAAACTCGTAGAGGTGCTTCATCGATCAGTTCGGTCTGTAATTTCGGTAGAGTTGAGCTGAGAGACTAGGGTAAAATAGCGACGGCCCTTGTCATGAGTTAGAGACAGCAGTCTTGCCAGTAGACAGGGGCGTGCTGACCTGGGCCGGCCGCCCAGGTCAGCCGCCACAGACTGCGTTACCCGTACGGAACAACACCGAGAAACTCCCGAAAGATCGCTGTCGGAATTGATTGGTCATCTTCTGTTTGGTGGTGTGGTGTCAAGAGCAGATTCACCAGCACCCAGAGATTGTACAGTGCGACAGCGAACAAAAAGTAAAACAGCCGGACAGAGAACGTCGGTGACGTTGTCTTGGGGAGAAACTCACCGACTTTCCGGTAGGAGGTTTCGATCCCCCAGCGTCGGCGGTAGGCTTCGGCCAACGCCTCCGCGAACTCGACCGCGTCGGGGTCGAGTTCGCTGGTGGTCACCAGACAGAAGTGGTCGTCCTCTCGCGTCCGGTGTGGGACGACGACCAACCGAACATCCACCCGGCACGTCGGTGGATTCGACCGCCGCATCTCGTACTCTGTGATGAACGTGTCTGCGTCGTGTTCCTCAATCCGGCGTTGCACGCCGCGATTTGTTGGTGCACGCATCACCAGATTAACGTCTAGTTCGTCGAAGACCTTGACCAACCGCACGCGGTAGAGTTCGCGGTCGCAGTAGACCTGATTGAGCGTCACGTACTCGCGTGCGGTTGAGACGAGTTGGCGGACTACGGCCGCCAACTCGTCGGTACTACCGTCTTCGAGAACTGCCCAATCGAGCGTAAAGCGGACATCTGGATCGACGATGCAGATGGTGGCAAACTTGTATGCGAGATTCGTTCCCTGGTCTGGGTTCGTGTTCGCCACTTTCGGCGTTTTTTCCTCACCGTAGAACAGCCAATCGTGGATGTCGATTGCCACGTCAACGGGCTGTTCGAACACGCGAGTCCGAACAGCGTGCGTAAGCATCTGTTTGCGGACGGCATCGAACTGATCGTCGATGCCGTCCGCGTCAAGATCACGAAGATTGTACAACAGTGCCCGAGCGAGCGGATTTCGTGCGTCTGTCTCTAAAGAAACTTCCTCACCACGAGCACACTGGTATGCTTTCGCGCCAGCATTGGCAAATTCGTTGTCGAAGGCGATTCGAGAGAGGACTGGCTCGAAGTCCTCTCTCGTGTAAGTTGCATTCGACGCGACACCGAAGTCGATCTCGGGAAACAACAACGATGATGCTGCTGACGTGACCTGCTTTGCCTCCCTTGTATCGACCATACTGAAAAAAACGAACCCAGTCAAGTCGGCTCTTTGGCTACTTCAGCAACTACTGTTTAGCCGTGGGAGGAAGCCGACATGGTAGGAAACAGCCACCGAGAAGCGGCAGTCTGACTCCCCCATGTTACCGTAGCACTTATGAATCTATTCCTCTACATATGAAGTATGGCGGAGGTGCGTCGCACAGTCGTCGTCAAACTCGACATAGACGACAGCGACGCAACTCTCCTCCACGAAACCGTCGAGGAGTACCTGTGGGCGTGCAACTACGTCGTCCGCGACGCATGGCAGGACGACTACAAGCCCACTTCTAAGACGGAACTTCACGACCGGACGTACGCCGACGTGCGCGAACAGACGCGCCTCCAGGCGAACCTCGTTCAATCCGCACGCAACCGAGCCGCCGAAGCCATCAAGGGCGTCGTCGCCCGGTGGAAACGCGGCAAGAAAGCGTCGCAACCACACTTCACGACGCCCTCGGTTCGCTACGACAAACGGAGTGCGACGTTCTACGACGACCGAGTGTCTCTCTCCACGGTGAACGGACGCATCGAAGCCGAGTACGTCCTGCCGCCGGAAGGCGAGAACCCGCAGACGAAGTACCTCCGAAACGGCGAGTACGAGGTCACGGGTGCGACGCTCCAGTACCGCGAGACGACGGACACCTTTTTCCTCCACATCGGAACAAAGGCCGACGTGGAGTCCGAGATACCGGACCAAGGCGACGCCGAGCACAGCACAGTCCTCGGCGTCGACCTCGGTATCGAACAGATTGCCGTCACGTCAACTGGGATGTTCTGGAGCGGCGATTACCTCAACCACCGTCGGCGGGAGTACGAGCGGGTGCGGGGCGACCTGCAACGGACAGGCACGGAGTCGGCCCATCGAACCATCGAACGCATGGGCGACCGAGAGACGCGGTGGGTAGAAGACTACCTCCACCGCATCTCGAAAGCCATCGTCCACGAAGCCGTCGCGCACGACTGCGAGACGATCGCGTTCGAGGAGTTGACGGACATCCGCGAGCGTATTCCGGGTGCAAAGAAGTTCCATGCGTGGGCATTTCGGCGTCTGTACGACTACGTGGCGTACAAGGCCGAAGCGGAAGGTATCGAAGTGACGCAGGTAGACCCCGCGTACACATCCAAGCGGTGTTCGAAGTGCGGGACGACGTTGGACGAGAACCGATCGTCACAAGCGAAGTTCTGTTGCCGGAAGTGCGGCTACGAAGTCCACGCAGACTACAACGCGGCGAAGAACATCGGCTTCAAACTACTCCGTGCGGGGCAAAAGTCTCCGCACGGAGGGGCGACACGTCACCTCGCCCTGAAGTCGGGGACGCTGAACGTGAATGGCGGCTACTCGCCTGCCACCCAGTAGGGTCGGCCAGAACGGGAGTCCACCGACAAGCCCACGACTTAGTCGTGGGTTGGTGACACGTAGACGACGTCGTCGGTAACGCGGGATTCGATCCGCGGTTTCAGCGACCCCTTCGTGACGAGATCGACGTCGACGCCGAGCCGCTCCGTCAGTTCGTTCTCCAGGCGAACGAGATCAAGCAGCGTCACCGGTCGCTCGAACGCGACGAGCACGTCGAGATCGCTGTCGGGTCGCTGTTCCCCCCGAGCGTACGAGCCGAAGATCCCGAGCTCGCTGATGGGGTACTCCTCCTGGAGCTCCGGCTTGAGCGCAGCGAGCGCCGCCCGGATCTCCTCGTCTGGAGGCATGTTCGACCGTTCGACGTCGACCGGTAATTGTATTGCGGTCGTCACTCCCTGAACCGGCCACGGGAGGTGATCACAGCCGTTCCTCGCGAGCGTCGTCGACGACGTCGCTCATCGGTTTCCCCTCGGCAGCGGCGGCCCGGAGGTCCCGAAGATCGGATCCTTCGTCGGTGGCATGTTCGTCGAGGAACGCCTCCAGCCGCCGACGGAGTCCCCCCGTGCGCGAGGGACGCAAGAGGTGTCTTCCGAGTCCGGCGACGTCCTCGTCTCCGTTGCTCATGGCGGATTCTCGGCGTTCCCTCGGTTATAATAACTTCCCCGACGGGTCGGTGACTCACCAGATCGTGGCCCGCGAGCAGGAGATTCCGCCCCTGGAGGCTGGAATCATTCTGGAGGCGCTGCGGCCCGTCGTCGAGGGCTGAGTTCGAATGGCTG
This sequence comes from Halalkaliarchaeum sp. AArc-CO, assembly GCF_024972735.1. Lineage (GTDB taxonomy): Archaea > Halobacteriota > Halobacteria > Halobacteriales > Haloferacaceae > Halalkaliarchaeum. Next base: position 2,686,014 of record NZ_CP087723.1, read on the forward strand.
CCGACAGAGAACTCGTGTTCGTCGACTCCTCGGTGCCCATCACCGGTGTTCGTCGATCCAACATACTGACAGTTGTAGGCCGTTACCGGGCGATCGGCGGGCCGGGTGGCCGATCGACCGGTAAATCACTACAACTGCCAGTATCACACCACGCGTGAAAATCGTTCGCTCCACACTGGTCGGCGATACTCTGGAGCGTCCCGGTTCGAACGCGGTCGTGAAGCGGAACCGTGACCGTTCGTTTCTCCCCGGTCACGGGATGGGTGTACTTCAAGATCGCATGATCGCCGCGTGTTCGGTCGTGCCGACATCCGAACTTCTGTAGCACGGAAACGATTTCCTCGCCGGAGAAATCTCGAGAACCCATCTATCGGCGTTCGAACCACGGCGCGTCGGGTTCGGGAGCCGACGTGTCCTCGGCCCGGGCCCGCCTGGTTGCCGCCACCGCCTGGTCGAGGTTGGCGAGGGCCTCCTCTCGCGATGGCCCCTGGCTCGCAACGCCCACGTCCTCGTCGATGGCCGACCACCACCCATCGTCCTCCTCGACGAGACGAATTTCGCGACCGGTGCTCATACGGATCACTAGGTCCGAATATGGGATAAGCGTTCGGTCCGGGATTTCTCGATTGCAGGCGACAGCCGACCCTCCGACGGTCGACGCAACAGGAAGACCTCCACGTGGTCGCCGGCGAGGACGACGTCTCGATGGCCGAACTGTTCACGGTGCTTTCGTACTACTACGATCATCGGGAGGCGTTCGCCGACCGGGAACGGGAGTTCGCGACCGCACGGCAGAACGGAGAGCGTCGAACCCGATCGCTGCTCGCGGACAGTTCGAACGCGACGGAGCGAGCCGACTGATCGGGATCACGGTGGACGCCGAATCGGAACGGGACGTGATCCGTTCGACGGACGGCTTCGGTTTCGGTGGTGTGAACGGGGAGTGTTCGGTCGGTCGAGAACAGTGGCTCGGTCACGTTACAGACATCTCGAAAGCCCCCGGCGTCTCGACTCCCGGGATCGCGGCTGCGCTCCTCGCTTCGCTGCGGTGCTTACCGGATCCGGGTTCGCCGAGACGCCGGCCCCTTTCAGTCCCGCCCGGCCGGTCGGACGGACCACCCATCGCTTATCTGAACGCTGTTTGTCCGAGTTGTTCGAGGGTTTATACGGCAGGCCGACCAACGGACGCTCATGACGAGGATCGTCCGCGACGAGGAGATCCGGTCGGGATCGCCACGGATCGACGGCACCCGGATCACCGTCCTCGACGTCAAGCGTCGAGTCATCGACGAGCAGGAGGACCCCCACGTCGTCGCCGGCGAGTACGACGTCTCGATGGCCGAGCTGTTCACGGCGCTTTCGTACTACTACGATCACCGGGAGGCGTTCGCCGACCGGGAACGGGAGTTCGCGACCGCACGGCAGAACGGAGAGCGTCGAACCCGATCGCTGCTCGCGGACGGTTCGAACGCGACTGAGCGAGCCGACTGATAACTGCGAATTCTCGCCGATACGAACGTCCCCGACGAGTACGTGTCCGCCCTCCGGGGGGACGGCCACGAGGTCGTCTACAGCCGCGACGTCTCTCCGTTGGGCCCGGAAGCGACCGACGACGCGATCACGGAGTACGCCGAATCGGAACGGTACGCGGTACTTTCGACGGACGTCTCCGATTTCGGAGGCAGAAACGCCGACGTCCCGATACTCGTCGCACCACAGGACATGTCCGGAAGCGACGTCCGCGTCGCCGTCGCCCACCTGGAAGCACTCCCGTTCGACCCCGCACAGACGGACCCCATCTGGCTGTCCGGCCTCTGATACTGATTCTCGGCCGTAACAGAACGATCCGTGGGCCGGGTGGCCGATCGACGGGTGATAACTTCCCCGTCGTCGATCGGTCGGTGACTCACCGTATCGTGGCCCGCGACCGGGAGACCCTCCGACACAGTTCATAAATAGTATGAAGACGTAGCTTCGGGCGGACAGATGGCACGAATCACCGGCTCCTACCCGGACGATCTCGACCTCCTCATCGAGGGTGCCGTCGAGGCTGGCGTGTTCGGGGGCAAGAGCGACGCGTTGAGAGAGTTCGTTCGTGAATACTTCGAAGACCACGAAAACGAGCGCATTGCCGCTGCAGTTGCCCTCTACGAACGCGAACGGATCACGCTCGGTGACGCTGCGCGACTTGCCGACGTCGATCGATGGACGATGCGTGACATCCTCCGGGAGCACGGGGTCGAACTCCGATTCGGTCTCGTCGACGAGGACGACGCAGCCGACGAGGCCGCCGCAGCGAGCGAACTCGAATTCAGTGACGAGGACTCGGACGACGAGGAGACGCGTGCGAAATGACAGGTGACGGCGCTCCGTCGAACCCGAGCGTCCTGAACACGACCGTCCTCTCGAATTTCGCCTACGTCGACCAGCTGTGGGTGGTTGCAGGACTCTCCGGAATCTGTACGGTTCCGATCGTTCGCGAGGAACTCGAAAACGGCGTCGATGACCATCCGTATCTCCGGTCAGCGCTGGATGCACTCGACGACCAGATTCCAGTCGCAACGGTTTCGGACGCAGTCGCAAACAGGGAAGCGATCGTCAGTGACCATCTCGATCCCGGGGAGGCACAGGCGTTCGCCCTGGCGGACGCACGTGACGGTCGACTGCTGACCGACGACGGCGATGCCCGGTCGTTCGCGAAAGACCAGGGCGTGACCGTCGTCGGGTCGGTCGGCGTCCTGTTGGCTGCAATCGACGCCGGAAAGATCGACGAACCAACCGCTGACGAGTGGCTGTCGACCTGGATCGACGAGATCGGCTACTACGTTCCGTACCGAACAATCGGAGAGTATCGGTGACGAACGTCCTCGGAGTTCAACACTCGACGACGAGCAGGTGACCTGGCTCACGGGAGGCGAACTCGCCGACGAGCTCGACGCGGACTTCGTCTCGGAGTTCGAGTAGCTCACGACGGGGAACAGCGGGTTCGTAACGTATAACCGTCCGACGGTGGACCTTCCACCGATCACCGGACGCCATGACGGACCCAGCGGACCTCCGCGTTTTGCACCTGGTCACCGCCGAGGAGATCTTCTTCCGGCAACAGATCGAGACCCTGGAACGGAAGGGCGTCGACTGCACGGTGCTGGTGGTCCCCGGCGCCGAGCAGATCGACGGCGACATGGCGGCGCGGCGGGGCGTGCGGGAGTACCTGCAGTTCTTCCCGATGGTCCGGCGGGAGCTGCGCCGGGGGGAGTACGACCTGATCCACGCGAACTACGGGCTGACCGCCCCGTACGCGGTCACGCAGTTCCGGCTGCCGGTCGTGGTGACGCTGTGGGGTTCGGACGTGGTCGGGTTCGACGGCCTGGTGACGAAGGCGTTCGCCTGGCGGGCCGACGCGGTGACGGTCCGCAGCGAGGAGATGCGGGAGTTGCTGGGGCGGGAGGACGCGTATATCGTGCCGAGTGGGGTGGATCTGGAGCGGTTCCGGCCGATCGATCGGGGGGTGGCCCGGGAGCGCGTCGGGTGGGATCCCGACGGGACGCACGTGTTGTTCCCGTACGCGCCCGACTACGAGCGGAAGAACTACCCCCTGGCGAGGCGGGTGGTCGATCGGGTCGAGTCGGCGCTGGGCGAGGCGGTGCAGTTGCAGACGATTTCGGGGGTGCCCCACGAGGAGGTGCCGTACTACGTGAACGCGGCCGATGTGTTGCTGTTGACGTCGCGGCACGAGGGGTCGCCGAACACGGTCAAGGAGGCGATGGCGTGTGATGTTCCGGTGGTCTCGACGGACGTGGGGGACGTCCGGGAGCGATTGGCGGGAGTGGAGCCCGGTGGGGTTGGGGGGAGTGAGGAGGAGTTGGTGGCGCTGGTTCGGGAGGTTCTGGAGTCCGAGGGTCGGTCGAACGGGCGGGAGGTTGTGAGGGAGGTTAGTTGGGATCGGATCGGGAAGCGGTTGGTAGAGATATACAGGGACGTTTTATAAGTCCGAGAAGATCTCCCGGTACTGGTCAGTCACGGATTTCATCGAATACTGTTCCCGAACGAGTTCTCGACCGTTCTGGCCCAGCGTGCGACGTTTTCGAACGTCCCGATAGAGATCCTCGACGACGTCAGGAAGGTCTTCCACCGAATCCGCCTGTATCCCGACCTCCCGATCGGTGATCTCCCCATGTAGCGTGTACTCGACGGTGACGACGGGTGTCGCGTATCGCCACGCCTCGAGAAAGGTGTTGCCGAAGCCTTCGTACGCCGACGTGTTCACGAAGATACTCGCCTTTCTGAAGTATTCGTGAATCTCGTTCGGAGGAACGAATTCGATGAATTCGAGGTTGTCGATCGTCTCTGCTCGGCTCGTTATTTGTTCGAAATAGGAATTGTCCCGGTCGTCGTTGTCGGGCGGGCCGATCATGACGAACGGTACCTCCGGAAGCGATTCGGCGAGATTTAAAAATCGCTCCGGGCGTTTTTGATCGCGGTCGAGGCGACCGACCCACAGGACGTACTCGCGTTCGTCGTGATCGAGAACCTCCTCGTCGGGTGGGAGGTCGTACCCACAGGGTACGACGGTGGAATCGATCCCGTGTTCTCGATCGAGAACCTCTCGCTGGTGGGGAGTGAGGACCGTGACGTGGTCGGCGCTCCGGACGGCAGACAAATACGACTTCGCGAGAGCCGGGTTTTTGTTCCGGAGGTGCTCCGGTTCGACGTTGGAATCGTTCGCGACGGCGTAGACGAATTTCGCATCCGAAAGGCGGCAGTAGAGAGCCGTCACGATGCAGAGGAAGTCGTTCCCCCGGACGTAATAGACGTCTGCGTCGACGGCTCGGAGGGCTCGAAGCAACGAGGTCGTCTTCAGGGGAGCGTTCAGAACGCCGCGTTTGTCCGGGATCTCTTTCCAGACCTCGATGTCGTCGATGGTTTCTGGGGACGGTTTTTCGTCGTAGTCGAGAGTAACGATCGAGACGGGAACGCTCTCGTCCCGGAGTCTCTGTGCGATCAGGTACTGCTGCCGTTCCGCACCACCGACGCCCTGCTCGACACCCGATCCAAAATACGTGTGAATGGTGTCCGAGACGAAGCAGACGTGGGGAGACTGGCTCATGGAGATAGTGGCTTCAACGCCGTCTTCTCGCTTAAATCTTGGTCGCGTCGCAAAGCGGTCTAGAGTTTGCCTCCGGTGCTCTCAATTGAGAGGTCACAGCTCATTGCTGTTTTGGTTGATCGCTGGAGCAGTTTGTCGAGAAACGACTGATAGTGCGGTGGATCAGCGTACTTCACGAGTCGAAGCTGGAGTACCGCCTCCAATCCCTCTGCTGTCCAGCGCATCCCTTGGTTCTTACAGCGCTTGCTGACTTCACCCATCAGTCGTTCGACGGGGTTCGAGGTCCATGGCACCTCGAACCCCTCGATGGCTGCCTCTGCAAATGTTACAATCGACTGCAGCCACCGCCGAAGATACCCCGTGGCCTTCTCTGATCCGTACTGGTCTAGTTGCCACGCTGTTTTCTCGATGCGATCAGTCGTGCGCGCGATCCGCGAGCGGATCGCCGCGAACTCTTCGTCTGGACGGTGCTTGGCGACGGAGTTCTTCAGATGGAACACCTCGTCGATCACTTCCGAGACAATTTCGTTACGCTGATCCATAGAGAACACGCCGTCGTCCCAGAGATTGTAATCAAGCGTCCGGCCGACGTGGACAAGATCAAGTTGGTGATCGGTGTGTTCATCGGTAAAGGCCGTGACGATGCCCTCTTCGGCGTCACTGACGACCGTCGCGTCGTCAGTGACTGCATCCTTGTCATCGAGTTCAGCGGCTGTCTCGTCCCAATCAGCGTTAACTGAGAGATCCAGCAGAGAGCGTGACTCGTCGGCGGTGTCTTCGCCGAGCGTGGCTTGGACAGAATGATATGAGCGGTCGTCGTCTTGGCTGTGACACTTCGTGCCGTCAGGAATGACAGCGTCAGCGTCTGTGTCAGCGACACAGTCTGGAAGAAACTGCTTGAGCTTGCCGCCGTATTCTCTTGCACGGCGGTTGATGGTGGTCGGCGACGGCATCCGTTCGAAGATGCCGTCGCCGTGATCAGCAGTATCACGATAGCTGAGCGACGTAGCGAGATCGACACCTTTGGCGGCGATATCTTGTTGATAGCGGTTTTGCCCGTCGAAGGCGATCATGTCTTCGACGGGCCGGAAGTAGCTGGATTCATCGTGGTCTGCAGCGGTGTCTTGGACGTAGTGAAGAGAGAACTCGTGCTCACCAGCGGTTGTGACGGCTGTACGGGTATCGGTGCCAGCACGTTGGAAGCGATTATCACCGTTGCCAGTGGCGTGTTTCTCCCCACAGAGCGCCTCGACGCGGGCGGCGTCGAGGCTCTCGACCAGTGATTCGAGGAGAGCCGATTCGACATTCCGATCGGTGATGAACTCGGCGAGCGTGGCCAGCGGTATCGTTTTGTCGTCGTCGATGCTAACGGTCAACCGCACGTCGATTGTGGCGTGCATGGGACACCTCTCTGGGTGGACACCAGAGGCGTCCCCTTCCTCAGGGGAATCAGTTGCTACTGAACTCTAGAGGACTTTGCGACACGACCAACTATTCTTCGAGCGAGTGGATCAACGCCTGAAAGTCACCCATTATTAATCTGAGACGCATTACAGCTTCCTCACCTTCTATATCAAGATTCTGCCTTCAGCAGATTCAGTAGGTGCTTACAGAGCCTGTCCGAAAAATGTTTATCTTGCCGGTAAATCCGGCTAATAAACGCTCTAACCGATTCTGAGACCGTAAAATTCGGATCAAAATTGTTTTTCGGACAGGCTCTTACAACGCACAATTTATATTAATATGCGATTGAATATGACTCAGTAATGAATGATGTCTTTTTAATCACTGTTGATGCCCTGCGCCGAGATCACTTCAACAAAACGTATTTTTCCGAGTGTTGGAACAGTGGATTCAATGACTTTGTACATTTTCAAAATTGTTATTCAAATGGTGTCGCAACACCCCTATCATTTCCCAGCATACACACAGGATACCCGGTTGAAGCTAAAGGAGAATTAAAAACTGATGTGCCAACAATAGCTGAACTTTACGATGACTATACTTTTGCAATAACCAACAATCCACATCTTCGGCCGGATAGAGGATATGATCGTGGTTTTGATTCATTCACTCGGAAACCTGGGGGGTCCTCATCGCTATCTATCTACAAACAGATAAAACAGGTTGCAGGCAAATCTGATATTCTAACCAAAGTCCACAATCTCTTTTGGGAAACTGTTCGTGACTCTATGAGTACTCAGCCAGATTTATCACCATCATCTAGTAGAACTGCTGAGAATATATTGGGACAGTTGGAAAGCTCAATTCAGTCACAACCTGGGTTTTTTTGGGTTCATCTTATGGAACCACATCATCCATATTATCCGCAAAAAGTCACGGATCGAGATATAGTAACACAATATGATAGTGAACAAATCAAACATATAAATAATAAGATCCGGGGTCCTGCGATAAGAAGCATGGGGCTTGACAAAACAGGTAAGGATCTACCATCACCTACAGAAGAAGAGATTGAGTTCTGTCGGGAAATGTATGGTGAGATTGTTAAATATATAGACAGAAATATTGCGAAATTTTTCAAAGAAATTCAGCAGAGTGGTCGATGGGAACAGAGTATGATAATACTCCTCGCTGACCATGGGGAAGCCTTTGGAGAAAATGGTGTTTTTCAACATGACTGGTCTGCGAATCCGATTGACTCACTTATTGAGGTTCCTTTAGCAGTGAAATATCCGAACAACAAATACGCCGGAGAAAATCATACACACGCAGTACAAACGGGTGATTTGTTGGCTACGTTATCTGGGGTGTTTGACTGGAACGTGAACTTACCACGCCACACTCGCCCGTTTATAGAATCGGGATACCGGCCCATTATTTCGAAATCAAATAATGCGCTCAGAGTAACTACAGATAATGGGTATGCTATCCAACGGGATGATTCGATTGTTGAAACTAATGGTGAGATCGCTGATGAGGCCCTGACCGTTCTTCGATCCGCTTCCCTGCCTTCCGTTGAATCTATGTCTGGTGATATTCCGGGGTTAACTGGTAGAGAGCAGGATGAATTGGAAGATCGTCTTAAGCATCTCGGTTATAAATAGACGTTCTTATTTTGTGTATGGTGTGACGACAGTATATGGTGTGTAGTTGTGGCTATATCTAACTTATTTATTTCTCATTTCTTTGAGGTGTATCACATCGTCTGATGAAGGTCGTAATTTGAACTCCGACGTTGACTCCCCTTGTTATCTAACGAAGAAGTCTTGCCCAGGGTATGGTCACGGTCTGCTGAAAAAAGTTGCCTGATCGTCTGACGTAATACTATGTATTCCGAACTCAACACAGTGGAATACAATGGTATCACTCACTTTCGACACCCGGAGATCTTCGATCGGTCAATTTTGCGTCTGTCAGTTATCTACTTCGCTCATGAGTAGAACATTGTTGATGGACTGCCTTCTTGGACTTCGCTCAGTTTACTCTCAATTTGAAACTCCACGTAGAGGTGCTTAAAACGGTGCTCGCAGCTCGGACTCTGATAACCGTAGCTCTATTAACAATCTCCTACACAAGAGCGTATGAAGAATATGATTGAATCGCAGGTGAAGAGTGGCCTGCGGAGATTTGGGATCGACATCAGTTATGTGAATGATGGGGACCGCAACCCGCAAATGTACACAAACAGTTTGAAAGGCGCCATTTCAGTAAAAAAGCCCATGAATATTATCCAAGTTGGTGCTAATGATGGAAAACATAATGATCCAATTTATGAATTTGTGAAAGATCAGGAAGGTTCCACTAATATTATTCTGGTTGAGCCAATAAGAACTGTTATTCCATATTTAGAAGAAAATTATTCATATCACTCGTCAGCAGAAATAGTTAATAAAGCTATTGGGGGTCAAGAATCTTCGTCTATACGGTTATACGGGATAGATCAAAATTATTGGGATGATATAAATGCAGGATATGGAGAAGATTGGCCTGATTATCGAATCCCAACTGGCGTGACTACTACAAATAGGGATCAGTTGTTGCAATGGATCTCGGAAAATGTCCAGTCTGACGCTAACCCAGAAAGTATTATAGAAGAATTTGATGTGGAAGTAGCTCAGCCAAATTCGATTATAAGCCAATCACAGAACATGGATGATGTCCAGCTGTTACAGGTGGATGCAGAAGGGTTTGATGACGAGGTGGTCTTTTCATTTTTTGAAGCAGATGTGTACCCGAATATCATCAATATCGAAAGGAAACATCTAAGCCAAGAAAGGCAGGAAATATATGATCAAAGATGCAAAAACGAGGGGTATGATGTATACAACTACACCTCTAGTGAGAAACTTGCGATGAAGTGATGTATGAAACACATAGAATTTATCGGGCCTGCTGGCAGTGGGAGATCTAAACCGAGCCAGAGAGCGAGTGGGCAAGATCACTGCACCACTCGGTGGATTGTTTGCAGTCTGGATGACTCCTGCTCACCCTTCAGAAGTCGGCGTCGGTATTCGGATTGATGTACGCCCGCAGGCGCTTGTACGATGGCGGTATCTCGCTGGACTTCTCCTTTTCGTCAGATCAGGAGACGCAGTTAATAAGTTATGCTGAGGGGTGGACGGTCCTAAATGGGTTGATTTATACGGATGATTTACTATCTGGGATATAATGGCAGGACTCTGCGGGGTTGTAGGTGCCCAGAGAGGGGCTATTACTGACCTTGCTAATGCGATCAACACTTTTGGTGATCAACGAGAGTCACTTTTTCGTGATGATCTCTTGGAGCTCGGGTATGTCGATCATGCAGTCGCATTTGATGAGCAACCAGCAACCACAAAAAACGTCTCAATTTGGTGCTGGGGTGATATTCTGGGACACGAACACCGTGGTAAGTATACCCCCAGATCAGGCAATCTAAGCGATGCAGAATACTGTGCATCCCTTTACGAGACCTATGGGTTGAATTTCGTTGCAGGATTGAATAGTGAATTTTCGGGAGTTATCTATGATCACGAATCCGAAACTGTCTCCTTGTTCACAGACCGGTTAGGATCTCGGCCAGTATACTATACGCGTACTCCAGATGGATCTCTCGTCTTTTCGTCGCTATTGCAGTCACTTGCTGCTCACCCAGAAGTGGGACTAGAAGCAAACCCAGAGTTTCTCGCGGAGTTTCTTGCATTTAGTCATGTGTCCGGTGTGGAGACACCTGCCAAGGGAGTTGAAGAGATCCCGCCTGGTTCAATATTGACGTTTGACACAGAAGGGAAAATCGTTGATAGCTGGCGATATTGGTGGCCGGTTCCAACTGAGAGAAAGAGTTCATATTCAGAATTTGTTGACGAGTTTAGTGAGGTATTCGTTGACGCAGTACGTGACCGTTCCGACCAAAAACGATACCAGGGAATATTATTGAGTGGGGGATCAGATTCCAGACTCCTTCTAGCATCAATAGAAGATGATGTGACTGCGTTCCATATGAATGAGCAGTTGGATGGCAATAAAGAGGCGCAGACAGCACAGCAAGTAGCTAACAAACTGTCTCAAAGTTTCAAATTTCTAGAGCGAACAGAAGATTATTATCCAGGTGTATTCAGTATGGTAGGAGAGATCACGAACTTCAATGGACTCCCTCGTCATGCTCATCCTACTGGTTTTACTGACAAAATATCCAATCAGGTTGAACAATTGTATTGCGCTCAATATAGCGATACGATTTTGAGTGGAACATATGTTCCGAAAGAATCCATTTCATACCCGTTGTTGAACCATCTGTACCCGTCATCGTCCCCCCGAAAAATCCGTTCTCCTGAAGCATATTTTGATGCAATAAGTAGTGGCGAAGTTGGAGATTACAATTGTCCTCTGCCCTACCTAACAGATGAGTTAAACCCAAGAGAGACACTGTTGGAACGAGTTGAAGAGAAAGAAAGCTCGATCCAAAATAGCGGTGTGAAGTATCAATCATGGAATGCAATGATCGAGTTCGGCATGATTCATCCCATCACCAATGTGAAAACTTTCATCTTTTATGAAACCCTCAATCAAATGCTTCCTACAAAGTATCCATTCTTAGACAATCGTATTGTGGACCTTGCGCTACAGATGCCATCCTCGTATCGGTACAAAAGGGATATTGTTGAAACGTCGTTGTCTGAACTTAACCCCGAGCTTGCTTCGATTCCTCACCCGGGTCACGGTCTGCCTCTGCATTACCCATATTATATAAAACACTATGTGGGGAAGGCAGCCGCACTTCGGAATAAGGTTGAACGAGCGGTCGCTTCGAGCGAGACTGAGGATTCAATAGGTGGTGGCGGTGGATCGTGGCCTAATCACGAAACATTGGTCCGTCAGCATTCGTTTGTTAGGGATATACTGGAGAAAAATGAGGACCGGATTCGTGCTTCTCCGTATTTAGACTACGATGCTGCCCAAGACTGTTATACTGCTCACCTTAACGGTGAAAACTACACACAGCAGTTGTATGCCCTGATCACAGTCTTAGAGTCCTCGATAGATTTAAACAGCGCGTGAAATATGGATCTTGCTCGATCTACGCTTAAAATCACCGCAGCAAAAGTTGGTAGCCTAGTACTGACGTTTGTGGGTACGGCGTTCTTTGCCCAGGAGCTCGGTGCAACATTACTCGGGATCTTCTTCCTGTTTCAGGCTGTTCTGGGTATTTCCGCGCTCCCCGCCAACCTGGGTACACGTATTGCTGTCGAAAAACGTATAAGCGAAGGTGGGCCTGCGGATCGGATTCTCGGGACTGGTATCGCCCTGAAATCAGCACTACTTGTGATTATAACTGGAGCGATTCTTCTTTTTCAGTTTCATCTGAACCAGTATATCGGGGCTGAAGTAGCCGGATTACTCATTCTCGCAATCTTCCTTCAGGAATTCGCTGGCTTGATGATGAATGTTCTCAAGGGAGAGTTGCGAGTAGGAGAGACAGCAACGCTTCGCTTTGCCTATTCCGTTGTCTGGGTTACTCTCGGTGTGTTCCTTGTGACACTTGATTACGGTGTGATCGGTTTGATTTATGCCGTGATCGCAGGGAAAGGGCTGCAGCTTCTCTGGGCGAAATATAAGACCTCTGTTGGGATTGGTCGCCCAACTATGACCCAGGCTCATTCCTTAATTGATTATGCTAAGTACAGCATCGTTCCCGAAATAGATAGCCAAGTCCACAGTTGGATGGACGTGTTGATCATCGGGTTCTTCCTCACCCAAGCGGATGTCGGAGCATACGAGGTTGCATGGCAGGTCGCCGGCCCCGTCTTGCTACTCACCGGGGCGATTGGGACAACGATCTTTCCGCAAATCAGTTCCTGGTCAGCAGATGATGCTATCGAACCACTCGAAAGGTTACTCCCGAAGATCATTGTACCATCGGTGATCTTTGTGTTTCCTGCGTTCTTTGGGGGCCTTTTATTGTCAGAAGAGATTCTCGGATTGATTTTCGGTGAAGAATTCACAGCGGCTTGGCTTGCGTTAATTATTCTTTTAGCAGGCAAGCTCCCCCGTGCTATCAGACAAATCGCTGGGAAGTCTCTACTTGGACTTGATCGTCCTGACCTAGTCACTCATGCCGCTATTGTAGATATTATCGCTAATCTTCTGCTTAACCTTGTACTCATCTGGCAATTCGGAATCGTGGGTGCAGCATTAGGAACAGTGTTATCAATGACTCTCGGTACCATCCTCCGGACCTATTATTTGTCACAGTTCGTCAAAATCAGAATACCGTATAACGAACTTGGATGGTGCTTACTATCCTCAGTCGCAATGTACGTCATATTGTACCTGGCGAAAAGTACGGTTGAAATCAATTCGATTATTCATTTATTCGGGTTCGTATTCGCAGGCGCAGCACTGTACGGAGTGTTCATTTTATTGTATCAACCCCTAAGGGTAGAAGTCGTTGAGCAGACCCGAGCAGTCATCCGGTGAGTTAGACAGAGATCAGGGGAGACTTGGGATCATTTCTTAGCTTTATAGAAGATCTCACTCCCCCTACTGCTGTGGAGTCGTTCAACTGTAAAACCGAACTCTCTCAATCGGTTCTCTATGTCTTCTGCTGAACTTCCAAAATCTTCAACAGAAGGCCGGAGATCCAGTCCCGGTAGATGAACCTCACAGTATACCGTTCGGCAACTGGGGGCGGAGAGTGCCTTTTCTAACCCCTCAAGAACAAGTGGCTCTGATCCTTCCACGTCTATCTTAATCACATTCGGTGCAGGTATTTCACCATCAGCAATAAGCTGATCCCCGGTCGTTGTTGGGACTTCAATTGTGGCTTCTGACTCGTCTGCTTCTATCGACGATGACCCATAACCCACATCGTCTTCACTTGGCTGGCTGAATTCGATATTCCCAACGGAATCCGACAGCGCAACATCGACGATCTCCACATTCTGTAGCTGATTTCGAGCGACATCTTGTTTCAACAGGTCGAGGTTCGGGGGATACGGCTCGAATGCGATCACTTCTCCATCTGGACAGGCTTTCGCTGCAAAAAGCGTGTACAGGCCCGTATTCGCTCCAACATCGTATACAACGTCCCCTTCTTTGATCTCGTTAATGAAATCTGCAAGCTCCTGTTTTTCAGATTTGAAACGACTTCGATTTCGCTTTACCACCGTGGGTGTCGGAGCAGAAAATGTAATAGTATGATCAGCCAGTGTGAAGGAGTACCGGCCGCGGACAGACATTGACTTGCAGTAGACATCTCGGTGTATTTTTCGGAGAGTTCTCTGAAGCAGCGTTATTGCACCTTTCTCTTTATAAATGGATATACCTCGAGTGATGGCAGATGTCACGGTTAAGAACAGATAACTATAGTAGACCAATATCTGTTTTGATTAAATTCTGGTATCATCAATTTAACTATTTCTAATCAAGGGTAACCAATCGCCCACAACTTGTACTGATTGAATCCCACACCCACCTCCCGTTCAGTTCGTCCCAAGCTCTTGCCCCCACACCACGTACCGAGTGTACTACTCGCGGTCGAGACCCTCAACAACAACCTCGGGGGACCGGAGCAACTGGTGGACCCGATAGCTGCCCTCCCCGTGACCGCCACCGGTGTGTTCGCTTTCGGTGATGCCCAGAAACGCCTGTTCCTTGAGGAGACGCTGGACCCGATCGTAGCTCAACGGAGACGACTCCGTTTGACTGACGACCTTCTCGTAGGCGTCGTACACCTCCGCAGTGCGAAACCGCGTTTCCTCCGTCTTCTCGGTGAGCAACGCGAGCGAGCGAAGGACGTGTTTCACGTGTGGCGTCTGTCCGCTCACGAGTCGCTGGAATCGGTTGATCTCCGCCTTTCGGAGGGCGGCGTCGACGTGACCTTCGGTGACGGTCGTGGCGCCTTCCTTTTCGGCGAGGCGCCCGGCCTCGTAGAGCACGTCGATGGCCTTGCGTGCATCCCCGTGTTCACGGGCGGCAAGCGCCGCGGTCTTCGAGATGACGCCGTCCTCGAGAACTCCCTCGACGAAGGCGTCCCGGCGGTGATCGAGGATCGCCCGGAGCTGCGTGGCGTCGTAGGGGTCGAAGACGAGTTCGTTGTCCTGCAGGGACGAGTCGACACGTTCGCCGAGTCGATCACGGTATTCGATCTTGTTGCTGATGCAGATCACACCGGTCATCAGTACCTCACAAAGCATCGCCTGTTAGCCTGACCTGAGCCACCTGCTCTGGTGTGATAAGTCATCTGTAACGGTCGAGCAACGCTGATCGAAGACGGAGCTGTCGCTGTCGGCGGCGCTCAGCCGCCGACGCGACAGCGTCGCCACTCGCGACTGCTGCCACGACCGATGGACCGTTACCGGACGAACCGGTCGTCGAGCCGCTGGTTCGCTGAAACAACTCTGTACACACTAAGTGCTGTCCAGGCTGCCCACAGTACCATCTCACAGAACTTTGTGAACGGCCATCTCCAGAGACGGCACCCCCGCGCCGGGGCGCCGCCAGGTTCCACACTCTTCCCGAGGAGACGCTGCCCCTAACGCGATGTGATCGACTAAGCTTGGATAGGACAAGAGTGTTCTAGTGTTAGTTACGGAGATCGACTGCGGAACGCCGAAGTTGCCGGATCAGTCGTATCATACGTTCATCTCCGAACGATAGTATAAAAAACATAACCGACATATAATTAAACGGGTTATAACAAATAGATTTCAACAAATACCTGCGTGCTTCTCGTAACTCACCCTTCCTAACCCCTGCACTCCCGACTTCGTAGCAGAGATTACTCTTCACTTTACGCTCAAGCAATCTTCCACTGTTTTCTATTTCCTGTTGATATTTATCTATAAATACTTCTTTCGATCTTTTTAGTTTTTGATAGTTATTACCACCTTGTTTCTCTTGAGTGACTAGAATCTCTGGTACGTATTCAAATTCACATATATGAGATAACCGCAAATACCACTCCCGATCTTGCCATCTCTCAAATTGAACATCAGGCAATCCAGCCTCATCAATCACTTGTCTCTTAACCATTACTGATGAATAGCTACCCACAAAGTTTTGTAAGAGAATATCTGTAGTTACCTTTCCATTATTTTTGGAATTTTTAACTAGAATAGTTTGACCGTCTGTATCAGTTCTACGTATCCAACAATAGACTAGTCCAACCTCAGAGTCGCAACTTTCAAACTTCGACACTTGCTTTGAGATTTTATTTGATTCCCAAACATCATCATCGTCAAGGAAGGCAATATATTTTCCACGAGAACAACGAATGCCGGTATTTCGTGCAACGGATCCACCTCTATTTTCATTGTGCGTGATAATCCTAACCGACGTATTATACTGAGAGAGTGTTTTACGAGCAGGTATATCAGATCCATCATCGACCACAACTATCTCTATCTTTTCATATGTTTGTGTCAAAGCACTCTCAACAGCACGTGTTAACAATTCTGGTCGATTATACGTGGGAATAACCACGCTTACGAGCGGTTTGTTCATGGAGGGACGAGTGAAGTCAATCGTAGTTATTAACTCTTTACTGCACTCCTTGGATTTATTGATTACCTTTTCGATCGGGTAATGACGCTGTGGTTAGTCGTTTGACGCTTGCGTTAGTCTAGAGTAAATAATTTGGTATTTAGCTATCAAGATTTCGGTGGCAAAATATTATTCCAATGGGAGAAATAGTGATGGCGAGAGTGTTACTCACACTAGTTTCACTCAATTAATCACTTAGAGTCGTCGACTGCAGTCCTCGGGTATTACTTCGGTGAATCAGCACCTCCTCGTGATTGGGGAGATGGTATCTCAATAAGGGCGCTTTAACTCCGTTCAACGATCATCTATCTGATTTTTCATAGCTTCGGTCGGGCATAGAGGCGACTTATCGATGGTGAATTTAAGGGCTACATGGCCCCTTCTGGAGTGGAACTTCCATGGAGAAAAGCATCTCTTCGTTAATCAGTTGTCCGGAAGGCAGGAAAGTTTTCGCTATGATATCGCACCCTCTCACTCAGGCCAGCCAAAATTGTCCTCTCTGGATCGGCCTTCGCTCTCCGTTGTACTCCATCCCCTCTAGAAAAGAATGCCACAAAAAATTTTACACGATTCTTGTCAACTCTCAGAATTTCCCATCCGCATTGGTGCGATTATTTCACCAACCATATCCAACAGACCCGTTTAGGGGATTTAATCCCAGGACAGCACCGGATATGTGAACCTTTCTGTGGGACCCTCCTTCTAGAAACTTAGCAGAGTGTCATAGCATAGAACCGT
Organism: Halalkaliarchaeum sp. AArc-CO; assembly: GCF_024972735.1. Lineage (GTDB taxonomy): Archaea > Halobacteriota > Halobacteria > Halobacteriales > Haloferacaceae > Halalkaliarchaeum. Next base: position 2,702,845 of record NZ_CP087723.1, read on the forward strand.
ATTACCCACGACTGGACAGAAACAGATGCACACTCAGTCGATCACATCGACACCTCTCAAACTTCTCGGGAAGAGCTTGAATCTGCGTTTTTGATGCGTGGTTAGTGCTCAGAATGACACGGGCGGTAAGCTCAGGCGACAAGGAGTCGCTGTCGGCGGCGCTCCGCCGCCGACGCGACAGTGTCGCCACTCACGACCGCTGCCCGGATCGGTGGACAGCTACCGGAAGAACCGGTCGTCGAGTGGTTGATTCGCTGGGACAGCCCTGCGCACACCCAGTACTGTCCAAGCGGCCCGCCGCACCATCTCACAAAACTCCGTGAACGGCCATCTCCAGAGGCGGCGCCCCCCGCGGCGGGGCGCCGCCACGTACCTCCAATGCAGATACCGCCAGCTGTTCTGGAGCAGCAGGCTCACCACAAACATCAACAGTCGCAATCCAGCGTCCCGGGAACTAGTGAGAGCGAGGCTCTGCTTGGCTAATCGGTAGCTCGACTCGATGCCGAAACGCTTGCTGTAGTGCTCTCGAGCATCTCGTGGCGTGTCGATGAACGGCGCGTCAGCGGCGTAGCCGTGACGCGCCACTCCGTGTTCATCGTACCGCTCCTGCTGGTACACACAATCGATGAACACGGGGAACGTTACCTTGCCGGCGAGATCGTGCTCGATCTCGCGGCTCCAACCTCTGCTGAGTTCGTCTTGAATCGTCTCGCCCCACTTGACGATCGGCATCGCATAGGCGTAGTTGTGCGCGTACAGCAGTCCGAGACAGGTGCTGTTGTAGAAGCCGCGGTCAAGATAGACGGCCTTGACGCTGAGGTCAAGACCGTCGAGGAGTTCGAGAAACTCAGCGAGGACATCGCTGGTGGTGTCGCCAGCGACAAGCTGGCGCACCGCCAGCGTGTATCGCTTGTTGCGTACCCGTGCGTAGAGTGTCGCGTACGCGTGAAATGCAGTTGTTCCTCGTTTCGCTTGCGAGAAGTACAGCGCCTCTGTCTCGTCTTCGTCACCGTAGTAGGGATCGAGGTGGAGGTCTGCGCAGACCTCCACCGGTCGATCCGGAAGTGTCGCAAGCGCATCTCGTTGCAGAAGCGTGTCCCCAACCGCCTCAACCGAGTCAAGCTCGAACTGCTCGGTGAGATGTCCCCGGACAGTGTTGGCGTGTGGCGAGTCGTCGGTCGTTTCGCAGACGTGGTTGATTGAGGTCCCGCCGGCGCTGGCGCCGGCGAGGACCTCGTACAACGTCTCTGTCGTGACCTCGACATCCTAACCGAGATCTATCGCAAGCTCTTCGTCGAGGCTGTTGACGACAAAATTAAGCAGGTACTCTTCCTCTATCTCGCTGTCTGCTTCGGTAGGTTCCACACTCTTCCCAAGCAGACACTTTCACTCAAACCCGATGTGATCGACTGACACTGGTTACAGAACTTCACACGCTAGTATAGCCAAACTGATCACTACTACACAAGAACCCTCAGCAGTTTTGACACCGGTGAGCAGCGTCAGGATCATTCAATAGTGTGATGAAATCCCCCACCATTAATTAGTTGATGTGTAGATAAAATCAAGGCGACGATCAGTGGTGCAATCCGTCCGGTGAACGCACTATTAGCAATAGAATATACCAACATAATCGGTACCATAGATGCCACGCATAGAGCCATTAGTGGGGCATCATCAAAATAAGACGTAATCAATTGAGCAGCTATACGAACAAGACTCACGATTAATATGACGAAAACTAATAAACCGAATATACCTCTTTCAACTAAAAATCCAATATAACCACTATGGGGGGTTGTTCCAACTATGTAGATAGTTTGTCTAGGTCCTAATCCAAAGAAAAGAGAAGTGTCCAACATTTCACTGAGTGCTTGCCTCCAGATTCGAACTCGGGATTGTTCACCAGGAGACGTTATGAGGCTATACAGTTGATCTATTGCTCGTTCAACTGCACCGACCTCAAAGTAGACTAAGGGTACAAGAAGTACGCCCCCGAACAGGAGTGGATATAGCGAAATCAACTCTCGACTTCGAATTGCCACTGCGACAACTGGAAGGAACGCGAAAGGAAGAATGAGTAATCCAATTCGAGAACCACTAAAGAAGATCGACAAAACACCTCCAGCAACCAATCCGGTATAAAAAACTTTTAATATTCGGTTAGTTGCTGTGATTGTTCTTGTTACGAGTATCGGCAGCATCAATCCCATATACAATACAAATGGTCCCTGCCATCGGAACGTCCCCGCGATGCGCGTACCACCTCCCCGGATGTTTTCCCATCGGAAGAGCGGATCAAATGGTGCGATTCCCAACACTGCAAGACTTTGACTAATGGCAACGAGTAATACCAGAATATAGCAGCCAACAAATACTTGGATATAGATTCGCCAGTTTCTATGGTGTGTTATAATTGGCAGAAGGCAAAAAACTACCGCGCCGTACAACAGGTACCTGATTGAATCAGTTACTGCTCTCCCGACATTTGGGAGCTCGGCTACTAGAATTAAATAGAGTATTGAAAAAAACCCAGTAATTCCGAGACAGAGCAGCGAAAGTATGACGATGAAGCCACCGCGTGTAAGATGAACTTGAAAGGCAGTGACGGCAGTCACAACAACGAATAATACCATAGTGACATCTGCAAACACGAATCTTCCAATTGGGGTCGTGAATGCAAACCGATCGTAGTCGAAAATGACAACAGCAACGACCAGTATACCAGCGAGGATTATTGGTATCCACTCCGTTAGCGAGTTGGATTCATCTCCGAGTTTTTGATATCCTTTATTCGCCATTTGGAGATTTTGTCTCATTCCCTACCTCGGACAGAAACTCTTCGTATTTCTGTACGTAGTTCTCCATTGAAAAGGAATCAACTACGTGTTTTCGTCCCTCTCTGGCCATCCGGTCAGCCTCACTAGGATTTCTCATGAAAAATATGACTGACTCTACAATCTGTTCTGAATCTTTTGGCTCTATTAAGAGTCCTGTGGATTTATGAATCACGACTTCAGGGGTCCCTCCAACATTGGTTGCGATTACCGGAACCTCCATGGCAAGCGCCTCACGGACAGCCCCCGGAATTCCTTCGTTTAACGAAGGGAGAACAAACACGTCTAGCGTATTGAGATATTCTGGCATCTCATCAACCCATCCTAAAAATTCTACATATTCTTCAATCCCAGTTTCCTTCACTTGATTTCTCAGCTTATCTGCGTAAGTTTCGTCTTCCTTCGGCGTTTGACCTGCAATGAGAACTTTCACGTTTTCATTTTCTTCTACAAGGTCCGGAACAGCATCTATTAGATACTCAATGCCTTTCCGGGGAGTGAGTGATACGGCTGTACCGATTCGAAATTCGTCTGTATTCGTAGGATCAGATAATCGTGATGGATCAAATTTGCTCACGTCAATTCCTTTGTGGAACACTGTGAACTTCTCTCTGTACTGTTCGTGTACATCGGAGTCAAAGATTCGGTTCGCTTGCTCCTCCGATTCGATGAACACGTAGTCTACAGTTGCTAGCGCAACGCGGTGAAGGTATCTAATTGTCCCCTCGGAGTTTAGACCGAGACCTATATTCCAGATGGTTGGTGTTTGACTGACCTGCAGATGAGGGAACACAGTCAATACTGCACGGAGATTCTGACACCAAATGATGTCTGCACTTTGAAGGCATTTCCGAGCCTCAAAATTGTATTGCAGCATACGAAATAGTGCTGGAATCATAATCTTCGGGTCCGATAGCAATCCCTGTCGGTAAGTATCAAGAGCGCCTTTAAATGGAACGATCTTAACGTCGATATTCAATTTGCGTACCTGTTTGCAGAGATACCCCTCGTTTGGCGAGAGTAAAACCGGTGCGAAGCGGTCTGAATCTAGAGAACTAAGAAGTCGAAAAAGCATCTTTGGAGCTCCTCCGTAGTATTCCTCTCCCGTATGAATGTGAAAAAAGACAACCCGTAATGGACGAGTCATTCTGTGCTTTGTTGAAAGTAATGAGTTAAAAAGGCTATCGTTTGAGGGAATCCCTCACCGAATTCACTGGACATCCCAATGGGTGCCGAATTCGAAATCGTAGTCAATAGGGCGGATACGGCTTCCTCCCGAACCGTGAGCCACAGTCAGTTCACCAAAGACAACCCCATGTTCAGCCGTATTGTACAAGTCAACTCGAAGGAAGTCAAACTCCTTACCCAATTCTTCCGCCACGCGAAGCATCTCTTCGAAGGTTTCTGGTTTATCCACGTCTTCACAGCGTGGGAATTTTACTGATACGGGTACCCAATTCCAATCTCGGTCAAATACGGCTCTTCTATGGTCACCCATCCTGTCAATATCAACAAGAACGTACTCAACTGTACCGTCATAGACGAAGAATTTGTAATCTCTTGGAATTTCTTGATTAATACCTTCAAGATATTCTTCTACTATAATTTTTGGAGGGATATCTTGATACCAATACTCTTTTGCCGAAGGTGCATATGTTTGAGATAGCCAAGTCTGGCAAGTTTCTCTGATTTTGTCGTAATCAGCTTCATCTTTGTTCTCAACGAGAATATTCCAGCTGCTCCCGTGATTTGCCTTTACAACGAACTCATCAGGTAAGTTTTTAAACGGAATCTCACCGGGGTCCTCTGTTATGAAATAGGTTTCATTCAAATAGCTACTCCCAACTTTTTTCTGAACGTAATTTCTGACCCTCACTTTATCTTCAATTATAGAAAAAATATCATTTTCAGTATATATTTTTCGATGCATAGTTTTCTCATTGAGTGATCGAGGATTTTTTATTTTGGGCCAGTATCCAATAGTGACAGATCTAACTAATTTTTCGTGTAGAATATCTCCAAGGATACCCCTGAGTTGGGGAGACAGAAAAGAATATAGAAGTATGTAGCGCCATACTTGTACGAGGATATTCCTTACTCCTCCATTCTTGTACTCCTCATAGATGTCCTTAATTCCAGGAACTTTATGTTGGAACGTCATTTTCCTAAATGGTAAATTTGTGTGTCACTATTTCTAGCTACACGATATCTACGGTTTGTCTTCATTTAAACTGGTAAGATATTTTAGATTTATGGTAGTTTTCTTAACTGTTTGATTCCATCGGAGTTCCTGAGAAAGGGTAGGGGCTTGGTCTGCATCAATACGTTCCTTTATTGCACTGGCAATCTCCTCTATATCTTCTTTGGAAGTATATCTCACACATTCTCCAAAAACAGACCGAACTTGGGGAAGATCAGAACAGACCACAGGAACTCCTGTAGATAACGCTTCCATTATAGTTCGCGGCGTCCCCTCTGCACGACTCGGTAGAACCAGTAAATCTGCTGCACGGTACACTTCGGGCATCTCTTCGTGTGGGACCAGACCTAAAAAAGTGACCTGTGGTCCAGCGGTGGCTTCCAACTCCGATCGTAATGGGCCATCGCCACAGATATAGAGGTGAATGTCGTCATCAAGCCGGCTAACAGCTTGGATCACGTCCATTGGGCGCTTTCCCTCAACTAATCTCCCCACAAACAGAACGACGTAGCCGTCGTGATCAATCCGTTCGCTTACAGGCCCGTCAGACCTGAACCGTTCGGTATCCACGCCGTTTGGCACCACTTCGATCCGGCTCGTCACACCCAGATCCCGCACCCGCTGTTTGTCGGTCTCTGTATAGCAGAACACCGTATCGGCCTGGTTGAACGTCCACCGCCCCAGCGTCTTCAAATACCACCGGAAGAGCCGCTCTGGCGCGGATTGGCTGTACAGCCCGTGGTTCGTGATCGCAAGCGGTGGTCCGCCGAGCCGTCGCGTGAGAGCCGCCAGGTTCGTCACGAAATACAGATGCGAGTGGGCATGGATCACATCGAAGTCACCACTTTGCTTCCAGAGATACCGCGCGACGGCCGGCGAGACGTCGTTGCCCAGGATATTCACGCCGGGCGAGACCCGCACCACCGTGTACCCGTCGGTCTCCTCGATCTGTGGCAACGACTCATCGACGCGCGTCGTCAACACCGTCACGTCATGCCCCATCGCCGCCTGGTCTCTGCTCATCGCGTGGACGTGGTACTGGCCACCGCCTTTCGTGTCGGGGTATAGCCAGGGTGCGACCCGGAGGATTCGCATTCGAATCCGGATTGCAGAGCCCGATACACAAACGTGCCGATTCGCACGCGACCCGGCGTCGGGGCGACGAGCCAGCGGCCGCGTCCATCCCTCACGGTTCGTCCGGTCGTGTGCTATATCGCTGCCGCGATCGACCGCGCCGGTCCCGCCAGGGAAACCCGCAGTGAACACATCAACTACCGGGCGAGCCACGCCGATCCCGAGACGACCGGCGAGTCCACCCAGACAGCGTAATAGAGACTACTTTGAGACCCCAGAACGGGAAGACGTCGAGATCGGTAGTGCCGGTCTCACAACTCTTCGAGCGTTCGATACGAGCTGAACCGGATCTCGTCGGGGTCCTCGGAGAGTACCGGCGCAAGCAGTTCGTCCTCCCATTCGAGCCACGGCTCCGGATACTCCGCTTTGGGCTTTGGATCATCAACGGGCCCCCACAGCTGTCGCCACGCCGCCCGACTCTCGTACTGCCAGACAGCAGTATACTGATCGACACGAGCGCCTTTGATGCCCTTCAGGAACCAGTACTCACTCAGCCCCGGAAGATCGAACAGGTTTCGCGACTCCGCCTCGGCGACGGCCGCCTCGAACGCTGCCGGCGTTGCGTCGTCGGCCAGTTCGTATTCGTGGATGCTGACGATCGTCATCCTTCGAGATCCTCGGGGTTCGTCCCGAACGCCGAGTTGACGCAGTTGCGAACCACCTCCGGATCCTTCAACAGGCGGTGGAGTTTGTACGTTCCCGCCCCGCGACCGCCGCTTGTCACGTGGGCCTCCGTGATGTCCAGGAACGCCTGTTCGTCGAGGAGCTCCCGAACGCGGTCGAGTTTCAGCGCCTCGATCCCCTCGTTCGCACAGACGAGCCGGTACACGTCGAACACTTCGGTCGTCCGGAACTCCTCGCTGTCGCGGTGTTCGGTCAGGGAGGCGAGCGCCAGCAGGACGTGCTTGGCGTGGGGCGTCTGCGTCGATAGCAACTCCAGCAGCCGGTCGGCCTCCGCACGCTTCTTGGCGGCCTCGAGATGTGACTCCCGGACCATCTCGTCGGCACGTTGTTCGGCGATCTCGCCGGCGTTTTTGAGGATTCGGATCGCCTTCCGGGCGTCGCCGTGTTCCCGGGCGGCGAGGGCGGCCGCCTTCGGAATCACCTCCTCGGCGAGGGCGCCCTCCCGGAACGCGTCCTCGCGGGCGTACATGATGTCTCGAAGCTGATCGGCGTCGTACGGGGGAAAGATGAGTTCCTCGCTGCCCAGCGAGGAGCGAACGCGCTGGTTGAGTTCTTTCCCCCAGTCGATCTTGTTGGAGATGCCGATGATCCCGACGTCGGTGTCGACCTTGCCCGCCTCTCGCGCCCGGGAGAGCTGCATCAGAATGTTGTCGCGGTTGCCGTCGGCGTCGGGTTGAAGCCGATCGATCTCGTCGAGGATCACGATCGCGCCGTCGAAGTGCGCCTCGAGCAGCTCCCAGGTGTACGTGTAGTAGTGGGATCGTCCGAGCCCCTTCAGTGGGATCCGTTCGGGGGACCCGGCTGCGGTGTTCAGCGCACGAGCCACGGCGCAGGCGGCCTGCGCTTCCGTCGAGTGTTGCGCGCAGTCGACGTACGCGACGGCGAGACGCCGACCGCGTCGGTCCGCCTCCGCCCGGGCACGCTCCGAGACGTGCCGGGACACCAGCGATTTGCCGGTCCCGGTCTTACCGTACACGAGCACCGGCGTCGGCGCGGCGCCGGAAACCACCGGACGAATGTAGCCCGCGAGATCCTGAATCTCTTCGTCCCGCCCGACGATGCGATCCGAATCGGGAACCGTTCCCACCTCCAGCAGCGTCCGGTTCCTGAACAGCGTCGTGGTTTCGTCGTCGTCCGGGGCAAAGAGCGGATCCGGACCGGACGCAACCGAGTCGTTCGTTCCGGACCCCGTCTCACCGGGGCGTGGATCGTCGGTCACGTTCGGACCTTTCTGGGGATAGTATAAAATAGTACCTAACCCGAGTCAAAGTGTAAATTCGATATAGGCGCCATTTTATTTGTATAATCCATTTATTTTCTACAAGTCGACTACAGACACACACCTCAGTCAAACTGTATTCTCCGAGCAGTCCAGTCAGCAATATTCGGAGATTGGGTGTTCGTAAATAAAGTGTATACAATCTCCGAAGGAGCGAATCAATTCAACCACCGTCGGGCAGAGATCTTCGACGGCAGAGAGTGGTAGCTGATTCAAAATTGGTGGACCATGGACGGGACACACACCCCAGTCCAACTGTAATCTCCGAACAGTGTTGAGGGGAGATCATGGGTTAAGGAACCCAGGACACACCCCAGTCCAACTGAAAACGGATGCTCGAAAACGCTCGAAGAACTCGACACCGTACCTAGGCCGCCTGCAGTATATTGATTCAGCACGATTTCGTCTTTAGACGTCGAACGACCCTCCTCCTGCCGAACAGTTACACTTGGACTGGGGTGTGTCTCCGGGGAAGACGTGGAAACACGACCGGGAACTATTGAGCGATCACAGCGTCTACAGCCACCTCAACGAACTCGTCATGCTCGGCGTCCTCGACCGACACGACCTCAACCAGGGGCCATCAGGCGGTATCTACTAGGAGTTTGGACTGGCAGTAAAACTTGACACAGTACTCTCCGTGTTTGAGGACAACCACCCGCCCGACGGAATCGACATAGAGGCCCTGCGCGTTCGCCTCTGAGGAACGATCGAAAGTTCTCAGAAAGAATGAAACGGTGGTGTGTGCTCGTGCGTCTGACCTCGGAGGATCGTTCGAAGCCATCGCGTAGCGGTGAGAACGATTGAAATGTTGGTGTGGGTGTGAATCTTGCCAGTGCAGAACACTCGTATTCGGCTGCGATATCGAAGTAGTATTTCGAATTCAGTCCAACCATCTCAGGTAAAAACGATTGAAGCGAAGTTGCGGTGGATCCAGTAGTGAGCGCGTTCTTTCTTAGTCATAGCGTCACCTACAGGACTTTTTTGCGCATCCGATCGATGATTTCTACATAGAGTTCCGTCCGAAAGTCTACCGTCAATGTGGCCTCCTCTATTCGAGCGGCGGCTGGATAATGGCTTAAAAACCTAAAAATAGGGACTAACTCTTGTTAGACGTTAGCTTCTACTGTATTTGGCACTGTAAATTCACGAAGGACGGATGACCGATCACCAGATTCCCACGTAAGGCTCACGGTTGCTCCCTCTGAGACAAGGGGATCGCCGTTTTCAACCCCACTATCGTGGTCCACAGTAATTCCCACAACGTTGCCTGCACTTATGGTATCACCTGCGCCATTGTCCACGTCGAATTCATCCACATTATCTGAGTTGTCATTATTTGCAACACTCACTCCGAGCGCATCAAACTCAACTGAATCCCCTCCCTGATGAGTGAATTCCATGAATCGTTCTTCATCATCCACGCTCTCATAGTCAGCAACGAGTTCTCCTTCGAACTGCGAATTCGGCGCCGTGTCCCCTACCTGATCACCGAGACCCAACACGAATGTGCCAATAACAGCCGCCAAGATTACTGTTATGGCAACCATCAATATGACGCCGATAACGGGCGATACAGCATCTTTATCTTCGGCAAACGTTTTCAATTGCATACTTTCGATGTCCTCTTTTTCTCTCCACCATCCTTAGGAAAGATGCAGTGACCTTCCGTGTATTCTGGCACGACAGGCCGTTGGATCATTTCACACTTTCCGGCATGGTGGTTATTCATAACTATCGACAGTAAAGAGTTAAATCCGATGATCTAATTATCAATTATGAACACAGGTCCTCAAGGCACTTTTTGACTAACAAGACGGTAGACGACTTAAAGATTGACAAGTTGTTAGCCCAGAACGAAAAGTTATCGGCATATTTTGTCAGTCGCGTAACCTCTGTCGATCTTAAGTCTAGCGCACGCAAGACATTCAATTCGGCTGAGTGTACTCTCAGTTGTATGACGCGTTTTCTTCAATACCGCGGATGAAGCATAGTGATAGCGCGGAACGTTAATAAACTTAAAATCGCTCGCCACTAGTCGATAACGCTAACACATTACTGGATGATTGTTGGATCCAGGGCCGCCGCAGAGATTTACTGACCCACCAGTGACACTCACAAGACCCTAGCATCTCAGTATCTACTGGGAATTTTCAACTGTTACACCGTAAAATCACACCAACGCAATTATAATTTGAACTATTATCCAGAGATGCTATTTGGGAGCCAATTCCACCATTGTTCAAGCAAACACTGACAGCTAGTAACCACCGTCTCCAGCTATCGCGACGAGTTTACGTGCCAGTCGAAATGTTGGAACAGGTACTGTTCGGCTATACGGCAAAATGAAAAAAAGTAATTAGAGAGGTAGCGTTTAATCCGAGTACTCAACGTCTATCGATTTAAGAATCGATGAGGAATCACCTGACTGCCAGACAAGTCGAATTGACGCTTCAGCCTCGCCACTAGTCTGATCAGTCAAGTCAGCGGTAAAGCTATCCCCTGCTGATAACGACTCCGGAGCTGGGCCTGTCAGCCCTGTCACATCATCATGGTCTTCTACCGTCACAACATCCGTATCGGATGACACAACAGTAAGCGTGTCGGCGTCAACACTGTCGCCACCATTGTGCGTGAACGTCACTTCCCCAGGGTCAACAGGTTCATCAGCATTTGCATCCCAATTCGCATTCGGCGCTGTGTCCCCGACCTGGTCACCCAGACCGAGCACGAACGTCCCGATGACGGCTGCGAGAATCACCGTAATCGCAACCATCAGGATAACGCCGATGACGGGCGATACTGCCTCTCTGTCCTCGAAAAACGCTTTCAATTTCATGGTCGTAGTGTTTCAACCCCCCACTGACGATCGGCCGGCCCCCAGCTCGCTGCTGCAGCACCGCACGCCCTGCGACCGACACTCGACGGCAACGTCCCGATCATCGTGGTGGCTATCGACGACTTTCCTTGCACCACTGATAAATCCAACCTCCCGATTATCACCGCTGAAACTGAGCAACCAGATTACATATCACCGCCCAGAAAGCCACCGACTCTGACGCGGGGACACCAGGAAAGCGACTCGTCGACACCAACTCGACAACGAGTCAGGCCACCGTCCACGAACTGCCCGCCAACCATGAGGACGCACAGGCCTCCGGCGCCAGGAACCCCACCACTACCGGTTCGCCTCCCTCGACCGACCGAAGATACTCGAGACCGAGTGTCGCTCCACGATTCGATCACATACCAACCAGCGCTGCCCAGCAACCGGTCCGGCCGGGACTGAAAGGGGCGAGTCGCTGGAGGAAGACGGCTGACGGAAGCACCGCAGCGAACGACGTGAGCGAGGAGCGCACCGAAGCCCTCGACTCCAGCGACTCGGGGCTTTCGAGGTCGTCACCGATCTGTTCCACCTCGTTCAAAAACGCACACCAACGCGATCCCCAGCAGAATCAGTCACTATTGGCCCTCGGACAGCGTCGGCCCGACTGAATCCGTCACAAGGACTGCTCGCATGCCCGTTCGACCGACAACGCCTGTCCGACCGGATTCCGACTCCATTCGAAGACGACCTCACCACTGACCCAACCGACCGACTGGAGCCTGCCTGACCGTGAACCGTCTGCGGCCGATTGCGACGTCGTCGTACTCGGGTGGTTTCACTCGAAATCGTGGTGTGTCTCTCGGCCCGAGCCGAACCGACTCGATCTGCTCCGATCTGATCTGACTCCACTGCAGAACACTCGACGTGGTGGGGTGTGCCTCCCGTCGGACGAAGAACCCACACACCGACAGTTCGAGTGAAGCGTGACTGTCCAGTGCATCCCCCGACCACGTCGCGCTTCACTTGCAAGAGTGGTGTGTCTCTCCAGGCCGACCAACCGAAGGATTCGACCGGATCGTGACTCACCTCCATCGTGGCGATCTCGAGAAACTCGCTGGCCGTATCGACACTGTCCTCGAGCGGCTCACCTCCGAGGGGTTCGGCGACGCGTTTGAAGGCGTTTTCGAGCAGCAGATCGTCCCGAAGCGCGACGTCGACGCCGTCGTCGAGTTCCTTCGGGACCGGCGACGGCGCCTCGATTCCGACACCTGACGGCAGCAGTATCAGGCGAACGGATCGTCGGGAGTATCGAGACGGATGAGACCGTCGACGACATCGAAATCCTCGTCGAACGAGTAGAGATGATCGATCCCAGTCCGCTCCATGTAGGCGACGATCGTCGCGTCACCGAATGCGAGACTGTCGTAGGTTTCGAACAGTTCGACCGCCCGGTGGAAATCCGACTGTGTTCCATGAACCAGTTCGAACCCTGCCGATTCGGACAGGCGTGATCGGAGATCGACGGCGATGTCGTGGCGCTGCCGTTCGTGGATCCAGTTCAGCGTCTCGAGGAGAACGTAATTTGTAACCCTGACTGTCGGAAGCTCGTCCCGGTCGATCCTGCGAACGATCGCGTCTGCCCGATCGTGACGGCCACCCGCCCCCGTATCCTTGTAATCGATCAGGACGTTTGAATCGATAACTGCACGCGTCATTAGAAGGACTCCGAGGCAGACGGGTCTGCCTCGCGGCCGGCGAGATCGTGTGTCTCTAGCCCGTCGCCACCGAGATCGGCTTGCAAGTCGTCGTCCTCGAACGCGCCGTATCGTTGCCGGATCACCTCGACTCGCAGCTCGTCGTTCACCACCTCCCAGCGGAGTTTGTCCCCGGATTCGATGTCGAGGCGTCGACGAAGCGAGGCCGGCACCGTCACCATCCCCCTGTCGTTGACCGTCGTCTCTTCGGGGACGTCATCAGTCGACATAGCCGTGGATAGCCGCCGATGTCTTATACATGTTTCCACACATGTGCACCGGTCGTGACGAGATCCGACCCTCACCGGGCACAGCCACGGTGCGACCCGGCGTCACTCCCGGTCTTCGTCCGAAACGTCACTCCCGGTCTTCGTCCGAAAGCCGCTTCCTCAACAGGTACGCCGCGCCACCGACTCCCGCGATCCCCGCCCCGATACCGAATCCGGGCGATTCCGTGTCCGTCTCCGTGTCCTCGTTCTCGATCCTCTCGTCGTCGTCAGTCGCCTCTCCGTCATCCTCGTCATCTGCGTGTCCTCCATTCTCGTCGATCACCCCATCGTCCGACTCGTCGCCTGTCACGTCCCCGGACGTGCGTGAGAGCAGACCCTGGAGTGCTACGAGGTTGACGACGAGCGCCCACTCGTCTGATCCGAACTCGACTTGGCTGGCGAGGAGATACCCCGCGCCGACCACAAACCCTTCGCCGTGTGAAACTGCCACACCCACGGGTGCGCCGGCCGCATCCTCGTCGTCCGGTTCCCGATCGTGGACCGGTCCATGAGTGCGGTTCAACCACGCCCCGGTGTCTTCCGGCAGACGGGCCCACACGTGGGCGTCGCCGATATCCGTCAGAACTGTCCGGGGTCGAGAACCGGTGAACATCCACGTCAGCCTCGAGGGCTCGATCGCCGCCTCGATGCGTTCCCCTTCGGGACGACCGATTTCGGCACGATCGAAGTTAAACCCGTAAACGGACGTCAACTCGCTAATGTCTTCGGGCATACCCGCGAAACCTTCGACCACGAGTCCACCCCCGTTTGTGACGAACGACTCGACGGCATCCAGCTCCGTTTCGGTAAATTCGTATAGGGCGTCTCCGAGTGCAGGCGGCACGAACAACAGATCCAGTTCCTCGAGCGTTTCGTGATTCCACTCGGGTACTGGCCGCACCTCGTACTCCGGGAATGCGTCCGCGAACGCTGCGAACGATCCCCCACCGTCGTCCCACTCGAAATCGGGATGTGATGGCTGGTTGTGGGCCTGATCGATCCCGATCACCGGCGTCCGGTAAGCCCGGTCTGCCCAGTCGATCGCCGCCGTCGCACGCTCCTTTGCGACGTCGTACTGTTCGAACGCGAAGGCCTGTTCTGCGTTGTGCAGTGTCGCGGATGCAGCCTCCAGCAACTCCTCTCGATCGTCCGTCACTGCCGTCTCGACGGCCTCCCGAGCTTCATTGATCGTCGTCCGCGCCGCCGCCTCGTCCGTGGCGGGTCGCAAGGCAGCGTCCGACTCCGCGAAGACAAGGAATCCCCACACGTCCAGCGTCGGGACCGTCACCGATACCTCGTCTGCATCCCCGTCGATTTCGAGGGCGGTCGACCCGTCGACCGTGTAGTAAGACGCCGCAGCCGGCGAGAACGGCAGGTCACGAACGGTCACCTTGACGGCTTCGCGGGATCGCATCGCGTCGGTGTCCCGGTCGTAGGCGTAGTTGAGGAGATGGACGACGACGAATTCGGCGGTGTCGCTGTCGGCACCACTCCCATCGTCGTCAGCTGCACCGGTCTCGCGTTCTGTCCCATCGCTGACCGCCATCCGAGTGAGACTGATTCGGGCGTCACTATCGAGTTCCACGCCCGGATCGAACGCTGCCAACTGGTCCCGAACTGCCTGTGCACCCACCCCGTTTCCGTCGGCTGACACGTCATCGTCGACGACCGTCGCGTTCGAGGCCGATTCGAGGGTTGCCTGTAGATCCTCGCGGGGTTCAAACGCGGCACTCCGGGTGGGTGCCCCACCGGCGACGAGTACAGACGTGCCGGCCGCAAGTGCCTCCTCGAGTGCCGCCACGTGATCGTCCGACACACACTCAACACTCGGCAGCACCACCTGGTCGTACGTCTGGAGCGCCGCGGTCTGCTCTGGCGCCGCCCACAACTCCGGATCGTCGAGGATGACGACATCGAAGGGCAGTTGTGCCTCTCGGAGGAGCCGACCGGTGCCGTGGACCGCGTTTCGGTGACTACGGGGAGTTCCCCATTCCGGGGCGTCCTCCCACAGCAACGTCGGTAGCGAGACGACGATCGCCGTCCGATGCTGCTCTCGACCGTTGCTCAGGAACCGACGATGGGATCGGAGGAAATCGACGAACCGATGGAGACGATCCCCGATAGTGCCGTCTTCGCGCATCCAGGTGTCGATCCGCCAGTCGTAGGACTCGTCCGGGCCGCTGGTTAACTGGATCTGGTGGACTGCGCCGTGAGCGTACGACTGGGCGACGTGAAACTCGAGCAGCGTCGGGTAATACTCGGTGCTGTCGAATCCCTCGGCCTCGGGTTGTTCGTGCCAAATTGTGTGAAACACTCTGACTGCCTTCTCGAACCGCCCGGACGCTCGCGCGATCTTGATCGAGACGTCCGACAGCTCTTCGGGCGGAATCGCAGGTGAGGTCTCCAGCAGGATCTCATCGAAGACGTCGCTCAGATACACCGACGCCGGTCGCAAAACGTGGCTCTGTAATCCGAACTGTACTCCCAGATTCGTCGAACCTGCCGCCTCGATCTCGGCTGGCAAGTCTTCTCTGGCGTCCTCGAAAAACCGATCGAAGAGTCGCTTGGCGGTTCGGTGCTGGAGCTTTCGCCGTTCGCGGTACACGGGATCGACGGCGGGAACCTCGACATCGTCGGGCATCAGGTCGTTCGTCTGGAGATACGATCGCATATCGAATCCGTCGACATCGTCGATGCCATACTCCGCGAGAGTACTGTCCGGGAGTGACTCGAGGTACTCCCGGAACGTGACGTCCGCCCAGAGAGAGCAGTCGAGGCCCGAGCTAGTACCGAACGAGATGTGATCGACCCAGAGCTGTGTGAACCCCATTTGGGAGATCTCCCGTCCCCGCTGGGTGAAGTACTTCAGTGTGCCCTCCGCGAATACTGACGGAAAAATCGCGTCTGGATCGTCGCCCGGCCCGGCGGGTGGCTTCCAGGGCTCTCCATCGATCCCCACGCCTGCAAGTTCTGCAACACTCGTGACCGGTGTGCCGTCGGGATGGTACCACCGCTCGTCGTCGGGCTGGTCGTCGTACCAGTCGTCGACGGTTTCGACGGGCGTGATTGGATGAATCCCACCCGATGCCGAGGACCCGTAGCGATGAGTGAGCATTCCGCCTGCTCGTGTACGCCTGCCGACCCCACCGTCGAACGGTGGCAAGCGTCCGAACAGATGCTGGTTGGAGATCATATCCGGATCGAGACGTAACACCTCCTCGATCATGACGTCCCGATCAGCGTCCTGCCATTCGCCCATATAGACGGGCGCAGCACCGTACGCGAGTAGGAACGGCTCGGTGACGTTGTCCGGGACGTCCATGGCAAACTGGGATCCAGGACCTGAGCCAACCTCAGACCGGGCTTCCCCTCCAGATTCAGCCGCATCCTCAAGGAATGGAACCGTCGATCGGTCTTCTGCGCCGAGATCAGCATCGAATGGCATCCAGCCCAACATCGGAACTGAACCAATCCCTGTTAGCATCGAGCGCCGGGTGGGGTTACGCATACCACAAAACAACACGCCAACCCGTAATTATCGTTTTCGTGGGCACGATATCAACCTGCCATGATCTCAAAGTCGTGCCGACTATCAATCGCTCCCAAAACCCCTACACGAAGCCGATTCGATTTCCTCGCTTTACCGATCAGATTCCGATGAGATCGCGGTTTTCGCGGGGGGACCACCCCTCGTTTCGTCTGTTCTGGATCAACGTCCGCGATCGACCTCGACAGTCCACCTCGGTGCTGTACCGCCAGGAACGAACCACGCAGCCGAGACGATTCGAAGACGCCCCCTCGCGATGCCACGCGACTTCCGACGCCTCACGACTCGAGATCGTCGGGGGTCGTCCCGAGAACGATCGACACGGTGGTGTGTGTGGCGGGGCTACCGGGAGGGCACTCGGGAAGAAGCCACCGAGAATACAACAGAACCACAGAACGATTCGAAAGCGCTCGCTATATTGGGGTCACAACTGACGGCAACCGGCCGATCAGACAGCGGGGTTGGGACTGAAAGGGGCGAGTCGCTGGAGGAAGACGGCTGACGGAAGCACCGCAGCGAACGGAGTGAGCGAGGAGCGCACCGAAGCCCTCGACTCCAGCGACTCGGGGCTTTCGAGGTCGTCACCGATCTGTTCCACGTCGTCCAAAAACGCACACCAACGCGATCCCCCGCAGAATCAGTCACTATTGGCCCTCGGACAGCGTCGGCCCGACTGAATCCCTTATAAAGACTGCTCGCATGCCCGTTCGACCGACAACGCCTGTCCGACCGGATTCCGACTCCATTCGAAGTCGACCTCACCACTGACCCAGCCGACCGACTGGAGCCTGCCTGACCGTGAACCGTCTGCGGCCGGTTGCGACGTCATCGTACTCGGGTGGTTTCACTCGAAATCGTGGTGTGTCTCACCAGGCCGACCAATCGAACGTCTCGAACGAAACAGGCCGACCGAAGATCTCCAAGAACGATTGAAACGCTGGTGTGGGGTAGCGTAACTGTTACAAAATCCAGTATATTCAGTAGTACCCAGTCGTCTTTCCGAGCGAAATATTTAATTATATGTATACCATATAGTAATGTATGGGAGATCGGTACGAAATCGAAGGAGAAGAAATCGTTGAACGCGAAGTCAAGCCGTTCGGGAGTGGCGGCGCACACGTCACCGCCCCAAAAGACTGGATCGGCGCAACCGTCAAACTCGTCCGGACGACAAAACCAGACCACGACGACGACTAACGATGCAACTCACCGAACAGTTCCACATCCCCGACGAGCATCACGAGGCTTGCGACCGCCTCACCACACTCGTCCAGCAACACACACAGCGCCTCCTCGACACTGAATACTGGACTGACACGCATCTCGACGCTATCAGCGACCACACAGGCCAGTCCTACACCTACATCCGCGACGACGACTCTGACGCCTTCGAAGACGTTGAAGAGTACGTCTACAGTCGATTCAAACGATGTGTCTACCACCGCGTCACGCACATCCTCGACGCCCACACCGACGAGTATCAGGCGTTCCAGTTCGTGACCGACACCGTTGCCGAGCGCAAGATTCGACGCATCGGCTGGCACAGACTCCGCCAACGGTTGTTCGATGAAAACTCACCATACATCAACTGGCGCGTACTGGAGTCTGTCGTCGAGCAACTCAACACCTACTACGACCAGCACGGACACTTCCCCGAAAAGTACACGGAACTCGTCGAGACGCCCGAACCCAACGGCACACTACCCTACGCACCCGATAAGGGCGATTACCACATCCACGAACTAGCAGTCGAAGACGATGAACTCCGCCTCGTGCTGAACGCGCCAGACTCGCTTTCACCGGAGAGCTACCACGACTGGACGAACCACGAACTCCGCTTCCCGACCCATTCCCGAGTTAACGAGATGCTCGAAGCGGGAGACGTGAAAGCCCCAACATTGCACGCTTCCGAGCATGGCTACACCCTCGACGTGCCTGTTTCTGTGCCCGAGCAGGAAACAGAGACAGTTGCCGACCGCGTGTTAGCGGTCGATCTCGGCGTCAAGAAACAGGCCACGGCGGTCGTTCTTGACACCGGCGACGAGACACACGAGCAGGTGACGCCGCCACAGTTCATCGACCATCCAGCGAAGGACAAACTGTTCCGGGTGAAAGCCGACGCCGAAGGCATCAACGACCGCCTCGCAGAACTCCGCAGACAGGGGAAAGCACACACGGAACGGTTCGATCACTTGCTCTGTGAGTACCGCCAGACGCGGCGAAAAGAACGCCGCCTTCGTGAGCAAATTCAACACGACGTGGCGAACCAGTTGGTGTGGGCAGCCGCCGAGAACGGCTGTGAAACCATCGTGTTCGAGTCCCTCGGCCAGTTTGACGCAGACGATACAAGTGGGGCAGTCGCGTGGTCGATTTCCTCGTGGGCACGGGGAGAACTGCTCGACCACGTCGAGTACAAGGCCGGGTTGCTCGGAATCGAGTTTGCGACGGTGAATCCGTGGGGCACTTCGCGGTACTGTCCGCGATGCGGTGAGCGTGGAGAGACGGTAAACGCACCGAACGATCACACGGAGTGTCGTCACGGTGGACATTTCCACTGCCCCGGGTGTGGCTACGAGTGTGATCGTGACGTGGTTGGGGCGGTGAACGTCGGACGGAAACACATCGATGCGTGCAAGATGGAGACGGCGAACCCCGCTGAGTATATCTCGACGGGGAACCACGCCAGCTTTCCATCACGCCACGCGGGGTGTGCCCGTTCTGCTGGCGTTCAGTCCGCGACCGACCAACAGGATCAGGCGAGCGGTCGTCAGACCCGCCTCTCTCAGCACCGTGCCCGGTCACTCACGGTGAAACCGGGTGAGGGAGACATGGGTGGACTGCACAGAAATCGCGGTAGTAACACGGGTCAGCGGCGACCCAGACGTAGTGTGACACAATCTGTCCTCGCCAGTACTACTGATTGTGGGTGAACACTACTAAATACTACTGAAAATTAGAACGGTGTCACAACTCCCATCCCTGGATGCAGTCTCGAACGCTCCGCTCTTCTCTGAACGCGACCCCGACTACGGGATCGTCTCGAAGAAGATCGAACTGCCGACGGTCGAGGAGTGCAAAGAGCGCGTGGAAGGGCGAGCCGACGACGTCGAACTGTCCATCGAAGGACTCGACCGGCCGGTCCTCATAATGGCAGTTGTATCGAGTTACCGATCGATCGGCCCAGCGGGTGGCCGATCGTCCGGTAACGGCCATCACCTCGTATGTTCAGACGATCGGCTCGACGACCACGTGCTCCTGCGTGAGCCGCGGACGTTTCGCGTTCCCGACCCGCTCGTACCGAACGATTCCGTGCTCTGCTAGCACGCCCAGGTCACGACTGACCTGCCCCTTGTCGCGCCCGAGTTCGCGCGCGAGACCCCGTACCGACTCGACCTCCCGC
Source organism: Halalkaliarchaeum sp. AArc-CO (assembly GCF_024972735.1). GTDB lineage: Archaea > Halobacteriota > Halobacteria > Halobacteriales > Haloferacaceae > Halalkaliarchaeum. The sequence goes on from NZ_CP087723.1 coordinate 2,722,776, forward strand.
TCCCGGAGGGTCTCGATGATCTCCCGGCGACGGGGAGTGAGAACCTCCTCGGCGCTCTCCCAGCTGATGACCTGCACGCCCGGCAGCCCCCCGCGAGCGAGCGCCCGAGCCATGCGGGCTCGGAGCTCCGCGCGATCGACTGGGGCCGTCGAGTCCGGCGGGACGTCCCCTCGTGACTCCGTGTCAGACATATTTTTTCACTTATCGTTGAGTTCGAACCACAACGTTATAAACGTTTCTCGATCGTTCCGGAGAACGGCATACTCAAACTACTTGTGAAATAGATAGCTATAAAATAAAATAGTTATATGAGTGATTAATACCGGTCGGTGCGTGAACATTCGAAACCACCAATCAGTTATGTAATATGAGCGAATTTCCAGAATTCGATTACATGTACGAGGTCGGATCACTACGGGGGACGGTCTTTCACGTCGGTGTCCGTGCCGATCCGAGCGTCGACGACGTCGACTCTTTCGCCGCGGTTTTGGTCTTCGAACTGTCGGACGGATCGCTCGTCGAAGTCGCGAAAGTGGACGACGCCGAACACGACGACGGGACGATCCACCTCGACAGATACTATCGGGAAACCGGTGCCGAAATCAAGGATTTCGACGTCGAGATCTCGAATCTCTGGGAGGCGGATGCCCACTTGCAGGCGAACTGGCGGCGGTTCGCCCGGGCGTACCTCGATAATCACGGGACAGCCCCGCGAGATGGTCGGTAGCTGTCCTGATCGTCGCCACCGTCACGTCGTGACCCACCGCCGTCTGGTCCCGACTCAGCGCGGCCACGTGATACTGGCCTCCACCCTTCGTATCGGGGTACAGCCACGGCGCGACCCGGCGGATTCGGATTCGAACCCGGATTGTGTACCCCGATACACGAGCGTGTCGATTCGATCTCTTCGACGCTTCGAACGAAACGGACCGACCGGAGATCTCCAAGAACGATCGAAACGGAGGTGCGGGTGTCTCCCCTCCTGGAGCGAGGGATTATCTGTGTACCAATAACTGCATGTGGATTTCAGGGGGGCAAAACTAATAGTATTGGATGTGATACCGATAACTAGGGATGATGGAGTACGTCGACGAGACCGCGGCGAAGATCACCTTGGCGGTCCGACCGGGTGATTCGATCCGCCGGATCTCCGGGAAGATCGACGGTTCCTACTCGTGGGTTTACGAGTGGATCGAACGGCTGGAGGGGGCGGGGATTCTCCGGCGTGACGACGGCGTCTACGTCGAGAATTACGAGGTCAGGGATCGCTACCGTGACGTCGTCGCGGCGCTGTCTCGATCGATCCCGCCGTCGATCGACGACGGGTACGTCATCCCGCACTTCGCCGGAATGCCGTTCGCGTACACGAAAATCGACGGCGTCTACGTCTGGACCCACGGTGGCTATCAGATCGCCCGCGGCCACGACGACTATCCCATCTTCCTCCGGGTCACAGACCGGGATCTACAGCGGTGGACGGCGTTCTTCGACGAGTTCGGGGTCCCCCACTCTGTCGAAGACCGGCTGGATTCGTCCGAACACGACGGGACAGTCTCGTACGTTCTGTTTCCCACGACGGGGGACCTCACCCGCGAGTGGGTCGACGGCAACCCGGTCGTTCCGCTGGAGGAGACGATCGACCACATGATGAGGTACCGGGTGAACTACGAGCCGGCGCTGGAGATGATCGCCGACGAGTACGACCGCGAAATCGACGCCTCCCACGAGGATCCTCGCGTGAACGCATGAGTCTCGGCGAACGCGAAGACGAGTTGCTGGATACGCTGGAAGCGGTCATCGACACCGAGTTGCCGTACGTACTGGTGGGGGGGTGGGCGATCGCGGCGTTCAACCAGCGGTTCACGACGGACGTCGACGTCGTCGTTCCGGCTCAGGCGGTCGACGACTACACCACACTTCTCGCCGACCGTGGCTACGAGAAAACTGCCGACGTCGAGCACAATCACCGGTACGAGGGGCGCACCGTCCGGTTCGAGAAAGACGTCGGCAACCCGGTTCGATTCGACGCGATGATCGATGCGTTGGGCTGTCGACAGACGGAGGCCGAGTGGTCGTACCGCTATCTAGCACAGCACTCCACGACGGAAGAGTTGCGAACCGGTCGCCCGCTAACGGCCAGGATTCCGGAACGAGAACTGTTGTTCGTGGTGAAACTTCACAGTGGTCGACGGGCAGATACCCGTGATCTGGTGGTGCTTGCTGCAGACGCGGATTTCGACCGGATCGTGACTCACCTCCATCGTGGCGATCTCGAGAAACTCGCTGGCCGTATCGACACTGTCCTCGAGCGGCTCACCTCCGAGGGGTTCGGCGACGCGTTTAAAGGCGTTTTCGAGCAGCAGATCGTCCCGAAGCGGGACGTCGACGCCGTCGTCGAGTTCCTTCGGGACCAGCGACGGCGCCTCGATTCCGACACCTGACGGCGGCACCCTCTTTTCGCCCGTACTGTCGTCTCTCCTGGTCATACTGGCAGTTGGGGGGCCGTTATCGGCCGATCGGCCATCTGGTGGCCGATCGCATGGTCCATCGTCCGGTAACGGCTGACAACCGTCAGTGTCGGGCGGCCGGCTGTCGGCTATGTCGGAAGCGACTGCACACGAGAGTTCGCTCCTCCGGAAGTCGCAGGTCCCGTCAGTAGTAGGGGTTGCCGAGGCCGACGGGTTATGTACGGTGACGGCCAATCCTCCCGCAGAGATGACGCGCATCGTCCGGACCGACGACGTCCTCGGCGGGGAGCCCCGCATCGAGGGCACCCGGATCGGCGTCCGTCACGTCGCCGCGCGGGCGGTCGACGCCGGGCAGCCGCCGGCCCACGTGGCCGACCAGCTCGGGATTTCCCTCTCGGAGGTGTACGAGGCGCTTTCGTATTACTACGCGAACCTCGAGGAACTCCGCGAGTTCGAGCGAGCGAACGAGGCCGCCTTCGACCGCGTCGAGAACGAGTCGCTGGAGCCGAAAGAGCGGGTCCAGTGACCGATCCGACAATCCTTCTGGACGAGCACGTCGGGAGAGTCTTCGAGACCGTCCTTCGGGAGCGCGGCTACGAAACTGTCCAGGCCGAAGATCGCTTCGGGGAGTAAACCGTCGACCGGGAACTGCTGAAGTGGTGTGCCGAACGCAGGATCGTGTTGCTCTCGAACAACGCGAAGGACTTCGAGCCGCTCCATCGAGAACTCACCCACGCCGGAATCGTTCTGTATCGCGAACAGGATCTTCCCGACCGCGACCCCGATGGGCTGGGTCGGGCCCTCGACGAGGTGTTCGCACAGTACGGAGCTGACGGCCTCGAAAACGAGATCGTCGACCTCGGAGACTGGTACGACTGGTTCCACCAGTGACCGGGAGACACGGACGTCGACTATTCCGGGGCGATCGCGCTCCATCTCGGATCAATCCTCGACGACGGGTCGGAGTGCATCCAGGATCACTCCCGCTTCCAGCGGAGAGATCTCTTGTTCACGAGCCATGATGTGGTGCGTGACCGATCCATCGACGTATTCGCGAGCGTACTCGAGCGCAACGGAAAGCCCATCCAGTCCGTGGCGATCGACGTACGTATCGATGTCTTCGTTCCGCGTTCGACGGGCAATCGCCTCGACCAACGCCGGCGTGATCCGTCGTTCGACGTCCCCTGATATCAGCTGGAGGTCCATCTCGTGAGCCGTGTACGTCGCCGGACGTCCGTCGTTCGACTGCTCGATGAAGCCTGCAGCTTCGAGCTCGTCGACGTATTCGTAGACCGTTCGTTGCGGGAGATCGAGCGTTTCGACGATGTCCTGAATCGTTGTCTCCGGATGATGCCGGAGATAGGTATAGATCCATGCTTTGCGAGCGTTCCCGAGGAGCTCGAACGCCTCGCCGCCAGTATCGAGCGGAGTATCCCAGTTCGCTTCTCTCGTTGCCATCCTAGTAGTGAATTGCACGCAAATCGCAATAAATCTTGTCGAAACGAATGTTACGGAGTTCGACATCGAGGTTTCGAATCGCTGGTAGGCTGACGCACACTTTGCAAGCGAACTGATGGCGGGTCGCCCGGGCCTGCCTCGACAATCACGGGAAAGCGCCGCGAGATAGTTGGTAGCTCTCCGGATCGAAGCAAGCGCGTCGTGGCCCATCGCCGCCTGATCCCGACTCGTCGCGTGGACGTGGTACTGGCCGCCGCCCATCGTGTCAGACGGTCGGCTGTCGGCTATTCCGGGGGCGACCGCGCCCTCCTGCGCGGTCGTCCCGGTAGGTAACGAAATCCGACCGTCTGTGGGTACAGCCACGGTGCGACCCGGAGAGGATTCGGGTTCGAACCCGGGTTGTGTACCCCGATACACAAGCGTGCCGATTCGATTTCCTCGCTGGTCCGATCTGCTTTCGGGAACGACGAGGTATCCGAAGCGAGGAACACACCCCTCGGTTCGTCTGTTCTGGATCGAGTGTGCTTCCTCCCACACACTTCTCTTCGGAACGGCCCCGGACGAGTGTCCCGGGTTTTATAACCGATAGCCAGACGAAGTGCGTTCGGGGTCAGGAGGCCAAGGAATCGCGTATGTCAGGGAGACAAAACAGCTGGCCATCAAAAACGCGACGAAGAACTTCGAGCGGCCGTGGTAATGAGAAATGACGGACGACGAGGTAACGCCCCCGCCCGAGCGGCTGGCCGACCGCGTGCAGTTGCGCACGGCGTTCTCCACAGAGAGCGGCGTAGTGACCCGGTTTATGATCCAGTTGGAGTACTGGATCGACGGCGACTGGCAGGAGGTCGTTCGGTACGATCACGATCAGGACGCTCCCGGGGGCCACGACGTGACCGAAAGGGGATCACACCGTGACGTGTACCGCGACGGAGAGAAGTACCGCACAGAGGAGGTTTCGCCGCCGATTCCGGCGAACGAGGCGTTCGACTACGCCGAAGAAGATTTACGCGAGAACGCCGAACGATTCGTCAAGAGGTTTGAGCAATGGCACGGAGTGAAAGACAGGAGCCGCCTGTAAGCGAGAACGAGTTCGAGTCGATGCCCGAGGGCATCAGCAGCCACTTCGACCGAGTACGTGAGCTGTTGAAGCAAGAAGCCGACCGCTCTGACGCCTGAACGCTGCTTTTTCTCGGCTCTCGATTGGAGAGAACGATCTACGTAGTCGGTGGACGTGGTACTGTCCGCCGCCGTTCGTGTCGGGAGATACCTGTCGAGCGCCCCGGCGGATTCGGGTTCGAACCCGGATCGTGTACCCCCATACACGAGCGTGCCGATTCGATCTCCTCGACGCTCCAACCGGATTCCGGAGAGGCGAGGCCCCAGACCCGAGGAACGCCTCACAACGTTCGCCGCCAGAGTGGCCATCCCGCGCTGGCCCACGAGACGATCGAGGGGCGACCCGACGACGCCCGAAACGACTACCGGATCGTCCAACAGTTTATTAGTGATGGGGAGGGAACCATCATTCGTGGATGGCGGACTACGAGACGGTCGAAGAGTACACGCGGAACGTCGGCGATTACGTCGAACACGTTCGCATCCGACGAACGTGCGACGATCAGTATCCCTCTGGGTGGGACTACGCCCTCCACTACGGGACCGTCGACGGCGAAACGCTGCTTCGATACGATAATGCACACGAACGTACGAACGGTCACGAGCGGCACACGCCCGAGGGCGTCGAGACGATCACCGTTCCGGGGATGCTCGAACTTCTCGAGCAATTTCAGACCGAAGTCGACGGCCTCCCACCGTAACGCCACAACGACAGGACCAGTTTCCGGAGGAAAACCATGACAGATCGAACCAAACTCGTCGTTCGCGTCGGCACCGGCGATCGAACCCGCAGAGAGGCACGAGAACGGATCCGAGCGCTCGAACGCGACGAAGACGTCGAGGACCGACACGTGCTCGTCCTCGAAGACGAGACCGAACTGCATCGGTTGCTGAGCCCCGCGAACCTCCAGCTGTTGCGGGCGATCAGGGAACACGAACCCGAAAGCATGCGCGAAGCCGCCGACGTCGTCGACCGTGACTTCAAGGAGGTACACCGTAACTTGACCGAACTCGAGGCGCTCAACGTCGTCGAGTTCGAAACGGACGGCCGGGCGAAACGACCGATCGTTCGCTTCGACGAAATCGACGTCGAGGTTTCTCTCGACGCACCGGACACGGGTCAGGCACCCGCCTGATCCCGGCCCAGCACGTGCACGGGAGACTGACCCCCACCTCGGTGCCGAACGACCGGCTGTCGGCTATTCCGGGGACGACCGCGCCCCCACGCGCGGTCGTCCCGGTAGGTGACGAGAGGCGGTCGTAGTGAAGACCGGCTGTCGGCTATTCCGGAGGCGACCGCGCCCCCACGCGCGGTCGTCCCGGTAGGTGACGAGATCCAACCATCTTCGGGTACAGCCACGGTGCGACCCGGAGGATTCGGGTTCGAACCTGGGTTGCAGACCCCGATACACGAGCGTGCCGATTCGATTTCCCCGATGGTCCGATCGGATTCCGTAGACGACGAGGCCCCAGACCCGGAGGAACGTCCACGAAGTTCGCCGCCAGAGACGAATCCGACCAAATCGTTTTGCCCCCGGGAGCGTAGTGTGACGTATGGCGGAAGGGAACGCGGACGGGGCGACGGTCGACGGCGTGGACGTGGAGAGGATTCGCCAGTATCTCGCGGACGCCGACGTGGTCTTCGCGATCCTGTTCGGATCACGGGCTCGGGGCACTCCCCAAGAATCGTCCGACGTCGATATCGCCCTCCGGTTCCCCGATGAACTGTCCCCGAAGGAGCGGTTCCGCCGGCGAAATCGGATCGACGCGGATCTCCAGGAGTACGCCGACGGGTTCGTGGACGTGAGCGACGTCTCCCAGCTCCCGCTTCCGGTCGCCCACGCCGCCCTCCAGGAGGGGATCCGATTGATCGGCGACGAGCGGGACGTCGACGCTTACCGAGAGCGGATCGACGCCGAATACGAGGAGACGGCCCCCGCTCGGGAACGGGAACGGCGGGAATTCATCGACCGACTCGCGAAAGGAGAGATCTAGATAGTGGACGAGGAGGTCGTCGCGACCAAACTGAAACAGGTACACGAGTACACAACTGACGGCAACCGGCCGGTCAGACAGCGGGGTTGGGACTGAAAGGGGCGAGTCGCTGGAGGAAGACGGCTGACGGAAACCGCAGCGAACGACGTGAGCGAGGAGCGCACCGAAGCCCTCGACTCCAGCGACTCGGGGCTTTCGAGGTCGTCACCGATCTGTTCCACGTCGTCGAAAACCCACACCAACGCGATCCCCCGCAGAATCAGTCACCAGGCCCCACACCGACCAGTTCGTACGACGAGTACTCGATCTCCTCGAAACCCTCGAAGACCGACGAATCAAGAACAGACGAAACGAGGGGTGTGGATGGATCGCGAAAGCCCCTGAAGAACACGTCGACGGCGGTGTGTCTCCCCCGACTGGTCTGCAGAACCCTCGACACTGTGAAGACGATTATCGGCAAGGCTTTTTGCGGGGTCAACTGCCTCGGGGTCAAGTGGTTCGAGACGCGGAGCGTCTCGTCATCACGGAAATCGGAGATTTCCGTACGACCCCGAGGTATCCGCCTTGCTTCTTGATGAAGTGCAAACAACGCGTATGAGTCTCACCACGGACGATTTCAGAGAGTTCATGGGTTCGGATCCCGAAGACGACGAAACCGTGCCCCTGGGAGATGCACTCGCGGAGCTGGCTGTCGACGTGGAAGTCGATTCCGTCGAGGAAGTGCGCGACCTCCGCGAACGGATATGAAACTCCGTCTCGATACGAACGTTCTCGTCGCAGCCGTCACCCGAGATACCGATCGGTCCGATGACGCGATCGATGCAACGCTCGTCTCCTTCGACAGCGAACTGATCGAACACGGCGCGAAATCTCCGACTGCCGTTCGGTGACGGCGGCTCTCGTTCCGTCCTCGACCTCGATGAAAGTCGATCCGGACCGGTGCCGGAAACGACACAGACACACCACCGACTGGTCTGCAGAACACTCGACGTGGTGGGGTGTGCCTCGAGTCGGACGACGAAACCACACACCAGAATTTCGAGTGAAGCGTGACTGTCCAGTGCATCCCCCGACCACGTCGCGATTCACTTGCAAGAGTGGTGTGTCTCTCCGGACCGGCCAACCGATCGTGTCGAACGAAACAGACCGATCGGGGTTACCGAGAACGATTTCCGCGAGTCCGTCCACGAACCCGCCGAAGGCGCTCGCCGGATCCAGCCCGCAGACCCTCACGAATCGGTCATGGACATCGAACTGAGTAGTTGTAACAGCGCAATCAGCCAGACTTTTATTTTGATTTAGTACCAAAAATGCCAATAGTGGTGGGCATATTCGTAAGGATACCACCAATGGAGCGAGATGACTTCGACGAGGCAGCGCCCGGTGAGATTGTTCCCACGACGACATCGAAGGGGACGTATGCGGCGTTTCGACCTGATCCGCTTCCGCCCGCAATCAATACTGAACAGCTCATTACGCCGCTAGCGGAGGCGACACAGGCACTCGGTCGGCTCCATGGCATTGGTCCACGTGTCGGCTCGAGAGAAATCCTTATCGAGCCGTTCATCCGAAAAGAAGCGCTGGAATCCTCCCAAATCGAGGGGACACATGCTACGCTATCGGACATCTACGCCTATGAGGCCGGACAAAAAGCTCTCATCGACGAAGACAGACAGCAGGGTACCCAAGAAGTCGTGAACTATCTGCACGCGCTGACGCACGGGTTGGATGCGATCACAGCTGGCGATCCAATCACCGTCGAATTGCTATGCGAGATGCACGACCGGTTGCTTTCGGGTGTCCGTGGGGACGAGGCTGACCCAGGAGAACTCCGTACGACTCAGAACTTCATCGGCAGTACGCCATACATCCAAGACGCCAGGTACGTGCCGCCGCCACCGAACGAGATCCCCGACCTTCTCGAAGACGTGCTCGAGTATGCGAACCACGAGACGAATCTGCATCCACTTCTCCGAATCGGGCTGATCCACTACCAGTTCGAGACGATTCACCCGTTTCTCGATGGGAACGGACGACTCGGGCGGCTATTGATCAGTCTCCTTCTGCAACGTGACGGTCTCTTGCCGGAGCCGTATCTCTACTTGAGTTCCTATTTCAACGCACGACGGTCGGAGTACGTTGATCATCTCTTGTCAGTCAGTCAGCACGGTGAATGGGAGGAGTGGCTCCTGTTTTTCCTGCGTGGCGTGCAGTCGCAAGCAGATGAGGCCCACCAGCGGGCCAACCTGCTGGTCGACCTCCGAGAAGACTATCAACAGCACTATCAGAGCGAGCGGTCCGAGAATATCCTCGAACTGGTGATGCGGCTCTTCGAAGATCCGTACTTGGACGTGAACACAGCAGCCGACTGGTTGGATGTCGAATACAGCACAGCCAACCGACTGATCGGACAGCTCGAAAATGACGGCATACTCGAAGAACTCACCGGGAAAGACCGGAATCGGTTCTACCGGGCGAGCGAAGTCTTCCAGATCATCAACAAGCCGATCGACCACCTCTGAAGTACCGAGCAGAGAGGGCTCGAGGCATATGCATTGATAATGACGGTTGTAGTGATTTACCGGTCGATCGGCCACCCGGTCCGCCGATCGCCCGGTAACGGCCTACAACTGTCATTATGAGATCACGAGGGCGCGGTCGTCCCGGTAGGTGACGAGAGGCGGTCGTAGTGAAGACCGGCTGTCGGCTATTCCGGGGGCGACCGCGCCCCCACGCGCGGTCGTCCCGGTAGGTGACGCGAAAAATAGCCCCTCAATCGTCGGCGGTGTAGGCACCGCTTCGGTGCTCGATTCGATGGACCTCGAGAACCGACCCGTCGCGATCCAGAACGCAAGCCAGCCGGTACTGTCCGACCCGGAGTTTCGAGACGATACGATCCTGAACGTGTGGATCCAGGCGCTCGAACTGGTCTGCGGCACGCGGGGAGAACGTCCACTCGTCGTCCACCTTCAATCGTCGTCCACGTCCAATCGTCTTCACTCGCCATCCTCGTCCCGGTCGATCATCTCGACGACTTCCTCGCGCGAAACCAGCTGCGCGTCCCCGGAGCGCAGTTCGTGTTCGCTCGCGGCGATCTGCTTTACCCCCTCCCGGGAGAACGCCGGATGCTTCACACGCCGTCTTCCCGGAACCGGTACAGGGCAACTTCGAGAGGCAGTTCGTCGAAGTCATCGTCAGCCCCGGCGACGAGCGTCGCGTCACGTTCGCGGGCGAGCGCAACGGCGTACGCATCGGCAAGTGAGATGCTCCCACCGGCTTTCACTTCTGCTGCCAGTCGCCAGTCAGCCGCTTCGAGTACCAATCCCTGCCGTTCGAGTGCACGAATGTCTCGGTCAGCTTCCCGCAGCGAGACGTCTGTCGGAACGTCATCCACGCCTTCGAACCGAGCAACGAGATAGAACACTTCACTCGCGTTTGTCTCGGTGAGGAATCCGTTAGCACTACCGGTGAAGACCTCTTCGAGAAGATCAGCGACGGCCTCGTGGCCGGGTTCGTTGTACAGGAAGGCGATGATCGCTTCAGTATCGAAGACGTACCCGTCGCTCATGCGTCCTCGGACGGGCGTAGCCGTTCAGCTCGCTCCTCTTCCGTGCGCTTTTCTTCGTCTGTCAGCTCACGAACCCGCGCCAGCACGTCGCCGCGTTCGTGCTCTCCAGCGTGGATTCCATGGAGCTCATCCGGCGACGGCACCGGCTCGATGATGATGCGCCCCTGCTCTTCGTAGACGAACACCTCGCCCGGCGTCTCGATCCCGAACTTCTCTCGCAGTCCCTTCGGGATCGTGGCCTGCCCCTTCTGAGACACGCGTACTACTCTTGGTTCATTTGTACTACTTGCCATCGTTAGTAGTATCTTTATCCTTCTGTATTACTAAAGCTACCGAAGTCAAACGACTTGCGACGTTATCTAACCAACTTATCGTGAACTCGTGGTGCTGGCCGCCGCCATTCGGTCAGACAGCGGGGTTGGGACTGAAAGGGGCGAGTCGCTGGAGGAAGACGGCTGACGGAAACCGCAGCGAACGACGTGAGCGAGGAGCGCACCGAAGCCCTCGACTCCAGCGACTCGGGGCTTTCGAGGTCGTCACCGAGTGTTCCGCATCGGTGTAGAAGTGGAGTAGCGAAACAGAAAACCTGCCCACCTGAGAGCAGGCGTCCCCGCGCCACCGTCCGCGGGGGAGCAGTTCACCGGACAGCCCCCCGAGAGTATCAGTAGCCGTCCAGATTCCCGCCACCCAGTACCCGTCTGGACTCGGGGAGGACAGCGGTTCTGTTCTCGTCGACGCCACACCGACAACTGACCCCGATTGAACACGCCCCACAGTTCGTCAGGGCACAGTAGTCCACCGCCGGCCCCTCGGGATAGTACCGGCGATACAGCGGGAGAAACGCGGGGACGAGCGCCAGCGCGACCACGAGAAACGCCACGACGACCAGCCAGTCCGGGAGCAGATACCGCCAGAGAACGCCCGTGAGGACGACCGCGAGGACGACGTGGGCGAACCCGAGCAGGCCCACGGCCGTGAACTCGTGTGTCGGCGAGGGGAGGGGCTCGAGCATGGCCACTGAATACGAACGGTCCGGTGAAGTTCGTTTCGTGGACGAACGCCAGACCGGCTCTCGCCAGGGGGTGCCGACGGATGCACTCCCTGGCATATCTCCACCTTCGAGAGTCCGTCCATCCCTTGCAAACCGGTCACCTGTTGCAATCATTTCAAAAGATAGCTTGATGACAATAACCCCCCATTGGTTACCACTTCACACAGTCGATTGACCGGCGGCGATTGCCGTCCCGACTGCGACGAGAGGTGGCCACAGGGGACGAAAACCCCCTCGTCCGGTGGCCAGTGTGAAGCAGTGAGACCAACGTGAGACTGAACCATGACAGACACGAACCACACAGAATCCGACGACGACGACGTCCTCCCGGTCAGTCGGCGATCCGTTCTCAGGACCGCCGGTGCCGCCGGTGCCGTCGGTGCCATCGGATCCCAACCCGCAGCTGCAGCGCGACCGAAACGGCGAATCGTCGGCGTACAGCCGGGCCGAGCAGGGATTGTCAACCGCGGCTTGCCGGCGGATCGAACGATCAAAACCCTGGATTTCGGCCGGATCGGACAGGCCATCGTCGGCCGGTGGCCCGACCAGGCGCTCCGGGGGCTCCAGCGGAATCCGAACGTCCGGTACGTCGAAGACGACAGGACGATCTGGCCCGAGGGGCACGGTGGAGCCGACCTCGACTGGGGCGCAGATCGCATCGACGCGGAGATCGCCCACGAGGCGGGACACACCGGCGCGGGGGTGAGCGTCGCGATCGTCGACAGCGGGATCGACCTCCGCCACGACGAACTGGTCGACACCCTCCACCATTCGCTTCACTTCGCGCCGAACGTCTGCGACAGCGGAGACTGCCCCGAGGACTGGCACGACGACAACGGCCACGGAACGCTCGTCGCCGGAATCGTGGCCGCCTCCCACGACACCGGCAATCGCCCGATCGGCGTGGCCCCCGAAGCGACCTTACACGCGGTGAAGGTGTGGGCCGGCGCAACCGAAGAGGGCTTCTCCTCGGACCTGGCGGAGGGGATCAAATGGGTTGCCGACAACGACATCGACATCGCGAACATGAGCCTGGGGTCGTCCCACAGCCAGACCGTCGAGGATGCGATGGAGTACGCCACAGCCAGGGACGTCGTGTTGATTTCCTCGGCCGGGAACGAACGGGGCGGGGACGTGACGTTCCCGGGCGGCTATCCACAGGACGTCGGCGTGAGTGGGATCACCGAACTGGACGAACTGTCGACGATCTCGTCGACGGGACCCGAGGTCGACATCGGCGCGCCGACGGCCCCCGCGCCAGGATCGCCTCAGGACGGCCGGGGGGTCCTCACAACGCGGCTGAACGGGGGAACCCACCGGACCGGCGGGACCTCCTCGGCTGCGCCACACGTCGCCGGCGCCGCGGCGCTGTTGCTCGCGAACGGAACCCCGCCGGGAGACGTCCAGGACGTCCTCGAGTCGACGGCCGAGGATCTCGGACTCGATGCACAGGAACAGGGCGCTGGCCTGGTCGACGTCGCCAACGCGCTCGGCCTCGATTCGGCAAACGACCTGCTCGAGGTGGAGACCCGTGGAACCGGCGCGAGACGCCACGAGCATGCGTCGCTGATCGGTCGGGTGAACCATCTCGTCGGCTCGGATACCGCCGAGGTGTTCTTCGAATTCCGAATACAGGGCACGTCCGGCTGGGAGCGCACGGATGGCGAGGAAATCTCTCCGGACGAGCCGATTGCCCCGATCCTGGGCAATGAGGAACTCTTCGGACAAATCGCCGAGGATCTCGAACCGGACACCCGATACGATTTCCGGGCAGCCGCAACCGTGACCGAGGACGCCGAAGGGTGGGAATCGACCGAGCACGGCGAACGACTGGTGGTCACCACGCTCGGCTACCCGACCGCAGCCTTCGAGGTCGCAAACGACCCACCCGTGAACGAAGGGGACACCGTCATCTTCGACGCGTCCGCCTCGGAAGCCCCGACTGATAGGCACACCGGCCAACCGCGAGAGATCAAGGAGTACAAATGGGACTTCGGCGACGGGACCACCGAGACGACCGACGAACCCACGATCGAACACTCCTACGGACCGGTCGGCGAAGGGAATTACGGGACATTCGACGTCACGCTCACCGTCACCGACAAAGACGATGGCTCGGACGAGGAACTATCAGTGACCGAGCAGGAGATCCGGATCAACGCGTATCCGATCGCCGAGTTCGACGTGCTGGTCGACCCGCCGGAACAGCCGGCCGTCCGGGGCGAACCCGTCGCGTTCGACGCCTCGGCGTCGTTCGATCCCGACGGTGAGATCGACGAGTACGAGTGGGACTTCGGCGACGGCATCGTCGAGACGTCCGACGAACCGACGATCGAACACACGTACGACGAGGGTGGCCTGATGACAGTCACGCTCACCGTCACCGACGACGACGGGGCCGCCCACGAGGAGCGTTCGGTTCACCGCGAAGACGTCACCGTGCACATCCGAGTCTCGATCGACGTCAAACCGTCCGAGAACGGGACCAACCCCGTCAATCTGCGAGACGAGACGATCATCCCGGTCGCAGTGTTGCACACAGCCGACTTCGATTCGCCTGCCGCGCTCGATCCGGACACGGTGAGGTTCGGCGCACCACCGACGATCGACACCGGGGACGGGGCAGCCCCGATTCACGACGGCGGCCACGTCGACGACGTGAACGACAGCGGCGACGAGGACTGGCACTGTCACTTCGCGACGGGGGACACCGGCTTCGATCGCGATGACGACGAAGCGAAACTCGCCGGCGAGACGGACGACGGCACGCCCGTGTTCGGCTTCGACGACGTGCGGATCGTCGGTGGGGGGCGCTCCTGATCCCTCGAAATACGACCGGGGAGACGGCCCTCGAACCGGATCCGGCAGCCGAAAGGCGTCGGCGAGGCCAGGAGCGTGCCGTGTCGCCGGACGGGTCAAAGTCGCGCAAAAAGCTATGAGCGTACAGAACCCTGGTGTGGGATGAACCGACGCAGCCTGCTTGCGACGGCGGCCGCCGCAATCGCGGGCGGGGGTGCCGGATGTCTCGACACCGGAGGCAGCGATGAACCACCAGACGAGGATCGAACCGACGCGGGAGGCACCGACGTGACCGACACGCCGACCGACGGTGGAACTCCCGACGACGGCGACGGCGACGACGTAGCGGGCGTCCGCGAGACGCGGTTCGACGTGCTCGGCTCCGCGTTCGAATTCGAGGAGGCTGCAACCGTGAGGTTCGAAGCGGAGACAGTCACGGTGTCGGGAACCATTCCGGGAGACAACACCTGCTACGTCGCCAAGCTCGAGAGTGTCACCCTTAAAAACGGCACGCTCGAAAACGGAACGCTCGTCGTGAACGTCGAAAGCTACGAGGACGCCGGCGAGGACGAGGCGTGCGGGGAAGCCCCGATCGGAATCGACTACGAGACGGTCGTCGTGTTCGAGGACGAACTCCCGTCGGCTGTGACGGTCGAACACGACGGGGAACAAGTGGTCTCCGAGCAGCGCTCCTGACCGCTCTGGCCACCCAGGCCGAACGTGACGACCGCCTCGCACCCGACGAACGCCTCGCACCCGACGAACGCCTCGCACCCGACGAACGCCTCGCACCCGACGAACGCCTCGAACCCGACGAACGCCTCGAACCCGACGAACGCCTCGAACCCGACGAACAGATCGCCCGCCTTTTATACAGCCGGGTCGCCAACCGCCCACATCGGCAGCGCACGCCGACGCACTCATGTCAGACGACAGCTCCACTCGGACCGACGACCTCGCCGGCACCGTCTTCGAACTATCCGACCTCGTCGACTACCAGACCGGCGCGATCGTCAGCCGGACGCTGATCGACGACGAGGGCGGCTCGGTCACCGTCTTCGCCTTCGACGAGGGGCAGAACCTAAGCGAACACACCGCCCCCCACGACGCGCTCCTGCAGGTGTTCGACGGCACCGCCGCCGTCATCCTCGACGGCGAGCGCCACGAACTCGAGGACGGCGAATCGATCCTCATGCCCGCCGACGTCCCCCACGCCGTCGACGCCGTCACCTCCTTCAAGATGGCGCTGTCGATGATCCGGTGAGGGGCAACCCAGTTCGGGAGTCGCGTACGTCAGGGTGATCACGTTCTGTTCGTCGTCCGAATAGGTGCGATCGAGGAACCACACGCCGACAGGGTCGTCCTCGGGGTCGTCGGTTGTCACGGAACACGGTAGGGCACCCGCAAAAAGTAGGTTCGGCCGGTCGTTCCGCCGATCCGGACACTCACGCACAGATAACTGTATCTCTCCATTATCAAAATATTAATATCAGTCCCCATCTGGGGTAGTAACGAATGCTCTCCGGCTGGCGTTACCGCATCGCGAGTGCAACAGGTGTGATCTGTCTCACAGCCGGTGCACTGCTCGTGGCCAACCACCCCACTGCCCAATTGCTGTTTACTACATACGTTCCCCTCTTTAACCGCCTCGATCCCACGGTTCTCACAGGTGCGGAACTTCAGCTCGCACTGTTGTTGAGCGTCGTCGCGATCGGGGGTGCACTCGTTCCCCTTTATAAACCTCGTCCGCGGCGCATCCTCGATACAGTATTCTTCGCCCAAAAGCGGGTGCTCGTGGGGGGACTCGCGCTCGCAACGCTCGGGTATTTCCGGTGGTCGTACCGACATCCGCGTGCGACGCTGACGATGATGGTCGGGGCCCTCCTCGTGGCGATCCCGCTGTGGTTCGTCTGGATCCGCCGTCGACCCACGAGTGATCCCGAGCGCACACTGCTGGTCGGCGACGATCCGGGTCAGCTGGAACGGATCGTCACGGAGACTGAGCACCCCTTCGTAGGCTATCTCGCCCCGACGGCAGTCTTCGGCGGCGAGGAGGAAGCCGAGAACGCGATCCCTGCACCGCCACGCGCGGACGGTGGGGTCCAGGCCGACCTCGAACACCTCGGTGGACTCTCTCGCCTGGAGGACGCCCTCGTCGAACGCGATATCGACGCCGTCGTCCTGGCGTTCCGGCAACCCGATCGGGCGGAGTTCTTCGGCGCGCTGGACGCCTGCTACGAACACGGCGTTGCAGCCAAGGTCCACCGGGAGTACGCCGACAGCGTGCTCACGGCCGAGGACAGCCTCGGAACACTCGTCGATGTCGAGGTGGAACCCTGGGACATTCAGGACTATGCCCTCAAACGCGCCTTCGACGTCGCCTTCGCCGGCAGTGCCCTGCTCGCTCTCTCGCCGGTAATCTTGTTAATCGCCCTCGCGATCAAACTCGAGGGTGAGGGACCAGTTCTGTTTTCGCAAAAGCGAACCTACCTCTTCGGGGAGACCTTCACGGTCTATAAGTTCCGAACGCTCAAGCCCGATCCAGAAGGTGAAGTCGGCACGACGATCGACGACAATCGGGAGACGCCACTCGGAAACTTCCTCCGGACGACCCACCTCGACGAGATTCCCCAGCTGTGGTCGATCCTCGTCGGCGACATGAGCGTCGTCGGCCCCCGGCCGGCCCAGACGGATCTCGAATCGGACTTCGAAGCCGAGGCCGACCACTGGCGACACCGCTGGTTCGTTAAACCCGGCCTGACGGGGCTCGCCCAGATCAATGACGCAACCAGCCAGGAACCCCGCGAGAAAATTCAGTACGACATTCAGTACATTCGGACTCAGTCATTCACGGGGGATCTGAAAATCGTCTTCCGACAGTTCTGGCAGGTGGGAACCGACGTATTCGAGCTGGTGATTGGCCAGGACAGCGATGACGAGTAAGCCGCATTGAGTTGTACTGACCATACGGGTCCGCAACTGGCTATCGAATCAAAGCTGTAAACCAGAGACCACTACGGCGACAAAACGGCTGGGTTTAACTCCGCCTGCTCGACGACGTCACCCAGTGTCACCACGTCGGCGGCACACTCCTCGGGCATCGCGTTCCTGGTGTCGAAGACGAATCGCCCCCGTTCGCCGACGTACTCCAGGTCGAATTCGTCGTGATCGACGAGCAGCAGCACCGCGTCGGCCCCGGATAGATCTGCCTCCCTGGGCGAACGCAACAGTTGACGTGCGGTTCCATCCTCGTCGACGTGGGGATCAACGACCGTCACTGTCGCGCGGTCGTCGAGCCGGTCGGCCACCCGCAGCGCCGGCGAATTCCGGGTGTCGCCGACATTCGGCTTGTACGCGGCCCCGAGCGCCACAACCGACGCCTCGTCGGGCGAGACGCCCCGCGCCCTGAGCATTGTCTCCAGCCGGTCGACAACCAGCGCGGGCATGCGCTCGTTGAGCCGGTGGGCGTCCTGCAAGAACGACAGCTCCCCGCCGAACTCCTCGGCCCGCCACGCCAGGAACTGCGGATCGACCGGGATGCAATGGCCGCCGACGCCCGGTCCCGGGTAGAAGGCCTGAAAGCCGAACGGCTTCGTCGCCGCAGCGTCGATCGCCTCCCAGACGTCGCCGTCGAGTCCCTCCGCAAGCGTCACCAGTTCGTTCACCAGGGCGATGTTCACCATCCGGTAGGTGTTTTCGAGTGTCTTCGCCAGTTCGGCGGTCTCGGTCGACGCGACAGGATGCGTGTCGGCGACCACGGCGTCGAACAGTGCCAGGGCCGCTTCCCGCGCCGGCTCTGTGTCGGCGCCCACCACCAGCGGGATTTCCTCGAACGGGACGTCCCCGCCGGGGTTCAACCGCTCGGGGACCATCGCCAGCCGCACCGGCGCGTCGGCCGGCGTCCGTTCGCGGTCGTTCACGACGATCGGTGCGACGATCTCCTGCGTGGCTCCGGGGTAGACCGTACTCGAAACGACTACCAGCGTCTCCCGGGAGCCCGACTGCGTTGCGACGGTCTCGGCGGCTGCCTCGACGGCGTCCATCCGGGGCTCGCCCGTCGCGTCGTTCATCCCGGTAGGTACCGCAATCACGTACGCGTCACAGCCCTCGACGATGCTCGGGTCCGCCCCGGCAGTAAAGCCCGCCGCCAGGCCGGCCGCCAGGTCCCCGTCGCTCACGTCGTCGACGTAGCTGTCGCCGTTCAATAGCCGTTCCACGCGCCCGACGTCGATGTCGAACCCCGAGACGTCGAAGCCGGCGGCCGTGAACTCGAGCGCCAGCGGCAACCCGACGTAGCCCAGGCCGACGATGCCGACGCTTGCATCCCTGTCGACCAGCCTGTCCCTGAGGGTCGCCACCTCGCGAGTCATCGTACCGCCTCCAGGTCAACGGGCGCGTCGGCCTGCGCTTCGATGACGTCCCGGAGGATCCGATCGAGGTCTGCCTCGGGAGCCCAGCCGAGCAGCGACTCCAGCTTCGAGACGTCCGGTTCGCGGTGATCCGGCTCCTCGAAGTCCTCGCTGTACGCCTCCTCGAATGGGACGTGGACGATCTCCGACTCGCTGCCGGTCAGCTCCAGTACCCGATCGGCAAGGTCGTTGATCGCCGTTGGCTGGGGAGCGCCGACGTTAAACACTTCGCCGTGCGCCGCGGGGGTCTCGAGTAGCTGGTGGGTCACAGTGACCGCGTCGGTGACGTGGGTGAAACTCCGGGTCTGCGTGCCGTCGCCGTACACAGTCAGCGGCTCGCCCGAAAGCGCCTGCTCGACGAAGGTCGGGATCACCATGCCGTACTCGCCAGTCTGGCGCGGGCCGACGATGTTGAAGTACCGCCCGATCACGACCGGGAGGTCGTACTCGTCGTGATAACTCAATGCGAGGAACTCGTCGGTCGCTTTGGCGGTAGTGTACCCCCAGCGGGTGACCGTCGTCGGGCCGACCACCCGGTCGTCCGACTCCGAGAATGGGAGGCTTTCGCTCTTTCCGTAAATCTCCGAGGATGAAGCCAGGAAGGTGGGCGTGCCGTCCTCGCTTGCGGCCTCGAGGACGTTCTCTGTGCCGTGAAGGTTCACCTGTAGCGACTTGAGTGGGTTGTCGACGACGTTCTGGACCCCCACGGCTGCTGCGAGGTGATAGATCCGGTCAGCCTCGGCCACCGCCTCTGCAACGACCTCGGCGTCTCGGACGTCGCCCGTCCGCACCTCGAGCCGATCGGACTCGACGTGAGCGAGATTGGCGACGTCGCCGGTGGAGAAATTGTCGAGGACCAGTATCTCCGCCTCCGTTTCCGCAAGAAGGCGATCCACGAGATGAGACCCGATGAATCCGCCTCCACCGGTGATGAGAACCGTCATGTGAATTCCCGTAGTCGTGGTCAACCAAAAGTGTACTTTTCTTGGCGCCGATCTGGATTATGAAGTTAATACCCGCATAAATCGGGACTCTCGGAGCGTTTTCGACGCATAACTAACTCACAGAGTATCGCACCCCAATTCGTGTGTCCCGCTGTCCATCCCGCGAATCGAGCCTCCGTCCCCGGTCTCCATCCCGGACGCGGCGAAACGATCACTGAATCCAGGACCCATTCGATTTGGAACTCCGTCTGGTCCAGGGCTGTAGTATGACCGGGTCTCCCCCGTCTGCCGCGGATGCGGGCCTCGACGGACAGACGATCCTCGTCACCGGCGGCGCCGGGTTCGTCGGGAGCCACCTCGTCCGGGCGCTGCACCCCGAAAACGAGGTCCGAGTTCTGGACGACTTTTCGACCGGTCGCCGCGAGAACGTCCCCGACGGCGTCGAGGTGTTTGCGGGGGACGTCCGCGAGGACGACCTGCTCGAACGAGCGGCGGCGGACGTCGACGGCATCTGTCATCTGGCCGCACTCGTAAGCGTCGAGGAGTCGGTCCAGGACCCCGAGCGCACCCAGTCGATCAACGCCGACGCGACGCTGTCGACCCTGGAAGCTGCCAGGAGAGCGGACGCCAGGTTCGTCCTGGCGTCCAGTGCGGCCGTCTACGGGGAGCCCGAATCGGTCCCGATCACCGAATCCCACCCGACCGAGCCGACCTCGCCGTACGGGCTCTCGAAGCTCACCGCGGACCAGTACGCGAGACTGTACACCCGGCTCTACGACGTACCGACCGTCGCACTGCGGTATTTCAACATTTACGGCCCGGGACAGCAGGGCGGCGATTACAGCGGCGTGATCGACGTCTTTCTCGAACGTGCGCTGGCGGGCCAACCGATCGAAGTGCACGGAACCGGGACCCAGACCAGGGACTTCGTCCACGTCGACGACGTCGTTCGGGCGACGGTGCGCGCATTCGTCACCGACTCGGTAGGCGAGGCGTTCAACGTCGGCACCGGCGACAGCACGAGCATCAACCAGCTCGCAACCGTCGTCGCCGAGTGCGTAGACTCGACCGTCGAAATCGTCCACACCGACCCGCGGGCGGGCGACATCGAGGAGAGCACGGCGAGCACTGAAAAGGCCAGCCAGCAGTTGGGCTTCGACTCGGAGATTGACCTCTCCGAGGGAATCGCCGAACTGGTCTCACATCGGCGGTAACGGCACCACAACGGTTTCGCCGGAGCCGAGACCCCAGCACCCTACGGCTCGTCCCGTGTCTGCTGGTCGGCCTGTTCCGCCAGCCGCTCCAGTTCCGCCTCCGCCGCCGGCGACCGACGGTGTTGGGGCGACAGGATCGCCTCCCCGGAGCCGACAACCTGATCCGACTCCCCGTCCCGGTCGTCAGTTCCGTGGTCCTGGTCGTCCGTTCCGCGGTCCCGGTCGTCGGTCTCACTGGAACGGGCTCGAGAAACCGACCGAAGCAGATTGCGCAGACGGTCGAACACGTGATTCTCGACAGCTGCCAGCAGTAAAAATCCACGGAGTCCCGTTTCAAACGTTCTCGGCCCCGATCAACCCCACACATCGCGATGTTCCCGAACGAACGCCGACAGCCCCCTTGGCTCCCGTCCCAGCACCCGCCGGACGTCGTTGGTCACGCGGTCGGCCAACCCCAGCCGCGCAGTTGTGTAGATGCCGGCCATCACGGCCGCCTTTCCGAATCCCTCGCCGGCCCGAATACGCCGCCACAGGAACCGGATCACCGACGGGTCGACGTACTGCACCTCCCGCCCCAGTTCCCGTGTGAGGAGGTCCGCCACCTCCGTGTACCCGAGGGCAGCCGGCCCCGTCAGGTCGTACGCCCGGACGTCACCGTCGGTCCCCTCGCGGAGGGCTGTGACGCCCACGGCGGCGACGTCCCGGGCGTCGACGAAACTCGTCTTCCCGGAGCCGGCAGGAACGAACAGCTGGCCGTCCCGGATCTCCTCGCGATGGTCCTCGAGCAGGTTCTGCATGAAAAACGACGCCCGGAGGAACGTCGCGTCGACCCCCGACTCGGCAAGCCACGATTCGATCCGGGCGTGTGGGACGATCGGGTTCCGATCGGCGCCGATTACCGACAGGAACACCACCCGTTCGACCCCCGCCCCGATCGCTGCCGACAGCGCGGGAAGCAGATCCCGCCGAACCCGGGAGATCGCAGGAGGACGCACCAGAAACAGCGCGTCAACGCCCGCAAACGCCGCCCGCCACGTCGTCGGATCGGTGAAATCGAACCGGACGACCTCGTCGGCAGCCCCGTCGAACGTCCCCGGGGAGCGAGTCGCCGCCCGGATCGTCAGATCACCGCCGTCGAATCGGCCCGCCGAACCGCCTCCACCGGCCCGAACCGTCGAACCGTCTCCACCGGTCCGACCCGACGGTCCCTGATCCCCCGCCAGTTCCTCACAGACCGCCCCGCCGACGGTCCCGGTCGCCCCCGTGACGAGGATCGTCTCGCCCGCGGTTCGATCCCCACTCACGCCGGTCCCACCTTCGGACACTCCCGGACGTACGTCCCGTCTTCGAGCACCTCGAGGATGGCGGCCGCCACGTCGGCACGGTCGACCGCCCCGAACCCGAGGTCGATGTCGCCGAGCCGGTACTCCCCGTCGGGATCGCCCTCGCCGAGTCGCGGCACTCGCAGAACCGTCCACTCCAGGTCCGTCGCTCCGACGCGCCGGACGTGTTCGCCGGCGTCCGCGAGGACGTCCCCGGCGAACAGCCGCAACAGAAGACCCATCACCCGCCCGCCGAGGGACACCGACTCGCCGTCGGTCCGAACGCCGGCGCCCACGAGCGTCACGTATCGCGAGACGCCCGCCTCGGCCATCGCTGCGGTCACGTGTCCGCCCGCGACTGCGAGCAGGTCGTCGGGGCCGTCGCCGGTCTGGCCGAGCACGCTCGCGACAGCGTCGACTCCTTCGAGAGCCGTTTCGATTCCCTCCCCTCGGTAGACATCGCCCGTCACGACGGTCACCCCCTCGTCTGTGCGCAACTCCGGGGGTAGTTTCTCCGGCGATCGGGTGTGCGCGACCACCTCGTGTCCCCGGGAACGCGCTCGCTCACACAGCGGGACGCCGGTCCGTCCCGTCGCACCGAATACGGCGATCTTCATGCGTTCATTATCACCCCCGACCGGATATACTTGCAACTTCGAAGTGTCGAAGTATTGGGCCCGAAGATGGTGTTTTCGCTATACTTCGAAAGAAAGAGTAATACTCAGAGTCGCCAGAAACTTACTATGGATTCCGACGCCGAATTCGAACTCGGATTGGGATACACACCCGAGAAAGCCCGGAGACTTCGGGAGGAACTGGCCCCGGACGAGCGCGAGCGCGTCGAGGCCACCGTCGCCAGACTGCTTGGGCTGCTCGGCAGGGCTCACGCGATCGCCGTCCTCTCGGCGTTCGCCTTCGCCGACGGACCCCTTCGGTTTCGCGACCTCGAATCGAGCCTCGAGGTTCCCCCGAACACGCTCTCGACCCGGCTCACGGAGCTTTCCGACGCCGGACTGCTCTCACGGACCGCCTACGACGAAGTCCCACCGCGGGTCGAATACGAACCGACGGAAACGGCTCGGGCACTGTTCCCCGCGTTCGGTCACCTCCACGTCTGGGCGCTCGAACACGAACTCGAACCAGAAACGGAGTGACCAGAAACGGAGTGACCAGAAACGGAGTGACCAGAAACGAAGACGGCCGACGGCAGTTTCCTCCCTAACCGTGAGGCTAGCCGGCATCAGCCCGGTCGATCGCGTCCGTGACACGTTCCAACAGCGCCTCTATCTCCGGCCTGTCGAGCTCCCAGTCGGTCGGCGAATGATGATACGCCGACAGCACCGACTGCACCGCCTCGAGTTGGGCGAGTGTGAACGCCATCTCGCCGTCGTCGAGGCGATCGAACGCCCGATACACCTCGATCGACGGCGGCCCCGTTTCCGAGGACTTCACCGTGCGTTCTCGTTCGATCCGGTCGAGGAGGACGTGATGGAGCGTCCACTGCTCCTCCCGCGGGATCGACAGCGCAACCGACCGACCTGTGTGCTGTGAACTGGACATGACCTTCGATCTCTCTTGTTAGGCGTCCGCCCCTATGTCATGCTCCTTGTTAACTCTTACCACAGACCGGGCGAAATGATGACGATGCGCTGCGCCCGAGATCCGCTAGGAGTCGGTCTCTTCGACCGGCGCACCCGGGACGTTGTTTTGGACGCTTGTGAGCCCCTGTTTCGCCTTCTGTTTCGAGGCGTAGCCCTGCCCCGAGTCGGCGATGATGTTGCCGTTCTGGTGGACGAGCCGCCAGCGCCACCCGCCTTCGGCGTCCTCGAACAGTTCGAATGTAGCGTTGCTGCCGCCTTCCTCCGGCGCCTCCTCGTCTTTCGACTCGTCGACGGTGTATGCGCCCGGGGCGTTGCGCCGGACGCTTTCGAGCCCCTGTTCGGCCTTCTGCCTGGAGGCGTACCCTTCCCCGGAGTCGGCGATCACGTTGCCGTTCCGGTGGACGAGCCGCCAGCGGTACTTCCCGCCGGCGTCCTCGTACAGTTCGAACCGGGCCTTGCTCGCGACGACGTCCGTTTCGACCTCGCCGTCCGCTTCGGGCCACTCCAGCCCGACGTCGAGACGGACGTCGTCCCCCGCTCTGGTGAGTTCGACGTCCACCTCCGCCTCCGCGGGCGGGTCGATCGTCACGCTCTGGTCGTCGTCGACCGGGACCGCCTCGCCGCGGCGGAACCGGTCGGCCAGGCGGCCGAAGAACGTCGCCAGTCGCCGTCGCTTTTGTACCTCCGTGGACTCGTGGATCGTCCCGTCTGTCATGCGGGCGAATTGTCGAAGGGAGACAACAAATAACTCCTCCCTGGACGGGACCGTCGCGTCGCCGGCCCGAGGGGCCCCACGCGCTGTACGTCGGGATTTGGGTCGTCTTCCTCGGGCAGGTGGTGCTCGTCGCGGCGGCGGAGTTAGCCGCGAGGAAGTTTTTAGGGTCGGTCGGGGCGTACCCCTGGATATGAGCAAACTCGCGTTCGATCCCGACGAAACGGCGCTCGTGGTGGTGGACATGCAAAACGGGTTCTGTCACCCCGAGGGAAGCCTGTACGCCCCCGGCAGCGAGCAGGCGCTCGACCCGGTGTCGACGCTCGTCGACAGGGCCCGCGAGGCGGGCACGCAGGTGGTGTACACCCGCGACGTCCACCCGCCCGAGCAGTTCGAGGACGCCCACTACTACGACGAGTTCGAGCAGTGGGGCGAACACGTCCTGGAGGGCTCCTGGGAGGCGGAGATCCACGACGACCTCGCGGTCAGACCCGAGGACCACGTCGTCGAAAAGCACACCTACGACGCCTTTTATCAAACCGAACTCGAAGGATGGCTGACGGCCCGAAACCTCCGGGAGCTGGTGATCTGCGGGACACTGGCGAACGTCTGCGTGCTCCACACCGCCGGCAGCGCCGGCCTGCGGGACTTCCGGCCGGTGCTCGTCGAGGACGCGCTGGGGGCGATCGAGGACGATCACCGGGAGTACGCCGTCGACCACGCCGACTGGCTGTTCGGGGAGCGTGCGACCGTCGAGGAGATCGAGTTCGAAAACTGACCGGCAGGATCTCGCTGGACCGGACGGCGTTCGTCGAGTCGAGCCAGAGAGGCTCACACAGTACACACGAAAATAGCTAAGTACGCTGGCTCACAACGTACACACGATGAGCAGCGACAAGAAGCGCGTTCAATTTCGGGCCCCACATCGACTCATCGATCGGACCGATGCCCTCGCGGAAGTTCTCGGGGAGGACCGGACGGATATCCTCGTGACCGCGCTGCGGGAGTACCTTCGGGAGGCCACCCACGACGACGCGCTCGTTCAGGAGATCGCCTCCGCCTACTACGACGACGAGATCTCCTTCGAACAACTCAAATCACTCGTCGGTGCCGAAGAGGCGGCGAACCTCCGCGTGTTGAAACAGCAACTGGACGAAGACTTCATCGACGAGGTCGCCGACACATAGATGACGACGCTCGTCGCAGACACCTCCGCTCTCGTCAGTCTCGGAGTCGTCGCCGATGCGGAGCACGATCCGCTCGAGCTGTGTCTGGCCCGATACGAGGTCGTCGTCCCGGCAGTTGTTCTCGACGAACTCCGGGAGGTTTCCTCGTACGACGACGCACACGGCCGTGCCGCAACCGTCGTCCTCGACCGAACAGCTGCACTCGACGTGCGGGCGGTCGAGCTCGATACCGGGTTTCCGCTCGACGACGGTGAAAACGCTGCTGTCTCACTCGCGAACGAACTCGATGCCGGACTTCTGCTCTGTGATGAATTCACACAGCTCGGATTGATCCACGCGTCGCTTTCGGATACCAGACTCGTGACGACACCGACGCTGCTCTCGGTTCTCGTTCGGACCGATCGGCTCTCCGTCGCCGATGCTCGCACGCACCTCGAAGAGATCAGTGACGCGCGCAGCTGGGAAGCAAACAGCTACGTTCGGCGGGCCCAGTCGCTGTTCGAGGAACGATAGCAACGGCTCCTAGCCGTCGAACCCGTCCTCCCACCGGAACCGCCCGTCGCGCTGGATCACCTCGCCGTCGACAGACAGCGTGGCGTCCTCGCTGGTGTCCGTGATCAGGTCCACGTGGACTGCCGAGTCGTTGCCCGACTCACCCTCCGGCAAGCAGGCGTCGTAGGCCCGCCCGAGCGCCAGGTGGACCGTCTCCCCCATCTTCTCGTCGAACAGGATGTTGTCCGTAAACCGGTCGATGCCGCGGTTCATCCCGATTCCCAGCTCCCCCAGCCGTCGGGCGCCGTCGTCCGTCTCGAGGATCGACGCCAGTTCCGCCTCGTTTTCGCCGGCCGCGAAGTCGACCACCGCCCCGTCTTCGAATGTCAGGTGGACGTCCCGCAGGCGCTTGCCGTTAATCGTCATCGGCACGTCGAAGTACACCTCCCCCTCGGTCGCGTACGGCGCGGTGAACACCTCCCCCGACGGGAGGTTGTGCGAATCGTACGCCACCGACGCACAGGAGTTGACGGCGGTGCGTCCCTCGATCGACATCGTCAGGTCCGTGTCCGCCTTCCGGAGCCGGACCTCGCTGCCCGCGTCCAGAACCTCTTTCAGCTGTTGCATCTCCGCCGCAAGCGACTCCCAATCGCGCAAGGTCGCGTCGTAGACGAACTCCCGATACTCCTCGAAGGCCATCCCGGCCTGCTGGGCCAGCGACCGGGTCGGATGCACCGTCGACACCCAGTCGGTTCCCATCCGGGCCTCGCGGATCCCCGTCCGGGCTCGCGAACTGGCCTGCCTGACGTCGGGGGCGACGTCCGCCATCGCCGCGGTGTTCCGTCCGCCGCCCAGAAACAGAACGGCGTCGGCCGCCTCGTACAGCGCGAGTTCGTGCTCCGGATCCGGCTCGAACTCCCCGTCGTGCGCCTGCAGATACGCCCGCGTCAGCTCGTCGGAGGCGTAGATGAAAATCGGGTTCGCCCCGCGTTCGCCCAGCAGCTCCGCGGTCGCGACGCCCAGGTCGTGGGCGCCCTCCGCCACCGAAACGACGACGTCGTCGCCCGGTTCGATCCGTGCGCTCCAGTCGACCAGCAACTGTGCGTGGTCGGAGACGCGATCGTCCATGTATCACCCGAGTGGCCCGGACCTATAGGGTGTGGCGATCCGGTGTCGAGTTACCGCTCGGTCGGCGCAGCCCCGGACGTCTCCCCGCCCGCGGGCGCTCCCTCGGACGCCTCGGTGGCGGCCCGGCGACGGTTCCGGATCACGCCGGCAACGAGCATCGCCGCCCCCACCCCGCGCAGGACGAGGTCGTTCGAAAGCGTAAACAGCGTGACGTCGGCGCCGACGAGCCCGAGCATCGTTCCCGCGGGCATGAGCACCATCCCCGGCACCGACAGCAGCACGGCGGCGACGATGAAGCCGACCCGCGAGGATCGGGAGACGTCGGTGCGGTAGTAGCCGATGATCGCGATCCCGAGCGCGTACACGCCCGCGAACATCGCGACAACCGGGGCGACGACCTCCGGCAGGAAGAACCCGAGGTCGGTCATGTCGGCCCACGAGAGGACCGACGCCTCGCCGGGCGGGGCGTCCTCGGGGATCCGCAACAGCAGGATTCCCGGCGCGAACACGAACGCAAAGGGCACCAGAATCTTGTTCAGCGACAGCAAGAACGCGAGCTTCCCGGTCGGGAACGGATCCGACTTCGCCACCCCGGCGGCGGCGTAGGCGGCGACCATCACCGGCGGCGTCACGTCGGCCATCAGCCCCAGGTACAGGACGAACAGGTGTGCCGCGAGGATGGCGATTCCGAACTCCGGCAGCACCGGGCCCAGGAGCACGACGATGATGATGTACATCACCGTCGTCGGCATCCCCATTCCGACGACGACCGAGGCGATCCCCGCCAGGATCAAAAGCAGAACGAGCGACCCGCCGCTGACGTCGAGGATCAGCGCCCGGAAGCTCCCGCCCAGTCCGGTGAGGTTAATGACGCCGGGAATGACGCCGGCTGCGGCGACCGCGATCACGACGACCGTCGCCGTCCGAGCGCCCGAGTCCATCGACTTGAGCACGAACGACACGAAGCTCCCGGCACGGGTGGTGGCGACCTCGCGGTCGAGCTTCGCGTCGATCAACTCTGCGGCGGCGTCGACGGAGTCGTCCAGGTTCAAAAGCGGTGCCTCGCCCCGGGGATCCGCGAGCAGGAACAGCACGCTGATTCCGATGACGATCGCGCCCAGCGAGGAGAGCGCCTCGACGGCGGCGGCCCCCAGCGACAGCCCGACGCCGGTCGTCCCGGCGATGAGCTCGGTCGGCGGGACACCGTACAGGTGCCAGGAGACGACCGTTGCGGCGTATCCCGCGGCGACCGCCCCGACCAGGTACGGGCCCGTTCGTTCGTTGTACGCCGCCACCATGGCGATCAGCGCGACGGTAGCGATGATGGTGAACCAGCCCGCCCGGCCGATCGAGAGCCGCGCGATCACGAGGTAGTACAACAGCAGCCCCAGCGGTACGAGATAGAACCACCCCCGCCGCATGTGGGGGCCGATGTCGAGCAGCTCGTCGCGGTCGAGCCCGCCGATCCCGTGTTTGACTGCCTCGAAGTGGACCATCACCCACATTCCGAAGAAGAACGCAAGCGCAGGCAGCGTGGCGGCGATGATCACCTCGCGGAACGGCGTCCCGGTGAACTCGACGATCAGGAACGCCGCCGCGCCCATCACCGGCGGGAGGATCTGTCCCCCCGAGGAGACGGACGACTCCACCGCGCCGGCGAACTCCGGCGAGTAGCCCGACCGCTTCATCAACGGGATCGTCAACGCCCCGGTCGTCACCGTGTTCGCGACCGACGATCCGGAAAGCATCCCCATGAAGCCCGAGGAGACGACGCTGGCCTTCGCCGGGCCGCCTTCCCGTGTCCCGGTGATCGAGTACGCGAGGTCGATGAACCACTTGCCGGCGCCGGACATCTCCAGGAACGCACCGAAGAGGATGAAGATGTAGATGAACCGCACCGACACCCCCACGGGGACACCCAGGATCCCCTCGACGGTGTACCAGAGGTTCTGGACGATCTGGTCCCACCGCAGTTCGGAGGTGGCGAAGATCCCGATCCCGGGAGCACCACGCGGGATGAGGAACCCGTACTTCGCGTAGACAATAAAGAGGCTCACCAACCCCATCAGGAGAATCCCCAGCGCCCGACGGGTCGCCTCCAGCACGAGAAGGATCGCGAGCACGCCCATCAGATACGCGACCGGGTACGTCGCCAGTGGGCCCACCGCCAGCGGTTCGAGGAACGGGTACACCTCGCCGAGCGTGCCGGCGCCCCGCAGGCCCCGAACGCGCACGACGTCCGTAATTTCGCTGTAGCGAGTGACGTAGTAGGCGGTCGGCAAAAGCGACAGGAAAATGAGAACGACGTCAGAGGGGGTGACCCGGTCGGAGTTCTCATCGACGAAAAACCAACTGGCCCACCCGCGGAGCCGTTCGACCCCACGGGAGACGGGGTGGTCGCCCAGTCGATCGCGCACCGCCGCCACGCTCCGCCCGCACCACTGGACGACGGCGCCGGTTCCGGTCGACCCGGGGTACAGGAGGAACGCGAGGATCAGCGCGAAATTGACGTGGATCGCCCGGATCTGGAGCTGCGCGAGCGCGCCGATCCGGATGTATCCGACGAACGGCACTGTGAACCCGAACGTGAACCCTCGGGCAGCGAGCCACATCTGGAACGCCGAAAAGGAGATCGCGACGATCGCGACGACGACTGCCGCAATCCCGCGGACGTTCCGTTTCTTCTCGATCTCTTCGAGCACCTCGTCGGCAGCCGACGCCGCGGTGCTCCCGCGTTTGGCGACACCACCGCCATCGGGTGCGGGTTCGCCGCCGGGAGCACGGTCGTCGTCGGGAAAACCTTCGTTGTGTGTGGTCATGCGTTAGTCGTGTTCGATGTCGTACTCGCTTGTCACGCCCCATCCTCGCCTATCTAATTCGGATTTCGACCGTTCCGCCGTCGGCCATCCCCGAGAGATCGTACCGCGTTCCGTCGACGACGAGATCGTGATCGGCGATGAGACCAGTCGAGATCCGGAGCGTCCCGTATTCCTGTCCGTCGATGTCGTACACGTATCTCCCGTCCTGCTGTGTGACTTCGGCGTGCGAGGGGAGACCGGCACCGAACGAACTGAACTCCATTCTGTCCATTACCAGCTTCCCGTCCGAGACGACGTAAACGTCCCGAACGAGCGTCCGTTCGACGCTGTGCTCGTATTCGATAACGACTTCGGCGCCGTCGGCGACGTCGACTGCGGTCAGTTCCTCGCCGGTCTCGTCGGTGACGATCAGCGTCTGGTCGGCCGAAAGGACGCTCCCGACACCACCGAACGGAGCCACGAAGAGCCCGACGGACAGGACCGCTGCGAGCCCGACGAGGACGGCGTACGGCCACAGCCGACGGGACACGCTAGTCGAAGTAGCGTGCTGCGCCCTCGTGGAGGTCGATCGGCATCCCGTCCTGGGCCGTCTCGACGCTGATGAAGTCGGTCTTGATCGTCAGCCGATCGAGGTTGTCGAAGATCGCCGCCGTCACGTCCTCAACGATGTCCGCGGAGTACTCCTCGCGGGTCGCGATCATCGCCTGGACGGAGACGGTGTCGACGTCCTCGCCGATCCCCTCGTAGGTGCCGCCGGGGATGGTGTCGTCGGCGAACCACTCGGCGGCGTCACGTGCGGCCTGCCGCTCGTCGTCGGACATGTTCAAAATCTCGATGTCTGCAGTGGTCGCCAGTTCCTCGACAGCACCGACTGGCCAGCCACCCACGACGAACGCGGCGTCGACGTCGCCGTCGCGGATCTGGTCTGCCGCCTGCGTGAAGTCGGTGTTCTGCTCGTCGAAGTCGTCCGGCGTCAGCCCGGCGACCGACTCGAGGATCTGCAGGGCGTTGACCTGCGTCCCGCTGCCGAGGTCGCCGGTGTTGACCGCCGCGCCCTCCATGTCGGCGATCGAGTCGATCCCGGCGTCGGGTCGAGTGATGATGTGGATCGTCTCGGGGTACAGCGTCGCCACGCCCTGGAGGTTCTCGATCGGGTCGCCCTCGAACGCCTCGAGACCGGTGCCGTTTGCCGCGAAGAAGGCGATGTCGTTTTGGATCAGCGCGAAGTCGGCGTCGCCGGAGCCGAGACTCCCGACGTTTTCGACGGACGCCCCCGTGGCGGAGACTTCCATGTCGTAATCGGTGTTGTCCTCGACGATTCCCTCAAACTCGCCGGACAACGGAAAGTACGTCCCGCCCGTGCCGCCGGCGTGCCAGCGGATGACTTCCGCCTCGTCGTCGCCCAGACAGCCCGCCAGGCCGACGATTCCTGCCGCTCCGAGTCCTTTGAGTACGTCCCGTCGGTCGACGTGTCCGTTGATATTGGATGTCATATACCAGTAAGTCGAACGGGATGAGCAGCTATAATGGTTTTCCCCGCGGTTTATATTAAGGCAGTTTAAATATCCCTGTCGAGAAATAACCGCCTGCCGACAGCTCACGCCAGCGGCGTCCGCTCGACCACAGTACCGTCGACGGTCGGATACTGTTCGACGATCTCGCCGTCCGCGAGGTCGCCCTCCTCGATCATCTCCTCGAGAAGCCACCAGGCGACCTCGACGTGGCTCCGCTTTGCGGTGTAAAACTCCTCGGGAACGCCCAGTTCCTCGAACCGTTCTGGTTCCGCCTTGGTCTTCCCGTAGACGATGGTGCCGTCGTCGGTGATCTCGTCGAACTCCCGACGAACGTTCCTGGCCATCCGTTTGAGCCTGTTGCGGTGCTGGGCGGCGTCCTTGAACACGCTGGTACAGAAGTAGACGCGCTCGTGGGCGGCCATCTCCTCGAGGATCGCGGTTTTCGACCCGTCGACGGCGGACATATGGCCCTCCTGGAGTTCGAATCCCTCCTGTTGCATCCGGCGGTAGTTGCCCTGGCTCATCTCGAACTCGTTGACGTTGCAAAACTCCGCGGCGCCCTCGTCGAGAAACTCCAGGAACTCCGGTTCCGCACGGATCCCGGGAATCTCGAAGGCCGGCGTGAGACCCTCCTCGCGGGCGACATAGAGGATGTCTTCCCACTCCGTGCCGTGGAGATCGCCCCACAGTTCCAGCGGGGGATGAAACCGGATCTCGTCGAGACCGGCCTCCGCGAGCCGCCGCATGTTCTCCCGCCCGCCCGTGATTCCGGTGTAGAGGTGGATGTGGTGATCCTCGCCGAACTCGTCTTTCAACAGCCGGATGTAGCGACAGGTCCGTTCCATCGCCTCCTGTGGCTCGCCGCCGGTGATCGACGAGCCCAACGCGTCCATGCGTTTCGCCTCCTCGATGACGTCCTCGTCTGACTCGACGAGCCGTTCGTTCGCGTAGACGTCAGTGACGTTCTTGCGGTTCTCCCCGAGCGGGCAGTAAAAGCAGTCGCGCTGGTCGCAGTAGCCGTACACGAAAAGCACCAGCTTGCCGCCTTTAGCGCACTGTTTGCACCCCTCGGAGATCATGAAGTAGCCGTGTTAGCGTCTCCGAGACCAAAAAGCGTGCGAAATCCGATCTGCCGGTCGTTCCTGTCGCAGCCCGTCGTGTCTCGCCTGCCGGGCGGCGAGTCTTGCCGACGCCGTCGACAACGGACGCGTGTTGCCGGGGCGAACGCCTCTTTACGTGGTCCGTCCCGAACGAAGAGTGTGAGCCAGAAACAGGAGCAATCCGAACGCGACTCCGTACCGACCTTCGGCGTGACAGCGACCGCAGAGACAGCCACGAAAACGACCGTCCAAGCCCGCGGATTCGAGTTCGTGATCGACGAACCCGAAGACCTCGGGGGAGAAAACGCCGGCCCGAACCCCGTCGAGTATCTGGCGGGATCGCTCGCCGGCTGTCTGAACGTCGTCTGCCACCTCGTCGCCGACGAGTACGGCATCGAGATCGACGATCTCGAGTTCGAGATCGAAGGCGAACTCGACCCGTCGAAGCTGCTCGACGACGCCGAAGGCGTCCGGGCGGGCTACCAGGGACTTCGCGTCGGGATCGACGCGACGACCGACGCCGACGAGGCGACCCTCCAGGAGTGGCTGGCGGAAGTCGAGGACCGCTGTCCGGTCACCGACAACGTCGCCAACGAGACGCCGGTCGCGATCGAACTGACGGCCCAGTGACGGAGCTCGGCAGCGAGAATCGCCGAATCCGTGGCATCTGTGTTGTATTTTAATTACAATACCGCCTCATCTCCGAGATCCTATCCGCCGATATACGGGCTTTTATAACTCTCTCCCGGCCTAGGTATTGCAATCAAAGCACAATACTTTAGTACACCATGCACAAATAGGCTTGTATGGCAATGGGCACATCGACCAAGAACGTGTTCGATTACGAGTGGGAGTATTCACCGCGGGTGACGACCCTATTTGGGGTTTTCACTGCGGTTGCGCTAGTTGGCTGGCTGGTGACTGTGATCCTGACGGCGATTCACATGTTCGCACTCCCTGCAATTCCGGCTGACGCACCGGTGCAGGGAAGCATCGAAGTGATCACGAGTCAGTGGGCGTACGTCTTCGGGATCCCGCTTGCGACGCTGGGTGGGTTCTACTACCTGACGACGATCGGGCTGGCGCTGTGGTGGTTCGACACCCGGCACCCGCTGATCATCAAGATCCTCACGCCGATCACCGTCACCGGCGTGCTGGCGTCGTCGTACTTCGTGTGGCTCCAGCTGGTTCCGATCGGCGAGATCTGCCCGTTCTGTATGGTCTCCGCCAGCGCGACGGTGATACTGCTGGGGCTCGAACTCGCCATCCTGCGCGTGAGTGACACCCCCTCGCTGGGAAGTATGCTCGGCGACTTCGGGACGGTTCTGGGTACCACCCGGTTTTCACAGATCCTCGTCCCGGTCACCATCGGCCTGCTGACCCTCGCCGGCATGTTCCTCGTTCCGATGCTTCCGCTCCCGGATCCGGTTCCGTTCTGAGTAGCGGACCGGTAGTGGGAACAATGAACCGCCTCGGGGTCAAGTGGTTCGAGAATCGAAGATTCTCGTCATCACGGAAATCTCCGATTTCCGTACGACCCCGAGGCACTCGGCCTGTCTTACCTGTAGATACCCCTTTCTGACGCGAAAACGATCGAGAGCAACGCGAAAAGAGCAAAAAGCGGCTGCAAAAAGCGGTTCGAAAATACGGCGCCCCCGTGGCGCCTGTGGGCAATTTCACCGAGTAGCCGATCGCTAGTTCAGCGTGGGGTTCGTCGGGTGGAACACACCTGCCGGGTTCCCCCGGTGGACCCAAACGTGCAGCGCTGTAAACGGGGAGTCCGGAATGGGATGCCATCCCTCCTCCTCGGAGACAGCGAGCGAACGCCTCGACTCCTCGTCGGAAAAGTAGTTCGCTGGGGCGTTGAGAGTCCCCATGTGTGCGAACTCTACTGCACCGAGACGGAGATCATCGTCGTGGTCGGGGTCGTGAATGTCACCCGGTTCCGGACGGTAGTTCCCTGTGGTGTAGTAAACGAGCATGGGCGGCACCGTGATATCGGCGTCCACATCTTCGTCCGCCGCAATGAGAGCAGGGTTGACGAAGTGGAATCCCATACCCGGGACATACGGGGAGATCAATCCAGCGTAGCCATCGTCACGGGCTAGCTGTACGTCCCTGTACTTTCGCGTCGCGGCGCGAACTGCATTGAGTTCCGCTGTTAGCGTGTCGGCGCTCGCAGTGACCGACCCGACCGAGGCTAGACCGGCAACAGCTGCCGCAGTTCCCAGCAACGTTTCTCGTCTTGTCAGTTCGAATAACGACTGTTTCATCGCGAAGAGAGGAAGGGCACGCGAGGAGATAAACCATGCAGTATACATAACTAATTTTCATTATAAATACAGCTCTTCGACGATCCGAGAGTATGAGAAAGTGTAAACCGACTGGTCGGCTACTGTCGTTGTGGCGAGTCCGTTACGATTCAGATACGCCCCCGGTTCCTGGAGCCCCGGCCGCGTCGAGTCGGATCTCTATCGGCCCCTGGACTCGAACCTGGGTGCAGACAGCGGCCGGCCGTGGTTCAAGCCCCCGTCGGGCTACCAGGCGCGACGGTTCGAGATGGACAACGGCGACGTCGCGCTGTTCTGCTGGGGGAGCGACGACGGCCCAGAGGGAACCGACGGCGGCCCCGCGGGCTACTGGATCGGCAACACCGAGACCCCCCAGCGCCTCTGGAAGACCGAGAAGTACGGCTTCGAGGAGATTCCGTATCCGATCAGCCGGTGGGCCGAGAAGGAACTGCTGGCCCAGCTACACCGGGAGTCGCCGTGGCTCGAACCGTATGCCCACATCTCGTGGTTCTTCTTGCCGGTGTTCCTCTCGAAGGACGGTCGGGAGACGACCCGGGAATTCTTCCGGGACCACGCCGCCGGATTCCCGGACGCGACCCGCGAGGATGGCCTCTCGTTTTACGAATCCGTGCTGTCGACCGGCGCGCTCGATCCGTACCGGGAGACGATGGCTGGCAAGCTCGGCACCTCCAAGCAGCTCGATCTCACCCGCATGCGGGCGGCGATGGGCGAGTTCGACGCCGCCAAGCTCCTGATCGACGCCGGCTACGAGATCACCCCCGAAATCCCGGTGACGACGGGGCACTCGCTCGATTACCGCGCCGAGAAGTCCGGGACGGAGCCGACGCTCGTGGAAGTCACCCGACCCCTTCCCCCGAGCCGACGGGCCGCCTCCACCCCCGTCGCCGCGGTGCGGGACACCGCCGAAACGAAAACCAGCGGTCAGTTGGAGGCCCACGCCGGCGGCGTCACCCTGTTCGTCGACTGCACGTCGTTCCCCGACGACGCCTGGGCGTCGGTGCTCGCCGAGAAGCCGGAAGTGCGACACCGACCCGCCGTCGTCTTCCGGTTCCGGCCAGACGGCCGGGTCGAGGGGTACCGGAAGGGCGCGGCGCTTGATCTCGGCGGCGCAGTCTGATCCTCACGACTCCCCGCTCGATTCTCGAACCGGCGGAACCCAACCGATTCATCAACTTATAACTCCGGGTGTGTCGAAGCCTGAACTATGGTCGAACCAGACAACGTCGACGAGGAGTTCCTGCTGCTCAACCCCGGCCCGGTACCGGTGACCGAGGACGTGCTCGCGTCGATGACCGAGCCGATGGTCTCCCACCGGTCGGCCGACTTCGAGGCGACCTACGAGCGCGCCCAGGAGGGCCTCGAGACGGTGTTCACCCGATCGACACCCGAGGGGACCTCGACCAGCGAGGCCGGCACGAGCCTGATCCTCAACGGCACCGCCACCATGGGGATGGAGGCGGCCGTCGCGAACGTGATCGACGAGGGCGACGAAGTAGTCGCGCTGGTCAACGGGAAGTTCGGCCGGCGGTTCGCCCGGATCGCCGACCGCTACACCGACTCGGTCACCCGCGTGGAGGCGACGTGGGGGGAGTCGATTCCGCTTTCGGCCGTCCGGGAGGCGGTCACCGGCGACACCGACCTGGTGACGATGGTCCACAACGAGACCTCCACCGGCCTTTTGAACCCCGTCGAGGAGGTGGGCGAAATCGCCGAGAAACACGACGCCTGCTTCGTCGTCGACGGCGTCACCAGCATCGGCGGCGACGTCTTCAGGGTCGACGACTGGAACGTCGACGTCGCCGTCACCGACGCCCAGAAGGCGCTCGGTGCGCCGCCAGGGGTCAGTGCGATGTACGTCACCGAACGTGCCGAGGAGGCCATCGACGGCGAGTCGGCTCCCTTCTACGAGGACCTCGACTGGCACCTCCGAAAAGCCGACCAGCATCAGACCCCCTTCACCTCGGCGGTGCCGCTGTTCCGGGCGCTGGCAGTCGCCGTCGAGGAGATCACCGACGAGGGGATGCCCGCCCGCATCGAACGTCACCGCCGGCAGGCGGCGGCGTTCCGCGAGGGCTTCACCGCGATGGGGCTGGAGCTGTTCGCCGATCCGGAAGGGCCCACCGAACTGTCGAACACCGTCACCGCGGTCGCGCTGCCCGAGTCGCTCCGGGAGGCCGACCCCGACGCGTTCTTCGCCGCCGTCAAAGAGCGCAACGTCTCGATCTCCGGCGGGCAGGCGCACCTGGGCGGGCAGATCTTCCGGGTGTCGAACATGGGATCGCTGTCGCCCGACCAGATCCTCCGCGGCGTACAGACAGTGGGCGAGGCGATGACGGACGTCGGGATCGATGTCGACGTCGAGGCGGGGCTCGACGCCGCGAACGCGGAACTCCAATAGCCCCCCGTCAACTCAATCTCCTGATTCTCCCGGCGGCACCGCAAGTACCGGTATCGGCGACTGCCGGAGCACCCGTTCGGTCGTGCTACCGGCGTGTCGGAACCGGTCGAAGCCGCTCCGGCCGCAGGTTCCCACGACGATCAGGTCGGCGTCGATTCCCTCGGCCAACGCGACGATCTGCGCTGCCGGATGCCCGCGTCGGAGGCGTTTCTCCACCTCGATTCCGGCTTGCTCCCCCATCTCGCCGACGGCGTCGAGCGCCGCCTCGCCCTCCGCCTCCTGCCGTTCGACGACGATGTCCCAGTCGCCCGGCCGGCCGATTCCCTGATCGACGACATACAGGGCGTGGACGGTCGCCCCGGACTCCGCCGCGAGTTCGATCGCCCGCTCGACGCCCCTGCTCGCGCAGGGACTTCCCTCGGTCGCCACGACGATCCGGTCGTAAGCCATGGCTACGCGTTCGACGGCGCTTATAAAAAAGGTGAGCCGGGATGGCTACGATCGCCCCTCGTCCGGGGGGAATCGGACGATCCCGATCGGACGATCCCGATCAGTCGTCGGCGGGCGCGGTGCCCTCGTCGCCCATCGAAACGCCGGTTCCGGGTCCGACGTCGATCCCCAGGTCATCGAGCTTCTCGTCGGGGACGACCCCGTCGACCCACTCGCGGTGGTCGTAGTACTCTGCTTTCATCTCCTCGAGCTCACACAGTTCGCCCTCCGAGCCGCCCTGGCCCGGGATGGCGTCCTCGTGACCCTTCACGAACCGGCCCGGCAGCGAGTCGTCGGCGCCGTCGAAGCCGTTGAGGTTGTTGTAGTAGCGCTCGAGGTTGTAGATGCGCTCGCCGGCCTCGAACAGCTCGTCCTCGGTGAGGTCGCGGCCGGTCATGCCGTTGTACTGGAGCACGTACTCTTCGATCCCCTCGGCGAAGGCGTTGAACTTGCAGATGTCGAAGCTGTCGGAGATCGCGTGCAGGTCCTGGAAGGTGGCGGTGAGTTCGCCTTTCCCCTCCCACTCGTAGGGGTCGACCTTCTCCGGGACGCCGAGGATCTCCGCCGCCGGCGTGTACCCCCGGAGGTGGTCGGCGCCGCGGTTCGAGGTGGCGTAGCCGATGCCCATTCCCTTCATGCAGCGCGGGTCGTAGGCGGGAATTCCCTGCCCTTTCACGGTCATCGCGATCCGGGAGTCGCCGAACTGCTCGGCCGCGCGGGCGGTCCCCTCCGCCAGCGCGTCTGCGAGGTCGTCCTCGCGGTGGGCGATCCGCTCGATCATCTCGATCATCGTGTCGGCGTCGCCCCACTCGATCCCCTCCTCGATGAGGCCCTTCTCGGTGGCTTCCATCGCCATCGAGAGGGTGTTTCCGGTCTCGATGGAGTCGATGCCCATGTCGTTACAGCGGTCCATGATGACCGCCGTCTTCGCGGCGTCGTCGTTCAGCGAGTTCGGCCCCAGCGACCAGGCGGGCTCGTACTCGAACGACTCCATCCGGACGTTCATGTCCTCGCCTTTGTGCATCGTCTGCACCTCGACCTCCTTCTTGCAGGCGACCGGACAGGAGTGACACGTCGGCTCGTCGACCAGGATGTTCTCCCGGACGTGCTCGCCGGAGACCTTCTCGGCGTCGGCGCCGGTGTCGAAGTCCTCCCGGGCGCTCTTGGTGGAGGTGTACCGGCCGTTCTTGGTGGGCAGGCCGTCCATCTCCTCGGTGATGTTCATCAGGACGTTCGTCCCGTACACCGAGAGGCCGCCCTCGTTCGGGGCGGTGACGTCGGATTCTCGCACCACCTGCATCGCCTGCTGGGCGCCCTCCTGGAACGTCTCCGCGTCGGCCGGCTTGGGCATCTTGGTGCCGGACTTGACGACGACGGCTTTCAGCTTCTTGTCGCCCATGACCGCGCCAGTGCCGCCACGGCCGGAGGCGCGGTCGTCCTCGTTCATGATGCAGGCGTACCGGACGCCGTTCTCGCCGCCCGGTCCGATCGCCATCACGCTGAGGTTCTTGCCGATCTCACCGTCGACCTCTTCGCCGAGGGTTTCGATCGTCTCGTGGACGCCCTTGCCCCACAGGTGGCTGGCGTCGCGCAGTTCGAGTTCGCCGTCCTCGACGACGGCGTAGACGGGATCGTCGCTGCGCCCGTCGAACAGCAGGCCGTCGACGCCGGCCCACTTCAGCCGGGCGCCCGACCAGCCGCCGTGATGCGAGTCGGTGACCGTCCCCGTCAGCGGGGATTTGGTCACGACCGCGATCCGGCCGCTCATCACCGCCTGCGAGCCCGTCAGCGGCCCGGTCATGAAGCACAGTCGGTTCTCCGGGCTCAGCGGCTCGAGCTCCGGATCCTTCTCGAACATGTACCGCACTCCGAGCCCGCGTGCGCCGATGTACTTCTCGGCGTCCTCGTCGTCGATGCCCCGGTAGTTCACGTCGCCCTCGGTGAGGTCGACCGCTACCACGTTGTCCCTGAATCCGCCATACTCTGTCATTGTAACGTACGTCTATTACGTACGGTCGGCAGCCTGTTAGCTATTGCTTCGCGAGTATAACCGGAACCGGTTACGAGAGCACCGAGGCGGGGGGATCCAGCTATCAAAACTGCTTACCTGACGGGACGGTGATGCAGCCGGAAACGTGCCGGAACGGGGCGGAGACGCCGGTTCAGCGATCCGACACCGAAACGGATCAGCGATCGGCCGACGACGACACGGCTTTACGGCGTCGAACCCACCCTCCAGTAATGAGCAAAACGAGCCTCGAAAGCTACGAGGAGGGGCGCGGGATGGACGCCCACAACCGGGTGATGCGCGAGATCCGCGCCCGCCGGGAGGAGACCTACGACCCCCACGAGCCGACGCGGGTGTGGCTCGACGAGGACAACACTCCCGACGGCGTCTACCAGTCGCTGACGATCATCCTCAACACCGGCGGCTGCCGGTGGGCGCGGGCGGGCGGCTGCACCATGTGCGGCTACGTCGCCGAGTCCGTCGAGGGGGGCTCCGTGAGCCACGAGGCGCTCGTCGATCAGCTCGAGGTCTGTCTCGAGTACGAGCGCGAACACGCCGACGAGCCGGCCGGCCTGATCAAGATCTACACCTCCGGCTCCTTCCTCGACGAGCGGGAGGTGCCCGCCGAGACCCGGGAAACCGTCGCCGAGACGTTCGCCGACCGCGATCGAATCGTCGTCGAGTCGCTTCCGGATTTCGTCGAGCGGGAGAAGCTCGCAGACTTCACCGACCGCGGGCTCGAAACCGACGTCGCGGTCGGCCTCGAGACCGCGACCGACCGGGTTCGACACGACTGCGTCAACAAGTACTTCGACTTCGTCGACTTCGAGGACGCCTGCAGGGAGGCGAACGCCGCCGGCGCCGGCGTGAAGGCGTACCTCCTGATGAAGCCGCCGTTCCTCGCGGAGCCGGAAGCTGTCGAGGACATGATCGACTCGATCGAGCGCTGTGCGACGATCGACGCCTGCCACACAGTCTCCATGAATCCGTGTAACGTCCAGCGATACACGATGGTCGAGGAGCTGTACTTCTCGGACGGCTACCGACCCCCGTGGCTGTGGTCGGTCGCCCACGTCCTCGCGGAGACCGCCGACGTCGACGCGATCGTCGTCTCGGACCCGGTGGGTCACGGCTCCGACCGGGGACCGCACAACTGCGGCGACTGCGACGACCGGGTCCAGACCGCGATCAAGGATTTCGGCCTCAGACAGGATCCATCAGTGTTCGAGCAGGTCTCCTGTGACTGCGAGTCGACCTGGGAGCTGGTGATGGACGCGGAGACGGCGTACAACATGCCGCTGGTCGGGTGAGGCGAAGGAAAACACAGTAGCTGCCGATTTTTTATAAGGACTCGGACGAGCTAATTTCATCATTCTGATGCGTACTGTTTAGTGGGGAGGCCGTGAATCGGAGGCCGATGGACGACCGGATCCAGGAGGCGCTGCGGACGATCGATCGGCGCCGTACGATGCTCGACCGACTCCGGTCGCCGGCGGAAAAGCGGGAACTCGTCGAGGGGCTCGACTGCTCGCGGGCGACGGTCGACCGGGCGATCCGTCGGCTCGAGGACTGGGGATGGATCGAGCGCGTCGACCAGGGGTGGCAGTTGAGCTACGCGGGACGGACGCTGCGTGACCGGTACGTCCGGTTTCAGGAGGAGTTCGCCGACGTACTCGCGGGCACCGAGGTGCTCGCTTCGCTGCCGTCGGACGCCGACGTGGACGCCGACCTGTTCACGGGTGCGATCGTCACTGCAGGGAACCGACGGGACGTCGACCCCGGCGGCGACGGAAACGAGTTGCCGACTGAACTGCGGGCGCGGATCGAATCCGCGGATCGGATCCGGCTGGTCGCGCCCGCCGAGACCGCGGCGAGGCTGCTTTCCAGCTGTCGGGAGCTCTCCAGCGGGACCGTCGAGGCCGTCATCGACCGGCACGTACTCTCGCGGCTGCCGGAGCGAACGCCGGCGCTGGCGCGGTGGCTCGTCCGATCCGATCGGACGGAAGCGTTCGCCGCCGAGACGCCACCCTACGCGCTGCTGTTGCTCTCCGAGGGGGACGCGACGACCGTCTCGGTCGTCGGCCACCGCCAGAACCGCACCGTCGAGGGGGTCGTTTCGAACGACACCGATCCCGCAGTCGGGTGGGCCGAGCGTCGATATCGGGCGCTCAGGCGGACCGCCACGCCGCTTGCCGAGGCCGTCGAGTGGGGCGGCGTCCCCGTGCCGAGCGATCCCGACCCCACGGACGCGCTCTTCCGGGAGGGATTCCTGAAGCTGACGCCGTCGTACTTCACGGAGCGTGATCCGCTTCCGCTGTCGACCGCGTGGCGGGCCGGCGTCGGCTTCCCCGAGATCGCTGCCGGCCACGCCCTCGAACGGGAACACGTCAAGGACGGCAGGCGGCGGTCGCTGGTGGCGGATCTCCTCTCCGCGCTCGAAGGAGGAGGAACCCGCGCGCTGATCGGCCCGCCGGGTTCCGGGAAAAGCACCGTCTGTCGCGACGTCGCCTACCGGTGGTACCGGACGGTGGGATCCGTACTGTATCGACCGGAGGGCGGCACCGAACCGTTCGAGTCGTGGCGGGCGCTCGTGCGGCTGCTCCGGGAGCGAACCCGCCCCACCCTCGTCGTAATCGAGGGAGCGCTCCGCGCCGATGCGAGGGCGGTATTCCG
Organism: Halalkaliarchaeum sp. AArc-CO; assembly: GCF_024972735.1. Taxonomy (GTDB): domain Archaea; phylum Halobacteriota; class Halobacteria; order Halobacteriales; family Haloferacaceae; genus Halalkaliarchaeum. The sequence goes on from NZ_CP087723.1 coordinate 2,765,553, forward strand.
TGCGGTCGAAGCGCTGGAGGACGACGCCGGCGTCGCGTTCCTCCTCGAGTCGGGAAACGATCGGTGGGCCGTCGACGGGACGTTCGACGTCGACCCGCACGATCTGGCGATCAGAGAGCGGATCGGAACCGTTCGGATGCCGGCACTGGACGCGATCGAGCGCGATCGGTTCCGATCGCGGCTGGAAGAGGCGACGGGCGTCTCGATCGACCTCGACGTCGGCGGATCGGCAAACGAAGACGGGCAGACCGACGCCGACGGGCAGACCGACGCCGACGGGCAGACCGACGCCGACGGGCAGACCGACGCCGACAGGACCCAGGCGACGGAACCGGGGGAGTTGCTGTTGTTCCTCACCCGGCTCGTGATGCAGGTTGATCCGGCCGGACGAAACGGATCCAACGGAGCCACTCCTCCGGGAACGACCGTCGACTCGGGAGCTGCCTCCGAGCTGGACGCCGACGTCGAAGAGCTGTGTGCGTCGCTCCGGGGGGACGAGCTGGCGATAGATACCGCCGTGCTCGTCAACCTCCTCAACGCCGCGGAGCTTCCGGTGGCCCTCGAGTACGCCTACGCGCTGGCGTTCGAGGCGGGCGACGGGATCGTCGCCCCGGCGGCAGACGTGGGCGGAAAGACCGGACAGTCGTCTAAAGACCGCCTCGAAGAACGGATCCACCGGGTCGAACGGGCGATCGAGACGTTGTCGGGGCGAGTGCTGTTCGACACGTCCGACCGGGAGGAGTACCGGACAGTTCACGCGGGGTGGTCGAGTGCGTTTCTGCGGCGGCTGCTCGAGACGGACGGACGCGCCGCGATCGACCGGGTCGATCGGTGTGTGAGTACGGTGCTCGCGCTCGCAGTCGACGAGCGGACCCGAGATCGGATCCGAAATAGACGGGACGAGGAGCGGCTGTCGTCGACTACAAGCGAGAAGGACCCGCTCGATCGGATCGAGGACGATCCCGGCGGGTGGGCGGAGTCGATCGCGCGTCGACTGGTCGAGTTCTCGGCGGACCACCCCGCGCTGGCCCCGCTTCTATGCGGCTGTGACGGTCCGACGTTCGCCGTCCCGCGGGGGCGGTCGGCCGGCCTGACCGTCGAGCTCGCCGAACGCTGCGGCCGGGGCCACCTCGCGGGCGGCCGGCTCGAGGAGGCCGAACGGGCCTTCGAATCCGCACTCGAACGCCTCGAAGTCGCCCCGATCGTCACCGAGGACCGGACCCGACTCCGGGCGCGCTGTCGGGTCGGGCTCGGAAACGTCGCCGTCGAACGGGGAGCCTACGACGAGGCCGAACGGCTGTACCGGGAGGCGCTGTCGGGCTACCGCGAACTGGACGACAGCCTCGGGGTCGCAGACAGCCTCAGACATCTGGGATCCGTTTCCCAGCGTCGCTCCGAACTCGACGACGCAGCGGATCGATACGCCCGGAGTCTCGGTATCTATCTGGAGCTGGGCGCCGAACGGAAGCTCGCCACGGCGCTTGCCGACATCGGATCGGTGGCTCAGGATCGGGGCGACTTCGAGACCGCCGCCAGACACTACCGCGAGAGCCGGCGACGATACTCGGCGCTCGGACAGCGTCGTGATCTCGTGGACGTCCTCGGAAAGCTGGCGACCGTCGGCTGGGTCACCGGCGACCTCGAGGCCGCCGAAAAGCGGGCACGGCGGGCCGCAGCGATCGCCCGGGAGATCGGCTACGAACACGGGCTCGCGACCGCCCAGTACCATCTCGCCGTGGTGTCGAACGTCCGTGGCGACACGGCGGCAGCACGAGAGCACGCCGAACGGGCGGTCGACGGGTTCGTGGCGATCGGAAACGACCACCACGAGGCGAGCGCCCGATCCCTGCTCGGGGAGATCGAGCGGGCGAACGGAAACCTCGACCGGGCCGAGGAGCACTACAGGATGGCCGCACGGAGACACGAAGAGGTGGAGGACGATCGAGGACATCTCGACGCGCTGATGGGGCTCGGGCGGATCGCGCGCCAGCGGGGCGACCTCGGCGGGGCGACCGAGCGCGCCGAACGCGCCCTGGAGCTTTCCCGAGCGGTCGGCGACGCGCGCAGCGAGGCGGCGTGTCTGCGGCTGCTCGGTACGATCGATCGGGAGAGAGGGGAGCTCGATCGGGCGGACGACCGGCTCGAGTCCGCTCTGTCGGGATACCGCGACGTCGAAGAGCGCCACGGCGAGGCGGCGACGCTCCTCGAACTGGCCGAGGTCGCGGCCGAGCGCGGCGAGCGCGACCGCGCCCGGGGGCTGTTCGAGCGGGCGATCGAAGGCTACCGGGAGATCGACGCGACCCCCGACACCGCCGATGCCCTCGAGCGGTTCGCCGATCGGTGCGAGGCGTGGGGCGCGGTCGACGAGGCACGCCGACGACGCGCGACCGCAGACCGGCTTCGCGAGGGGGACTCGGACCCCGAGAACCCGCTCGCGGAGTAAGAACGATCCACCCTCAGACGGACGGAACCGACACCGTCATCGACGCCTCGGTGTCGACGTTCTCGGCGGTCACCACGCCACGAACCTCGTACGTGCCGGCGGGCGGGTTCTCCCAGATCGCCCCGTGGGACCGCGACTCGCCCGGCGCGAGGGTCTCGCGTCCGAGTGCCTGGGTGAACAGCCGCCCGTCGCTGTACCGCCACACCACCTCGCCACCTTCCTCGCCGTCCTCGCCATCCGCCCTGTCCCTGTCCGTGTCGTCGATCCGCTCGACGACGAAGTCGAACCGCTGGCCCGACCGGAACGACAGCTCCACGGGGTCGTCGCCGTCGTTCGTAACCGTCAGGGTGAGTTCGAACCCCTCTTCGACCGGCGCGACCGACAGCGTCGACGTGAGCATACGTCGCCGTTTGGCCCGGGGAGCTAAACGTTTCTCGCCATCCGCGCCGCCTCCAGGGCCACAAGCAAGATCGTGATCAACATCGCCGACGTCACCGCCAGCACGAACGCCAGCACCAGAAACCACCCCTCCGGGCCGAGGATCGGATACTCGCGTCCGCCAGCCGGCGGGCCCAACAGCTCGAGCACCCGAACGAGATACGCCGCGATCGCGAGCGACAGTCCCGCGAGCCCGCCACGTTTCGCGTGTTTGGGCACCGAAAGCGCCGACAGCATCGCCGAGGCCGGCGGTCGGTCGGGTCGCTCCTGTTCTGCACGTTCGTCCGCGCCCCCCGAACGCTCGAAGCCGTCCGTTCCGTCAGTCCCCTCTCGACTCACGTCCGGCGATAGTCGCCGACCGATGAAAGGCGCATCGCTCCCCGACAGCGGAGAAATCCACGTTTGTGTATATCGAATCGTATCCAAAACGGTTTTTGCACACGAGGGCGCACCCTCACACGATGACCCCCTACACCGCGACGGTGACCGTCCGGCTGAAACCCGGCGTGCTGGATCCGGAAGCGGAGACGACACAGCGCGCGCTGGAGCGACTCGGGTTCGAACTGGAAGACCTCCGGTCGGCCGACCGGTTCGAGATCGACCTGGAGGCGGCCGACGCCGAGGACGCCGGCGACCGGGCCGCGGAGATGGCAGAGCGGCTGCTCGCGAACCCGACGATCCACGACTACGAGGTCGCGGTCTCCGAACGATGACCGTCGCAGTCGTCCAGTTCGGCGGGTCCAACTGCGACCGGGACGGCGTCCGTGCGCTGGAGCATCTCGGGATCGGCGCCGAGCGCGTCTGGCACGAGGATGGCCTCCCGGACGACGTCGAGGGGATCCTGCTTCCAGGGGGGTTCTCCTACGGCGACTACCTCAGGGCGGGCGCGATGGCCGCCCGGGCGCCGGTGATGCAGGAGGTGCGTGCGGCCGCAGCCGAGGGCGTGCCGGTGCTTGGCGTCTGCAACGGCGCCCAGATCGGCTGCGAGTCGAGCCTGACACCCGGAGCATTCACGACCAACGAGAGCGCCCGGTTCCAGTGTGAACACGTCCACTGCCGGGTCGAACGCGCCGACACCCCCTGGACGGCAGCGTACGAGGAGGGGGAGGTGCTCCGGCTGCCGATCGCCCACGCGGAGGGGCGCTTCGAGATAAGCGAGGAACGATACGCCGACCTCGAGGAGAACGACCGGATCCTGTTCCGGTACTGTGAGCCCGACGGGACCGTCACCGACCAGGCGAACCCGAACGGCTCGACGGGCAACGTCGCGGGTCTGCTCGGGGAACGCGAGACCGTCGCGGTGTTGATGCCCCATCCCGAACGGGCGACGCTGCCCGACCTCGGGCTCACCGACGGCGCCGGTGTACTGTACGGGTTCGATCCCTCGCTGCGGGATTGACTTCACTAGTTAAAACACCGCCGCGATCGCGACTGCCCCTGCGCCCAACAGAAACAGGGAGACGTTCACATCCCGGTGTTTCGACGGGACCAGATCCAGTGTCACGTGCCGGTCCGAAAGCGGCGCAAACGGTCGGATCCCCATGGGCGTGGCTGCGTCTGCCGCCACGTGTGTGACCACCGCGCCCGCAGCGAGCAGGCCGGCGACGGGACTCCAGGAGAACCGGAGCCCGGTCGCTGCCGCCAGCGCAGCGACGCTGGCGGCGACGAGCAGCCCGACCGCGGCGGCGAACCAGACGGTGTGTGTCGGCCCCCGGTGCGGGATCGGAAGGTGTTCGTCGCAGTCAGGCACAACTGCGGCGCCGGCGACGAGCAGTCCACCAGCCAGCGCCGCCTGCGGCTCCCCGGCGTCGACGAATAGCCGCGCGACGGGTGCGTAACACAGCAGCGCGATCCCGTAGTGCCCCAGCTGGTACACAGTCGAATCGGATTTGGCCCGGTCGAACATGAAGGTCTCGCTCGTTCGCCGCCACCCGACGGTATTTGTTCCCGGCGCCCCCGGACGGACGTGTGACCGACGAACACGACGCAACACCGCGAGGACCGGCGGAAACGGCGTTCGATCTCGGGGGGATGACCTGGGAGGAGGCCGGCGAGGCGTTCCTCTCGGCGGACGCGGTCGTCCTGCCAACGGGCAGCACCGAACAGCACTCCCGACATCTCCCGCTGTCGGTCGACAGCCTGCGGGCGGATCACCTCTCCGTGGAACTCGTCGAGGCGGCCGACCGGCGGGACCTGCAGCTGTACCGGCTGCCGACGCTCCCGTACGGCTACTCACAACACCACATGCGGTTCCCGGGCACCGTGACGCTGTCTCCGGAGACGTATCGCGAGGTAATCGTCGAGATCGGCGCGTCGATCGCCGACCACGGGGTCGCCCGGCTGCTGCTTTTGAACTGCCACGGCGGCAACCGGGAGCCGCTGAAGCTCGCGGCCGACCGGCTCGGACGGGAGTACGACCTCGCGGTTCACTTCGTCCACTGGACCGACTTCGCCCGCGAGAAACTGGAGGAGGTGTTCGGCGACGACTGGGGCCACGCCGGGGACCACGAGACCAGCGTGATCGGGCTGTTCCGGCCGGATCTGGTTCGCGAGGATCGCAAAGAGCCACAGACGACCAGAGAGTTCCCCGAGACGCGGTCGTACAGCTACTTCGACGAGGTGACAGAAGAGGGCGGCCTGGGCGATCCGACGAACGCCGATCCCGACGCGATGGAAACGATCGTCTCGGAGACGACCGAGGAGATCCTGGACGCGTTCGAGGCGGACCTCGACGACGGGTGGTAAACCGGAGGACCTCGCTGGAACAGCCGTTCGGCCGATCAGTCGGCGTCGCGCCGGCTCTCAGTATCGTCGAGGACGATCTCGTTGACTTCTGTGATCCGGTCGTCGGCGAGCAGTTCCTGGTGGACCGATTCGGGGATCGGGTGATCGAGGTTGTAGACGGTGATCGCCTCGCCGCGTTCGGTCTGGCGGGCGTTGAACATCCCGGCGATGTTGACACCTGCATCGCCCAACGCGGTGCCGATCAACCCGAGTACGCCCGGTTCGTCCCGGTTGCGCACGACCAGCATGTGGCCGTACGGGATCGCGTCGACGCGGAAGCCGTCGATGCGAACGATTCTCGGGTCGTCGCCCGCAAAGAGGGTTCCACACACCGAGATCGACGTGTTACCGTTGCCGACGGTGACCGTCACCAGGCTCTGGAAGTCTTCGGCCTGCCGGCGTTTCGACTCGGTGACGTCGATCCCGCGCTCGTCGGCGAGCCGGGGCGCACTGACCGCGTTCACCTGCCACTCCAGCGGCTCGAAGACGCCCTTCAGGGCGGAGGCGGTCACCACCTCGACGTCCTCGTCTGCGATCTCGCCCTCGTAGACGATCTCGACGTCGGTGATCCGCCCCTCGAGCAGCTGGGTCGCGATCTTGCCGGCGGTCTCGGCGATGTCGAGGTACGGTCGGACGCGGTCGAACGCCGCTTCGTCGATCGAGGGGGCGTTGAGCGCGTTCGCCACCGGCTCCCCGCGGAACGCCGCGAGCACCTGTTTTGCGGTGTCGACGGCGACGTTCTCCTGGGCGGCCTCGGTGGACGCCCCCAGATGTGGGGTGACGACGACGTCCTCGACGTCCAGTAGCGGCGAGTCGGCGGGCACCGGCTCGGTCTCGAAGACGTCGATCGCCGCGCCCGCGAGGGTGCCGTCCTCGACGGCGGCCGCGAGCGCCGCCTCGTCGACGATCCCGCCCCGGGCGCAGTTGACCAGGTGGTCCCCCTCGAGCAGTTCGAGCTCCTCGGCGCCGATCATCCCCCGGGTCTCGGGCAGCAGCGGCGTGTGGACGGTGACGACGTCGGCACGCTCGAGACACTCCTCGAGCTCTTCGACCAGTTCCGCGTTGAACTGGGCGGCCCGTTCCTGGGAGATGTACGGGTCGTACACCACAAGCTCCATTCCCAGGGAGTCGAGTCGCTTTGCGACCTCCTGGCCGACCCGTCCGAGGCCGACGATCCCCAGCGTCTTGCCGTTGAGTTCGGTGCCGACGAACTCGCTTTTGGCCCACTCGCCGTCCCGCAACCGGATGTGCGCCTGCGGGATCGACCGCGCTGTGGCGAACGCCATCGCGACGGTGTGTTCGGCCGCTGCGCGGACGTTCCCCTCCGGGGCGTTGGCGACGATTACCCCGTGTTCAGTGGCGGCCTCGATGTCGATGTTGTCGACGCCGATCCCCGCCCGGCCGACGATGACGAGCTCGGTGGCCGCCTCGAACACCTCGTCGGTGACCTCGGTTCCCGACCGGACGATCAGGGCGTTCGCGTCCGACACGGCCGACAGGAGCGCCTCGCCCTCGACGTCGTAGGCCGTCTCCACCTCGTGGCCAGCCTCGCGGAGTCGCTCGATGCCGGCATCGGCTATCGGGTCGGTAACGAGTACCTTCATAGTAAAAGCTGAAACAAGTGCGGGCTTTAAATCCCACCATTTTCGACCCACCGATTTCTTCGTCGGGTGCATCGCTCACTTCGTTCGCTCTGCACCTCTCGTCGAAACGCTGTCACGCAAATCCGACGGAGTTGCTGGATGCCACGGAGCTTCCGTCCGTGAGCAGACCAAAACGGGCGGTGGCTCGGGCCTGCGGCCCTCGCCATCGGTACAACGTCCTCATCATTCAGCCTCGGTTTTCCGCGAATTCGTCCCGATCGACCCCGGAGTGTAGGACGAATCCACTTATCAACGTCGACGGCGAAGTCTACGGTATGAGTCTCTCCCTCGATTCGACCCAGCTCGACCGCTACTCCCGGCACATCATCATGGACGAGATCGGCCCCGAGGGTCAGGAGGCGCTGCTCGAGGGCAGTGTGCTCGTCGTCGGTGCGGGTGGTCTCGGCTCGCCGGCGATCCAGTATCTCGCGGCCGCAGGGGTGGGAACGATCGGAATCGTCGACGACGACGTCGTCGAACGCTCGAACCTCCAGCGGCAGATCATCCACACCGACGACGCCGTCGGCGATCCGAAAACCGAGTCGGCCCGCCGATACGTCGAGAATCTCAACCCCGACGTCACCGTCGACACGTACGAAACCCGGCTCGAAACCGATAACGCCGCCGACCTGCTGTCCGGCTACGACGTCGTCCTCGACGCCTCGGACAACTTCCGAACGCGGTACATCGTCAACGACGTCGCCCGACTCGAGGGACTCCCGGTCGCCCACGGCGCCATCTACAAGTTCGAGGGGCAGGTGACGACGCTCGTTCCCGATGGCCCCTGCTACCGGTGTCTGTTCCCGGAGGCGCCCGATCCGGGGACCGTCCCCGACTGCGCGACCACGGGCGTGCTCGGCGCCCTGCCGGGGACGGTCGGCTGCATCCAGGCGACCGAGGCGATGAAGCTGCTCGTCGGGGAAGGCGAGCCGCTCGTCGGCCGGCTGCTGTTTTACGACGCCATGGAGATGAGCTTCGAGACGGTCTCGTACGCGCCGAACCCAGGCTGTCCGGTGTGTGGCGACGACCCGATCGACGACATCGACGGGGTCGACTACTCGGACGGCTGTGCGATCGAAGCGGACTGACGAGGGCACACAGTTCCGGCAGAACAGTATCGAACGCTCACCGACCCATCCGATCGCTCGTGGGGGAACTGCCGTCAGCGACGCCCCCGGCCCCCCCGTGAAGCTGGGAGACGCACAGCCGACAGTACTGGTAGGCCGCCTCGTTTTCTGCACCGCAAGCGGGACAGCGGACGGTGGCTTCGTCGGTGTCGAGTGACGGCCCGACCTGCTCGCCAGTCACCGACCGCGAGTCGCGATCCGATCGTTCGGCCCCGGCCTCGCCCTCGCGGCCCGCGAGCGACGAGAGACCGCCGTCACCCGTGGGGGGGCTGTCCGCGGCATCCGACCAGCGTATCACCAGCGCGAACACCACCACGTGGAGCAGCCCAACCGCGACGGCCAGCAGGAGCAGCTGGTTCGGGTCGGGCATCACAGATAAATGTACGTAGTTCACACACTTCAGCGCTACGTCAGAATTCCGAACAGTCTGGCGAGCGGAACGGAGCAGCCTGGACCGGCACGCAGTGCTCCCGACCGTTCCGAGACCGTCACGACAGCCGAACGTGGTCGACGTAGCGGGTGATCTCCGCCTGCCGGGCCACGGAGATCCCGACTGCCACGAGACCGACACCCTCCGCGTCGACCGGATACTCGACGGTCTCCCAGCCCTCGTGGTCCTCGACAGGGCGGGTACTATCGAAGTGCTCGGCCCGGAGGTAGCCACGGTTCGGTCGCGGCCCCACATACGCCGCGACCCTGGAGATCGTCGCTGTCGATTCCTCGGGGCTGTACACGTCGAAGGAAAGGCTGGTCACCCCTGTGAGATCGACCGCCTGCTGGGCCCAGATCGTCCCGCTGTCCTGTCGGCCGTCGACGAACAGTTCGCAGGAACGCTCTCCCTCCGAGGCGACGTCCGTCGTCGATCCCGCCCGGGAGGCCACGTACTGGCCGGTGGTGGGGTCAACCGGCAGGTCGCGGCCGATCACCCACGCCAGCAGCCCGTCTTCGAAGCCGGGGTTCGCCAGCTCCCCCGGCGCTGAGGGGTCGTCGGGACCAATCCACGGTGCAGTACAGCCAGCGAGCCCCGCTGTCGTCGCACTGCCGAGCACACAGATGAACTGTCGTCTGTCCATGGTGGATCGTTTCCCCACCTCCGCCAAAAGTAGCCACCGCGTTACCCACGCGTTTATCCCGCGCGATGGTGTATCCGACAAGCGATGAGAGCTGTCACACTCGGGCCCGCCGGAACCTACTCCCACCGGGCGGCCCGCGCAGTCGCCGAGGAGGTCGCGTTCCGCGAGTCGGTCACCGCCATCGTCGAGGCGGTCGCCGACGGGGAGTTCGAGCGGGGGGTCGTCCCGATCGAGAACAGCATCGAAGGGTCGGTCACGGAAAGCCTCGACGCGCTCGCAGACCGCGAGGTTGCCGTCACAAGGGAGATCGTCACCCCGATCCGACACGCGCTGCTGGCGCAAGGCGAGGAGTTCGACGTCGTCGCCAGCCACTCGCAGGCGCTCGCGCAGTGTCGATCGTTCCTCGAATCCGAGTATCCCGACGTCGGCCAGGAGGCGGTCGCCTCCACCGCCCGGGGGGTCGAACGCGCCCGGGAGGACCCGACGGTGGCCGCGATCGGTCACCCCGACAACGCGAACAACGGCGTCGAACTGCAGGTGCTCGCGGAGGACATCCAGGACCGCTCCTCGAACGCGACCCGCTTTCTGGTTGTCGCGCCCGTCACAGAGCGCTCGGAGGCCGGCGGCAAGACGACCCTTGTCGTTTACCCGAACGCGAACTACCCCGGGCTCCTGTTGGAGCTGCTGGAGGCGTTCGCCGATCGGGACATCAACCTCTCGCGGGCGGAATCGCGCCCCAGCGGTCGGCGGCTCGGCGACTACCTGTTCCACTTCGACGCCGAGGCCGGACTCTACGAAGAGCGGACCAGGGAGGCGATCGAGGAGATCGAACGGATCGCCGAAAACGGCTGGGTCCGCGTGCTCGGCAGCTACGACACGATGCACGTGTTGTACTGATACTATCGGTCGAAAACCCGGCGGGTTTTCTCCCGCCGGTAAACATTCAAGAGATCTCTCGCCGAACAAACAACAGCATGACAGACAGAGATCCGTTCAGCGAGATCGACGAACTGTTCGAACGGCTGAACAGGGAACTCGACCAGTTCGGCGGACAGTTCGATCCGAGCCTTCCCGGCCGGGGCGTCAAGGTCGACATCGCCGAACACGACGACGAACTGGTCGTCACTGCCGATCTCCCCGGCTTCGAGAAGGACGACATCGAGGTGACGATACAGGAGGGGACGCTCACGATCGAAGCCGACCGGGAGGTCGAGTCAACACAGGAAGCGGAAGCGGACGACGGGCCGCGATTCCACCGGCGCGAACGCAGCCGGACGGCCGTCTCCCGGCGAATCCGTCTCCCGGTCGAGGTCGACAAGGCAGACGCCCGGGCGACGTATGCGAACGGCGTGTTGACGATCACCCTCCCGAAGCTGAAAAGCGACGACGGGGGACACACGATCGACGTGAGCTGAAAGAAGTCCACCTTACTGATACTACATCCCGGCTGTCCACACCACCACCCGTGCGACGGGCTATCCAGTATTCTGCTGTCTTTAAGCCCTGAGGCGCCGATATACGACCTGGTGAATACTGATGAGATACACGCCCTTTGAGGACATCGACCGACTGTTCGAACGGATGAGCGAGCGCCCCGCCGCCCGTGGGTGGAGCCCGTGGGGAGAGACGTGGAGCCGGATGGACGACAACCGAATGGACGTCGACGTCGCCGAATACGACGACGAAATCGTCGTGATGGCCGACCTCCCGGGCTTCGAGCGCGAGGAGATCGAGGTGACGATCGACGAGGGGTCCCTGCGGATCCACGCCGAGCGGGAACGCGAGTCCGAGCACCGCTCGGGCGACGAACGCGGCGCAGACGGGGAACTGATGACCCGCGAGCGCGGCAGCCGCCAGACGTATCTCCACCACGAACGCCGGCACGAATCCGTCTCCCGCCGCATCGACCTCCCCCGATCGGTCCGCGAAGCCGAGGCGAGCGCCCACTACCGCAACGGCGTGTTGACGGTGACCCTGCCGCTTGACCTCGATAGCGAGGGCGACGGTCACCGGATCGACGTCGAATAACGAGCGGGGACAACCTCCCCGTTTTTTACTCCGCGTTTTCAGCAGTGTCTGTGTTTCCTCGTTCGTCCGAAACGTAGCCGAACTTCGCGGCGGCGAGCCCGATCGTCACCACGAGCGTCGTCCCGATCACCGCGGTTTCGGCGTTGTCGACCTCGGCGTACGTGAGCGGGAACAGGAAGATCGGAACCAGATACGCGAACCAGGCGACGGCCTCGGCGCGTCGCCCCCGTTGATAGCGCAGATAGCCGGCCAGGGTGACGATCGCAGTGACGATGCCGACGGCGATGCTCGGCGGGAGGTAATCGCCGACGACGATCACCGTCACCGCCATGAGCCCGACGAGGACGAACCAGTCGACGGTATCCATCGGCCGGGAGTGTGCCACGCGAGCTTAAAAAACCGCGTGACTGGGCCACGCAAACGACTGGCACCAACAGGGGGTCGAACGGCTATCCGTACCGGTCGAGCTGGGACTGTCCCTCGCCGTCGGACGATCCCACGCCGGCGATCGAGGCCGCCCGTTCGATCGCCGCGAAGAATCCGTCCCGCTGGCCACGGTCGTACAGCGTCGCCGCCGGATGCACCGACAGCAATACCCGGCGCGACCGATCGCCGATTCGGGCGTCGACCACGTCGCCGGCCTCGGACGTGATCGCCACCGGTCGATCCAGGAGGTGTTCGCTGGGCACCTTTCCGAGCGTGACGATCAGCTCCGGATCCACGGTCTCGATCTCGCCCTCCAGGAACTCGCGACAGTTACCCAGTTCCTCGGCGGTCGGATCCCGGTTGTCGGGGGGGCGACACCGGACGCAGTTGGTGATCCGGACGTCGCGACGTGGTACCGCCGCCGCCGACAGTGCCTCATCGAGCACGTCGCCCGACCGCCCCACGAACGGCTCTCCTCGCTCGTCTTCCTTCTTTCCGGGTCCCTCCCCGACGAACAGGAGCGCGGCGTCGGCGGGACCCACCCCGTTGACGATCCGGCTGCGCGACTCCAAAAGCGCGGGACACTGGCTACAATCACTCACACACAGTCCGTCGAAGTCGGCCATCTGTCTTTTGAGTCGGTGGCTACAGTTCGAGTTAAAGCTGGCGAGTCACGGTGCGACGCCCACCGTCAGAAGCGTCCCCCAGGTCCGGTAGCGGTCGACCATCTCCTCGCGGGTTTCCCAGTCGTCAGTCGGGAACTCCTCGGCCGGCGGGATCTCGATTTCCCGGTCAGGGATCGTGTCCTGCTCGACGACGTACAGCCCCGCCTCCCGGAACGCCTGCCGGTACTCCTCCCGGCTCCACCGGGTCATGTCGACGGTGATGTTCTCCTGCCACTCGTGGGAGGCCTCGTTTTCCTCGTAGTAGTTGACCGCACAGTAGAACGTCCCACCCGACCGGAGCACCCGTTCGACCTCCCGAAGGGTTTCGTCCGGATCCGCCGCATAATAAAATGCCTCCATCGAGAAGACGTGATCGACGCTCCCGTCGGGAAACGGGAGATCACCGAAGTCGCCGACGAGATACCCCACCGACGAGTCGTCGGTGTACGACCGGGCGTTTCGAGTCATTTCGGGCGAGCCATCCAGTCCGTACGCCCGGCCGACGCCGGCGGTCTCACGCAGCGCTCGCAGCGAGTAGCCGCTGCCGCATCCGAGATCCAGTACCGTTTCCCCCGCCTCGACGGGCATCCGAGCGAGAACGTGTTTGGCCGTGTGCCAGTGTCGCTGTTCCATCCCGCGGTCCTTGCCGGCCGCCGCCCAGGCGTCGAACTCCTCGCGAACGCTCATATGTCCGCGACGGGCGGGCGAAACAAAACGGGTTCGGACCGGACTCGAGTCCGAACCTTCCGGAGCCCCATTCTGCACTGATGTCCACGCTTAAGTTACTGGGGAGCGACCCACGTCGTATGGATTACGCCCTCGAACTCGAGGACGGGCCGGAAACGATCCCGGGGGGAACCGGACTACTGTTGTTGCACCCGAGCATCGGCGAAACCGACCGCGTCGACACCGGCTTTCTGAAGGTCGACACCGACCGATTCCTGGTGGTTTCCACCCGAACCACCGCCCGCGAAGTCGAACAGAAGCTGGAACACTACGAGGTCGACGAGACCAAAGCCGAGATCCTCGACACCCTCTCCGTCGAACGGGGCTACTCCCGACGCAAGAGCGACGACGTCCACTACGTCGGCTCGCCGGACGACCTCGCAGGGATCGTCGCAAAGGTGGAGGCGTTCCTCGAGTCGACGACCGGGAAGCGGCGGGTCTCGGTCGACTCGCTCACCGAGATGGCGTACTACGCCGACGTCGACGGCGTTCTCGACGCGACCGCGGAGATCCTCGATCTCCTGGGGGAACACGACGCGGTCGGCCTGTTTCACCTCTCGAAGGAGGTCCACGACGAGGAGACGGTCGATCGGTTCCGGGAGCTGTTCGACGGCGTCGTCGATCTCGCACCCGACGGCAACGTCTCCGTCGAGATCCAGTGACGCCCGAGCGGAAGGCCGGTGCCGAACAGACCCCGTGTCACCTGAAGCGGACGCCCAGATCGTGTAGCCCGTCGTTGTGCTGTGCGACGTTTATCAAAAGCGGCGTGAGCGCCTCCACCTCCGCCGCGTTCGCGAGCCCGCCGGCGTCCAGCGCCCGCAACCCGTCGATGTCCTCCGCGAGCAGCGTCGCGATCTCCTTTGCGCCCTCGTCGTCGCCGACCAGCAGCGTGTCGATCCCCAGCTCCGCGTCGAGGTCTGCGAGCCGGCCGGCCGAGAGGTTGTGAAACGCCCCGACGACCGACACCTCGTCGGGAACGGCCCCAGCGGCCAGTTCGGTGACGCTGCCAGCACTGGGTGGATGGGCGTGAAAGCCCGACTCGTCGCGTTTCATCCCCGTCGCCGGAGAGATCACCACGTCGGCGTCGGAAAGCGTCGACGCCACCGCCTCGACGGTGTCGGTGACGTGATACGGCGGCACCGCGAGCACGACGGCGTCGGCGCCGGCCGCCGCGTCGGCGTTATCCCGTCCCTCGATGGTGACGTCGATCCCGCGGCTGTCCAGCTCCGTCTCGTAGGCGTCGGCCTTCGTCTGCGCCCGGGTCGCCTCCCGCGAACCGATCACCAGCTCGTGGTTCGCGTGGTAGCCCCACCGGAGCGCCAGCCCTTCGCCGATATCGCCCGTGCCGCCGAGTATTGCAATTCGCATAGCGGTATCCCCGTCCGGCAGGGGTGAAAGCGTTTCGCGACGCCGGACGACTCGGGCGACCGATGAACGGAAGTAAACTCGAGTGACGACGGCACCCGACATCCGACGGTTTAAACGGGATCGGCAACCAATCCCTGGTGATGGAACCGACCGCCCTCGCGGGGCTGCCCGACGGCGTGACCGAGGCGCTCGCAGCGGAGGGAATCGAGGAGCTGTATCCGCCACAGGCGGAGGCCGTCGAGAAGGGGTTGCTCGACGGCGAGAGCCTCGTCGCCTCGGTGCCGACCGCATCGGGCAAGACGCTGATCGCGGAGCTCGCGATGCTGTCGGCGATCGAGCGCGGAGGGACCGCCCTCTACATCGTCCCGCTGCGGGCCCTCGCAAACGAGAAGAAAACGGAGTTCGAACGCTGGGAGGAGTTCGGCGTCTCGGTCGGCGTCTCGACGGGGAACTACGAGTCCGACGGCGAGTGGCTCGCCTCCCGGGACATTGTCGTCGCCACCAGCGAGAAGGTCGACTCGCTGGTCCGCAACGACGCCCGCTGGCTCTCGGATCTCTCCTGTGTGGTCGCCGACGAGATTCACCTGGTCGACGACAGTCACCGCGGGCCGACGCTGGAGGTGACGCTGGCGAAGCTGCGCCGGATCAACCCCGGGCTCCAGACCGTTGCGCTGTCGGCCACCGTGGGCAACGCCGACGTCGTCGCCGACTGGCTCGACGGGGAACTCGTCCGGTCCGACTGGCGACCGATCGACCTCCGGATGGGCGTCCACTACGGCAACGCGATCAACTTCGACGACGGCAGCCAGCGCGAGGTGCCCGTCGGCGAGGGACAGCGACAGACCGAAGCGCTCGTGGCCGACACGCTCGATGAGGAAATCGACGGCCAGGGCGGCTCCCTGCTCGTGTTCGTCAACTCCCGGCGCAACGCCGAGTCGGCCGCCCGCCGGCTCGCGGGCGTCACGGACCCCCGGCTGACCGCCGACGAACGGAACCGCCTCGAGGAACTCGCCGCCGAGATCCGCGACGGCTCTGACACCGACACCGCCGAATCGCTGGCCGACTGCGTCGCCCGCGGCGCGGCGTTTCACCACGCTGGGCTCACCGGCGACCACCGCCAGGCCGTCGAGTCGGCGTTCCGCGAGCGCCTGATAAAGGTGATCTGTGCGACGCCAACCCTCGCGGCGGGCGTCAACACGCCCGCGCGTCGGGTGATCGTCCGGGACTGGCGGCGCTACGACGGCGAGTTCGGCGGGATGCAACCGCTCGACGCCCTGGAGATCCACCAGATGTGCGGCCGGGCCGGACGGCCGGGACTGGATCCGTACGGCGAGGCGGTGCTGCTCGCCTCGGACGCCGAGACGATGGACGAACTGTTCGAACGGTACGTCTGGGCCGACCCCGAGCCCGTCCGGTCGAAGCTCGCAGCCGAACCCGCCCTCCGCACCCACGTCCTCTCGACGATCGCCTCCGGCTTCGCGGCCTCCCGGAGCGAACTACTGTCGTTCCTCGATCGAACACTGTACGCCACCCAGACAGCCGATCCCGGACGGCTCGAGGACGTCACCGACACCGTGATCGACTACCTCGAGGCGAACGGGTTCCTCGAACGGGACGCCACCGACGGGGGCGGCGACACGCTCACAGCGACGAGTCTGGGCCACACCGTCTCCCGGCTCTATCTGGATCCGATGTCGGCAGCCGAGATCGTCGACGGACTGCGAGACCGGGAGAGTGAAACCGAGGACCCACCCACCGCGCTCGGTCTGTACCACCTTGTGAGCCGGACCCCGGACATGTACGAACTGTATCTGAAATCCGGCGATCGGGAGCAGTACACCGAACTCGCCTACGAGCGGGAGGGAGAGTTCCTCGGGGCGATGCCCTCGGAGTTCGAGGACGTTCGGTTCGAAGACTGGCTCGCCGCGCTGAAGACCGCGAAACTGCTCGAAGACTGGGCGAGCGAGGTCGACGAGGACCGGATCACGGAGCGATACGGCGTCGGCCCGGGCGACATCCGCGGGAAAGTCGAGACCGCCGAGTGGCTGTTGCGGGCGGCAGAACGGCTGGCCGGCGAGGTGGGTGTCGACGCCGTCCCGGTCCGGGAGGCCCGGAAGCGCGTCGAGTACGGCGTCCGGGAGGAACTGCTGGATCTGGCGGGCGTTCGGGGCGTCGGGCGCAAGCGCGCTCGCCGGCTGTTCGAGGCCGGAATCGAGACCCGGACGGAGCTCCGGGAGGCGGACAAAAGCGTCGTGCTGGCGGCGCTGCGGGGGCGTCCACGGACGGCCGAACGGATCCTCGAAAACGTCGGCCGGGAGGACCCATCGATGGACGGCGTGCGCGAGGACACCGAGGCGACGGCCGCGGTCGCCGGCGAGGGCGACGATAGCGACGGCGGACGCAGTCGCGAGCGGGGAGGCACGGCCGACGAGAGCCAGTCGAACCTGGGTGATTTCGGATGACGGCGCGTTCGGAGGTGGTGAAATGAAACTCGTGGAGGGAGTCGCCCACGTAGACGACCTCGAGGAGTTCCTGGCGGCGGTCGACCGGATCACCGCAGAGACCGGCGCGATCGTCCAGGTGTTCGACGCCCGGTACGTCGTCTCCCGGGAGCAGCTGGAACGGGCGGTCGAGCTCGCCGAGCGCGCCCGCGACCGCGGTGAGGAGATCGCCCGCGATCCGGCCGTCGAGATCCTCCTGTATGCGGCCGGGCGCCGCCAGATCGATCGGGCCCTGGAGATGGGGATCGAGGAGGGAGAAACCCCCGCAGTCGCCGTCGTCGTCGGGAACGACGGCGACGAATCGGCGGCCGCAGCGGCGCTGGGGTCACTGTTCGCCGACGCCGACACGCTCGGCGAGTACGACGAGACGCGCGTGCGGGAGTTCTTCGACGTCTCCACCGCCGAACTCGCCGCCGTCGACGGCGGGCTGGCTGACGTCGTGCTCGAACGGGTGGCGCTTCTGGACGTCGAAAAGTGAGCGACCCGACCCGGGCTGGTTCGCCTTAACAGTAGTTGGCAATATGACCAGCATTTATATACGAAACCGGAGTACTCGAACGTGGAACGCTAGTTTGCGGGTTCCGACCCGAATAAAGAAGATCGAATTGCCAACAACTGTTAAATCTCCAGTTCCGGCGTCGGGAACGCCCCCTCGTCGACCTGCGAGTCGTACTCCTCGATGGCCCGCAACACGATGTCCAGCGTTCCCCCCGGGCTCCAGCGGGCCGTGTTAATGACCAGGTCGTAGATCGACCGATCCGAGAGGTCGATCCCGTAGTAGGACTCGTACCGCTGGCTTTCGATTACCTCCCTGACTTGCATCTCCGCCCCGCGCTCCTCGCGATCCTCCGTGCGCTCGAGGCGTACCTCCTCGGGGGCGTCCAGCCAGATCCGCAGATCCGCCCGATTGCCGGCGAGCCAGCCGGCGAGACGCGATTCCAACACGAACGCCTTGTTTGTCGACCCCCACTTCTCGGCGATCGTCCGGAGCCGACGATCGATCGCCCGGTCGAGTTCGTCCGACTCGCTCGCCCTGGCGGTCAGCTGCGAGAGGCTCAGGTCCCGCTCGGTTGCGATCTCCCGGAACACCTCGCCGCCGGAGACCCACCCGCAGTCCAGCGCCGCCGACAATCCCTCACACAGGGTGGTCGCCCCACACCCCGGCGGCCCCGAAACGGTGATAAAGAGGTTGGCGTCGAGTTCCCGCTCCGTGGTCCGATCGGTCGATGACATGACTCGGCTATCGGCACCCGAGGTGTTAAACGTCCCCGCGTGGGGCGGCCCCGATCGTCTACCGTTCGCAACGGAGTATAATTACTTTTGGTTTCGTTAACTGTTATTTGGAACTAATAAACTTTACATCATTGGGTGTGTTATCTACAGTCATGACGATCGAACGCGCGGACGGGACCACACGGACGAAACAGACGATTGCGACGGAATGTGTCGCGACTACGAGTGAACGGGCGAGGATACGGGAGCGACTCGCCAGCGATCCACCGACTGTCCACCGATCGGGAGGTGAAGACGGGTGACGAAGTCGGGGTCGATCAGAGAGTCGACGAAAGAGCGACCGCGTGAGCACGGCACCCGGGAGCAGGAGAACTGCCCGGAGTGCGCCGGACCGCTCGTCGTCCGCGAGGACGACGGGGAGACGGTCTGTGACGACTGCGGGCTGGTTACCAGGGAGGCGGCGCTGGATTCGGGTCCCGAGTGGCGGGCGTACGACGCCGCCGAACGGGAAAAGAAATCCCGAGTCGGCGCGCCGTCGACGGAGCTGCTCCACGACCGGGGGCTGTCGACGACCATCGGGTGGGACGACCGGGACGCTCACGGACGGACACTGGATTCCCGAAAGCGACGGCAGCTCGCGCGGCTCAGGCTGTGGGACGAGCGGTTCCGGACCAAGGACGCGCACGAACGGAACCTCAAACACGCGCTCGGCGAAATCGACCGGATGGCGTCCGCACTCGGCGTGCCCGATCCGGTTCGAGAGACCACCGGCGCGATCTATCGTCGGGCACTGAACGACGATCTACTTCCGGGTCGGTCGATCGAGGGGATGGCTACCGCTGCGCTGTACGCGGCTGCCCGGCTGGACGGGGTCGCTCGGTCGATCGAGGAGGTGACAGCGGTCAGTCGGGTCGATGGGATGGAGGTGAAACGGACCTACCGGTATCTCTCCCGCGAACTCGAACTCGAGGTCCCCCCGACCCATCCCGCGGAGTATCTCGGTCGGTTCGCCTCCGACCTCGGCTGCACCGACGAGACCGAACGCCGCGCGCGGGAGCTCATCGACGCCGCGACCGAACGAGGGGTCCACAGCGGCAAACATCCGGTCGGAATCGCCGCGAGTGCCCTGTATGCCGCCGCAACGCTGACCGACGAGGAGGTGACCCAGTACGATGTGTCCGACGTCGCGAACGTGAGCGAGGTCACGATCCGGAACCGGTACCGCGAGGTGCTGGAGGCGGGCGCGTCCGAGGGCGTCGTCGACGACGATAGCTTCACGAACGAGGGGACCGAGGAGGCCGACGCCTGACTGCGAGGACAACCGATCGAGGCCACCTGTTCCGCGGCGACGCCGGTGCAGTGACGGCATCTCCCCCGAATCCGTCTCACGACGGCGCCCGATAGAGCAGATCGTACTGGTGGGCGACGTAGGCAAGCTCCGCCGTCGCGAGTTGTCGCCGGCGCGTCTCAAGCCAGTCGTCGAATCCGTCCCGGTCCAGTTCCGGAACCGTCGAGGCCGCCGGATCGACCGCACCGTCGACGAACGAGAGGATCCGAGAGACGAACCAGCGCTCGTCCAGGGGATACCCGCCAGTCGCTCCGTCCCGGGGCCGGACGATCCAGTCGGAAGCGTTCGCCGCGAGGAGCGTGCCGTCACGGTCGGCCAGACGCGAGAGCGCGGCCCGTCCCGCACGGCTGTTCCGCCCGTCGACGGCGTCGATTGCGTCGTGATAGGCTCGCTCGACGGCGTCGTCGAGCGGGTGGTCGGGAGCGAACAGCGTCCCGCCGTCGAACGTGATCGGCAGGTACGCCAGGCCGCCGGGCGCGAGCGCAGACTCGATCGCCTCGATCGTCGGCTCCAGCGGTGCCACGTCGAGGAACGCCCCCGCGACGACGAGGTCCGCGCCGCGTTCGCCCGATATCCGTTCCTCCCCGCCGCGTTCGCCCGATGTCCGTTCCTCCCCGCCGCGTTCGTTCGCTCGTTGCGAGAGCAGTTCGAGCGCGTCACCTGTCTCGAAGGCGAACTGTACCTCGACCGGGCGACTCTCCCGGGAGGCCTCGATCCGTCCGCCGCGTTGGGTGTCGACCGCCTCGTATCCCCGATAGCGGAGCTCCTTCGGACGAGCGTCGCGTGCGAACGCGATCACTCGGGGGTCGCGATCGACGCCGAGGTAGTCGAACGCCCGGACGCCCCACGACAGCAGTCGGGGGACGGTCACCCCTGTTCCGCAACCCGCCTCGAGCACCCGCGGCGCTCGGGGGAGCCCCGCCAGTAGTGCCGCGCGCACCCGCCTCGAGAGCGCCCGCCGGTCGACGGATCGCTTCGCCTCGAGGTATCTGGGCTCGGCGTGGTCCATCGTCCCCAACTGTGTGGCGCTTCTCATCAACGTTCGGGTCAGGGGGCGGCTGGGTTGGTCCCGAGACGAGAACGGTCCGTGAGCTTGATTGCAGTTCCGCCCCCCGTTGGACCATGGCGAGGGTGGCGGTCGTCCACAACACGCTGGATTTCCGGGGCGGCGCCGACGTCGTCGCGCTGTCGGTCTGTGACGCGCTCGACGCCGGCCACCGGGGGAGCCACGACGTCGATCTGTTCACAATCGCGGAAACCGACCCCGACGAACTGGCGCCGCGGTTCGGACTCGACGTCGACGTTCCGGTCTGTGAGCCCCCCATGGCCGATCGGATCGCCCGGACGCTGGGAACGCTCACTCCACAGATCGGTCCCCAGATGGCCGCCAGGAGCGCTCTCGTCTCGCGGTTCTTCCGACGTCACGCCGACGGCTACGACCTCGCGGTGAGCACCACCAACGAACTCTCGCTTCCGCTACCCTCCGTGCAGTACGTCCACTTCCCGCAGTTTTCCCTCGGCCGTCTCCCGGACCGGTTCGACGCCGACCCAGGTCGGTTCGACTGGCTGTGGGCCCGACTAAGTGCGCCGACGCCCGGGGAACTCCCCGATGACGCGACGTTCGTGGCCAACTCCGAGTGGACCGCAGACGCTGTCGAGGCGATCTACGGCCGGTCGGCCGCCGTCGTCTACCCGCCCGTCCGGCCGATCCCGGGGCCACGGCCCTGGGAGGAGCGGGAGCTCGGAGCGGTGGTCGTCGGACGGATCGCACCCGATCGACGGACGTTCGAGGCGATCGACGTCGTCGACCGCGTTCGCGACCGGGGTCACGACCTCCACCTCCACGTGGTCGGCACCGCTCCGCGGGCGTACCGGCCGTACGTCGACCGGGTTCGTCGGGCGGCACGAGGACGGCCGTACGTCCACCTCGAGACGGACGTCCCGCGGGATCGGCTCGAGGCGCTGCTGCGGTCCCACCGATACGGGCTGAACGTCCGTCCGGACGAGTCGTTCGGAATCGGCGTCGCGGAGTTCCGCGCGGCGGGGATGATCGCGTTCGCCCCCGACGCCGGCGGGCAGCGGGAGGTGCTCGATGGCCGATCCGACAGGCTCTTCGAATCGCTCGAAGAGGCCGTCGATCTCCTCTCGGCGTCGATCGAATCGGGAGATCGTCCCGGGATGCCGACGGATCGATTCGGGCCCGACCGGTTCCGATCCGAGATCCGAACGCTCGTCGCGGACGCACTGGCTGAACTGTGAGGTTCCGTCAGTCCTGTCGTTTCGACGGTCGCGTTTATGATCCCGGGATGCTATCATGGACCATGGTCCAGTTCGAGCTCGATTTCGATTCGCTGACCGGCCTTCACTGGTTCGGCGTCGGTTGCGCGGCGGTGACGGGCGTCATTCACCTCTGGTTGGGCGTCGAGTTCATCGACAGCCCGATGGGGTGGAGCTTCCTGGCGGCCGGCCTGGGGTTTTTCGGCGCCATCGGTCTGCTGCTCGTTGGCGTCCGTCGGCGCCTGCTGTATCTGGTCGGCATCCCGTACACCGGAATCCAGATCCCGCTGTGGTGGATCGCCAACGACATCGTGGTTGCTGACCTGTTCGAACCCGGGATCGGCGTGTTCGACAAGCTGGTGCAGTTGCTGTTGATCGGTACGCTGGTCATCCTCTACCGTCGCGAGCGGGACGTCCCACAGTGAGCGATCGAACCGTGGCCGGAACCCACAGCTGGACCGCACGGCTCCGGGCCTCGTTCAAGCGGCGGATGGTGTGGCCCCTCGCGGGTCGTCTCGTCCGGACGCCCGCCTGGGACGCAGCGCTCGTGGGGTACGCCGCGGTCGCGTCCGCCGGGTTCCGTCCCGGCAGGCGGACCGACGCCGATCCGCTTGCACTGCGGTGGATCGATCCGGCCCGACCGCTGGCGGACGCACTGCCGCCGGCGCCGGAACGCCCACCGATCGGTCGCGTCGAGGGGGGCGACTGGGATCTGGTCGACGACCGGTTCGCCGATCGGCCGGTCCCGCGGGCGATCGAGTTGCGCTTCCGGGAGGGGAAGCCGTGGGAGGAAACGCCGCTTTCGGATCACGTTCGCGATCAGGTCGAGCGATTCGGCGACGCCTGGGGCCACGTCGAAGAGGCGTTCGAACGGCGGTCCAGGGAGATAGAAGCGCTGTACGAAGCAATGCGAGCCGACGGCTACCGCACCCAGGCCGAACTCACAGCCCGCGGCGATGGCGGCCCGGGACCGCCGCCGGTTCCGACGCTGGGGGAGATCACCGTCGACGTCGGCCGCGACGGGAGGCTCTGCTGGCGGCGCAACGGGCAACACCGGCTGGCGATCGCCCGGGTGCTCGGGATCGATCGGGTGCCGGTGCTCGTGGCCCGACGACACGAGGAATGGCAGGACGTGCGCGACCGGATCCGTGACGGCGGTGTCGGAGCCGTGGATCCGACTCTCGTCGGACACCCTGACCTCGCCGACCTGACCGGCTCGGCCGGGGTCGCTGGCCCGTGACTGTCGTCGAAACCCCCGACCTCGCCCGTCAGTCGCCGGTCGCCGCGCAGTTGTTCGGGCCGAGTTCCAGTTCGACCGTCCGCTGTTCGTCACCCGGTGGTTCCCGACTCGCGTTGACGTCGATGATCGTCTCGTAGTTCGGCGGCTTCTCGGGGACCGACTCGGTCACCCGGCTCACGAACGTTTCCCTGTCGACCGCCAGGAGGTCGACGCCGGTCCGGACCGCGCCGATCGTCGCCGCCACCGGCTCGCCGGGCGTCACCGCGGTCGTCCCGTCGGCGTCGATGGCGAAGTGACCCGGAAGCACCGTGATCGAATCCGGTTCTGCCAGGAGTGTCCAGTGGAGGGAATCGTACAGGAGCTTCGCCCCTTCGGCGGCGTCGCCCTCGCCGAACTGTAGTTCGGTCCGGCCAACCGAATCGACGAAGAGGGTATCGCCGGTCACTACGGCCTCGGCGTCGACGAGATAGCTCACGGCCTCGGAGGTGTGTCCCGGCGTCTGGATCGCCTTCACGGATACGTCACCGACGCGCACGACCTCGTTGCGCTCCAGCGGTCGGTAGTCGACGGTGACGCCCCGGTCGCTGGCGTCGGCGCCGAGGTAGTACGTCGCGCCGACGTGATCGGCGAGTTCCCGTCCCCCGGAGAGGTGATCCGCGTGGACGTGGGTGTCGAGGACGGCCTCGATCGTGTACCCGCGATCGCTCGCGAGGGCGGCGAATTTCTCGACGTGCCGCGTCGCGTCGACGACCGCGGCGACCTCGGCAGCCGGATCGGCGATCAGATAGCCCAGACAGCCTTTCGCCCGGCGCTGGAACTGGACGATCTCGACGTCGCCGTCGGTCGGCACGTCCACGACGTCGTACACCTCGCTCCATCCCTGCATCCCTCCCTCGACGACGGTCACCTCCCCGTAGCCGCTGTCCTCGAGTCGCTTTGCGATGTCGAACGACGATACGCCTTTCGCACAGATGGTGACGATCTCGTCGTCAGGCGAGAGTTCCGTCTGTGCCCGGAACTCCGCGGGGTCGAACTCGAAATCCGGCTTGTACGTGTACTGGATCGCGTCCCGGATGTGCCAGGCGTCGTAGCTGTCGTCCGGACGGGTGTCCAGCAGGGCAAACGACCGTCCCTCGTCGATCCAGTCCCGGAGACGCGCAGGTGTGATCGTTTCGACCATGCAGATGGTACGGACTCACACTCCATATACTGTGGCAAGACCGAGATGCCCCTTGCTGTTTAGGTTCCCTCGACTATTCGTTCTCACTTCGTTCGAACAGAATAGTCCCACCAGGATATCGAACCGGAACCAGACGTGCTCGCTCACCCTCGTTCGCTGCGCGCGACTGGTAGGGCTCGAATCCCTCGACTATTCGTCCTCACTTCGTTCGAACAGAATAGTCCCACCAGGATTCGAACCTGGGTCGCGAGCCCCAGAAGCTCGCAGGATTGGCCACTACCCCATGGGACTGCACTCGTCGGTTGGTCTCAGTTCCGTTTAGATGTTGCGATCCAGACCGACTGCCACCCGGTGGGATGCAAAGGAAGCGGTAAGTGATCCGGGGATCTACGCCTCGCCATGCGGGACCCGGTCGCGTGGTATCTGTCGATCTTTCGGAGACGCCGACGGGCGATCGTCGTCGTGCTGTTGCTCGCGACCGTCGTCGTCGGCGCCGGTGCGGCCGGGCTCTCGGGCGATCTCGCGATCGTCGAGTTCGACGCCGACTCCGAGGCGGCCGCTGCCGACGAGTACGTCGACCGCCACTTCGTGACCGACAGCAGGACAGTCACGCTGGTGGTCCTTCACGGCGAGAACACGCTCACCCGGGAATCGCTGGCGGAGAGCCTCGAGTTCCAGCGGGCGGTCCGCGAGAACGACACCGTCGCCCCGACGCTCGTGAAGCGTCGACCAACCGTCGGGACTGGCTCGGCCTTCGTCGAGACGTATCTCCGGTCGCTCGGGGCGTTCGGAACGCTCACGATTGAGGACAAACAACGGACGTTCGCCACGTTCGACGAGGAGGAACTCACAACGGAGCTCCCGGCAGCGATCGAAAGCGACCGTCCGATCCTCGGACCGGGGACGACCGCGAGGACCCTGTTGCCGACCGACTATCGGACCGGTTCGACCCAGGCGGACGCCCGTCTCGTGGTCGTCGTTCACGACGCCGACGTGGAGCCGGCGGCGCTTTTGGACGCCCAGCTGGCCATCGAGGACCTGGCCGACGACCACCTGGCGTCCACGGACCAGTTCGTCTTCGGGCAGGCGCTCGTCGAACGGCGGGCCTCCGCCGCGACGGAAGCGGCGTTTTCGGTGCTGGGACCGCTGGCGCTGGTCGTCATCGTGGGGCTGTTGCTGGTGGCGTACCGGGATCCCGTCGACGTCGCGGTGACGCTGTTCGGGCTCGGCGTCGTGCTGGTCTGGACCGCCGGGTTCGTCGGCTGGACCGGGATCCAGCTCACCCAGCTGCTCGTTGCGGTGCCGTGGCTGCTCGTCGGCCTCGCCATCGACTACGGGTTGCACGTGGTGATGCGGTATCGGGAGACCCGGGAGGCGGGAACGGCGGACCCGGTGACGGCGATGACAGCCGGGCTGGCGGGCGTCCTGGTGGCGATCGGCGTGACGACTCTCACGACCGCCGCCGGGTTCCTCTCGGGGGTGTTCGGCCCGTTCCCGGCAGTGAGAGAGTTCGGCGTCGTCGCCGCCTTCGGGATCGTCGCTGCGTTTCTCGTCTTCGGCGGGCTGGTGCCGGCGCTCAAACTCGAACTCGACGAATTGCTGGATCAGGACGACCGGACGCGCCCAGTGGGACGGCTCCCGGCCGTGGAACGCCTCCTTTCGGTCGGTGTCCTCGGAGCCAAACGCGCCCCGGTAGCGGTCGTGGCGGTTGCGCTGCTCGTGACGCTTGCGGGCGCCTACGGGGCTGCACACGTCGACACGTCGGTCGACCGGACGGACTTTTACCCGGGCGACCCGCCCGACTGGGTCTCGCTGTTTCCGGGCGGTGGCGACGCGACCGACCGCGAGGGGCCCGGGAGCCTCCGCGAGCAGGCGGCGTTCCTCGACGAGCGGTTCGAAATCGCCGGCGGGGACCAGCGCGTGGAGATCCTGATACGCGGGGCGGTGACGAGCGAGGCGGGCGTACGGGCGATCCACGCGGCCGAACAGGGGGCGCTCGAGACCGGCGTCCTGCGCGGCGACGATCCGGAGGCGTCGGTGTACACCCCGTTCGACGCCGTCGACAGGATCGCGGCGTTCGACGACGACGTCGAGGCGGAACGGTCGGCGGCCGACCGGACCGGCGACGGCCGGCCGGACGGTGACGTGACCGCCCTCTTCGATGCCGCCTTCGACACCGATCCGGACACGATGGCCGGAGTCGTCAATCGCGACGCGGACGGCGACTACCGGGCCGTCAGAGTGACCGTCGTCGTCGACAGCGGCGCCGACGCCAGGACCGTGGCCGCCGACCTCCGCGAGGTCGCCGCGTCGGCCGACGAGGAACCTGGCGTCACCGCGACGGCGACCGGAGCGCCGGTCGTGCGGGCCGACGCACAGACGGCGCTGCTCCGCCAGCTGATCGAGTCGTTCGCGATCGCGCTGGCCGTGACGTTCCTGCTTTTGGTGGCGCTGTTCCGGCGCCGGTTCGACAGTGCAAGCCTCGGCGCGACGACGGCGATCCCGGTCGTGTTCGCGCTCTCGTGGGTGCTCGGAACGATGTCCCTGCTCGAGATCCCGTACAACGCCGAGACGGCGATCATCACCGGGATCGCAATCGGGCTCGGCGTCGACTACGCGATCCACGTCAGTGCGCGCTACCAGCAGGAACGGGAGGCACAATCCCAGAATCGCTCCGACACGGGGGAGCCGACCGCCGCGCTCTCGCGGGCGGTTCGGGACACCGGCGGCACGCTGTTTGCAAGCGCCGTCACCACGGCCGCCGGGCTCGGCGTGTTGCTGTTTACGTTCGTCCCGTCGCTCCAGCGGTTCGGGCTCGTGATGATCCTGGTCGTCGGCTACGCGTTCCTTGCGTCGGTGGTGCTACTGCCGAGCCTGCTCGTCTTGTACTCGCGGTATCGGTGAGAACTGGCGGTCGGCGGGATCGAGCTATCTCGTTTCGGCGTCGGCTTCCGACGTCGACTCCTCGGCATCACACTCCGATTTCTCGCGAACGTCGTCGACCGCGATCTCGTCGACCGTTCGATCGAACAGCGTCAGCCAGGCGTCGACCGTCTCCCGGTCGTCGGTGGCGGCTGCCTGCCGCAGCGCCGTCGTC
The DNA here is from genome assembly GCF_024972735.1 of Halalkaliarchaeum sp. AArc-CO. Classification (GTDB taxonomy): domain Archaea; phylum Halobacteriota; class Halobacteria; order Halobacteriales; family Haloferacaceae; genus Halalkaliarchaeum. The sequence continues at coordinate 2,793,150 of NZ_CP087723.1, forward strand.
TTCGGGTGGAGGAGTTTGTTGACGAGCGCCTCCGAGAAATCGCGCATCGCCGCCTCCTGTTCGGGAGTGAGCTGCTCGCTTTCGGCGTCCAGGCGGTCGAGCGCGCGCTCGAATTCGGCTTCCCGGCGTTCGTGTGCCCGCGAGTAGATCTGCGACAGCGTGTCGTCGACCTCTTCGGCCCGCAACTGTTCGGCGAGCCGGACCCGCTCTTCGGCGATGATCTCCTCGACGGCCGGAATCGCCGCCTCCCGCTGCTGTAATCCGTCGTTGCGCACCGACAGCACGTCCTCGATCGTGACGAGTGCAACGTCATCGAGGTCGTCGACTGCCGGGTCGACGTCGCGGGGGTTCGCCAGGTCGAAGACGACGAGTTCGTGGCCGACCAGGTCCGCGATCGAGAGCACGCGGTCGTCGGCACCCGTCGCGGTGACGACGAGATCGGCCGCCGACAGGTGATCGTCGCCCAGATCCACGAGTGCGACCGCCTCGCCGCCGACCACCGCGGCGAGTTCTTCGGCGTTCTCCAGCGTGCGGTTGGCGACAGTGAGGCTGGCCTCGTCGTCGGTATCGTCGACCGCGATCCTGTGAGCGAGCGCTTTGACGACGAGTTGTGCGACCTCTCCAGCGCCGACGACGAGGACGTTTGCGTCTTGGAGTTCGTCGACGCCGGAGACCTCCGGAAGCTCTTCGCGCGCCCGGTCTAGGGTGACACTACCCAGCGAGACCCGGCCCTCGTTGATTCGGGTCTCGGTGCGGGCGCGTTCGCCCACTCTGAGCGCTTTCAGCGCGATCGTATCCAGCGTGTCACCGAGCGCGTCGGCCTCGCTCGCGCGCTTGTAGGCCCCGCGCAGTTGGCCGAGGATCTCGTCCTCTCCGAGGACGCCGCTTTCGAGCCCGCAGGCCACCCGCAAGAGGTGCTCGACGACGGAATTGCCGACGAGCAGGCGGTCGGAGTCGGGAGAAACGTCGACGCCGATCTTCCGTCCGAGCCCCTTCAGAACCGCCGCCGCTTCTGGCCCGTGGAGGTACAGTTCGTATCGCTGGCAGGTGCGCAAGACGAGCGCCTCGTCTACCCCCTCCTTTCCGAGCAGGAACGACCGGACCGACGACTCCTCGTGGCTGCAGGCGATCTCGAACCGCTCGAACCCGTCTTCCTCGAGCGTGAATCGGAGGCCGGCGACGTCGTCGTACATTGATTTGATGTGTGGTGGATCGCTGTGGTAAGTCGTCGAATCGATGTCAGTGTCGGGGCTGGCGGTGGGAATCGGCCGCGTGGTACTGGTTCTCGTTTCCTCCTACACCCTTCTCCGTTTTGGCTTCTTCGATCGGAATCGCGTACTGAAAACGCGATCCCGCCCAACCGACGAGTGGATTCCCGGTTCGACCGGGGGTCAGGCAGTTATTTTCGGGGCGCGTGGGCGTCCTCGAGTTCGGTCATCCGCTGGGCGAACGCCTCGGGGTTCTCGTCGTGGTACTCCCAGATGGTGATATCGGCGTTGCGCACCTCGTCGACGCGGGGGTGCTCGCCGCTGGTGAGCCACGTCCAGTTCAGTTTAAAGAGCCCTTTATAAATGATATTCAAAATGGAATATGCAGGACGGTACCAAATCCGGGGACAGAAGGAGCAGAAGGGGTTGATGGAGGAAAATACGAGGTAAAAGGCCCTCTCTTTTGCAGCGGGAGGAAAGCAAGTGTGACCAGGGGGCCAGACCGGGACAACCGGGAGACAGCAGGAGGACGACCGGTAGCTATAACTCGAAACCACCGCCAGACACGTGCATGTACGTCGGACGATTCGTCGTTGTCGGCCCCGGAATCGGCGGGTATCGCGTCTCCTCGCGCTCGTTCCCGAACCGCCATATTCACGAACGCGACGGCACGCTCACGGTTTCGCCGACCCCCGACGCCCCCGAGACGGATAACCCGTACATCGCCTACAACTGCGTCCGGACGGTGACCCCGGGGGCGGCAACCGACCGGACGACCGGTGACGACACACTGGCAGTCGTCGGCAACGGCTCACACGTCGACCCGATCACCGAAAAGCTCTCGCTGGGCTACCCCGCCCGCGACGCCCTCGCGAGTGCGCTGCTCGCGCTGGACTTCGAGAAGGACGACTACGACACCCCCCGGATCGCCGGCGTCGTCGGCACTGAGACGGCCCACGTCGGGACGGTCCGCCGCGACGCGCTGCTCGTCCGGGAAGTGGCGGAGTCGACGCTCGTGGCCACCTACGAGCGCGACGATCCCGAAGCGTGGGAGCTGGCGGCGACGACGGCCGACGGTGTCGCGAGCGAACTGTACGAGGCCGACTTCGAACACGCGGTCTGTGCGGCGGGTGTGACCGTCGACGCCGACGGCGTGGAGACGGCGATCGAAAACGGCGAGTAAAAGGAAGCACTCCCGCCGGGTTTGCCGTCAGCTATCTGAGATATGATTCCAGTTCGTCGAGAGCACGATCGACGAACCCGTCTGTGGTCCGACCTTGCCACGCGACAATGTCCTCGATTCGGGGAGAGTGTATTGCCCATGGAGAGACGAAAGACTCCTGTGGCACGCCACCAGTCTCCCAAACCTCCGGATCGAGCGCAAGTGAGCGATCGTACTTCGTGGTCGAGACGGCGACCGCGATGAACTGTTCTTCATCGAACGGATGTGATTCGTTGTTGACGATGAGCCACGGTCGCTGCCGCTCGCTTCCGAGTTTGAACGGGTCGAGACTCCGAACAACGTCTCCCTGTTCCGGCCGCATTCATCGCCTCTGCTCATCGTTCTGTTCGCTCGGATGCGGTTCGTCCGGCGCGACCGACTCCCACTCTTCGTGGTCGATACCCCCATCCTCCTCGTCGAGGCGTTCCATCGCCGTATGGAGGTCATACGCGTCAGTCAGTCGCTCCCGGTCGTCGGTTATTGCCCAGTAATTCCCCTTATGTCGGACGAGATTGCGCTTCTTTAAACGCGAAAGAGCCGTCCCGACCGCGTTCTGGTCCTCGTCGATTCCGGCAGCGATCTCCGAGCGAGTGAACGCCTTGTCCCGGTGGGCGTAGAGGTATTCGACGACCTGCTCGGGCACGCTTCGGTCTCGAGTGAAATCACTTGCCTCGAAATCTTCGATCCGTACTGGCATGCTTTGTACTTGGTGTACTCGTGTGATAAGTGTACTGACGTACTTTCGGATCGTGGACGGCTGCATGGTTTCGAGATCGTAACAGCACCGACAGCCGTCCGGTTTTTCCGCCGGGCACCCGTACGCCGCCACATGCGAGTCGGCGTGATCTCCGACGTCCACGGCAACCTCCCGGCCTTCGAAGCGATACTCTCTGCTATGCCCGAGGTCCACGCGCTCGTGTGCGCGGGTGACGTGGTCGGCTACAACCCCTGGCCGGCGGAGTGTCTCGAACGAGTTCGGGAGCTGGAAATCCCGACAGTACAGGGGAACCACGACCGGGCGGTCGCCGGGGGCGGCGGCTTCGGCTTCAACTCGATGGCGGGGGCGGGCGTGGAGTACGCCCGCGGGGAACTCGACGAGGAGGCGATCTCGTGGCTGGGATCGCTGCCAGCCATGCGATCTGAATTCGATGGTCGGATCCACATCGCCCACGGCCATCCGGACAATCCGGACCGCTACACCTACCCCGAGGAGTTCTCGGCCCGGTTGCTCGAGGGGGGCGAGGGAGGGAACGTAGAAACCCAGGATCCCGACGTTCTCGTGCTCGGCCACACCCACGTGCAGGGGCACCGCGTCTTCGAGGAGGGTGTGGTGATGAACCCCGGCAGCGTCGGCCAACCCCGGGACGGCGACCCCCGGGCGGCGTACGCCCTGCTGGAACTCGGCGATCCCGAGGACCCGGTCGATACAGGGACCTCCGGCGACGTGCCGACAGTGGAGGAACATCGGGTCGAGTACGACATCGAAACGGTCGTCGAAGCCGTCGAGGAGGCGGGACTTCCGAAACGGATCGGAACGCGGTTGCGCGAGGGGCGGTGAACTGAAGTCGCCGTCTGCGTCGAGGGTGTAGATTACTCCCCGCCGTCGACCAGCCGGTCGACCGTCCGGTTGATCTCGTTTACGGTGGCGGTCTGCTGTTCGTTCGCGGCGGCGACCTGTTCGACCTCGTCGCGGACGTCCTGTGCCTTCTCGCTGGCCTCCCCGACCATGCTTGCGACCTCCTCGGTGCTGGCCGCCTGGTCGTCGGTCGCGTCGGCGACTTCGGCGATCCCTTCGGAGGTCTCTTCGACGGCCTCGACGATCTCCTCTAAGTTCTCCATCGCCGACTCGACGCTGTCGACCCCCTCGTCGATCTGGTCGGTAGCGGTGCCGAGGCTCTCGACGGTGCGTTCGGTGTCGGATTTGATCCGGTCGATCGTGGCCTCGATCTGGCCGGCCTGCTCCTGTGACTCCTCGGCCAGGCTCTTCACCTCGTCGGCGACGACCGCGAAGCCCGAGCCAGCGTCGCCGGCCCTTGCAGCCTCGATCGAGGCGTTGAGCGCGAGCAGGTTCGTCTGGTCGGCGATGTCGTTGATGACGTCCACGATGTCGTCGATCTCGTCGATCCGGTCGTCGAGCCGGTCGACGTCGTCTGCCACCTCGTCGGCGGCGTCGCCGACGTCCTCGATCACGTCGACTGCTTCGCCGGCGGACTCCCGGCCAGTCACGGCCAGTTTCTCGGCCCGGCTGCTGGTGGCCTCCACCTGGTCGGCCGTGGAGGCGATCTCCTCGACGGTCGCGCTGAGGTTCGACACCTCGCCGGCGACCTCCTGCATCCCCTCGGCCTGCTCGTCGGCGATCTCGGCGATCTCCTGGGTGCTCCGGGAGACGTCCTCGGACATCTCGCGGAGTTCGTCCACGGAGTTTTTCACCTCCTCGCCCACGCGTTCCTGGCGCTCGAGTTCGCCCTCCAGCCGGGAGCTGTACGACTCGATGTAGGTGTCCATCGCGACCTGCTGGTCGAGGTTCATCAGCTTCAGCACCGACAGCGCCCGGTCGACCACCTCGTCGACGGCTTCCTCGACCGACTCGACGGGTTCGGCGTCCGTGATTCTGGCCTCCTCGAGGGCTGGTTCGAAGGGATCGTCGGCGTCAGCGACCCCGTCCGGCTCCGCCGTCGCACCGCCGTCGGTCGCCGTTCCGTCACGGGCGCCGGCGCCCTCCGCGCGGGCTTTCACGTCCTCGGCGATCGCCTCCAAAAGCCGTCGGTAGTAGATCGAATAGGCGCCGAGATACATCCGCGGCCCCAGATCCAGCATGTCGTGGATCTTGCCGATCCGGGCACGCCGGTCGAAGTACGACTGGTCGTAGGTGCCCGCCCCGAGATCACGGAGGTACTCCGTCTGGGTGCGCTTGAGCGCCTCGACCCCTTTGCTGGAGGAGTCGATGACCGCCATCGACTCCGAATGAGACTGGAGATGATTGTAGAACTCGTCGACGACGTCGTCTGCGATGCCGTCGAAGAGGGGATCCATCTCCTGGAGTCGCCGGGCGTCGTCGCGTTCGAACTGCGTGAACTGCTTGCGCCACCGGATCTCCTCGTCGTCGATTCCGATCTCGTCGGTCAGGCTCGCGCCGTCGACACCGCGGCGTTCTTCAGCGCCGATCTTGTGTTCGGACATGATTGCTTATCGGTGAGTCCGGAAGCTGGAATATGTAAGTTGGCTCCCGATTACGACGACTGATAATAGCAGCAAGGCGAGACGACGAGGCGAGAGAATTCAGCTGGTAGGCTGAAGGACGGTTAAAGACCGAGCCACGTCCGAGAGAATGGGAGACCCAGGGGCGGATCTATAGCGCGTTTTTGACTTCCGAGAGGAACTGCTGTGGCGGGAGATTCCCCGTGAACTCGCCGTCTGTCCCGTTAACGTTAATCTGGGGAACGCCCCGGACGCCGTACTCCTGGGCGACCTCCATGAACTCCTGGGACTGAATCATCTCGCCGCTGACCTGGTCGTTGACCATCGCAAACCGGTGGGCAGTCTGAACTGCACCCGGGCAGTGCGGGCACGTGGGCGTGACGAACACGGTGATGTCGACCGGGTCGTCGATCTCCTGGACCGCCTCGACCAGGTCCCCAGAGAGGTCGGGCGCCCCGGTGGACAGCTCCACGATGTCGGTGATGTAGGAGTTGATCTCCTGGCCCGTCGGGAGCCCAAAGTACTTCACGCCGGAGACATCCCCGCCCTCGAGCACCTGCACGGGGCCGTGGTCGTACTTCGTTGCACCGTACTCCTCGGCCGCCTCGCTGTCGAAGTCGTGTTCTTCGATCGAGAGCAAGTCGGACGTCTCGACCATCTCCCGGTTGAACGCGAGACATTCTTCGCAGGTCTCACAGTCGTCGGTGAACGTGTGGATTGTCACCGGTTCGTCCATCCGCTCGAGGAGGTCGCCGATCTGTCGTTTGTTCTCGTCGGTCAGCAGTGACATGGGTCCCGTTTCGTCGCCAGTGCTTAAATGTGTGTTGACTCTACAATACTAATTCCAAAGGAGGATGTTCCGATGTTAGGGTACTGTTCTTCATATACGGGGTATTTAGGCAAAGTCAAAACCGATTTGGTAGGCCTTAAACTCCCTGATCATTGCCCATCAAACGCACTATTAACGACACATTACAGTTGGATATGATAAGAGCAGCAAGGGCGGTGACGCCGAGCAACTGAACCGCGCCGGTGAGCCGAATCGTGGTTAAAAACGAACCACCGAAAGGCGCCGGGATTCCCGGGTACGGACCATCACTAGTAGTCGTACTTCGTCTCGTACCCCCGCGGGGTAATCATCCGACCGTCGTAGACGTAGGTGTCCTCGGTGCCGACCAGAAGCGTCGACCGCATGTCGAGAACGTCGCTGTCGCCCATCGATTCCAGCTCCCCGAGCTCGACGATCTCGACGCGTTCGTCCTCGCGGCCGGCGGCGTGGACGATTCCGACCGGCGTCTCTGGGTCGCGGTGTTCCAGCAGGATTTCACAGCATCGTTCGAAGTTCCCCTCCCGTCGCCGACTCCAGGGGTTGTAGACGACGATCGCCAGCTTCTCGGGGGCGACCGCGTGCAGTCGCGACTCGATCTCCGCCATCGGGACGAGGTGATCCGAAAGCGAGATGGTGACGGTGTCGTTCACGAGCGGCGCGCCCAGCCGGGCGGCACACGACTGGGCGGCCGGGACGCCGGGGACGACCTCGAAGTCGAGGTCGCTGGGGGTCGCGTCCTTCGACTCGATTATCTCGAGTGTGAGCCCCGCCAACGCGTACACGTTGGGGTCGCCGCTGCCGACGATCGCCACGTCGTGGCCCGCGATCGCCCGATCGACCGCCTCCTCGGTCCGGGAGACTTCCCCGCCCATCGACGTGGCGTAGACGTCCGCGGCCGCCTCGATGATCTCCTCGGGCAGCAGGTCGACGTAGGTAGTGTAGCCGACGACGTGGTCGGCGTCGAGAAGCGCCTCCCGCGCCCGGATCGTCATCCCCTCCGGGTGACCGGGGCCGAGCCCGACAGCCGTAAGCGTGCCGTGGGTCGGTTCCTCGTCCTGTGCCGCCGTCCGTTCGTCGGTTCCGTCAGTAGCTGTTGTCATACGCTGATCGAATCCTCAAAAGTCGGTTATCTCGCGGTCGCCGCGGGGGGTGAACATACAGCGCCGACCACCGAATTCCCGAATCTCCGTCCCCGCGTTTCCGACGACGAGCGTTGTCGCCATCGCGTCGATTCCGTCATCGCTGGCTTCGTCCTCGTTGCCGTCGTTGCCGTCGTCCTCGTTGTCCAGTAGCTCCTCGAGCGTCGCGATCCGTCGCCGCTCGCCGACGCGTCCGGCTTCCTTCCGGCCGACGTCGGTGACGACGGCGACGGGAACGTCTCCGGCGCGTTCCTCGCGGATCGTCGCGAGCGCGCGACGGTGGTTCCCTCGAGGGTTGTACAGCACAATCACGAAGCCGCTTTCGGCGGCCGCCCGCAGCTTCCGGCCGATCTCGTCCCAGGGACGCCACCGCTCGGACAGCGAGACGGTACAGAAGTCGTTGGAAAGCGGCGCCCCCAGCGCCGCAGCCGCGCCGGTCGCCGCCGTTACGCCCGGAACGACTTCGATCGGGAGGTCCTCGGCGCCAGCCTGCTGTGCGGCCGAAAACAGCAGGTCCGCCTTGCCGTAGACGTTCGGATCGCCGCCGGAGACGTGGACGACGTCCTCGCCGTCGCGGACGCGCCGGACGGACAGCTCCGCGAGTTCCCGCTGGCGTCCCATGCTGGACCGCACCAGCGTCTGTTCGTGGCCGCTCTCCCGGACAACCACTTCCTCGTCAAACGTCGTCCCGTCCCCGTCGGCAATCGAGTCGTCCTCGAGCGCCGCCGGAGGGAGAATTCCGCCCTCACAGAGGAATCGGCGGTACAGGTCGGCGACGATCACGCAGTCGGCGTTCCTGATGACCTCCTGTGCCCGCCGGGTCGCGTGCTCGGGCAACCCCGGGCCGATACCGACGACGTACAGGGTTCCGTAGTCGTCTTCCCGGTCGGACGACGGGGAATCGTCCCCGGTCATCGCGCGATCGCCACCGTGATCTCGCCGCCGTAGCTCGTCTTCTCCAGCAGGAGCTCACCCTCGCGGCCGCCCGCGATGGCCGACGACTCCGCGATCCCCGGCCAGCCGACGAGCTCCCGCGACTTCGAGGGGGTCGGCCCCTCGTGGTCGAAAAGTGTCTCCCTATCGAACGTCACCACACCGATGCCGAACTCGGCTGCCGCCTCGTAGAGGCCCTCCTCGCCCTCCTTCAGCGCCCCGGTAGCCACGAACTCGACGTCCCCTGGCCCGTGTGTGGTCCGGTCGAGGGCGTCCCGCCAGGCGTCGAGCAACGCCTCCGCGCCGGCGCCCGAGACGCAGCCGGTCCCGATCACGACGCCGTCGTTGCCGGCCGCCCGGGTCCCCCGCTCGAGTACGGTCACCTCGTCGTCGACGAGCACCGCTCGGGGGCCGTCGATCCTGACGACGGGACCTAGCTCCCCCGCAAGCGCCGCACTGTTCGTCGCGACCGTCGAGTCGGGGGTGACGATCCGCGCATTCAGCGCCCCGGCCCGCGTCTCGACGGCCGGCTCGGCGTCGGGGTTTCCGGTTGTCTCCGTCGCGGTCGTCACCGCCGGCGTCGCCCCCAGCGCCGCGAGCTCGCTGGCGATCCGGTTGCCGCCGTGGTGCCCCCCGACCAGCGGGATCGCCCAGGTCATCCCGGCGTCGACGACGACGACCGCCGGATCGGACCACTTGTCATCGAGCAGTCCGGCGACTTTCCTGATCGCGATTCCGCTGGCCATCACGGCCACGAAGCAGTCGAACGCCCCCCAGCCGTCGGTGAAGACGTCGGCGTGATATTCCAGGACGTCGGCCTCGCGTTCGGATCCACCCAGCTCGTCGGCGATCTCCCCTGCGATGTCCTGGTTCCGATCGAAGGCGACGACTGCGACCGATTCGACTCCGTTGGTGTCGCTCACGCGATCAGTCCTCCCAGTCGTGATCGCTGTTGGCCCACCCGCCGTAGAGGTGGGATCGCTCGTAGCCCGATCCGGTGACCGCCTCGCCGATCACCACCAGCGCGGAGGCGCGGTAGCCGGCCTCCTCGACCCGGTCGGCGATGGTGTCGATCGTGCCCGTGATGACGTCCTCGTCGGGCCAGGAGGCGTGATACACGACCGCCACCGGCGTGTCGGGGTCCTGGCCGTCCTCGAGCAGTCGGTCCATCGTCTCCCTGACTGCGTGGGTTCCCAGATAGACACAGGTCGTCACGTCGCCCATGTCGACGAACTCGGTGATGTGATCGTTCTCGGCGTCGAGGGTCCGGCCCTGGGGACGGGTGATGACAACGTGGTTCGAGACCTCCGGCAGCGTGAGCTGGGTGCCGAGCGTCGCGCTCGCGGCGAAGGCCGCGGTGACGCCGGGCACGAGGTAGCTCGGGATCCCGCGCTCGGCGAGGGCGTCCATCTGCTCGACGGCTGCGCCGTATATCGACGGGTCGCCGCTGTGGAGTCTGACGACCGTCTCCTCTGCCTCGTATGCGTCGGCCATCAGCGGGATCAGTTCCTCGAGATCCTTGCCCGCGGAGTTCACGGTCCGGGCGTCCTCGCAGTATTCTTCGAGAAGCTGGCCGTTGACCAGCGATCCCGCGTGGACGACCAGATCGGCCTCCCCGAGCAGCCGCCTGCCGGCGACGGTCAGAAGTTCGGGGTCACCGGGCCCTGCCCCCACGAACGGGATCCCATCCTGCTGGTCGTCGATCATCGCTGTCCCTCCGTCCGGAACTCGTCGGTCCGGAGCTCGTCGGACTGGGACTCCTCGGTTCGGAACTCGTCGGTCAGGAACTCCCTATCGAGGTCGCGCTTTTCGGCATACGCGAGCGTGAAATACCCCCCGTCAGTCAGATCTGCAGGATCGTCGGTTATCACTGTCTCTCCCTCCATGAACAGTCGCCGGCCGAACCGGACGTCGTAGCCCGCCTCGGCCAACTTCTCCGCCGTCGTTTCCGCGTCCGTAACCTTGAACAGCACCAGTCGGTCCGGGCCGACCGGCGCCACCCCGTCGATCGCCTCCCGGAGAGCGATCCCGGAGCCGGCTTCGATCTCGACGCCAAGGGCGCTCGCGAACGCGGTCGCGGCGCTGACGCCGGGGATCACCTCGACTTCGACGTCCGGGTACAGCACGTCCAGCGTCCGGCGGAGGTGGCCGAACGTGGAGTAGACGTTCGGGTCTCCGAGAGTGACCACCGCGACGTCGCCCACCCGATTCGCCTCGGCGACCCGCCGGGCGGCCGTCCGCCAGGCCCGGCGCAACTGCTCGTCGTCGTCGGTCATCGGGAACGAAAGCTCCTCGATCGTCGCTGCCGGGACGTGGTCTGCGGCGATCGACTGCGAGAGCTCACCCGACGCGTAGACGGTGTCTGCGGCCTCGAGCAGTCGTTTCCCCTCGATCGTGAGCAGGTCGGCGTCGCCGGGACCAAGTCCGATACCGTACACCGTCACGGTTCGTTTCCTCCACTCCCTGGGTTGTCGGCGAGTTCGTCGCCCGATCCGCCACGCCGTCCGACGATCACGAACACAGGGTTCCCGGCCGACAACCCGGTTTCGCCGGCGAGGTCGTATCCTCTGCTCACCTGGAGCTGGATCGTCTCCGCGAGCAGGTCTCGCGACCGGAACGCCTCGATCGCCCTCGCGGCGGTTTCGATCCGACAGACGTTCATCACGATCCGCTCGACGCCCGTCTCGACGGCGCGATCCAGCACCGCCTCGGCGTTCCGGCTCCCGCCCAGGAACAGCGCGTCGGCGTCCTCGGGAAGGCCGTCGGGCGCCTCTGCCTCCCGCAGCCGCACGTCGCCGTCGTAGTCGTTTGCCGCCAGGTTCCCCCGGGCGGCATCGATCCGTTCGGGGTCACGTTCCAGCGCGGTCACGGTCGCCACCCGGCGCGCCAGTTCCACTGTCACGGCGCCCGTACACGCCCCGACCTCGGCGACGTGATCCGTGGGCCGCACCGCGAGCTTCGAAATCGCCACCGCGCGGACCTCCGGCTTCGTCGGCCCGGCGTCCGCCTCGTGTGGCAGCGAGAGTTCGGTCATCGGACGTACTGTTCGAACCATGTTTAAAAACAATTCCGTTTGTTGTATGGAAACTCTGTTTTCATTCTGTGGATCCCATCCAGACTATCTCGATCGCACGATCCCTGGCGTCGTCGTGCCGTCCGTCTTCGAGTGCCCGCCAGACGCCGTCGTCGTCGATGACGCGGCGGAGCGCTTGCCGGCGCTGCTTGCTCGACAGGTCGGGGTCGTCGCCGAGCCGGTTGCGGAGGTCGGCCTGGAGCGCGACCATCGGCTCGGTCCGTTCGAGGAGCGGCTCGATTTCGCGCCGGAGATGCCGCGCGACCGCAGGACTTTCGCCGCCCGTCGAGATGGCGACGGTGAGCGGTCCCGACTCGGCTCGGGCCGGCGTGACAGTGTCGCCGCGTTCGTCGACCCGGTTCACCAGCGCGTCCGCCTCCCGGCCCGCCCTCGCGATCGCGTCGTTGAGCGCTCGGTCGTCGGTTGCGGGGATCACGAGGAACAGTTCCCCCTTCAGGCTCGCGAGGAGTTCGTCGGCCTCGTCGGGTTCGACCCGTCGCCGGCGACGTTGGCAGTCGACGCCGTCGAACCCGTCCGCGAACGCGTCGGCGACGACAGTCACGTCGGCCTCGGCGGCGAACGTTCGGGCCTTTCGCAGCGCGACCCGGCCGCCGCCGACGATCACCACTGACCTGCCCTCGAAGTCGTGAAACAGCGGTAGCATGTCGTTTCTCTCCGTTCGGACGTTACGCAGGTTCGAACTCCTTCAGGTATCGGTCGATGTCGTCGTACACCTCGATCACGTCCCCGATCACGACCGTTGCGGGCGAGCCGATCTCCGACTCCTCGACGCGGTCTACGACCGACTCCAGGCTCGCCCGGACGACGTGTTGGGTCTCCCAGCTGGCTTTCTGTATCACTGCGACAGGGGTGTCACCGTCGAGACCGTTGTCCTGCAGCGCCCGCACGTTCCGGTCGAGCGTCCGCACGCCCATCAGGATCACGAGCGTGCCGCCGCCGCCGACGTGGCGGGCGAGCGCGTCCCACTCGAGAGTGCTCTCCTCTTTTTCGGGAGTCTCGTGGCCGGTGATGACGGTGAACCGCGAGGAGACTTTCCTGTGGGTAAGCGGAATCCCCGCGATCCCGGGCGCTGCGGTCGCACTGGAAATTCCGGGCACGATCTCGAAGGGAATCCTCCGCTTTGCGAGATACTGGGCCTCCTCGCCCCCGCGTCCGAAGACGAACGGGTCGCCTCCCTTCAGCCGGACCACGGCGTCGCCGTCGTCGGCGTGTGCCTCCATCAGTCGGTTGATCTGTTCCTGGGGTGTCTTGTGGTCGACTCGCTTGCCGACGTCCAGTACAGTCGCGGACGACGGGAGGCAGTCGACGAGCGTCTCCCGGACGAGCGCATCGTGAAGGATGACGTCTGCAGTCTCGATCAGATACCGCGCACGCACCGTAAGCAGATCGGGGTCCCCCGGCCCAGCCCCGATCAGGTACACGGTTCCCGACTCCGCACGTGCCCGATCCGGGACTGGCTCGAACGTGGCGTGTTCCATCGGTCGTTACGGCTCATTTGTGACACCTTCAATTCGCTTGTCCGCTCTCGGGAGGTGGGAGTCGCCGGAAGGTTTACAAATGAATTTGATTTAGCGAAACTCGAGATTACCGTGTCGCCGACATCGTCGACCGACGCCGGTGTAAAACGAGGCGTGTTGAAGCGTGCCTTCGCCGACCTCGAACAGTCCTTCGCCTCGGTTCCGTGGCTGTTCGAGCTGCTCGTCGAGTTCTATCGTCCAGTCGTCCGCCGGGAGGTGGCGATGGCGAACGTGGACACCTCCGATCGTGTTCTCGCTGTCGGGTGTGGGGCGCTCCCGTACACGGCTGCGCTGATCGCGGAGTGTTCTCGCGCGACCGTGTTCGCGCTCGACTGCGATCGGGACGCCCTCGCCGGTGCCCGTCGAACGCTGACCCGCGCTGACGGCGATGGCCGGGTCGAACTCGTTGCCGGCGACGGGACCCAGGTTTCCCTGTCGTCGCTGGACGTCGATTCGCTCGACGTCGCGTTCGTGGCGGTCCAGGCCGGCCCCAAGACCGAGATCGTCGAGCATCTCCGATCGATGGAGGAGGGCCCCGACCGGATCGTCGTTCGTCGCCCTCGCCCCTCGTTTGTCTCGGCGTACGGATCGCTTCCGGCGGGGTACGAACCGATCGATTCGGTCGCCCAGCCCGCGTTCGCGTTCGGTCGGTCGGCGCTGTTCGGCGGGCGAAAACAGGGTGGCGTCCACACTCGCGCATGAACCGCAAGCACCTGCTGTGGCTCGTCGGGATCGCGCTGCTGGTCGGGCTGACAGTCGCCGCCGGCTGGCGAGAGCTGTCGACCGCGTTGCGCCGGGGGAATCCGCTGGTCCTTTTGGCCCTCTGTGGCGTGCAGGTGATCACCCTCGGGATCGTCGCCTACCAGTGGCAGTATCTCCTCGGCCGGGCCGGGGCCGCGATCCCGTTCCGGCTGGCCGCCGTGGTGACGCTTGCGGGCACGTTCGTCGAGAGCGCCACCCCGTCCTCGAAACTGGGGGGGATGGCTGCAACGGTGTACCTGTTCGAGCGGACGACCGACGCCGCGTACGACACCCTCTCGTCAGTGCTTCTCGCTCAGAAGTACGTCTCGCTTCCGCCGCTTGCGATTCTCGTCGTCGGCACCGTCGCCGTCGCCGTCACCCGGACGGACGTGGCGGTTTCCTCCGGCGCCTACGCCGCAGTCGGAGGGTTCGTCGCCGTCGTGGTCGTGCTCTCGCTACTGTTTGCGCTGTTCCGGCGGTGGGGCGCAACCGGCGACGGTGGGACAGTCACCGGGGAAAACGAGCCCGAGCCGATCGCCGCGGACGGCGCCGGCCAGGAGACAGACCCGCTCACCCGCGGGATCTCGACGCTTCGGTCCGTTCTGCGGGAGGCGGGAACGCTGCTTGACCGTCGCAGCCGGTACTGGCTGTACACGCTCGCGTTTCTCCTGTGGGTGGTGTACCCGCTCAAGATCTACGTCGTCGCGGTGACGCTCGGTGTCGACGCCGGCGTGACCGTCGCCTTCGTCGGGACGTATCTCGCGTATCTGGTGAGCCTCGCGCCAATCTCTCCGGGCGGGACGGGCACGTTCGAGGGGACACTTGCGCTTGTGTACGTCGCCGCCGGCGTCCCGTTCGTCGACGGACTCTCGATCGCACTTTTGGGTCGGGTTGTCACGTTCTGGTTCCCGCTTGTCCTTTCGGCGGTCACGACGGGGCTGCTTCTCACCGTCGACGACGCGGTGCCGTCGCTGCAGGGCGTCGCCGAGACGACCGGGGAACTGCTCGGCCGGAGAAGCGGCTGACCTACTTTAAAGCCCGTTTTGATCTCACTCGTCCGGATATTTCGGTTCCCGCCGTTTTGCTCGCCGCAGCGCACGTTCGATCACGTCTCTGACGGAGTCGCCGTCCGAACTCGCCTCGTAGGGGTCGCCGTGGCCGGCGTACATCGCGGTCACGCTCTCCGGAAGCCGATCGAGCAGCGTCTCCAGGCTCTCGATCAGCCGGTCCCGCGACTGGCCGGCCATGTCCGTCCGACCGAAGGAGCCGTCGTCGAACGCACCGTCGTTGTAGACGACGACGTCGCCGCTGAACAGGGTCGTCTCGCCGACGAAACAGACGTGATCGTCGGCGTGTCCCGGGGTAAAAACGACCTCGGCAGTCTCGGTGCCGAGCTGGATCTCGTCGCCGTCCTCGATCGCGTGGGTCCGCCGGGGGTGGTCGGCGAAGGCGTAACAGTCGGGATCGAACCGGTCGAGCACCGCCTCGAGTTCGGCCACGTGATCGCCGTGCTGGTGGGTGAGCACCACCCGGTCGAGCCCGTCGACGTGCTCGGCGACGATGTCCTCGACCCCGGGGACGGCCCCGACGTCCACGAGCGTCGTCGTCCCCTCCGTCAGGAGGTAGGCGTTGCAGGTGAACCGCTCGGCGCCGTCGGTGACGGTGATCGGATCCATACAGGCTGCTCGAACGCCCACGAGGAAAAGCCAGCGGCCGAGATCGCAGGGTTGAGATCGTGGAGAAGGATGACGGAAAAGATGTCAAAAAACGGTCGGGAGATTTTTCCGTACGGGACGGTTACGATTACCTGTATGGGCTTCGGGAGCTACGACGAATCCGAACAGGAGAACCAGAACCTCGACGCCGACTTCGACGATTCTGGCGGCGTTCAAACCGCGGAGAACAACCACGAGGGAAGCGTCGAGTTCGAGTTCGAAGCGTCCAACGACGAACTCCTCGACCGGCTCAAGGAGATCAAAGGCGAGTGAGTGCCGGGGAGTAGACCCTGGGGATGAAACCCGGCGCCAGGCTGCTGGGTATCGCCGCCTCCGACGCCGCAGCGCGGAGCTACCTCGCCGGGGCACTCGTCCGCGTCGATCGGGTCGTCGACGGGTTCGGGGTCGCAAGCTGCACCGTCGGCGGGCTGGACGCCACGGAGTCTGTTCTTTCGCTCTTCGATCGGCTCGACCGCGAGGACTGCCGACTGCTTCTGCTGTCGGGAGTCGCCCCCGCGTGGTTTAACCTGTACGACCTCGATCTGATCCACGACGCCGTCGACCGACCGGTGCTTTCGGTCTCCTTCGAACCGAGCCCCGGCCTCGAGGCGGCGCTTCGCGAACACTTTTCGGGGGACGAACTCGACGACCGACTCCGGATATACCGAACCCTCCCCC
The DNA here is from genome assembly GCF_024972735.1 of Halalkaliarchaeum sp. AArc-CO. GTDB lineage: Archaea > Halobacteriota > Halobacteria > Halobacteriales > Haloferacaceae > Halalkaliarchaeum. The sequence continues at coordinate 2,809,424 of NZ_CP087723.1, forward strand.
CGCGGCGGCCCGTCGACGTCGGGGATACCCGCCTCCACGTTCGCGCAGTCGGCTGCAGCAACATGCGGGCCGGTGAGGTCGTTCGTGCGGCGACCCACGACGGCCGCGTCCCCGAGCCGATCCGGGTGGCACAGCTCGCGGCCGGAGCGGTTCGGGCGGCTGCCGAAGCCGACGGGGACGCCGACCGGGACGGGGACGCCGACCGGGACGGGGACGCGACCGGCGTCGATTTCGAGTAACGCAGTCCGTCGCTACGAGGTCGCGGCCTCGATTGCGCGTTCGAGGTCCTCGATGATGTCCTGTGGGTCCTCGATGCCGACCGACAGTCTGACCATGTCGTCGGTGACGCCAGCCGCCTCGAGTTCTTCCTCGGAGAGCTGCTGGTGGGTGGTGCTCGCCGGATGGATCACGAGCGTTTTCGCGTCGCCGACGTTCGCGAGCAGCGACGCCAGCTCGGTCGATTCGACGGTGGTTCTGGCGGCCTCGTACCCCTCCTCCAGGCCGAACGTGATCATGCTGCCGTAGCCGTCGAGATACTCCGTGGCCTCCTCGTGGGTCTGGTGGGTCTCCAGGCCGGGGTAGTTCACCCACGACACCTCGGGATGCTCGGAGAGGTATTCAGCGACGGCCTGGGCGTTTTCGACGTGGCGCTGGATCCGGAGCGGCAGGGTCTCGAGCTTCTGGAGGGTCACCCACGCGTCGAACGGCGACTGGGCGCTGCCGATGTCGCGCAGGCCACGGGCGATCGCGGCGTAGGTGAACGCGGCGTCGCCGAACCGCTCGGCGAAGTTGACACCGTGGTACGCCGGGTTCGACTGGGCGATCTCGGGATAGTCGTCGGCGTACTCTTCCCACGGGAACGACCCGCCGTCGACGAGCACCCCGCCGATCGTCGACCCGGCGCCGTGGAGCCACTTCGTCGTCGACTCCCAGACCAGGTCGGCGCCGTGCTCGAGGGGTCGACACTGCACCGGCGTCGCGAAGGTGTTGTCGACGAAGAAGGGGATCCCGTTGTCGTGGGCGATGTCGGCGAGTCGCTCGAAATCCGGCGTGTCCAGCGCCGGGTTGCCGATCGTCTCGCAGTGGAGGTAGGCGGTGTCCTCGTCGATCGCCTCCTCGTAGGCCTCGTAATCGAGGGTGTCGACGAACCGCGTCTCGATCCCCCGGCGTTCGACCGAGTGGGTGAGGTAGGTGTACGTTCCGCCGTACAGCGACGAGGCGGTGACGATGTTGTCACCCGACTCCGCGAGCAGGAACGTCGCCAGGTCCAGCGCGGCCATGCCGGAGGCCGTTGGCACCGCGCCGACGCCGCCCTCCAGCGAGGCGAGCTTCTCGCCCAACCGGGCGACGGTTGGATTCAACAGGCGACTGTAGATGAAGCCCTCCTCCTCGAGCGCGAACAGCCGGGCCGCGTGGTCGGCGTCGTCGAAGACGTACGACGTCGTCTGGTGGATCGGCGGCGCCCGTGCGTTGGTCGCCGGGTCGGGTGCTTCGCCGTCGTGAACGCTTCTGGTGTCGAACCGGTAGCCGTCCGAATCTTCTGGCATGAACGCCCCTACGTCGGGCTCCCTCCTAAACCATCGAGGCCGGGTCAGGACCTGCCGGTGTCTCCAACGCCGGCAAAAACAGTCGTCTTTCCTGTCGCCAATGTCTAACTCCTGTCACCTTTCCAAAACGGGATGGGTTAGCCCCTACTTAAAAGGGCCTGCACAGTAAGTGTGCGGCGGGCGCACCCAACCGACCGGGAACCCCAGCGCTCCTAGCGGATGATCCCGCGTGGATCGATCTCGTCCCGCAACAGCCGGAGTTCCTCGTCGGTCGGCTCGGGGCTCCGGCCGTAGTCGTCGGGCACGTTGATCTCGAAGCCGCTGTTTTCGTGGATCTCCTCGAGATCGACGCCCGGATGCAGTGCGTCCAGCGTCATCTCCCGGGTTTCCTCGTCGAACCGGTAGACGCCCAGCTGGGTGATCACCCGACTCGGACCGGTGTCGCTGGGGAGGCCGGCCTCCTCGCGGGCGCCCGGGCCGTCGAGGTAACCGGGTGTCGTCCGGAAGTCCAGCTCCTCGACGAACGATTCCTCGCGTTGCCGCATCGCGATGATCGTTTCGTTGGCCCACGAGCCGATGTCGTTGGCACCGCCGCTGCCGGGAAACCGGACCGTCGGCGACTCCCAGTCGCCGATGACAGTGGAGTTGAGGTTGCCGTAGCGGTCGATCTGTGCACCGCCCAGGAAGCCGTAGTCGATCAGCCCCGCCTGGCCGTACGACATCACCTCGTGCATGCCCGCCGCCGTCAGCGCCCGGTGGAAGGTGCGCTCGTCGCCCACCGAGACGGGGAGTGCGGGGGCGTCGGCACCGATCCCACCCGCCTCGTAGACGAGGGTGACGTCCGGAGCGTGGGTGCGCTGGGCCAACATCGCCGAAAGCATCGGCATCCCCGTCCCGACCATCACGGTGCGTTCGTCCTCGAGTATCTTCGATGCGACCGTCGTCAGCAGTTCGGTGTCGGTGTACTCTCCGGTCATACGTTCACGCCCACGGGTAGTCGGCAACTCGGTCGTACTGTTCGATCGCTTCCAGGTCGGCGAGTTTCTCCTCCCCGCCGATCGTTTCGAGATACTCCTCGAAGTCGTCGGTGCCGGTGACGTACCGCTCGACGTACTCCCGAGCGCCGGCTTCGGTCTCCGACAGCTCGATCCACTCGGCGAGGTGCGCCTCGTCGAAGTAGTACTGGCGGGGCATCTCCCCGGGATGGCTCCCGTAGGGCGCCTCGACGACGGCGTCGACCTGGAAGAACGGGATATCGGTCGCGTCGGGGTCCCCCCGAATTTCTTCGGTGTCGACGATTTCCTCTGCGGTGACGATTAGCCGCTTTGCCGCCCCCGCGAGCTGGGGGTCCTCGACGGCGATCCCGTCGATGACGGCATTGCCGTACCTGTCGGCCTTCGAGACGTGGATCGCCGCGACGTCGGGATAGCAAGCCGGAAGCAGCGTCACCGGATCGCCGGTCCAGGGGTCCTCGACGACCTTCGCGGAGCTCTTCTCGAAGGTGTCTGTCCCCGACATGATCCGGGCCGGGACGAACGGGATCCCCATACTGGCTGCGAGGAAGCGCCACTGGAGCGCGCCGTTGCTCGCCTCGGCGAGGACCTTGACTTCCCCACCTTCGATCTTCCGCCGGGAGGCGGGGGCGAGCCCCCGCGTCTCGTGGCCGAACGAGTAGGCGACCTCGACGCCTGCGACCTGTCCCGCGCCGATCAGCAGGTCGAGATCGAAGACGGCGGTCTTGCCCGAGACGACGAGGTCGGCTACGTCCTGGCGGATGATCTCGTGGAGGATCGGCGTCGAGATCCTCACGTGGCCAAAGCCCCCACCGGCGATCAGGTCGCCGTCCTCGATGTACGCTTCGACCGCCTCTGCGGCGGTCATCCGCTTGTCCTCGAACGCCCGGGACTTCTCTTCGGCCATCCACTCCCTGGCGTCGTCGGGGTGTTCCCACCCCACCAGTTCGCCGTTGCCCTCCTCGATGACGTTCATCGTTTGGTCACGTCCGGAGCTACGGCCATGCTCCCCTTGACTGCACCGACTGTTCGCGGTCGGCGGATGACGGACGGAGGTTTAAGGCCGCCCGAACCGACCGTGGAGCCGATGGCGTCAAAGGGAGATCCTCGGGTCCACTTCGTGATGAACGTGATCCTGTCGGCGGCGTTCGTCTACGTCGCGCTGGTGGGGCTGGATTTCGTCGGTGCCGCAGAGTTCACGCTACAGACGTATCTGATCGCGACGGCGGTGCTCGTCGCCCTCACGCACGTGCTGGTCAGGTGACCGCGGTCCGCTGAGAGGATTGTCTCTCTCGCCTCAACAGGCGCAACTCGCAGTCCCGGGCGATCGCTCGAACGACATCTCTGCCCCACAGGAAGGACACTCGGGAGCGGCGTCCTCCGGGACGTCGCCCCCGGGGATTCGTTCGTCACAGTCGTGACACCAGTAGGCACCGACGGACTCGGATGCCGAGGGACGGTGCCGTGCCGGTTCCGAGAACAGGTTCCGCACCGAGTCGAGCAGTCCCATATTCGAGAGACAACTGCCAAACAGTTAGTTTTCTCCCGGATGTGTGAGCTATTTGCACACCTGGGCGTCGTCCGTCCGTACTGCTCTCGTTCTGGTGACGGCGCGACTTTGTATGGTAGCATACGACACGCTTTTTAGGGTAACTCCCTACGTTCGGTCGATGCAGCTCCGGAACCGCGAGGGGACGCCGATCGATCCCGTGCCGTTCCTGGTCGCGGCGCTGCTGGCCGCCACGATCGCGATCGCCTGGGGCCCGGTGTATCTGCTGGAGTTCGGAGTCGATCTCGCGGTCGCCGTCGCGGTCTCGGTTGCTGTCGCCGCAGTTTCTGTCGCCGTCGCGTACTATCGGCTGGTGTGGACGGCGAATCCGACCATTCGCGAGGAAGTTCCCGCGGACGTTCGGTTCCGGAAGTTCCTGTACGCCATCCTCGTGGCCGTGATCGTCCTGTTCGTGCTCCAGGGGATCCAGGTGTCTCGGTAATCACCCCCGTTTTCGGCGGCTCCGCCGCCGCTCACCGACGGTCGATCTCGACGGATTCGCCCGTCTCTACCGGGTATCTCGCCCCGGTTTCCGTCCGTTCTCTCGTCTCCCACTCCCCGGCGTCCCATTCGTCGTCGGTCACGAGACAGTCGTCGAGGCGGTCTGGGATCCCCGCGTCGTCGACGTCGCGACCGATGAATACGAGTTCGGTCCGGCGGTCGCCGTGTTCGTCGTCCCACGGCAGATCCGAGTTGCCGTCGCGGTACAGCTCCTGTTCGATTTCCGGAAGCCCCGCGATCCATGGCCCGACGGCCTCGAACCTGACGGTTGAACCGGCCTGACTGTACGACACCGCCAGGTCGTCCCTGCCGGCGATCCAGCACAGCCCCTTCGAGCGGACGACCGCTCCCGGGAGGTCGGTTACGAACTCCCACAGCCGTTCCGGATGGAACGGTCGGCGACGCCGGTAACTGATCGAGGTGATTCCGTACGTTCGCTCGGGTGATACATGGCCATGGTCGTGGTCGTGATCGTGATCGTGGTCGTGATCGTGATGTTCGTGCATGTGGCGGTCGATCTCGAACGTCGGCGCCCCGCCAGTCTCGCCGAGGTCATCGGGGTCGAAGCGACCGGTGGCGAGAATCTCCCCGGGATCGACCCGCCCGTGGACGCTCCCGACGAGTTTCGCTCCGGGGTTGAGCGTCGAGAGCAGTTCCTCGGCCAGTTCGCGTTCCTCCTCGTCGACGAGATCACACTTGTTCAAAAGCAGAACGTTGGCGGTTTCGATCTGTTCGACGAGGAGATCCGAGAGGGGCCTGTCTTCCGATCCAGGCGCTGTTTCCCGTTCGACTGTTTCGGTGTCACCGAACGTCTCGAGGAACTGCGTCGCGTCGACGACGGTCACGAGGGTGTCGAGGTCGTAGACGGCCGCCGCCCGTGACGCGGTCGTGAACAGTCGGGCGACCGGCTCCGGTTCGCTGATTCCCGACGCCTCGACGACCAGGTAGTCGAACTCGCGTTCGTCGGCGAGCCGTGCGACCTCCGTCTCCAGGTCGTCCTGGCGCTCACAGCAGATACAGCCGTTCGACAGTTCTGCGACCCCTCCGTCGGCAGCGACGTCGGTTCCCGTAGAGAGCAGTTCGGCGTCCACGTTGATCTCGCCCATGTCGTTTACCAGCACCGCGATCCGTCGGTCACCGGCGTTCTCGAGCAGGTGATTCAGCGTGCTCGTCTTGCCGGCTCCCAGACTTCCGCTGAGCAGCGTGACGGGGATCTCATTCGTGGTCATTGAAGACTCATCGATTGCCGAGCTACTTGACCTCCCGGGTGCCCCTAGCGACGACTGTTCTCGGTTGATGCCACCTCAACTGTTATGCAAGCGGCCCGAATTGGTCACGTATGGAAGTCATCCACACGGCGCTCTGGACCGACGATCTCGAGGCGACGCTCGCGTTCTACACCGACGTGCTCGACCTCGAACGAGTCTGGGGATTCACCGCCGACGACGGGGTAGAAAACGTGTACGTCGGAACGGAGTCGGGGGCCGAAATCCAGTTCAAGCACGATCCCGACGGCGACGAGGTTCCGGAGCCAGCCGGCATCGATCACGTCGCGATCGCGGTCGAGGACACGGACGCGACCTACGAGCACACCGTCGACGAGACCGGCTGCGAGGTTGTCGTCGAACCCGTAACGATGGACCACATCGACGTCAAAGCAGCCTTCGTCCGCGATCCGAACGGCTACGTCGTCGAGTTCGTCGAACATCTCGAGTGAGGGGAACGGCCGCGGTCGGCGCGGTCGAACTGTTTCGATCCCGCCCCTCTGTCGCCGGAGGAGTTTTGACCACGTGGCGTCCATACGCTGGCATATGGAGCTACGTTCCCGTATCGACGCGTTCCTGGAGACGCTCGACGAGTGGCTCAGGGGGCTGTACCACGGCCTCCTCACGCATCCGGCCTACGAGAAGATCGAAAATGAGGCGGAGGATCTGGAGGACGCGTTCATGCTGGCGTGCTTCCCCGACGCCTTCGGCATCCCGAGCCCGGTGTCGTACTACACGGCGGAGTTTCTGCCGTACCTCGAAGACGAGTACGAGGCCTGGCAGCGCCGGATGTGGGACCGGGACACGCTGATCGAACGGAAAGGACAGCAGTACCACTTCTGATGGCGACGTTCACGTTCTTCGGCGGCAAGGGCGGCGTCGGCAAGACTACGGTCTCGTCGGCGTTCGGGCTCAAGAGTGCCCGTGCCGGGCTGGAGACGCTGCTGGTCTCGACTGATCCCGCCCACAGCACCGCCGACGTGTTCGACCAGCCGTTCGGCGACGAGCCGTCCCCGGTCGACGGGATCGACGGACTCCACGCGATGGAGATCGATCCCGAGGAAGAGGTCGACCGCCACCGCCAGGAGATCCGCCGACAGCTCGGACAGCAGCTCAGTCCGGCGATGGTAAACGAGATCACCATGCAACTCGAAATGGCCCACCGCACCCCCGGCGCTTACGAGGCGGCGCTTTTCGACCGCTTCATCGACGTCATGCGCGAATCCGACCCGTACGATCGAGTGGTGTTCGACACCTCACCCACCGGCGGAACGCTCCGGCTGCTTGCCCTGCCGGAGTATCTCGAAAAGTGGATCGACCGCCTGCATCACAAACGCGAAAAGAGCATCGAGTACTACGAACGCGCCGCGATCGGCGACCGCCAGGCCAGACGAATGATGGAGGGCGACCCGATCCTCGCCCGCCTCCGTGAGCGGAAGGAGCGATTCGCCTTCGCCGGGGAGACGCTCCGCGAGAACGCCGCATTCCATCTGGTGCTCAACCCCGACGAGCTGTCGATCCGGGAGACTCGACGCGCAGTCGACTCGCTCGAGGAGAGTGAGCTCACCGTCGCGGGGCTGGTCGTCAACAAGCTCACGCCGGCGCCCGATCCCGACGAAGACGGCCGGGGTGCCCGGTATCTCCGCGAACGAGTCGAGACGGAACAGGAGCGTCTCGAGACGATCCACGGCTCCTTTTCGGTCCCGGTCGTCGCCGAAATCGAAAACCGCGTCCGCGAGATCAAAGGTGATCTCCTCGAAAACGTCGCCGACGAACTCGCCATCGATCCGGCGGCGGCCACACACGCGTCAGGGTGATTTCTGTCGGTCAATTACCACGCTCTCGTCGTATTTCTCCCAACCAATACATTTATTATGATGTTTGTTACTTATCTACACACTTCCTATGGCAGGGGTAATATGGATCGTGGCGCTGGTTCTCGGCACGTTCACGGTAGCGTACCTCGGGTATGGACGCTACCTGTCACAGTTCGTCGAGCTCGACGACAGCCGTGAGACGCCAGCCCACAAATACCAGGACGGGCAGGAGTACGTACCGGCGAAGAAACCAGTATTGCTCGGACATCACTACTCGTCGATCGCGGGCGGCGCCCCGATCGTCGGTCCGATCACGGCGGCGTTCGTCTGGGGATGGGTGCCGGCCGTGCTGTGGGTCGCGATCGGCAACCCACTTTTGGGGGCGGTTCACGACTTCACCTCGCTTTCCAGCAGCCTGCGACACGAGGGGAAGTCGATCGGCTATATCATCGGCGAGTACGTCGGCGAGCGCGGCAAGAACATGCTGCTGTGGTTCGCGTTCCTCCTGGTGATCCTCGTGGTCGCGGTGTTCGCGCTGGTCATCGGGGTCGTGTTCGACGCGTACCCGGCGGCGGCCACGGCCGGGATCATCTATATCGGGCTGGCGCTTCTGTTCGGCGTCTGGCTCTACCAGCTGAATCTCTCGTTCGCCGTCGGGACCGTGATCTTCGTGGCCGGCGTGTTCGCGTCGGTGTTCGTCGGGATCGAGTATCCGATCGCCTTCGTCGGCGAGCATCCCGCAGGAACCACCGTACTGCTGGGTGAGACGGCTCCCGGGCTCGTTCCCGAACTGCTCGGGAGCGCGAACATCGGCGCCTGGGTGTTGACGCTGCTCGTTTACGGCGGTGCAGCGAGCGTCCTCCCGGTGTGGGTGCTGCTCCAGCCGCGTGACTACCTGTCGTCGTTCCTGCTGTACACCGGGGTCGGGGGCGGCATCCTCGCGGTGATCGTCGGCACCTTCATCACCGGGATGGATGCGACTCACCCCGAGACGGGCGAGGCGCTCTCGTTCACGATCGTTCAGGACGCGTGGTACGGGTTCTTCGGGGCGGGCAGCCCGTTCGCGGGGGAACTCCCGTTGATGCCGTTGTTCCCGCTGCTGTTCGTTACGATCGCCTGCGGGACGATCAGCGGCTTCCACTCGCTCGTGTCATCGGGAACGACAGCAAAACAGCTCGACAAGGAAACTGACGCCCGGCTGATCGGCTACGGCGGCATGCTCGGGGAGGGGCTGCTGGCGGCAGTCGCGCTGGCAGCGGTCGCCGTCGTCGCGATCCCGGCCGGCACCGGCGGCATCGGGCTCGCGTTGCCGAACTTCGCGCTGGGCGGTGGCGCGATCTTGACGGCGCTGGGCGTTCCCTTCGCCGTCGGCGAGGTGTTCATGGCGCTGGTGCTGTCTGCGTTCCTGCTGACGAGCATGGACACCGCGGTCCGCCTGGGCCGATACATGGTCGAAGAGATCGTCGGCACGCCGGAGACATCGGTTCAGGAGGCGGGCGCGAACCGCTACGTCAACACCACGGTCATCGTCGTCGTGGCGTTCTTCCTGCTGGGAAGCGGCCGGTGGGAGGACCTCTGGACGTTGTTCGGCGGCGCGAACCAGCTCCTGGCTGCGATGGCACTTCTCACGGTTACCGTCTGGCTCGCGAACTGGGACGACACCAAGCAGCTGATGTCCACCGGCCTTCCGATGGCATTGATGGTGACCATCGCCGGCTTCGGGCTACTGTGGGTATCGATGTACCAGGTGCTCGGTGGTCGGCTACTCGGGATCACCGCCGAGGCCGAGACGACGCTGCTCGGACAGGTGTCTGCGGTCGCACAGATCCTCATCGCGCTGACGCTCGTCGGGCTCGCGGTGAGCCTGGTGTGGATGGGCTACGGCAACATCAGGGACGTTCGCGGTCCCGGCGACGAAGCGGTTGCTGCCGACGGCGGCGAACCCGAAGCTGACACGCCGGACGACGACTAGCGGGCTGTTCCCGTTTTCGACCGTTTCCTCGATCGACTCAGAACTCGAGTCGCCGAGCGATCAGCCCGAGCAGTCCGGGGTCGTCTCTCTCGATCGGATCCCAGATACGGAACGCCTCCTCGACGTCGGCGCCGTCGCTTGCAACGAGTTCTTCCCGGTCGGGGGCAACGACCACGACGTTGATGTCGTAGTGGCCGTAGTAGCCGTACTTGAGCAGGGTCCGCTCGTCGAGGTTCTCCACCCGCGACTGGATGGTGTCGGGGATCTCGGGGACGACGAGTACGAACGTGAAGTCCGTCGAGTAGTGTTCTTCGTCGGGGGCGATCAATTCGTCTGCCAGTTCGTGACCGAACTCCACGAGCCGATCGATCTCCCGTTCGCTCGGTCGGTCGGTTCGGCGGACGAACAGATACTCGTGTGACTCGTGGTGAGCGAACGACAGCGCCGGGTGAAAGAAGTGTTTCTCGCTGTGCAGCTCCATGTGGCCGTACAGGTCGAATCGTTCGCCGCCGATCGCGTGCTCCTTTTTCAGGTCGTAGTTGAACAGAAGCCGACCGCTGACCGTCTCGAGATACTCGTCGTCCCACTCGGGGACGTCCGGCGGCTTCCCCTCCGCCTTTTCCCGCTCTGCTGCCGTGGTTCCCGTTCCGGTCGGCCTGTCGACGCCGTCGTCGAGCTCGTCGATCCCGTCGTCACGTCCGTTGTGGACGTCGTTCTCGTCGTCGCTGCCGATTTCCCAGTCGTCAGTTTCGCTCATGGTTCGTACTCGTGGGCGTCGTCGACTGTGGGTGCCCCAACTGCAAGCAGGCGCACGGGCCCGTCGGCGCCGGTCTGGTTGTACGCCCGGTGTGGGCTCTCGGGTTCTGCCACGAACGCCTGCCCCGCCTCGATCTCGAACGTCCCTTCGGGGGTCTCTACCGAGAGAGTTCCTTCGAGGACGTACAGGACTTCCTCCTGCTCGTCGTGGAAGTGGTACACGTACGGCACCTGTTCGCCCGGGTCAACCCCGTAGACGTGGACTCCGACAGCCTCCAGTCCCGCGGCGTCGCTTATCGAACGCTTCTCCGACGGGCGATCCGGGGCCGGGTCGACGGTGTCGGGATCGACGACGTGGTATCCCATGTGAACACACGTGCCGCCGCCGCGCTAAATAGTTCTCGTCGCCACCGGCAAGGTTTAAGCGTCCTTCGTCCCAATAGTGTGTGAGTAATACTCATGGGTGGAAAGCAAACCGAGGCGTGCGGCCGATGTAGCCTCTCGACGGTCGTCGACGCGACCGACGCCGAGGACGGGAACTCCAGTGGCAGGAACCCGTTCGACGGCGCCCGGATCGAACTCGACGAGGAGGAGGTTCGATCTGTGGTCCGCCACGAGGTGTTCTTCTCCCGGCTCCGCCGCCGGCTCGACGAGTGGGCGACCCGGTTTACGTTCGGGCGCTGACTCGCTTTCTTCAGGACGTCCAAACCGACTGTTTTTAACAGACGGGGCGTGCAGACACGCTCACCGATATGATCGCTTCAGGGCCGGATCTGCTTCGGCTGCTCGTGGTTCCGGTGTTCGCGTGGGCGGCGTACCGGGACGTCCGGACCCGTCGACTCCCCAACCGGTTGTGGCCGCCGTTGATCGCGCTGGGATTGCTCGCGCTCGCCTGGGAGTCGTGGATCCGGCTCCCGCTCGCGGGCGTTTCCGACCGCCTGTTTCTGGTCCAGGTCGTGATCAGCCTGTGTTTCGTCGCACCGTTGGGGTATCTGTTCTGGCGCATCGGTGGCTTCGGCGGCGCCGACGCGAAGGCGCTGATCTCGCTTGCGGTGGTGTATCCGACGTATCCTGCCTACTGGCTCCCGGTGGCGTGGCTCCCGACGCTCCCGGCCGTGGCGTCGAACGTCGGCGTGTTTTCGCTCACGATCCTCACAAACACCGTTCTGGTCGGACTGGCGTATCCGCTCGCGCTCGCCTTCGGGAACCTCCTTTCGGGGCGACTCTCTCCGGTGATGTTCCTCGCCCGCCCGGTTCCAGTGAAGTCGGTAATCCATCGTCACGGCCGGCTGTTCGAGACCCGGAGCGGCTACACGAGGCGGGGACTGGACCTCGACGCGCTCCGGATGTATCTCCGCTGGCGCGGGATCAGCTTCGAGGAGCTCGTCGATCGACCGGCAGAGCTCCGCGACCCGGAAAGCGTCGGGGAGACGTTCGATCCGACCGACGGGGCCGTCTCCGGCCGGTCGACTGACGGACCGGTCGTCACGGACGGTGGGAATCACCCCCTCGAGGAGGAACCCGACGACTGGGCGGCACGACGGTTCTGCGAGGAGGTCGGTCCGGCCTACGGAACGACGCCCGACTCGCTGCGGGAGGGGATCGAGACGCTGGTAGAGCGCGACCGGGTGTGGGTCTCGCCCGGGCTCCCGTTCGTCGTTCCGATGTTCGTCGGTCTCGTCGTCGCCGTCGTCTACGGCGATCTGCTCTTCGCTGCCATGCGTCTCCTCGGGTTGGTCTGACTCGACGGAACGGGACCCGTTCGATCTAGAGAAAAGTTCCTCCGCTTCCCGACAGGTTTAACCCGCCTAATCGACCACTTTCGGATGAATGACCTCCACCCGGGACGCGGTTTTGCGGGTCGATCTTTCGGCGGGAACGGTTCGACGGGAGACCGTTCCGGAACGCTGGCGCCGCGAGTTCCTCGGCGGGAAAGGCCTCGGCGCACGCTACCTCTACGAGGAACTTTCCGCTGGTGCGGATCCGTGGGGGCCGGAGAACCTCCTCGGATTCTTCGTCGGTCCGCTGTCGGGGTTTCTTCCGGGAGAGTCGCGGTACGCAGCCGTGACGAAATCACCGCTTACCGGCGCGTTTCTCGACTCCTACAGCGGCGGCGAGTTCGCCGCACGGCTGTCGGGGTCGCTCGGGGACACCCTCGGATTGGTCGTCGTCGGGACCGCCGACGAACCGGTTCGAATCGAACTCTCCGGCGGGGAGGTGACGCTGTCGCGGGCCGAGACCTGGGGTGCAGACGCGGCCGAAACCGCGGCGGCGTTTCCCGACGCGGCGGTCGCGTGTGTGGGCCCGGCCGGCGAGTCTGGCGTCGAGTACGCGACGATCGCCTCCGACGGCGGCGAGCACCACGCCGGCCGCGGCGGCGCGGGGGCTGTAATGGGCGCAAAGCGATTGAAGGCGATCGTCGCTCACGACGAACCACCCACCCTCCCGCCGAGCGTCGGGACGCTCCAGGAAAAGTACGTCGACGCCTACGAGAACCACGACGTCGGGCGGTGGCAGGCCGCAGGCGAGACGCTCGAGAGCATCGACTTCGCAAACGAGGTCGGCGTGCTGCCCACCGAGGGATGGACGCGGAGCCGGTTCGACGGGACCGACGAGATCGGGATCGAACGGGCACGCGAACACTCGACCGGCAGGGAACGTCCCGACGACGCCGTCCCCGGTGGATTTCGGATCGAAACGGAGGAGGGCGAGACGGTCCCCCGGGGGGCGACGCCGATGACGCTGGGGGCCGGACTCGGGGTCGACGAGTTCGACGCCGTCGCGGCGCTGGGGGGGGTCTGTGATCGGCTCGGAGTCGACGTTATCTCGGCCGGAAACGCCGTCGCGTGGGCGGTCCGTGCCGGCGAGGAAGGGATCGCAGACGTCGGTCTCGATTTCGGCGACGAGGCGGGAATCCGCCGGCTGATCGAGGCGATCGCCCACGGGACCGCGGACGCGCCGGATCGGCCGGACGGTGCGGCGCCGCCCTGGCCGCCCGAACTCCCTGCACTTCTCGGGGACGGCGTCGACGCAGCCGCGGCAGTCTACGGCGGCGACGACCTCATCCCGACCGTGAAGTCGATGGAGCTACCCTCCTACGATCCGCGTGGTGCTGCCGGGATGGCGCTCGCGTACGCCACGAGCGACCGGGGCGGCTGTCACCGTCGGGCTCGTCCGATCGAGACGGAGGTGTTCGCCGCCGACCGGTGGGGGACGGCCGACCGCGCCCGCGCGGTTGCAGTGGCACAGGACGTCCGGTCCGTGCTGTGGAGCCTGATCGCCGACGACTTCGCCGGCGAGACGATGTGGGGCGACCTCGGCGCCGAGTGGCTCGAGGCGATCGGACTGGAGTACATGCCCGAGGAACTCGCCGAGGTCGGCGAACGGGTCTGGACGCTCGTTCGGCTGTTCAACGTCCGGGAGGGGTTCGACCGGACGGACGACGAACTTCCGGCGACGCTCACCTCGCCCATCGACGACGGCCCCGCCGCCGGGGAGTCGATCGATCCCGAGGAGTTCGACCGGATGCTCGAGGCGTACTACGCGATGCGGGAGTGGGGCGAGAACGGCCGGCCCACCCGCGCCTGCCTCGACCGGCTGGACCTCCTCGACGTCGTCGACGAGGCGACGCCACTCGACGACCCGTGGACGGACGCGCCGTTCGATCCCGAACGCCACGGCGCCGCCGAGCGGCTCGAACGGTCGGTTGAGTGATATAAGTCCTCGAGACCGCTACTCCCGGTCTCCGTAGCCGACGGCAGCTGCGTCGGCCCGGGCCCGTGCTGCGGCCTCGTCCAGCTCGAACAGTCCGTCGTCGGCGACCACGCTCCCGTCCCTGATCACCGGCTCGAGGAGCGGTTCTGCGTCCACGGGGGCGTCCCGCGAGGCGAGTCCGACGTGGTGGGCACCGTCGTCGGTCCGGTAGGCCTGTTTCCCACCGGAGAGTTTGCCCCGTTTGGCCGCGGGCTCGCCTTCGACTTCGACGATGTCGAGCGCGAAGTCGACCGGATCCGCGTTCGAGACGTATCCCCCGACGCCGAACCCGTCGGCGAGATCCCGGAGCTCCCGGAGCGCGTCTGGACCGAGCCCGCCACTGAGGAAGATCTCGACGTCGTCGTGGCCGCGGGCGGAAAGCTCCCACTGTACCTCCCGGACGATGTGCCGGAAGTCTCCCCGTCGCGAGCCGGTGGTGTCGAGTCGAACGCCGGCCAGCCGGTCGCCCAGCGCGTCGACGGCGCGGAGGCTCTCGTCGACCTCGTCGGTGTAGGTGTCACACAGCGCGATCCGGGGAACCGACTCCGGTACCGCCTCGTCGAACGCCCGCCAGGCGTCCTCCTGGTTGCCGTTCCCGAAACAGATCACCAGCGCGTGTGGCATCGTTCCGCTCGCCTCTCGGCCGATGACCTCCCCGGCGGCGACGTGGGAGATACCGTCGAGGCCGCCCGCCAGCGCCGACCGTTCGATCATCGCCGCGATCGAGGGGTGAACGTGGCGGGCGCCGAAGGAGAGCACCGTCGAGTCGGGAGCGGCAACGCGACAGTCCAGCGCGGCGGTCGCGACGCCGGAGGCGTGGGAGAGAAAGCCCAGAAGCGACGTCTCCAGTTCCGCGAACTCGAGATACGGTCCCTCGATCCGCAGAACTGGGCCGCCGTCGAACAGCCGACCTTCGGGGATCGCGTCGACGTCGACGCCGCGACCCTCCAGAAGCGCCGTCGCGTCCTTCAGACCGGCAAACAGCTCGAACTCGCCGGAGGGGAACTGGTCGGCGGTGACCTCGGCGGTGACGGTCGGGTTCCGGCCCGCGTGTTCGAGTGCAGCCGTCGTCCGTTCGAAGTACGCGTCCGTCGCCCGTCCCTCGTGGATCGCCGACGGGGGGACGATGTCGAATTCCATGCCGGGACTTTTCCGGCGGGAACAAAAAACCATCCGGCCGCGGGTCGCGGCGGGCTTTTGTGGCGGATTTCGTACGGATTATCGGCGACGGCCGGCCCCCAGCAGCGCGATGGTTGCAAGCAGGGCGGCGACAGCGATCCCGATACCGAACCCGGGCGTCTCGAGGTCGATAGCGCCGTCATCGTCGGGAGCGTCGGGGGCGTCGGGTTCGGTCGTCGTCTCGATCTCGCCCGGCTCGTCCGGTTCGCCCGGATCGGTCGGCGTGCCGTCGCGGATCTCCGCTGCGAGGTCCGGACGGATGTCCGAGACCGCACCGATCGTGGGCCCGTGGACGATCGTCACCCGGGTGTCGTCAGTCGACACGAGGTACGCCCCGCGGAACGGTCCGTCGTCGATCACGTGGTAGCCGTCGTCCTGCCGGACGTCGTGGGCCTCGAGCATCGCGCCGTAGGCGTCCCGGAACTGCTGGGCGTCGGTTGTGGTCTCCCACTCGGTCACCCAGACGTAGCCGTCCTGGTCGTCGCCGCGCCTGTACGGATACAGCTCGTCGTTTGCCCACCCGGAGGAAGGCTCGGAGACGTAGTTGTACGTCTCGCGGGGGTGGTCGGCCTGCGAGAACTCCCGCCAGTCGATCGTGTCGGCGTTGTGGAACCGCGCCTGGTACCAGAACATCGCGTAGATCGACGCCTCGCCCACCGTGTCGGCCCCCTCGACGCCCTGGTCGGGATAGTGTTCCCACCCACTTTCTGCGGTGTGTTCGTAGTCGATCGGGGTCGGTTCGCGGTCGGTGCGGTGGATCACCTGCGTCGTCGATTTCGGCGGCTCGTCCATCCGATCGGCGATCCCCTCCCAGCCGTCCTCCTCGACGATGTCGGCGGCGTATCCCGGCCCGTCCGAATACGGCTGGAACACCGTCAGGAAGATCCCCAGGTTCGGTTCCGGTCCGTCGTCCCCGGTCCCGTCAGTGGCGGGCGTCTCGACACACTCCCACTCGCCGGACTCACAGCGCTCTTCGTAGACGTGTTCCATGTAGACGACTTCACCCTCGACGATGCCGTCGATCGCGAGATCGGCGTCCTGGGTGGCGCCGCGGTAGGTCGGATCGGAGAGGTTGTGGTACTGATCCTGCATCGCGTGGCCGAGTTCGTGCAGCAGCGTCGATCCGTCGACCACCGGGTTGTCACCGTCGTCGGTCACGATCACGACCCGATCCTCGGCGGGGGAGTAGAACCCGGCGACTGCTCCGGAGAAGACGGTGTCGATCTCCGCTTCGGAGGACTCGTCTTCGCCGACGATGAACAGCCCCTTCCACACCTGATCGTTCCAGCGGTTGAACTCCGCGTCGCTCTCGCGTTCTTCGCGCATCTCGCGGAACTCCTCGCGGGTCATCACGTCGACGGGCACGTCCGAGCGGTACTTCTGGTCGCGAATCTCCTCGACGCGGGCCATCTTCCGGTAGACGTACGCCTCGAGTTCCTCGTCGGTGAGGCCGTCGGCCTGATCGACGTCGATGGTGTCGTTGTGCCAGTAGCCGTTGACCTTCCCGATCGGTTCCCCGGAGAACTCACTGTCCTCCTCGTCTGGATCGGCTGTTTCGTTGTCGGTCGACGCGGTGGCACTCCCCCCGGAAATCCCGACGGGTTCGCTCGTCGACAGCGGTGACTCGGCGTCGCCGTCGACAGTCGTATCGAAGGAGGGCGTCGGGACTGCGGTCCGATCGTCCGCGGCACCCGGCGGTGCGGCGGTGACCACTGGTGCGAACATCGCCGTCACCATCAGCACGGACATCGCGAGGATGAGTGCCCGTCGCATACCGAATCGTTGGGCTGCAGGAATATCATGTTTCCCCAATGTTTCCCGTCGTCGGGGTCGAATCGAGCTCTCGTTCGGTGGTCGCTGCTCCGGGCGCCCGAATCGGATCGGCCGGTTAGAGTCTATCGCGACCAAGAATGAGGTACAGTACCAGTCCCAAAATCGGGGCGAGGAAGACCACGATCGCCCACAGGAACGCCGGATGGCTGCTGTTCTTTTGAGCGTCGGTGTACGTCCACCAGATGATCGCGACCGTTACGGCGAGCACCAGGAGGAAAAACACCATCGCTCCGGCGGCGCCTGACTGCAACAGTATGCTGGAGGGCATACCTCACCGATTGGGTTGCACTGTAAAATCGTTTCTGCATCGCCGTTTCCGCATCGCCAATCCCCGGGTACGCCAAGCTGAGTCCGGCAGGTCCGTACAGGTACTTAGTGTTGCGGAACAATACACGGACGAGGCGAGGTGCTTGAACCAGTGATCGTCCGTTCCCTCTCAGACCGGGAGGACGCGCGAGGCGTTCTCCGGGTCAACGCGCTCTCATGGCGGGAGGCCTACAGTGATCTGGTGCCCGAGGAGGTGCTGGAACGGCAGGATCCGAACCCGAAGCCGGCGGACGTCGACCGCCTGTTGCAGGCGCTCCCGGAGGAAGGGGTCGTCCTCGTCGCCGTCGAGGATGGCTCCGTTCGGGGCTTTGCGGACTTCCGATGGGATGAGGAGTCGACAAAGGAATTCGTCGGGCCGGCGGAGGCCGGGTTGCGAGCGATCTATGTCCATCCGGACGACTGGGGACGCGGCATCGGGACGGCGCTTCTCGCGGAGGGGCTGTCGCGGCTTCCAGACCGGATTCGGGCAGTGCGACTCGAAGTGCTGGCGGACAACGAGCGCGCCCGGGAGTTTTACCAATCGCGTGGATTCGAGCAGACCGGGTCCGACACCCACGACATCGCCGACACCGAGTATCCGACCGCGATATATACCAGGACGCTGTAGCGCCCCGAGAAACAGGGAAAGCCGTAAGTTCACGACGCTCGGAGTTGCGGGCATGAATTCGCCGTCTCGCGAGGGGAGACCATGAGCGTCGGAGCGGTCAGCTCCGATCGTCAGCTCGCGCGCCTGCTCCAGCTGGGGATCGTGCTGGAGGAGGTCGTGGAGGCCCGGGCGTACCACCACTATCGGAGTCTGGACGCCGAACTCGACGAGGAGGTGGAAGCGCTGCTCGAGGAGGCCGCAGAAGAGTCGGCCGAACATCGGGACCGCCTCGAGAAACTCGTCGAGCAGCTCGGCGTCGAGAGCGTGCCCTTCGAGGAGGTCGAGTCCCTGGTCGAGGCACAGTACGGGAAGACCAAACCGGAGGACTTCGACGGCGTCCTGTACGACCAGCTGTGCAACGAGGAGACCGCCTACAAGTTCTACGACGATCTCATTGCGGCAATCGAGGACAGCGACGCTCGCTTTTCGGTGGACCGGGAGACGTTACTCGAGACGCTGCGGGAGATTCAGGCGGAGGAGGCCGAAGGCGTAGAGGAAGTGACAGAGCTGATGGAGCGATCCGGAAGCGGGGGGAGCCTGGAGACATGAACACGGCAGACCAGTATCTCAAAGCGATCTACCTCATCCAAACACAGGCGGACGGTCCCGCCTCGACGGGGGAACTCGCCGAACGGCTGTCGGTGAGTCCGGCAAGCGCAAACGAGATGATCGGCAAGCTCGAGGAGCGTGGCTTCGCGGAACACGAGAAGTACAAGGGCGTTCGTCTCACCGACGAGGGGATCGGTCGCGCCCGCGACGCCTTACAGACGTACTGCATCATCGAGCGGTTCCTGGCGAACGTCCTCGACGTCGAGGAGTTCCAGTCGGAGGCGCGGGAGATGGAGTCGGTGATCGACGAGACAGTCGCCGAGCGCATCGACACCATCATCGATCGCAATCCCGAGTGTCCGGACTGTTTCGACGCCGAGACGGACGCGTGTTCGTGTCTCGAGGGCGGCGAAGTCGCGGATTAAAAAGCAACCCGGCCGGCGCTGTTGCGAACCGCAACTGTTTGGTATCTCAAGCGGTAAGAACCGGGTGGAGTCCCGTGGTGTAGTGGCCAATCATAGCGGCCTTTGGAGCCGTTGACGGCGGTTCGAATCCGCCCGGGACTATCCTGCTGTGGCCGACCGTCACCCCCCATACCTCAAATACTGACTGTCCCCCGATATTGACATTCAAGTCACACTTTTACACTCATTGGAGAATATCAACATGCATGAAACCAGCTACGATGAAAACAGCGGCGCTTCTGATGTCGCTGATGATGTTGCTTCCGATGGCAGGTGCCGTCGGGGCCCAGGAACAACCGCCCGCAGCAAACGTCCCGGACGAGGCTGGCGCTGCGGTGACGTTCTCCGACCAAGTATCTGATGGAATGACGGTCACCGTCGACGCAGTGAACACGACCGACGGCGGTTTCGTGGCGATTCACGACAGCAGCCTCCTCGAGGGAGATGCCGTCGGTAGCGTCGTCGGCGTCTCGCCGTACCTCGAGCCGGGACTTCACGAGAACGTGACAGTCCAACTGTTCGACGTCCCGGGTGGGGACTACGACACGACTGAACTCACTGAAAACCAGACGCTGATTGCGATGCCCCACCAGGACACGAACGCAAACCAAACCTACGACTTCGTCCGCACGAACGGCGCGGTCGACGGGCCGTATCTCGATAACGAGACTCCGGTGACTGACGCCGCGAACGTCACCGTCGAGCCGGCGGAACCCACCACGGGCGAGTCGTTCGACGTGTCGGAGCTGACGGCGCCTGAGCTCGTCGAACAGGGTGACGAGGTGCAAGTCAACGCGACTATCACCAACCCCAACGACGTCGCCGACACCCAGGAAGTCGAATACCGGTTCGACGGCGAGGTGCTCGTCCGTGAGCAGATCAGCCTCGAGCCGAGAGAGTCGACGACGTTTACGACAACGGTCAACACGACAGAGAGGGAGATGGCACTCACGTTCCACGGCGTTTACACGAGAGACCGTGGAGCGGGCGACCAGATCAGGATCGTTGAGGAGATACAGTCGTTCCACGTGTCGAACCTGACGGCGCCGGAAACCGTCTCGGTCGGTGAGAACCTCACCGTGACCGCGACAGTTACCAACCCGAATGAGTTCGCGGCCACACAGCCAGTCCAGTACCGCTTCGACGGGAATCTCGTTGAGACACAAAGTGTGACCGTCGACGGGGAGGACTCCGAGACAGTCGAGTTCCAGATAGCAACCGATGATCTGGAACTGGGAACCTACATCCACAGCGTCTTCTCGATCGACTTCGGACAGAATGCGCTGATTACTGTGGATACCGTCGATGAGGCTGACGAAGGTGACGAGGCTGACGAAGGTGACGAGGCCGATGAGGCTGACGAAGGTGACGAGGCTGACGAAGGTGACGAGGCCGATGAGGCTGACGAAGGTGACGAGGCTGACGAGGCCGATGAGGCTGACGAAGGTGACGAGGCTGACGAAGGTGACGAGGCCGATGAGGCTGACGAGGGCGACGAGGTTGACGAGGGCGACGAGGTTGACGAGCAGGACGAACAGGAGACGGAAGAAACGGAGGAGTGATTTGAGGCTCGATCGACGGCGATCCTCACTGGACGATGGTCACCGGAACCTCGGCTCGCCGGGGTGACGATCTCGATCGGATCGACCGTGGGATCCGATGACGATCCCGTCGATCCTTTCTTCGGCAGCGTACTCCGTAATCACGCGCTCTTGATCCCCGATCTCGGCGGTCGACGACACTCTCGTTTTCACAGTCAGTGACGAGCACGCCCCCGATGTCGGGGGGACCGTTCACCGTTATCTTCCTGCCGATATTATGTAACCCACATCCTCACAACAAGTATATATGTTGGTGGAGAAAGGAGAGCTATGAGAACGAACGGACAATTGGCCGTCTATCGTTGCTGTGTCCCTGTGGTGGACACGCGATACGATAAAGCCGTTGACGAACACATCACTGAAGTACTCGTCGAGGCAGTGGCGGAGGCAGAAGGTGTCGACGCTACCGATATCGGTCCGCTGTACGACGTCGTCGATCTCGAGGCCGTCTCCCAACTGTTCACCATGCACGACGGGACATCCGGCCCGGAAGCAGTATTCAGTTTCACGTTCGGGAACTGGAACGTGTTTATTCGCGCCGATGGCCGAATCCGGGTTTGTGACGGCACTCGTTCCACCGCTCCGGAACCCGTTTTTGAAGGCGGCACGGCCTGATAACGAGACGCTCTGTCTGCAGATCTTCGGGGTGAGTTCCCCAGGCTCCCGTCGTGTCGCACACGACGTGAAAAATCAACAGAGATCGGAAGGGGAAACGGCACTGGAGCCTCGGCCGCCGCCTCACCGAACGAGCGTCACGGGAACGCTCACCCGCCTTGCCACGATCTCGGTGACGCTTCCGAACAGCGACCGTTCTTTCTCCGTTCGTCCGTGCGCTCCAAGCACCACGTGATCGACGGCTTCCTCCTCGGTGTAGTCGACGATGATCCGCTTCGGGTCTCCGATCTCCGAGCTCGTTTCGACCTCGCGGTCGTAGTCCGCAGCAACTGATTCGACCTCTTCGAAGAGCT
This sequence comes from Halalkaliarchaeum sp. AArc-CO, assembly GCF_024972735.1. Taxonomy (GTDB): domain Archaea; phylum Halobacteriota; class Halobacteria; order Halobacteriales; family Haloferacaceae; genus Halalkaliarchaeum. The sequence goes on from NZ_CP087723.1 coordinate 2,831,164, forward strand.
GTTCGGTGACCTCGTCGGCCCGTTCGTACCACTCCTCGGTGCCCATTAACGGCTCGTAGGAACTTTCGAATTCGGGGTCGGTTCCGTAGCCAGGTTCGAACAGATCGACGACGTGCAGGACGACGATCTCCGCGTCCGGAAACGTCGTCAGCGCGTGGCGAAGCGCGTCGAACGACAGCGGCGATCCGTCCATCGGGACGAGGACGGTCGTGCCGGGAGCGCTCATTGGAACATTCCCGGCGTCGGTGACTGCTGTTCCTGCTGTTGTTGCTGAAGCTGCTGGAGCTGCTGGGCGATCTGGTGTTTCTGCCGCTGGATTTCCTCGGCCTGCTCGAGCAGTTCCTGGGTGTCGATGTCGAAGTCGACCAGTGGTTCGAGGGCGTTCTCGACGACTTCGCGGGCGGCCCCCGGATCCGGAATGTACGGATGCGATCGGACGACGAGCACGGACGCCGGGATGTCGTCGTGATAGCAGGCAGCCAACAGCGCACCAGTGATACCACCGATGACCCCGGCTCCATCGGCAAGCGTGATCCCCGCGTCGACGAGGTCCGCTTCCAGTTCGTCCGTCGTCGCGATGCCCACGATCTCTCCGATTTCCGCTTCCGTCTCCGCTGGCGCGCCGGCGAGAAACACCGCCTTCTCGAAGTCCTCGGCCAGTTCGGTCAACACGCACTGGCTCAGCGCTTCGACGGCGTTCGGCGGTATCGGCACGTCGCTTTGAAGCGTCATCACGTCCGGATCCTCTCCGGCGTACACCCGCACCGCGTCACGGACGCGGCCGTCATTGAACGACGCGACCGGTGGAAATTCGTCCGATCTGATTGTTCCGTACTGTTCGAGTTCGAGCTGTTTCGTGATCTGGTCGACCGCGATCGACGCGACTAATCCCAGTCCGGGGAGTCCCTCGATGAGCGTCGGCGAATCGGCGGCCAGTTCCTTCGTCCGGTCGTAGCGCGCTTTTGTGGTGTCCCTGGTCATGATCCCCTCCCAGGAGTACGGTTCACACGGCGACGCTTAACCTCCGCCGATAATTGTCATCGAACGAGAATTAGGGCCGGGAGAGCGCCCCGCACTTCACTGCGGATCGGGACTCGCGCTCACGTGTTATTGGTCGTTGGTATCGTCGTCGCCATCCTCATCGTCTTCGTCGTCAGCGTGTGGTCCGCCCGCGTGGTCCGGGGGTCCACGTTCGTCGTCATCTCCGTTGTCGCCGTCGTCACCACCGGGGCCCGCGTGATCCGGCGGTCCACGCTCGTCGTCGGTTTCGTTTCCGGCGTCGGCGTCAGCACCGGGGCCAGCGTGGTCCGGGGGCCCGGCGTGCTCCGGTGGGCCGGCGTGGGCGGGCGCGTTACCCGGGTTGTGTTTCGTCACCCAGTTGGCCACGTGGTGACCGAACGGGTGTTCGTCATCCTCGATAGTGTCCATGTACTGCTGGAGCTGCTGTCCGAACGGCAGGGTCGGATCGATATCGTGAGCCTGGAGCGTCGCAGTCGTCCAGGCAGTGCGATCGTCGTCCGTGGCGGTGACGTCAACGGTCACTGTTTCGTTAGGGACCGGTAGCTCGACGGTGCCGTCAGCATCGGTTTCGTAGTCGCCGACGCCGTCGTAGGTTGCGTTCTCGTCGTCGACGGTGACGTTCACCGACGCGTTCTCGACGGCGCTCCCGTTGTCGGTGACGCTCACGATGGCTGTCTCACCGGGGTCCTGGTCGACGCTCAGTTGGAATCCCGGCGCGGCCTCGAGCGTCGTCGAAACCGTCGCGGTTTCGTTCTCGTAGTCTGCCGTGATCGTGACGTTCACTTCCTCCTCAGGTGCCGGAAGCACCACGGCGCCGTCCTCGTCGGTTTCGTAGTCGCCGGCGCCGTCGTAGCTGACGTTCTCGTCATCGACGGTGACGTTCACCGACGCGGTCTCGACTGGCGTTTCGTTTTCCGTTACCTCGACGGTGACCTCGCCGGTGGCGTCGTTCTGTGCGACGGCCACCTCGAGATCTCCGTCTGCACCCGCGACCGCCGCCGACGCGCCGCCGGCGACCACCATGAGTGCGATTGCAAGGGAGAGCAGTGTTTTCGGATTCATCCTCGTCTCACGGAACCACCCCTACCTACATTAATCGGGAAGACAGTCAGGTCGATTTACCACCGATTTAACCCGAATTAACTGGCCGAATCCACGTGTTCAAACTTGAGATTCGGGCCTGTCCCACACCGCGACTGCCGGCCCCCGATGGGAACGGTCCAACCGAACGATCCGGGAGGCAGGAAAATCGTACGCCTTTAGATCCCCGACGTCGCGATCCGGAGCGAGTCCCGAGGCGTACACCGCGCGGACGATCGGCTCGTGGTCCCCGTAGCCGGTGTTTGTCGGATACTCGGCCACGATTCGCCCCTCGTCGGTTTCGACGGCGTCTGCCCGGTCGGTCGTGACGGCGACGACGACCAGAAGCGAGCCGGTTTCCCGGTCGCGGACCACTTCGCCGACGGCGGGACGGTGTTGTTCACACAGGTACGATCCCGACTCGCAGCGAGGAACGAACAGCTCCCGCCCGCAGATCGCACAGGCCCCCAGACGCTCGTCGGGCCCGGGGACGGATTCGGCCGCGATCTCGAAGGCAACGCGCCGGAGGTGTTTACAGTGTTCCCCGCGGATAGCGTGATCCGGACAGGTACAGGATGCCCCTTCGACATCGACGACGTACGTTCCACCCTCGGTTTCCACCACGTATCGGCCGTCCCGTAGCGGCCGAACCGTCATCTCCTCGGTCAACGCCCGGTGGGTGCGTCCCGAAATCCCGGACGTCCGTCTGACACAGTTGCGACCTTCGTTTGGTCCCTCCGGCGTTTCGGCTGTCGTCATCGTTTCTCCCGGGATAGACCCCGATTTCGACTGGAACTACGCGTCCGGCAAAGGTTAACTTTCGGGCCGAAATGCGTTCCGGTGGAGGGTTCTCGGGGGGATTTCCGTCAGCGGACATTCGACGGCCTTTTGTGAAGTCCGGAGATACCGCAGAGTATGGAAATCGACGAGGAGGTCCGTCGGAAGACGATCGTTTCGATCTCCGCTGTCGCCGTGTTTCTGGCTGCGCTACTCGGGGTCGGGATCTTCTACGACGGCGGCGACTCGCTGCCGGAAGCCGGTGCGATGGCTATCGTCGGCCTGCTCGTGGCGTTCGTCTTCCTGATGGCAGCGGTCGGCTTTTACCTCGACCGAACCGAGTGAGCGATCGGCGTGTCGGGTGTATCCAAGAACTGCCCGTAGCTTCCGGTGTCACGCGTCCGTCGTTGCCCGCCAGTCGGTGATCGCATCCGAATCGACCGCCTCGACTCGCTTTTCGTAGTACGCGAGCGGGTGGGAGGCGACTTTCCAGTGGTCGTCCTCGTTGTGACAGATCCCGTACGCAGACAGCGTCTCGCAGGACGGAGGCGGGTACTGTGATCCCGACTCGTCGCGGAGATATTCCAGTTGGAAGCGGAGCGTCTCGACCTCGAGTGAGGTGTCCGCACAGAAGGCGACGATTTCGTCTGCGGACATCCCGATCCCGGCAAGGAACGCCATCAGCGAGAACCCTTCGACTGAAGACAGCTCCGTCCCCCGGGTGGCCTTGTCGATCAGGTTTTGTAAACACGGCGGGAACAACTCGGGAGCGACGACGTCGACCTCGTGGACTCGCGTCCGGTCGGACAGCAAGCCTCGAAGGTCGGCGACCTGCGGCGAAAGCTCCGCAGCGATTCCTTCCTCCTGCGGGAGATCGAACGGGAGCCCCTCCGCGACCCGGTTCCGGATCGCGGTCTCGAGCAGTTCATAAAGCTCCGACCGGGTGATCTTCACCGTTCCGTCGGCGACTTCGCGTGCGACCAGTCGCCACTCGCGACCCCAGCTGGACGACGACAGCGACAGGTAGGCGCCCACGCCGATCCTGTACCACTGTTCGCCGTGATCTCGGGCGGACCGATCGTCGGGACGGACGTCGTCTTCGAGACCGAACTCCGCGAGCACGTCGTCGAGATCCAGGCTGGTCGTCTTGGTCGACCGGAGATCGTCTTCCCGCGTGACGTCCTCGCGGATCCGTCCGATCGCCGTCGACGCCTCGGCTGCGGCGTACTTGTCGATCGCAGCCGAGGAGTCCAGAAGCGACACGAGGATCCGGGCGATCGGATACGAAAGCAGTTCGGTTTCGGGATCGACGTCGTCGGCCTCCGGCAGAACGGTCCCTTCGAGCAGCGCCCGCTGGACGCGCTCGCGCCCCCGATCGACCGCCGGCGCTCCCCGGGAAACTAGCGCGGGAAGCGAGACGTCGGCCGTCTCGACGGCCGCTCGGGCCGACTCGAAGAACGGGTACCGCGCGTCCAGCCGGTTCATCACCGAATGTGGCCTTCCTCGCGGAGCTGGTCGGCCTCGGATTTTTCGTACCGCCAGGTCACGTCCGCCTTCTCGTCTTGCCAGTCCCACGGCTCGACGAGGACGATGTCGTCCTCCCGGATCCAGATCCGCTTTTGCATCCGTCCGGGGATCCGAGCCGTCCGTTCGACCCCGTCGGCGCAGCGTACTTTCACGCGATTCGCTCCGAGCATGTTGGTGACCTCCGCGAACACCTCGTTGTCGTCCGGCATCCGGAGGTCGCGTCGCCCCTCGTTTTCGCCCATGTCGGGTGATGGTTGGTGCCCGAACAATTAAATGGCATGGGGTTCGCTTCGGCGCACGGGTCCGATCCGGCCGACACTGCTTGTCTGGATCGCGCCGACACCGGAACCGTTACCAGTCCGCCGGTTGCATCCCGGCGTATGCTCGATACACTCGGAACCGAAGGACTCCTCGGTGTCGGATTGATCGTGCTCGCGATCGCGCTTTTGACCTGGTACGATCCGATCGTGGGTGCGGGAGTGATGATCCTCGTCGCGGGGTTCGCGCTGGTCGCCCGGGGAGTTGCCGACAGCGTGATGCAGCTTTTCGGAATGAAGTGAGGTCGGAGGAACCCCGGGGCGAGTACACCGGAACGCGTTAGGCCGAATCGGAGGACAGCGTTACCGCGATTTCGGTTTCGTTTTCGATGTTGTCGCTGACGGGACAGCGGCGTTCGATCTCGGCGATCCACTCCTCGATGGTTTCTCGATCGGCGTCGGCCTCGACGTCGACTGTCACGTCGAACCCCTGAAAGCCGGCTCGGGCGTCGACGTCTTCTCCGAGGTAGATCCGTGGATCGTAGCTCGCTTCCACGGATACTTCGAGGCTCTCGATGTCCATCCCCCAGTCGCGTGCCACCTGGCTCCCCGTCGAGTTGATGCAGGCTGCATAGGAGCCGAGCAGATGGTGTAGTGGACTCCCGTCGGAGCCGATCGTGAACTCGGAGTCGCCGGTGTCGATCGTCATCCGCTTCGGGCTGATCCGGGTTCCTGTGACCGTCTTGGTCGACAGCTCCGAATCGGAATTGTCCTCTGTTGTCATCAGTGTACATTACAGCCCGGATCCGCATATATGCTCTGGTGTCGCTCCGCGAGAGACGGTGCCGAGCTATCGCGGCACCGCAGGTCTTTGGAAACCGGTTTATCGTCCCGGGGAGATATCCCGGACATGATCGTTCCCGGCTCCAGTTCACAGGCGCTTTCGGCGGCGCTCGCGGCGGAGACTGGACTCCCCCTTGCGACGCCTACGTACGACAGATTTCCGGACGGAGAGACGCTCGCGGGCGTTCCGGAGTTCGACGCCGACCACGCGGTCGTCGTCGCTGCGACGCCCAGCAACGACGCCTACGTCGAACTACTCCAGCTTCAGGACGCCGTCCGGGAGGCCGGCGCGGAGTCGGTGACAACGGTGTTGCCGTACATGGGGTACTCCAGACAGGACAAAGCGTTCAAACACGGTCAGCCAGTGTCCGCCAGGGCGATGGCCCGGGCAGTCTCGACGGGAACCGACCGGGTCGCGGTTGTCAACCCACACGAACCCGGTATCGCGGAGTTCTTCGACGTTCCCTGCGAGTCGATCGACGCGGCCGACAGGCTGGCCGAGCCGCTGCCGGAGGATCTCTCCGATCCCCTGTTTCTCGCCCCCGACGAGGGTGCCGTCGATCTGATCGACAGCGTTCGGGACGGCTACGGCCGCGGCGAGACAGACTTCTTCGAGAAAACGAGGGATCTCGACACCGGCGACGTGGAGGTCACGCCGAGCGACGCCCCGGTCACGGATCGGGACGTCGTCGTCGCCGACGACATCATCGCCACCGGATCGACGATGAGCGACGCCGTCGAGGTGCTGCTGTCGCGGGGGGCTGCCCGGGTGTTCCTCGCGTGCGTCCACCCGCTGCTCGTCGGTAACGCGTTTACAAAACTCTCCAGGGCCGGGATCGACGGCGTGTACGGAACGGACACCCTCGAACGATCCGTCTCGTCAGTTACGGCTGCGCCAGCGATCGCCGAAGCTGTCGAAACCGGGGTATGACCTCCGAGAGCCCGAGCGCGTACACGCCGAAGTACAGCGCGACCAGCCCGGCGGCAAACAACCAGACAGCGACCTCGAACTGTCCGCCCGACAGTGCCCCGAGTGCGAGCGATTCGAGGTAGATGCCCACCGCGGAGATGACGCCGGCCCCGATCGTCGCCACAACGAGCTCGACTATTTCCGCGAGGTGTGTTGCGATCGTTTCGTCCATGCAGGCCGTACGCAGGCCAGCTGATGTACGTCTTTCGCTCTCGCCGTCTCGATCGACCGTCGAACTGTCGGATGTGTTTCGACCCTGATGCGAAACGGTCATCTAGGTCGCTATCAGAGTGCCGCATATGGCAGGGCGTTACGGCGATCTGAACTACGGACAGCTCACAAAGGGCGGCGTCGCGTTCGGGGCACTCCTCTTTGCGGTCGGTCTCGGGGGCGAACTCGTCGGGCGGTTCCTGCTGGGCGGAGTCTCCCCGTTCGAGGACACCCTTTTCGTCACGTTCGAATTCCTCGGTCCGATGATCGCCATCTTGGCCGTACTGGTGTTTGGAATCGCAATGCCGTTGACAGAATAACTGACTAGAGGTCGTGGAGGAAACGCGGTGGACAGAAGTTTCAAGCCCGTTCCGGGTGACTCAACGCCCATGAGCGAAGAGACCATCTTCGACAAGATCGTCGCCGGCGAGATCCCGGCCCGTACCGTCCACGAAACCGACACTACCCTCGCGTTCCTCGATGCCAACCCCCTGGCGCCGGGGCACACGCTTGTCATCCCGAAGGACGGGTACGAGCGCGTACGCGACCTCCCGCCGTCGCTGTCGGCGGACCTGTTCGCCGCCGTCCACGAGCTCACCCCTCGGATCGAGGATGCCGTCGACGCCGACGCAACCACGATCGGCATCAACGACGGGCCTGCAGCCGGTCAGGAAGTCCCCCACGTCCACGTCCACATCGTCCCCCGATTCGAGGGCGACGGCGGCGGACCGATCCACGGCATCGCCGGCAGTCCCCCCGATATCGCGGACGAAGAACTGGACGACATCGCCGCGTCGATCCGGAACGACTGACTCGCGATGTTCGGCTCGCTCGGCTACGTCGTCTTCGTCGCACTCGCGTTCCTGCTGGCGACGACGCTCGGGCCGTTGTACGTCAACGTCCGACTGCGACGCACGCGGGAACCGACGGATGCCGAACAGTCGCGGCTGGAGCGCTACTGTGAGGCGACGGCGCTGTCCCCCGACCGGACGTACGTCGTCGAGACGGTCGGCGAAGCGTCGGTCGACGTCAAGGCGGTGGGGGTCCCGGGATACCGGGTGTTGCTCGTCACCGATTACGCGCTGGAGTCGCTCGACGACGACGTGTTGATCGGATTGCTGGCTGCCGAGAGGGGACGGACTGCGACGTACTACGCCGAGTTCCGCGCGGTCGCCGTGACGGTCGTGATCGCGCTGCTCGTGTCGACGTTCGCGGGCTTTGTCACGTTCGACGTCGGCTTTCTCCTCATCGGCGTCGGTGCGCTCGTCGCCTTCGCGGCCGGTCGCCGGATCCAGTACCGGGCCGACACGATCGCCGCCCGGCAGGTCGGCGGCGACCTCGTCGCCGACGCGTTCGAAGCCGTCGCGGACGTCCGCGGCGTCGAACCGAAAACCGGCTCCTGGCGGACGCTGTTCGAGATTCAGCCGCCGCTGGGGGATCGCATCGCCCGGCTCCGTGGTCGGCAGTCGTGAGTTAATCGCTGCCGGCAGAACTGCCTCATACGCACATTACCACCATCACCACCCTTTTCACTTGACTAACGTCTCTTCAGGGGGCCTTTCCTTGGTACTGTTCGGGTCTTCTATTCTAGCGCCGGTAGTAGTATTGTATCAAAACCACAATTCAGCAACAACCCTTTTCCGCATTCGTCCCCTTTTTTAGCGTATGAACGAGCACGGACAAGCGAAAACGGATCTCGCGATCCACGATCGACTGTGAGCCGGGACGCTAGCTCCCCGATCGGTCGACGGCGGGCGCTCCAGATCGGCGCGGGAGTGGCGGGCGTGGCGGGGCTCGGAGCCGTCGGCTTCGCACTCGGCGGGGACGGCGACGGCGGGACGGCTGCGGCGTATCCGGAGCCGGAATACGGCGACCCCGACCGGACGTACCGTCTGACCGCGAGCGAACACGAAATCGACATCGCCGGCGGCGACACCTACGACGGCTGGACGTACGACGGGTCGTACCCCGGTCCCGAAATCCGGGCACTCGAGGGGGAACGCGTTCGGGTGGTCGTCGAAAACGACCTTCCCGAGGAGACGACCGTCCACTGGCACGGCATGACCCTCCGCGGCGACAACGCGATGGACGGCGTTCCGGGCGTCACCCAGGAGTCGATCGCCCCGGGCGAGGAGTTCGTCTACGAGTTCGACGCCGAGCCGGCCGGAACGCACTGGTATCACAGTCACGTCGGGCTCCAGCTTGATCGGGAGCTGCTCGGGCCGCTCGTAATCGAGGAACGAAACCCACACGTGGAGTACGACGCCGAGCACACGTTGATCCTCGATGAATACCTTCCCGAGGAGCCGCGGGTCGAATCCGCGGACGGCACGGATGGGATGGGCGGAATGGGCGGAATGGGTGGTTCGTTCCCGGGAGCGCCGCCGGCAAAGGGAACCCTCGTCAACGGCGCGCTCCCGAGTGATCCGGCAGAGTTCGGTATCGCCGAGGGCGAACGCGTCAGGCTTCGCCTCGTCAATGCGGCGGCGGCGACGACGTACGCCGTCGGCATCGACGACCACAGCCTGACGGTGACTCACGCCGACGGGCCGGCAGTGGAACCCGTGACCGTCGACACGCTGGAGATCGGGATGGGCGAACGCTACGACGTCATCGTCGAGGGGACATCGCCCGGGCGGTGGCCGATCCGGATCGCGCCGGTCGATTCGGTCGCCCCTGCCGGTCGCGGGATCCTCGCGTACGAGGGCGCGACTGGCGGCATCGACGAGGGTGCGATCGGCGGTCGCCGGCTCCGGTACCCCGACCTCCGGTCGCTGGAGCCGATCCCGGGCGTCGAGGGGTCGCCCGACCGAACGATCGATCTCGAACTCTCGGCTGGCGGGACGATGGGGGTGATGGGCGGTTCCGGCGAGGACGGCGAGTGGACGATAAACGGTCAGGCGTTCCCGGACGCCGATCCGATCCGGATCGAGGAGGGCGACCACGTCCGGTTCCGGATGCGGAACCGGAGCCCGATGCGGCACCCGATGCATCTCCACGGCCACCACTTCCAGGTCGGCGACGTCGTCAAGGACACCATCACGGTTCCCGGACACATGGGTCAGGTCGAGTTCGACTTCGTTGCCGACAACTCGGGCACGTGGCTGTTCCACTGCCATCACCTGTATCACATGGAGACCGGGATGGTACGGATCGTGGAATACGAGTAGGGGTATCCGAAGAATAGGTTATCGGAGCGATCCAGCCAACGATGCTTCTCTCGAATTTTCGTTGCGGTGACCGAGAACCGAAACTCAGTCTGCGCCGTGTTTCGGACCGAACCGGCAGTCGCGACACTGCCACGACTGCTGTTTGTACGCGAGCGTTCCACCACAGCTCGGACAGCGATACGTTTCTTCCGTTCGATGCTGGCTTGCTGCCATCGACACGAATCAGCGACCGGACGTAGTTAAGCCCACCTCTTATTCACTCGGTAGTATATAAGGGAAATTGTATGTTATATAAGGTACTGGAGACCCGTCGAGTTGCCCGATGTCCGCCCCTCAGAGTGCGGCATTGCAATGAGCACACTCGACGGCGTCGGGGGCGTTCGCGGAGCCGCAGTCGTCGCAGGTCTGTCGATCGGTCGACGAGTCGGTGATCGTTCGGCCGACGAGGAGGGCGAATCCGATCACGACGAGTGCGGCACCGACGGCCATGCCGCTGAGCTGGAGTGAAAAATACTCGAAGACGAGGGCGAGGACTACTATCGCGAACCCCGTCGCGACGAGCGTATCTCCGAGGTGCATGGGTGCCGGAATGTGCCCCTCAAAAATTACTGTTTTGTTGGCTCAAACGGGTGGTGAAGTTACTCCTGCGCTCTTCGTTCGCAGGGGTAATGGGGTGGGATAGAGGGGTGGATAGAGGGGTGGGATAGAGGGGTGGGATTGGGAACTGGGCTCGCGCGGATTGTGAACCTCGCCAGCGAGCTTCCCTCGCTTCGCTCGGGACTCCTCGCTGTCTGGTTCAAATCCGGCTCGCAGAAACTCACCCACTGCTCACTTCGTTCGCAGGGGTGATGGGCTCGCGCGGATTTGAACCGGATCCAGACGTGCTCGCTCCCTCCGGTCGCTGCGCGCGTCTGACAGGGTTCAAATCCGGCTCGCAGAAACTCACCCACTGCTCACTTCGTTCGCAGGGGTGATGGGCTCGCGCGGATTTGAACCGCGGTCAACGGCACCCAAGGCCGCAAGTATACCAGGCTAACCCACGAGCCCTCACTTATATGAAGGCCGTCCAGCGGTGTAAAACGTTTCGTTCGACCCTCCATAGACCGCTCACACCGTACACCCACCCGGCGGACACACTCCCCAGATCGCGGCAATCCCCAGCGTCGTCACCACCGCGAGCAACAACTGCAACGGCCCGCCGACGCGGGCGAAGTCCGAAAACCGGTAGCCGCCGGGGCCGTATACCATCAAATTCGTCTGGTAGCCGACCGGCGTCATGAACGCCGTCGAGGCTGCGAACGTCACCGCCAGCACGAACGAAAACACGTTCGCACCGAGCGCGGCCGCGGCGTCGAACGCCACCGGGATCATCAACACGACGCTCGCGTTGTTGCTGATGAGGTTCGTCAACGCCGCGGTGACGAGATAGAATACGCCGAGCAATATGATCGGCTCGTAGCCGCCCGCGGTCGACAGCGTCACCGCCGCGAGCCACTCTGCACCGCCGGTCCGCTCCATTGCAATCCCCAGCGGAATCACGCCTGCCAGCAGGAAGATCACGTTCCAGTCGACTGCGTCGTACACCTCTGTGGGCTTCAGACAGCCAGTGACGACCATCGCCACCATCCCCGCAAGCGCTGTCAGGAGGATCGAATAGCCCGTAAACGCCGCCCCGAAGACGACCGCCGCGACGATTCCGACGGCGATCGGTGTCTTCTCTTCCCTGAACTGGGGGCGCTCGACGTCGCCGACGACGACGAACGCCCGGTTGCCCGCCAGGCGCCGCACCGTTTCGTCACTGGCCTGGAGCAACAGCGTGTCGCCGCCGCGAAGTGGCCGTTCGTCCATCCGGGCGTGGATGATCTCCCCGCCGCGACGGATCGCGAGCACCGACGCGTCGTACCGGTCCCTGAAACTCAGCGTTTCCAGGGTCTCACCGATGATTCCACTGTCCGGCGAGACGACGACTTCCACGAGACGCTGTTCGGTCTCGGACGTCGTCTCCGCAGTCTCCACCTGTAGCTGTGTCTCGTCGACTTCGGCGTCGGGTGCCAGCTTCAGCCCCTCGGTTTCGATGAGTTCGATGAGGCTGTCCCGGTCGGTTCGGAGTACGAGTACGTCGTCGACCTGCACCTGTTTTCGCGCCAGCGGTTCGGTAAACGCCTCCGACCCACGAACTAACTGCACCAGATCCCCGTCGATGTCGACCTCGTCGAAACATTGTCCCACGGTCCTGCCGACGAACGGCGACTCCTCGGTGACGACTACCTCGGTGAGGTACTCGGTCATCTCGAACTCCTCGGTGAGATCCTCGCGGGGTTGGATTCGCTCGGGCACCAGCCACGGACTCAGGACGTATAAGTAGACGCTGCCGACTGCAAGCACCAGGACGCCGAGCGCGGTGAACTCGAACATGCCGAACGGCGTCGTCTCGGCTCCCCCGAGCCGGTCGTACACGTCCGAGGCCAGGATGTTCGTCGAGGTTCCGATCAGCGTGAGCGTCCCACCCATCATCGATGCGAACGACAGCGGCATGAGGAGCTTCGAGGGCGACGTCTTCGTCCGGTTTGCGATGTTCGCCACCATCGGGATCATCACCGCCACGACCGGCGTGTTGTTGATGAACCCGGCCGATCCACCCGAGAGTCCGATCACCGCTCCCAGTTGCCGCTTGGGGTCGTCGCCAGTCCAGTCGACGATCCGATCGCCGATCGTCCGAACGACTCCAGTCCGTCGAATCCCCTCGCTCAACACGAACATCGCCAGCACGGTAATCGTGGCCGGCGAGGCGAAGCCGGAAATACCGTCAGCGGGGCTGATCGTCGTAAACGGCTCGAGGACGACGAGCACGACGATGAGCGCCACCGCGGTGATGTCGATGGGCACTGGCTCGGTGAGAAACAACACGAGGGCAAGTCCGATCACGCCGAAGACGACGAACATCTCCGGCGTCACCGGTGGAACCTCGGCGACGAGTGGCGCCCACGCTACGGCTGCGGTCGGCAGTGACTCGCCGACAGGTATCGGCATCCGGAGCGACGCGATCGTACACCCGAGAACCACACCCACTATCTCGCCGCAGGCGAACAAAAAGATTGGAGGTCAGCGGAACGAACGATTTCGGCCCGAGGCTGGAGCTTCGCTGGCGATCACAGTTCGTTTTCCGCCAGTTCCAGATCAGCAACCAGGTCGTACGGATCCGTCCCCGTACGGATCCCATCGAGGATCCGGAACGCCTGATCGGGAGCCAGGAAGTGCCGCGTCACCGCCCGCCCCAGCGGCGTCGGGGAGAAGCCGTCGATGAATCCCCATTCGAGGAGTTTGCCGATCGCGTGTTTCGTCGGGACCTCCCCGACCATCCGGTCGTTGAGCCGCTTCGCGCGTTTGCCGGCGACGGTGACGTTCGCGAGCGTCTCCTCGACGGCCGCCCGCTCGTCGTACTGGGTGATCACGTCCTCCATCTCCCCTTTCAGGAGTTTGAACGCAACCTCGTCTTCTGTTCCCTCCATGGAGTTGTGATACGCACAGTCGGGTTCGACCAGCAGGTACACCCTCCCCCTGTCGTGGTAGTCCGGCCGACCGGCACGACCGAGCATCTGCTCGAACTCCTGGACCGAGAGCCACTCGATGCCCATCGCCAGCGAATCGAAGACCACCTGCGAGGCGGGGAAGTCGACACCCGCCGCGAGCGCCGCGGTCGTGACCACCGCCGCGAGGTCCTGGTCGCCGAACTGGCGCTCGACTCGCTTGCGCTGTCGGTAGTCGAGCCCGGCGTGATACGGCGCCGACGAGTACTGTAATTTCCGCGAGATCTCGTGGCATCGTCGCCGGGAGTTGGTAAAGACGATCGTTTGCCCCCGGTACCCTTTCGAGGACTTGGTGTCGAACTCGCGTTTTACCAGGCGATCGGCGATCCGGACTTTCTCCCGACCGTCGGCGAAGGTGACGTGCCGCTCGATCGGTACCGGCCGTTCCTCGAACTCGATCAGCGTCGCCCGGAGCCGCCGAGCCAGTTCCTCCGGGTTCCCGACGGTCGCCGAAAGGAAGACCCACTGTGCCGGTGACTCGTTTTCCGTCTCGGCGTAGTACCGGAGCCGCGAGATGAGGCCGTCGAGCCGGTGGCCTCGCTCTGGCTCTTTCAAGGTGTGGATCTCGTCGATCACGACGGTGCCGACCTCGCCGAGGTCCTTGCCGGTCCGGAGGGCGTGGTCGACCCCCTCGTAGGTGCCAACGATCACGTCGGCGCCGGGGTCGAACCGGGTGCCGTCGTCGTTGATTCGCGAGGCGCCCACGCGGATGGTGACGTCGACGAGGTCGCCGTACCGTTCCTCGAAGTCCTCATGTTTCTGGTTCGCAAGCGCGACCAGCGGCACCAGAAACAGCAGCTTCCCGTCGCCTTTCAGCGCCCGATCGATCCCCGCCAGCTCGCCCACGAGCGTCTTCCCGGTCGCGGTCGCGCTGACGACCAGCTGGTCGCGCCCCTCGAGGAGGCCGTTTCGAACCGACAGCGACTGGACGGGAAGCAGCGTCTCGAATCGCTCTTCGGTGCGCGCCTTCAGCTCCGGATGGACGTCGAGATCGGCGGTCCGGACGGGGTCGACGTCGTCGACTGTCGCTGACACCTCGTCGAACTTGGTGAGATCGGGATCCAGTCCGCCCTGGACGAGGTTCGTGATGCGCTGGAGGTCGCGCGTCTCGAGTAACAACTCTTCGAGCCGATCCTTCGCAGCCGCTGTAAACTCACCCTTATAAGCGAGCTCGCGCTCCAGCTGTTCGCGGGCGCAGTCCGGACAGATCTCCTCGTGTTCGGTCGTGATCGCGGTGTCGGACGTGATCGGCCGGTAACGGCCGTCGTTTGCACACCGGCGGCAGGTCCGGACGACCTGCGCTTCGAGCTGATATCCCGAAAGGAGGTCCTGTAGCTCCGTTCGTCCCGATATCGAGGTCTGTTCGGAGATGCGGATCCGCTCTGCCCGGCGAGCGAGTTCGACGAACTCCTCGGGCGACCGGGGTTCACGCTGCTCGCCGCGGACGATCAGAAACTTCCCGGGCCGGGGCCCCGCCGACGTCTCCTTCGTCTCCAACACGCCACGGAAGCGTCGCTTCCCGTCGCGCCGGACGACGACGGTGTACTCGTCGCCCGACTCGTGCAAGAACAGCGTTTCGACGTCGAGGGCCTGCTTCGACACGGTTTGGCGACTGTATGCGAGTCGGATACTTCAGCGATTCGTTGCAGAACGGTCGGATCGGGGACAACGACGCCGAGAACCACCAGTGGCCGGGGTCAGTTATCGGCGTTCGGAGGGAGAATCGGTTCGCTGCGGGGATCGGGCGAACGACCGGAAGCCTCACTCGGCGCGGTCGACGTCGATCTGCTCTCGGAGGGCGGAGAGCTCGTCGGACTCGGCGAGCTCCTCCAGGCGCTCCTGGAAATGTTCCTCACAGAGGCCGACGCGGATGCTGTCCTTCTCCGCGGCGTATGCGGCCTCCCGGTCGCAGTAGTGGCAACGCATACCTGGGGTTACGTGCGTTCGGATTTAAGCGTTGGCAAGATGATCCGTCAGTTGTCTTTGAGCAACTGCTCTCGAACCGGGGCGAACGCCGCCGTGTCGAGCCCCGCCGTCCCAAGCTCCGTTCCGTGGGCGTCGCTGCCGCCCGTCGCGAGTAAATCGTGTCGACATCGGGCGTCTTCGACTGCGGCGGCGCCCTCCCGGTCGGGATCGACGCCGTCGCCGTACGGGTAGTACACCTCGACGGCGTCGAGCCCCCCGGCGAGTTCCAGTGCAGCCTCCGGATCCCCATATCGGAGCGGGTGCGCCAGCCCGACGAGCCGGCCCGCCTCCCGCAGGAGTTCGACCCCGCGCTCGAAGGAGGGGACGTTCCTGGCGACGAAACACGGCCCGCCGTCGCCGATCAGTTCGTCGAACGCCCCTTCGTAATCCAGCGGCGCGTCGCTTTCGGCGATCGCTCGCGCGACGTGTGGCCGACCGACACCTCGTTCGATCGGGACGTCGAGTTCGACGCCCAGCTTCGACTCGACGAGCCGGACGATCTCTCGAGCGCGCTCGATTCGGTCCTCCTGGATCCGGTCCAGTTCCGATCGAAGCTCCGCCGTCGGTTCGATCGCGTACCCGAGCAGGTCGACGCGGAACGGTTCCTTCGATCGAGCAGTCCCGGCCGCGTTCTCTGCTAGCCGATCGGGCTCTCCCTCGACCCGGAGTTCGATACCCCGGACGATCCGGACGCCCTCCCGCCGGACGATCGGCGACGACAGCTCGGGATGGAGCCGATCGTGATCCGTGATCCCCACCCACGAGAGCCCGGCGTCCCGTGCCGCCGCCGGAACCGCCCCCAGCTCCAGTTCGCCGTCCGAAACGGTCGTGTGGACGTGGAGATCGGCCACCAGCCCGCTGTCGACAGTTCTGGATCCCTGAGTACCCATCTGGAACGGCGTTGTGCGCTTGGCGGCATGAATCCTCCGTGTTTCCGGCCGGCGTCTTCTCTGCCGGTCGCTATTCTTCCGATGTCTCTTCGATCGACCGCCTACCAATCGACGGACGTGGCACTCCTGCACACATTATCATCCTTAAGGACGTCGTAACAGTTCAGCCAAACTAAGGTTCTACATGGCAAATAATTATATTAGTCCGGCAGTCACCATCGCCCATGCGACTGAATGGCACCGGCGACAAGCTGGACACTCACGAGTATCCCGCAACGCGCGAGGAGATCATCGAGGCGTATGGCGATCGTAGCATTGAACTGCCAAACGGGACGGAGACGCTTGGGTCGGTGCTCGAACGGATCGGGGACGAGACCTACGAGGACGCTGCGGACGCCCGGACGGCGGTGTTCACCGGCGTCGGCTACGAGGCTGTCGGCCGGCGGTTCTACAGCGACCGCGATCCGACCGCCCTGGGCGAGGACGGTCCCGAACCCGTCTCCTTTTGAGCGATCGTTCGGGTCTCTGATCCGGAACCGCAGTCGGACCTCGATTTCCCACTAGATATATCTTCACGCCGACTGACACTCTACCCGTGGACCCCGACGACCTCCGCGGAGAAGTCGTCGACTGGGTCGAGGAGGGGCTGATCTCGCCCGACCAGGCCCGCCGGATCCTCGACCGGTACGACGTCGACCCGCCCGAACCCCTCCAGGAACCGTCGGGAGCCGAGCGCTCCCGAACCGTCACCGCGATCGCCCTCATGGGTGGCCTGCTCGTCGCCGCCGGGATCGGCCTGTACGTCGCCACCGCCTGGGAGAACATCCCGCGACTGCTCCGTGCGGGGATCCTGCTCGTGGTTCCCGCCGTCGGCTTCCTCGGCTCGCTCCGACTCGTCGCCCGACAACGTCCGCGGGTCGGACACGGCATCTGGTTTGCGAGTGCCGCGTTCGTCGGCGCGACGGTGTTCTTGCTGTCGGACCTGTACACACTCGACGTCGAGTCGGCGTGGCTGTTCCTCGTCTGGGCGGGTGTAGCGATCGCCGCCGGCCACGCGTATCCCTCGCGACCGACGACGGCGCTGGGGCTGCTTCTCTCGGGCGCGCTCGTCGTCGACGTGGCCGACGGACTCGGCGTGGATCCGGTGTTCCCGGTCGGCGCGCTCGGGGTGTTTCTCTTCGTCGTCGGCGCGAATCGACTCGACGCATTTGCACTCGAGGCTGGGACTGCGGATTCGGGCGTGGACGCGATCTATCGACTCGTCGGCTTCGGCTTTGCGGTCCTCGGAGTGCTCGCTATCGCTGCCTCCTCGAGCGTGGGGTCGTTTCCGGACCCGGGAGGGACGCTCATGGCGCTGTTGTTCGCCGTCGCCGCCGTCGCGACGGTCGGCGTCGGATGGAGGCTGTACGGGGCCGGCATTTCCCCGTCGTCGTCGCGCGGGACGGCCGCACTCTGGGCCGCCGGCGTCCTCCTCGTTCTGGGATTTGGGACCGTGTTCGTCCAGTACGCCACGGGACTTCCGGAGCTCGTGGGCGTGTTCGGGACGCACGCGCTCTCGCTTGCCGTGCTGGTCGGGGGCGTCGTCGTCGGCTATCGGACCGACGCTCGGGGAATCGTGAACGTCGTCGCGCTGGCGTTTCTCCTCCAGCTTTTGTTTTTCCTGGAGGCGACGATCGCTGGGGTACTCCCCCAGTCGCTGGCGCTGGTGATCGCCGGGATCGTCCTGCTTTCGGCTGCGTTCGGGCTCGAACGCGGTCGCCGGCGGCTGTTCGCCCGGATGAACAGGTAATCGTCTGCAGGATCGACGCTCGCGACGAGGCGCAACCGGTTTTACTTTAGTCTTTGCGCGGCAGCTATCGACAATGAGCGACGAGGTCCAGGACGTTCACTACGCTGAACCGGACAACCCCTATCTCCGGGACGCGCCGGCGGAATTCGAGCCCGTCGAGGAGATCGACGCCGGGACGGCACGCGAGCAGGCCGAACGGTTGCGCGAGGCGATCCGGGAACACGACTACCGGTACTACGTGCTCGCGGACCCGATCGTCGCAGACGAGACGTACGACCGGCTGTTCGCCCGCCTCGAGGAACTCGAATCCGCCTTCGAGCTGGTGACCGAGGACTCTCCGACCCAGCGAGTCGGCGGGGAACCGCTCGACGAACTGGAGACGGTCGAGCACACCGCGCCGATGCTGTCGATCGACCAGTCGACGGACGCCGACGACCTCCGGGAGTTCGACGACCGGGTACGCCGGGAGCTACGGAATGCTGGCTTCGACGAGCCGACGTATCTGTGCGAGCCGAAGTTCGACGGGCTCTCCGTGGAAATCGTTTATCGCGACGGCAACTACGTCAGGGCGGCGACCCGGGGGGACGGCCGTCGCGGCGACGACGTCACCGAACAGGTCCGGACGATCCGGGCTGTGCCCATGCGACTTCGGGGGAATCCCCCCGCGGTCCTGGCCGTCCGCGGGGAGGTGTACATGCCGAAGGACGACTTCAGGGCGTACAACCGCGACCGCGTCGAGGCAGGCGAGGACCCGTTCGCCAACCCCCGCAACGCGGCCGCCGGAACCATCCGTCAGCTCGACCCGGACGTCGTCGCCGAGCGACCGCTCTCGATCTACTTTTTCGACGTGCTCGCCTGGGAGACCGATCCGGATCCTGACGCGCTCCCCGAGGCGCTTTCGCGGGCGAGTACCGGCGACACGTCGGACGAATCCCCCGGGACTGCCGCCGGGGAGGAGGATCAGCTCACGCTCGATGCGCTCGAGGAGGCGGTCGACTCCGGCGAGGAGGGCGGGGACCGAGACGACGGGGACCAGTCGACGGACGCCGAGACCCTTTCCGGCGGTCGGGAGCAGCCCCCGACCCACGCCGCGGAGTTCGAGGCGTTCAGGGAGTTCGGGCTCCGTGTGGCCCACGAGCACGTCGAGCAGGTCGACGACGTCGAGGCGGCCGTCGCGTATCGGGACCGGATGATGGACCTCCGCGAGGGGCTCCCGTTCGAAATCGACGGCACGGTGATCAAGGTGAACAACCGGGAGGCCTGCGATCACCTCGGGGCGACAGCCCGGTCGGTCAGGTGGGCGTTCGCCTACAAGTTCCCGGCCAGAAGCGGCGAGACGACGATCCGGGACGTGGTGGTTCAGGTCGGCCGGACGGGACGGCTCACCCCGGTCGCCCTGCTCGACCCAGTCGAGGTCGGCGGGGTCACCGTTTCGCGGGCGACGCTGCACAACCCCAGCGAGATCGAAACGCTGGGCGTCGGCGTCGGAGATCGGGTGGCGGTAAAGCGGGCGGGGGACGTCATTCCGCAGGTGACGGAGGTGCTCGAACACGGATCGCAGGGCCACTTCGAGTTCCCCGAGGAGTGTCCCGTCTGCGGAAGCCCAGTGGATCGTGACGGCCCGCTGGCGTACTGCAGCGGGGGGTTGGGCTGTCCCGCCCAGCTGGAACGGACGATCGAACATTACACCAGCCGCCAGGCGCTCGACATCGACGGGCTGGGTCCCGAACGCGTCGAACAGCTCCGGGAGGCAGGGCTCGTGGAGTCGTTGGCCGACCTCTACCGACTCGACCGCGAGGACCTCGCCCAGCTCGAAGGCTGGGGCGAAAAGAGCGCCGAGAACCTGCTCTCCGAACTCGAGGGGACCCGGGAACCGTCGCTCGCGGACTTCCTCACCGGGCTGGGGATCCCGGAGGTGGGGGCGTCGACGGCGACGGAGCTCGCCCGGGCGTTCGGAACCCTCGGCGCCGTGATGGACGCCGATCGGGAGGAGCTGGAGGCGGTGCCGGACGTCGGCCCCGAGGTCGCCCGGAAGATCCGAGACTTCTTCGACACCGAGGAGAACCGTCGGGCAATCGAGGAGCTCACCGAGTACGTCGACCCCCAGTCCCCCGATGTCGACGACGCCGGCGACGAACTCGAGGGGCTGACGTTCGTCTTTACCGGATCGCTGTCGATATCGCGACGCGAGGCGAGCGACCTGCTCGAACGGTACGGCGCGAACGTCACCTCGAGCGTCTCCGGCAACACAGACTACCTCGTCGTCGGCGAGGATCCGGGAACATCGAAGCGGGAGGACGCCGACGCCAACGACGTACAGCAGATCGGAGAGGAGGGACTGGCAGGGATGCTTTCGGACCGCGGGATCGAGTGGCCGGAATCCGGCTGATACGGGACGTGTTTCGCTTCGTCGGCACTTGGGAGTGTCTGTCCGCTCGTGCGATCAGTCCATCGCCCGGCATAGTCTCCCGATCGCATCCCACTTCGATCAGTTCGTTCGACGTTCCCCCCGAGTTCGCCGTGGTTCTCCGCCGTCCCGATCGTATCGATCGCCGTCACACCGCCGACTGCCTTCAAATATCTGGCCGTACTAGATGACTTTATCAGTTCGAACGGTCATTATTCACCTGGATGAGAAAACTCCTGCGTCGCACGTACCTGAACGGTGGTGTGACCTTGCTCTTCGGAGGTGCCTTGAGCGGTTGTCTCGGCAACAGGGACGACTCCGTACCCACCGAGAACGACGCATCGACACCGGAGGAACCGGATTCCGAAGGGGAATTGGAACCACAGACCGAAGACGAGGAGTGTCCCGACGACGAGGAAACCGAAGCGGGGAACCGGGAGACCGACCTCCCGCGCATCGAAAACCTCGTTCTAGCTGTCGACGAACCGACTGGCTATCGGGAGTACACTCCAGTCCAGGACGCCGTCTACTCCCCTGGGTCTACTGTCTGGATATACTTCGAACCGTTCGGCCTCGCGACTCAGTCGGGTGGATGCGGGGCGGCTCGTCTCCGATACAGTCACTCGCTGGTTGGAACTGGTCCCGGTGGAGACATCTTTCTCGAGGATGAAGAAGTCGTTTACAGAGAAGTCTCGACGGACGAAAGCAAGAAACAGTACGTGGTTCGAAGGTTCGACCTCGCGGAAACAGCTGATCCGGGGACTTACTCCCTCGATGTGACGATAGTTGATTCCTACACGAACGAACAGGATTCTCGGACGATTACGGTCACTGTTGCCAGTGAGTGAGGTGCGACGTGCGTCGAGATCGGGTAACCGCTCCATCGCTGTGAAATTTTAAAAACAACCTGCCAGTATCAGAAGAGAGCGTCTTCGGTGGCGTCCGCGAGTTCGGCGTAGAACGGCTCGCGAGTCTCGGCACGCACTCCGTCGAGGAACGACCGCATCCACTGGCGTGGGTGTTCCTCGAGGAACTGCCCGAGGGCGTCGGCGTCCCCTTCGGCAGCCAGATGTCCAGCGAACTCGAGTTCAGTGGCGACGTGGTCTGGGAGGTCCGGCCAGTCCGGATCCAGCCCTAGATCGTACGTCTGGTACCACTTTACGACGGCGCCTGTCGAGGGGCCCAGTACGTTCCCAGGAGCAGCCTCTTCTCCATCGCGGTAGACACTCTCGTATGGTGGACACGGCGGTCCCTTCGGTCCGACGAACAGGCGGGTGTGTTCGAGGCGCAACTCCTCGGCCGTCACCGTCTCCACGTCCGGAACGACTGCCGACAGCGTATCCTCATTGATCGCCTCGACGAGCGCCTCGTCCGGCTGTCGCCAGCAGCGCGCGAGCACCGCATATCCGCTGGCAAGCTGTCTGGTATCGTCGGCGGTTGCCATCACGTCACTCACCACGCCCTCGTTCGTCGCGTTCACAGCCGCCGTCGGCGACTGCCGCGTCAGTCACGGGCGCGTCGCGCTCGTGGAGTCCGACGGTTTCGCCGGGCTGAATTGGGATGAACCGCAGTCCGACAGTCACGATCAGTGCGCCCAGTGCGATGATACCCACTGAAACGAGCAGCTCTATGGGTGTCGGCGTGTAGGCGCCGACGGTCGTCCAGACGTCCGCCCCGATGCCGGTGTAGCCACGACCAGTCGTTACACCCGGAGAGTCCCCGATGTTTAGCTCGGTGTAACCGGTGAACACCAGATAGATCCCTTCAAAGAGGATCCCGACGATCGCCAGGACGCTCGCGGTGACGACCGCCCAGACTTTCTTGCGGACCGACGGAATCACTAGCAGCGCGAGCGGGATCGCACCGCCGACGACCGTCCAGATCCAGAAGTGGATCGAGTCGCCGATCAGGAACGAACTGGTAATCGCCCAGAACTCGAAGTTCTCCGCCCAGGCGATCGGGAGGCGTTCGGCCGCCACGAGGTAGACGATGTGGAGTGCGATGAAGACGCCCAGGATTTTCCCGAGTTCCGGCACCAGCTTTTCGGGCAGGCGGTAGCGGGTGAATTTATCCGCGAGCACCGCGGTCACCAGCAGGAGGCCGAGGCCGGACACGAGCGCTTTCATGATGAACATCGGCGCGACGAGCGGGCTGAACCAGTCGCCACGACCGATCTGGAGGCCGAAGATCCAGCCGGTCACGGAGTGAAGCATGATGGCGAGCGGGATAGCGACCGCGGCCGCCCAGAAGGCTTTTTTGCGGTCGGCTTCCCGTCCGGTTTCGGTGTCCTGGACGCCGAAGGCCAGCGGCGAGCCCATCTTTGCGAGGTCACGGCGGGTCAACAGCCAGAGATACCAGGCGCTGAAGAGGCCGTAGACGACGACGATGCCGAAGTCCCAGACCATCGGGGATCGGAAGTCCGGCGAGGTGATGAAGCCGGTGAGCTGGCTGGGCCGACCCAGGTCGGGGATGATCATGAGCCCGGCAACGACGATGCAGGCGAAACTGAGCAACACGCCCAGGGCCGCGAGACTGTCGTAGCGTTTCGAGTGGAAGAACTTGGGGACACTCGAGATGATGAGACCGCCGGCCGAGAGGCCGACGAAGAAGACGAACAGCATGATGTACAGCGCCCACGAGAAGACGTTGTCCATGCCGGTGACGACCAGTCCCTGGCTGAGTTGGTACAGCCAGGCAGCGAGGCCGGCGCCGACGAGGACGACGAGTGCGAGCAGCCAGATGCGGCCTTTGGTGCCGAACTGCGGGATCGCGAGCCCGGAGTCTTCAGTGCTCATCAGTTCTCACCTCCATCGGTAGAGGCGAACCCTGGTGGGGGGGAGTCATCGCCATCGGCCAGCGACTCTTTCTTCGGTGTCCCCTCCAGTTCGTTGCCCGTTTGCGGGCGGCCGGGGCTCATCTTCCCACGCACGTAGTAGGTGTTGGGCTCGGTGTCGAGGTCTTCGAGTAGACGGTCTGTTTCGTACTTTTTGACGTAGCGCGAGACCGTGCTTTCCGGGTCGTCGAGGTCGCCGAAGATTCGGGCATCCGCCGGACAGCCGATCGCACAGGCGGGATCGATCCCTTTTTCGAGGCGGTGTGTACAGAACGTGCACTTTTCGACGACGCCTTGCGGTCGCTCTTCGACGTGCCCAGTCCCGTCTGCGGGAATGGTCTTCGATTCGTCGAAGTTGAACACGCGAGCGTTGTACGGGCAGGCTGCCATGCAGTAGCGACAGCCCATACACTTCTCGTAGTCGATTTCGACGATGCCGTCCTCGCGCGTGTACGTCGCGTTAACCGGACAGACTTTGACACAGGGCGCGTTCTGGCAGTGCTGGCACGCCGTCGGCTGATGTTTCATCTCCAGTGAGCCGTCGCGGCCGAACGTCGGATACTCTCCTGCAGGCGTGTCCATATTGTCGCCTCCTTCCGTCAGTATCCTGTTCCACTGCTGGTCCAGGGAGACGTTGTTCTCCTGGCTGCAGGAGATCGCACAGGCCTGACAGCCAATACACCGTTCCAGGTCGATTACCATTCCGTAGCTTGTCATTAGTCGTCACCTCCGACTGTTCCCGTTTCGAGCCAGTCGGCTGGCTCGGGGTCCTCGTACATGCTCGTATCCACGTCGTCAGGTGCTGACTCGACTTCTACGCGCACGTCGTAGAAACAGAACGTGGGTGCGAGTTCGTTGACCTCCGTGTGCGTGAGGTCCTGTAGGTTCCCTTCGATGAAGTCCTCCGTCCACCAGCCCTGGTCGGTGTTGACCAGCCCCGGTTGATAGCCTTCGTTGTATTTCGCTTTGACAACCATCTCACCGCGTTCGTTGTGCACGCGGACGTAGTCTCCGTCTTCGATTCCGCGTTCTCGAGCATCATCGGGGTGGATGTCGAGACGTGGCTCGGGGTCGAACTTTCGGACCACGGCGTTGTCGGCCCACTGAGAGTGAATCCGCCACTTCGAGTGTTTCTGCATGAACAGCAGTGGGTACTCGTCTGCGAGTTCGTGGTCGTCGGCGCTTCGATCTTCGATCGGGCGCGGGAGATCGAGTACAGTTCCCTCGTCCTCGACCGGCTGATCCTCGTCGTAGATCTCGATTCGACCGGTGTCTGTCGGGAACGGATCCGTGTATTCGATGATATCATCTTTCACGCGGATGTTCCCCCGTTCTCGCAGGTCGTCGAAGTCGAACCGGGGATCGTAGGACGCGATCTTCCGAAGCTCTTCGTGCTTGTCACCCTCGAAGAGGTCCTCGTATCCGAGTCGCGCTGCGAGGTCGTTGATGATGTAGTAATCGTCACGAGCCTCCCAGAGTGGTTCGTGCGCCTGCTGTCTGTAGCTGATGTGGGGATGGGACCCCCACGCGTCCGAGATGTCCTCGCGCTCGAACCAGTGGGCTGCTGGCAGCATAATATCCGCGTGCTGGACTGTCGGCGTGTTGTGGATGTCGGCCATCACGAACAGGTCGACGTTCTCCAGCAGGTCAATCCAGAGTTTCCGGTCCGGGAACTGGTTGACAAGCATGTTTGACTCCATCCCGTAGATGACTTTCAGGGGGTATGGGTCACCGTGACGAAGGGCGTCGATGTTCTGGTGGTGTCGCAACGATGACGCTCCGACACCGCCAGGTCGCCGAGCGCCGTAATCACCGGAAATCAGCGACGTTCCGGACGGGTGGTGGGAGTGAAGCGTACCGGATTTCCCGTAATCGCCAGTCAGCCCCATCAGGATTGCGTAGGTCTGTCCGAAGACGTGGCCGTACTTGTACCGGCCGATCGCATAGCTCGGACAGACGCCACCGGGCCCTCTCGTGGCGAGCCACTCTGTCATCTGTCGAATGTCGTCGGCGTCGATCTGGGCAACCTCTGCAACGCGTTCCGGTGTGTACTCTTCGACGTGCTCTTCGAGAAGCGTCAGCCCCGTCGTCCCCGTAATTCCTCCGAGTTCGTACTCCCCGAACAGTTCGACATCGGCGTAGGTGTCGGGTTCGAGCGGTACTGGATCGCCTGTTTCTCGATCGACTCCGACGACGCGGTCGTCGTCTTCGTCGCCGTCGGGGAGATCTGCGATCCGGAGCATCTTCTGGGTGTCGTTTCGGACCAGCGCCCCGGCGGTCGTGCGCTCGCGAAGGAATTCCGCGTCGTAGGTCTCCGAATCGAGCACCTCGTGTATCATGGCGAGGCCGAGATGCACGTCTTTCCCCGGTTTGATTGGTATCCAGAGGTCGGCCTTCGATGCCGTCGTGGTATAGACCGGGTCTACCACGACGAGTTTCGCGCCACGTTCCATGGCATCGAGAATCTTCGAGGCGTCGTTCTGGAACTGACTTTTCAGGATGTCGGATCCCCAGACGATGATCGTGTTGGCGTTAACCCAGTCCTCGGATTCGTTCGTCGGCGGAAGGAAAAACCCGTATCCAGTAATGCGGTTGAACCCGACCCCGACGTTCGTGTCTATCGACCAGCCCTGGGTCGTACCGCCGAACATGCTCGCCAAGCGGCTGAAAATCCTCGTTCCCATTCCGTTGTCGCCAGAACCGGTGTGGAAGAAGACGCTCTCCGGGCCGTACTCGTCGCGAACGCGGAGCATCTCGTCGGCAATGTAATCGAGCGCTTCGTCCCACTCGATCCGCTCGAACTCGGCGTCTTCGCCACGTCCCTGCGGATTCGGATCGCCGGGCGACCAGTCTGTCCGCTTCATCGGGTATTTCAACCGTTTCGGGCTGTATACTCGCTGAATGTGTGACTGACCGAGCAGACACGCCCGACGATACTGTTCGTCGTCGGTCATTTGCGGTTCGACGAACTTGATCTCTCCATCGCGCACGTAGACGTTGAGGGGGCATTTCCCCCGACAGTTCGGCGCACACGACGTCGTGACTACCTCCGATTTGTCGATGAGTCCCTCGACCTGCGCTGGATTCGTCTCCGAGAGCGACAGACTGTAGTCTCCCCCGCCGAGGCCGAGAACACCTGCTGCAGCTCCGGCTCCCAGTAGTACAGAGCGCCGGCTGACGCCGTCCCTGTCGTCACTCATCACTTTTCACCTGCTTTGTCGGCCTGTTGTCGACGCCGAACTCCTCGACGACGTCCTCGTGATATTTCTCCTGGAACTCTCCTTCCGACATCTCGCCGATGCTGACCCGGATTGCGTCCCGGCCCATGCGCTTTCCCAGTTCCGTGTCGTGGGCACTCTCCTCGAGTACGTCCTCCACTGTCCGTTCCCACTCCTCGTCATCTAGCACGTCCGCCATCCTTCGCGGACTTCGATCGGTATTCATTGTGTAGTTCCTCTACAATCATATCTAGCGCTCCCGGAGCCATCCATCCGCGCGGCCATAGTTGCCTTCTTTAAGTACTACTACGTGTAGAGTAAATTCTTTGAGAAGGATTAACATCACACTGACAAGAACTGTCTGCGAGACAGACTATTCGTTGCTGTACAAGTTCCGCATTATCTTTCCTTCTGACGAACTGAGGCGTTTCGATAGAGCGGATTTAGTAATGTTCAATTCGCTTGCAAGTTCGCCGAATTTTGCGCCGCCTGACTTGTCGTAGTAGCCCATCAGAATCGCCTTCTCGACTGTCTCACGCTCGAGAGTCGTTAGTTCCTGGAGGTTCACGAGTGCCGAACTCGAGCTCGTCTGCTCTCCACCAACGACGAGACTGCGGAGCCGTACTTCGTCGACGACGTCATCCAGATCCGCTATCAGTTCGCGAAGTACCGTCCTGTTCTGTGGGTTCGTTCGCAACACCATCCGCTCGCTGTCGACCGATTGTAGCGACGGGATGCAATCGTGGTGTGCAAGTACCCGGCAGGCACATTCCGAATCGATCTCTACCTTCCCCTGAATTATCTCCGTATCGGAGTCGCCACTCTGGCAGGTGTAGTAACACGTGTCGTCAATGACGTGGTGTTCGATCGGCTTTTCCAGACAACAGTCCGAGCAGACTGCACAGCTTTTCGTGGCTGTACCGAATTCGAGCGCGAGTTCGACCACTAGACTCCGCTTTGACCTCCTGGAACCGACTTCCTGTGGGTTTTTTTGCATGTTATTCAGGGTCTTCGGCGTTCTACTCTCAGCTGAAAGTCGGTGCCCCACTGTCCTTACCTTCTCGCCCATTCTCGCCTCGTGGGAAATGTAATCATTATCTGATGATAAGAAGTGAACAATGTGTTTCACCGCTGATTAAAAAGAGCATACGCCGAGCGAAGTGAGGCGTTTTACCGATAGCAAGGGCTGGAGGCCCGAGCTATCGGCTTTTTGGTCTGCTCACGGAGCAAAGCTCCGTGGCATCCAGCAAATCCGTCGGATTTGCACGAGAGCTTTTGTAACGGGGGTCGAGGGGCCTCGCAGAGCGCCCGAGGCCCCCGTTAAAAAAGGTCGTGTCACAAGCCTTTATTCGATGACGGGGGAAGAGACCGTATGGCTGCCATCGAGTTGTCCGGCGTGAGAAAGGAGTTCGCCGACGTCACGGCGGTCCGCGACCTCGATTTGACCGTCGAGGAGGGGGAGGTGTACGGCTTCCTCGGTCCGAACGGGGCCGGGAAATCGACGACGATCAACATTCTGCTGGACTTCGTTCGCCCGTCCGCTGGGGAAGTGCGCGTCCTCGGACGAGACGCCCACCGCGAGAGCCTGGCGGTGCGCCAGCGGACCGGGGTTCTGCCGGAGGGGTTCGGCGTCTACGACCGGCTCTCCGGCCGACAGCACGTCGAGTTCGCGATCGATTCGAAGGACGCCGCTGACGATCCCGACGAGCTGTTATCCCGGGTCGGACTCGCGGCCGACGGCGCCCGGAAGGCCGGCGGCTACTCGAAGGGGATGCGCCAGCGGCTCGCGCTCGCGATGGCGCTGGTTGGCGAGCCCGACCTCCTCATTCTGGACGAACCGTCGTCGGGCCTGGACCCCACCGGTGCGAAGGACATGCGCGAGATCGTTCGCGAGGAGGTCGACCGCGGCGCGACCGTCTTCTTCTCCTCGCACGTGCTGGGACAGGTCGAAGCCGTCTGCGATCGCGTGGGGATCCTCCGGGACGGCCGGCTCGTCGCCGAGGACAGCGTCGAGGGGCTCCGCGAGGCTGTCGGCGACGACGAGACGCTGGTGATCACCATCGGCGAGGGAGCCGAAGGCGTCGGTGAGGAGGGCGTCGCCGGCGCGACGGCGGCGATCCGCGACCTCGAGGGCGTCTCGGCAGTCGAACTGGACGGCGACACGCTGACGGTTTCCTGCCGCGGCGACGCCAAGACCGCGGTGCTGTCGACGCTCGAGGAGCAGGGGATCGACGTCGACGACTTCACCACCCGCGAGGCGTCGCTCGAGGACCTGTTCCTGGCGTACACGGAGGGTGAGGCCGGAGACTCGGATGGGTCACCGCAGGCTGCCGAGACCCCGGTCGATCGGGAGGGGTCGGCGTGAGCCTGCTGTCTGTCGCCCGGAAGGACTTCGAGGACGCGATCCGGTCGCGGTGGCTGATCGGGCTCACGGTGCTTTTCGTCCTGTTGTTCACTGGGACGGCGTACCTCTTCCGTCCACCGGAGGGGGAAACGCTGGAGGCGAACGTCATCCTGAGCCTGTTCGGGCAGCTGTTCGTGGGGACGCTGGTCCCCCTGATCGGGCTCGTCATCGGCTACAACGCGATCAGCGGGGAGCGCGAGAGCGGTTCCCTGAAGCTGCTGTTGGCGTTGCCCCACAGCCGGATCGACGTCGTCTTCGGCAAGGTCCTCGGCCGGGCGGCCGCACTCGGCGGGGCGATCCTGGTGGGGTTCGTGCTCCCGGCGATCGTGCTCGCGGTCGGTCCCCTGGAGTTCGATCCGCTGGCGTACGTGGGGTACACGCTGCTCGTCGTCGTCTTTGCGGCTGTGTTCGTCAGCATCGGCGTCGGGTTCTCGGCGGCGGCGTCAACACAGCGCCGGGCGCTGGCGGGCGCGATCGGGCTGTACTTCCTGTTCGTTCCGCTGTGGAACGCCGCGACCGGGGGGTTCCTGCTGTTGTTCGCGCAGTTCCCCGACTGGTTCCCGCTCGAGCGGGCACAGGAAGTCGCAGAACTGGCGAACCCAAGTACAGCGTTCCAGCTGGTCACCGACGGCTTCCTCGCCGGCCAGCTGTTCGCCGGCGAGACCGCGGGCCTCCAGGTGTCGGCGGCCGCGATGCTGGTCGTGTGGCTGCTCGCGCCGCCGCTTCTGGGGAGCCTGAAGTTCCAGCGCGAGGACCTGTGAGCCGAAAGGCCTGTGAGCCGATACGCGTTTAGGAAGCGCGTGTGAATCGGTCGGTATGAGCCTGGAGGCGGTGTTGTCGGCGGTCGAAGCGCGCGTGACGCCAGACGAGGCCGAGCGCGCCCGGTTCGAGGAGGTCGCCGGCGAACTTCGCGAGCGAACGCTGTCGGCGCTGTCCGACCTCGACGTCGAGGGCGACGTCGTCCTCGTCGGGTCGACCGCCCGGGGGACGTGGCTGTCGGGCGACCGCGACATCGACATGTTCGTGCGGTTGCCCCCCGAGATCGACCGCTCGGAGCTCGTCCAGTACGGGCTGACGATCGGTCACGAGGTGTTGCCAGACGGCCGCGAGGAGTACGCCGAACACCCGTACGTGAAGGGAATCTACGAGGGATTCGACGTTGATCTCGTCCCGTGTTACGACGTCGAGGACGCCGAGCACATCCAGTCGGCCGTCGACCGGACGCCGTTTCACTCCACGTACCTGGAGGAGAACCTCGACGACGAACTGGCGCGGGACGTCCGACTCGCAAAGCGGTTCCTCAAGGGGATCGGCGCGTACGGCAGCGACCTCAGGACGCGCGGGTTTTCGGGCTATCTCACGGAACTGCTGGTCTGTGAGTACGACGGCTTCGTCCCCCTCGTCGAGGCCGCCGCCGAGTGGCATCCGCCGGTGGAACTGGATCCGGAGGAGCACGGCCGGGAGACGTTCACGGATCCGCTGATCGTGATCGATCCGACGGACCCCGAACGGAACGTGGCGGCGGTCCTGTCGGCCGAAAACCTCGCACGGTTCCAGCATTACAGCCGGGCGCTGCTCGAGGATCCCCGCGAGGAGCTGTTCTTCCCGCCGGAACGCGAGCCACTCTCGGCGGCGGAGCTGCGAGCCCACGTCCGCGACCGTCGGACCACCCCCGTCGCCGTCGTCTTCGAGGCGCCCGACGTCGTCGACGACCAGCTGTGGCCCCAGCTCCGCCGGACATTGGGGGGCGTGATCGACGGGCTGGACGACCACGGCTTCGACGTCTTCCGGGCCGACACCTTCGTCGAAGACACTGGAGGGCCGGCGGACGAACAGGGGCAGGCAGTGCTGTTCCTCGAACTCGCGAGCCCGACGGTGCCGGCGGTGTCCCGTCACGTCGGCCCGCCGGTGAGCGTCCGAAGCCACGCCGAGGGGTTTTACGAGAAGTATGCGGGGCGGTCCGGGCGCGACGACGGGACCGACGACCGTCTGTACGGGCCGTTCCTGGTGGAGGATCGCTACATCGTCGAGCGCCCCCGGGAGTTCACCGACGCGAGCGAGTATCTCCGCAGCGAGGTGTTGCTGGAGGTCAGAACGGGGGCCCAGATCGAGGACGCACTCGAGGATCGGACGGTGCTGGTCGGGGACGAGGTCGACACACTTGTCGAGTCGTTCGGTCGCGACCTCGCTGCGTACTTCGATCCACGTCCCTGAGGTAACGGCTTGCAACGACTCGAACCTCGCCCGGGCAGACGGAAACGAAAGCCCTATCAAAACAACTGGTCTACCAACTGGTGCAAGCCGGAGTAGCTCAGATGGTAGAGCGCCTCGCTGTTAACGAGGCGGTCCCAGGTTCGAGTCCTGGCTCCGGCGCTTCTCCCCCGCGGCTACGCCCCGAGCCGCGTGGCCGCCGTTCGGTTTCGAGGGTCGGACTGGTCCGGCACACTCAAGGGGAGCGACGGGAAACTACGGATCGAGGGCCCTTAGCTTAGTCTGGACAGAGCACCCGGCTCATAACCGGGCGGTCGCTGGTTCAAATCCGGCAGGGCCCATGTTTTCACCAGCCGATTCTTGGCTGAAGTAGAAACACAGCGTAAAGGCATCGAAGCACGTATTTTCGACGGATTAGAGGGTCCGGGGAACCCCCCTCTCAGGCAGTATGTCAACTGGTCACTGGTTGGATCCCTCTACCGTCGGGCGGTTTTTATTCCTGAAGGTGGTGCGCCATGACGCCGCTCGTCACGGGGGAAACCGGAAGACGGCGGTGTCTCGAGTGTGGCGCCCACGTGCCCACGGACTTCCGGCGGGTGTACGGCGACGAACGCGACCGCGCCCATCGTTGCCCACAGTGTGACACCTGGGTTCGGCTCTTCGAGGGAAGTGCCGCCGGCAAGTCGGTGTCGACGCCAGACGCTCGAGAGGCGCCAGGTCGTCACGGTCCGAGCGAAGCGAGGTGGTTCGAATGAGGTTCGTTCGGGCCTCCGAGCTGTACGACCCCCGGACAGGCGAGCGGATCGCTCACCCCGATGCTGGCGCGAGCGACGAGGAAGTGAGTGAGGCGATCGACGAGATCGTGACCGATGGGGGTCGGCCGGTGATCCGGACGGAACGCACCTGTCGGTTCTGTCGACGATCGCTTCGTAACGAGCCATATCGGTGTTGGTACTTCGGTGTCTGCCGGATCTGTTCCCGGCGCTTCGGGGAGGGATCGCGGTGAAAGCCGTCGAGACCGCCCCTCACGAGTACCAGGCGAACTATCTGTATCCCGATGGGCTTGGGCCGTGGTTCGCGGCGGCGAAGCGTCCGGCGACGGTGAGTCCGACGGTGAGGATTCCGACGGCGACGACACGCCGACGCCGGCGGCAACACCGGACGGGGGCGAGTCCGGGAGTTCGGGGACCGGATCGATCTTGCAGTGGTTCCGGTCCCGGATCGACGCGCTTCTTCACCGCGTGCCGCCCTGACACCGCAGCTGCGATCTATCCTCTCGGTGTGCGGACGGGCTCCCCCTCCAGAACGACCAGGTTTGCAGAGACTGGGTCGGTACCCCGGTCACGACGATCCGCACACTCGGATAGCGTCCAGTCGCGTTTGTCCCACTACGAGGCTCTCCGGGTTCTCTTCGTGGAAAGCCGCTCATCCGTGGGTATTTACTTCTCTGTTCCGTTCACCGTAGCAGAGTATGTGGCCCTGGGGACACGTTGCAGTTGCCTATCTCTGTTATTCGATCGCCGTGCGAATACGAGCGAACGAACTCCCCGATCACGGTCCTGTCCTGATGGTGGTGGTTGGGAGTCTCTTTCCGGACATCGTCGATAAGCCACTCGCATGGTACCTCGGCGTGCTCCCGACGGGACGGACCCTCGCCCATTCGCTTCTGGTATTGATCCCGCTTTCATATCTCGGCTACCGGGTCGCGAATCGGTTTGAACGCCCCGAATACGGTATCGCGTTTGCGATCGGTGCACTTTCCCATTCGATCGTCGATGCGCTTCCAGTTCTGTGGGATGCGGAGGCGGAGGCGAACTTTCTCCTCTGGCCGCTACTGGCCGTCGAACCATACGAGGAGGGGGCTCCGTCTGTCCTGCGTCTTCTGTTGGATTCGCTTTCGAGCCCGTACTTTCTCTCCGAGTTCGTTCTCCTCGGGATCGCCGCCGTCCTCTGGCGGCGTGACGGGTATCCGGGTGCAGAGCCAGTGAGAGCCTTCCTCCGGTAACTCACCCCCGAGCGACCTCGAGAGCGTCCTCGAGCGCGGCAACTGCCTGATCGACGTCGTCGGCCGTGGTATGCCGCCCCATCGAGAACCGGACGGCGCCCAGTGCGGTCTGGGCGTCGATGCCCATCTCGGTGAGCACCCTCGACGGGGAGGCCGTTCCGGTATGGCACGCCGAGCCGCTGGAGACGGCGATCCCCCGGTCGGCCAGCGCGTCGACGAGCTGGGCGCCCGTCGCCTCCTCGAAACAGAACAGTGCATATCCCGGCAGCCGCTGTTCGGGGTGGCCGACGAGCGTCCCTCCGCTCACCTCCCGGACCCGTCGCACGAAGTCGTCACGCAACCCGGACAACCTGTCGGCACGCTCCTCGAGATCTGCCCGGGCCCGCTCGGCGGCGACGCCCATCCCGACGAGACCGGGGACGTTTTCGGTTCCGCTGCGGAGACCACCCTCCTGGCCCCCGCCGTGGATCAGCGGTTCCAGTTCGGCCTCGAGGCCGTCGCGGACGTACAGCGCACCCACGCCCTTGGGGCCATAGAACCTGTGTGCGCTGAGGCTCGCCATGTCCAGGCCGAGCCGCTCGACGTCGACGGGGAGTTTCCCCGCACTCTGGACGGTGTCCGAGTGCACGAGGGCACCGTGCTCGTGAGCGACCGTCGCAATCTCCTGTAGCGGCTGCACGACGCCCGTCTCGTTGTTGGCGTGCATGATCGAGACGATCACCGTGTCCGAGCGGATCGCGTCTTCGACAGCGGCCGGATCGACTCGGCCGTCCTCACGTGGCGCAATACGCGTCACTTCGACGCCACGCCGTTCGAGCCAGCGACACGTCTCTTCGATCGCATCGTGTTCCATCGCCGAGGTGACCACGTGTCCGCGGTTCTCGCCGGCGGCGGTGTCCACGATCCCTTTCAGTGCCAGATTGTCGGCCTCGCTTCCGCCGCCGGTGAAGACGATCGACGCCGGCGGGGCTCCGATGAGGGTTGCAACCCGTTCTCGTGCGGTTTCCAGTCCCTCGGCTGCGCGGTCGGCGTATCCTGCAGCAGGGTTGTGGTAGTGCGATTCCAGGTACGGTTCCATAGCGGCGACGACGTCTTCGTGTGGCAGGGTCGTCGCGGCGTGGTCGAGATAGATCATGTGAGGGATCTCGTCGGTCGGTTGCCGAACACTGTGCGCCGAAGCGGCATTCCACTCTCCGTGCTATCCGATCGTGAGCACTTCATCGCCCTCTTCGACGATCCGGAGGAGTTCACCCATCGTCGACCGGGGCCGGAGGTCGTCCGGTTCGATGTCGCGGGAGTCGAGACACGTCCCACAGGCCTCCAGTTCCCCGCCGTTCCGGGTGTATTTCACCATCACTCCGTGCGGGTTGAACTTCTCGGTCTCGATGTCCGGCGCCTCTACCCCGTCACCCAGCAGGAAGGTCTCCACGTCGTGGCCGTTCTCGAGGGCAGTGTTCGCCAACCTGAAGGCGTTCCATACGCGTTCGGCGTCGTTCGTCTCGATGATGAGGTTTAATTGCATACTTATTCGAAGAGGTGAGTATCTGGGCTTATAGTTCTTCCAGCGGTTCGTCGTCGGCCAGTTCTGGAAACGCTCTTCGTTCGGGTGTATCGCGACGACGACACCGACGAACTGTACGTTCGCTTCTCTTGCGGAATGCTGCTGGAGGCTACAGCTTCTCGATCGCCTCGTCGATGACGTCGAACTTCACGAAGGCGATTACGTGATCCCCCGGTTCGATGACGGTCTCCCCCCGAGGAATCACCATCTCCCCGTCGCGGGTGATCGCGCCGATCACCACCCCGGCCGGGAGGTCGCCGACCGACTCCCGGATCGGCCGCCCAGCGAGCACGCTCTCCTCGTCGACTTCGATCTCCAGCACTTCTGCCTTGTCCGTCTCGATGAACGCGATGTTCTCGGTGTTGCTGCTCTGGGTAAAACGGGTTATCTCCTCGGCGACGACGCTTCTGGGGCTAATCGCAACGTCGACCCCGATCCGCTCGAAGAGCCCGACGTACGATGACTGGTCGATCACGCTTATGGTTCGTTCGATGCCCAACTGGTCGGCCAGAAGCGACTCCAGCAGGTTCTTCTCGTCGCTGTCGAGTGCCGAAACCAGGATGTCGGCGTCGCCGACGTGTTCTCGCTCCAGGAACCCGGCGTCGGTCGCGTCCGAGTGCATCACCATCGTGTCGGGCAGCGCCTCTGCGAGCTTTCGTGCCCGGTCTTCGTCCTGTTCGACCAGCCGCGTCGACAGCCCCTGTTCGTTCAACAGGCGGGCGACGTGATAGCCGATCTCGGACCCGCCCGCGATGACGACCTCGGTTGCCTCCTGGCGCATCTCCTCGGGGACGCTGTCGCGGGCGAACTCGTGGACGCTCTGGGAGCTCCCGATGACGACCACCCGGTCGCCGACCGCGATTTCAGTGTCCCCACGGGCGATCTCTACGTCCCCGTTCCGGAGCACGGCCGCGAACGTGAGCGAATCGTACTGGTCGGCCTCCTCGACGGTCCCGCCTGCGATCGGCGACTGCTTGCAGACGTCGAACTCGGCCATCTGTACCGTCCCATCTGCGAAGAAGTCGGCGTCCCGTGCGGTCGGAAGGGCAGCGACCCGCGCGATCGCCTCCGCCGCAAGCAGGTTCGTCGCGACCATGAAGTCGATTCCGAACGCTTCCTCGGTGCGTTTCCACGTCCGGAGGTACTTGCTGTCCTTGATCCTGGCGACAGTGAACGCCTCCGATATCGCCTTTGCCGTCGAGCACGCGACGATGTTGGTCTCGTCGTCGTCGGTCGCCGCGAGAACCATGTCCGCCGAGCCGACGTCGGCGTCCTCCAGGGTCTCGACGTCGGTCCCGTCGCCGGCGACCGCCAGCACGTCCATCGAGTAGTTCAGTTCGTCCGCCCGATCCTCGCGCACGTCGATGACTATCACGTCGTGGGTGTCACACAGTCCCGCCGCGATCGATTCCCCGACTTCGCCGGCGCCGACGATGGCGACTTTCATCGCCACTTCCCCGCAAATACGCCAGTTGTATTCGACCCGTTCATTTGATTACGCACCGTCATCGTTCGATTGAATGGACTGTTCGTCCCCGTGAAACGCCTCGAGCACCTGTTCCGGATCGCCACCGCGAGCCAAAAGCGTCACGACGTCCCCCTGCTGGACCACCGTCTCCCCGCGGGGCGTGATCGTCGATCCGTCGCGCTCGATGGTAATGACGAGCACCTCTTCCTCGAGGATTTCCCGCTCGTTCGCCTCGGCTAGCGACAGATCGACGACCGGTGCCGACGCCGAGACTGACACCTCGACTACCTCGGCCCCACCCGCAAGGCTGATGACGTCCGTCGGGGACCAGGCCGACCCCTCGTCTTCCGGTCCGTACGGCGCGTACGGTTCGAACGCCTCGTTGCGAACGATCTGATCCGCCTCGATCTCGAGTCCGAGGTCGGTTAACTCGGCCATGATTCGCTCCCGGTCGTCGCTGTCCTCCGAGACTGCAGTCACGTGGAGATTCTGATCGCCCGACAGCAGCTCCCGAACGTGGATTACGCCTGGAATTGCCCGCACTTCCAGCGCCAGCACCTCCAGTTTCGACACCGGCGCCGAACAGACGAATAACGATGTCGACAGCCCCTCGGCGCGTTCGAAATCGACCTGTGCCGTGTATCCTCGGACGACACCGTGGTTCTCGAGGTTTTCGATCCGGTTTCTGATCGTCCCGGCGGAGACGTTCACCGTCTCCGCGATCGCCGGCGCCGAGGTGTTCCGGGCGTCCTGCATCAGCGCGTAGATCGTGCGCCGATCGATTCGATCGAGTCGGTAGTCGTTCTGGGTGTCCCTGGGCACGGCTGTCTCCGTTGCCGGCGCATTTCTCCTTCAACAATATAATACTACGCAATTGTCTTTACCGAACGATTTCCGCCAGTTCTTTGTCGCATCGATAATTCCCTTCGGCAGTCTTTTATATAGTGTCTCCATGTATCTCATCCATGGATCGCCAGCTATCGATCGTTTCTCCCCGGTTTGTCGTCCGCTATCTCAGGGTGATCTGGCGTGGCTGAAAACGAGCAGGAACTCGCCCGTGACCTCGGTTTCCTCGAGGCGTACACCCTCGGTCTGGGCACCATGATCGGGGCGGGGATCTTCGTATTGCCCGGAATCGTCGCCGGACGGGCAGGCCCGGCGAGCATGGTGTCGTTTGCGATCGCTGGCGTCGTCTCGCTTTTGGCCGCGCTGTCGCTGTCCGAACTGGCGACCGGGATGCCGAAAGCAGGTGGGAGTTACTACTACGTCAATCGTGCGCTCGGCGGATTTTTCGGCAGTATCGTCGGCTGGGGAATGTGGGTCGGGCTCATGTTCGCGACCGCGTTCTACATGCTCGGATTCGGACAGTATCTCGCCGGCCTTCACCCGTCGATTCCGATCGTCGCCTCGGCGCTCGTGATGGGGGCGATCCTCACGCTCGTCAACTACCGTGGAGTAAAAGAGACCGGATCGCTTCAGAACGTGATCGTCATCGCGCTGGTCGTGTTGATCATCGCGTTTATCGCCTTCGGCCTCGCGGCGCTCGACCCGTCGCTTTTGACGCCGTTCGCTCCCGAGGGGTGGAGTGCAGTGGGACTCACCGCCGGCACCGTCTTCGTGGCGTTCATCGGGTTCGAAGTGATCGCAACGTCGGCCGAGGAGATCAAGAACCCGGGTCGCAACCTCCCGCTGTCGATGATCGCCGCGGTCGTGACGCCCGCAATCCTGTACGTACTCGTGATGCTCGTCTCGACGGGCGTACTCCCGATTCCCGAACTCGAGGTTTCGACGATTCCTGTCGCGGACGTCGCCATGGTGTACGCCGGCGAGATCGGCTCGCTCGCGATGATCTTCGGGGCGGTGCTGGCAACCGTTTCTTCGGCGAACGCGTCGATCCTCTCGGCCGCACGGGTGAACTTCGCGATGGGCCGGGACAGAATCCTCACTGTCTGGCTCAACCAGGTCCACGAACGGTTCCGAACCCCGTATCGGGCGATCCTTGCGACCGGGATCGTCATCCTCCTGTTGATCGCAGGTCCCCTTCCGATCGACACGCTCGCGGACGTCGCCTCCTTCTCGTACCTGGTCGCGTACGCGCTGGTTCACGTCGCGGTGGTCGTCATGCGTCGGGCAGACCCCGCGACGTACGATCCGGATTTCCGCATCCCAGATCCCCTGTATCCCGCCGTGCCGATCGCCGGTGGGTTGGGGTGTCTCGCCGTCATGATTCAGATGCGACCACTCGTCCAGGGGATCGGTCTCGCGATCGTGGGCATCGGTGTCGGCTGGTACTTCCTGTACGTCCGCGAGCGAACCGAGACGGTCGGCCTCGTCGGCGAGGCGATAGCAACTGAACCGGCCGGTGGAGCCGGATCCGTCGGGGGGACCGGAAACGGAGACGGGGATGGGGACGTATACCGCGTCGTCGTTCCGGTCGCGAACCCGGACACCGAAGAGACGCTGATCCGGTATGCGGCCGCCAGCGCCCACGGACACGATGGGGAGGCCGAATTGATAGCAGTCAACGTGATCGAAGTGCCCCCCCAGACCTCTCCGGCCCAGATCGAACTCGAGGAGGAGCGCGTCGGGCGTCAGCAGGAACTGCTCGAAAGTGCCCGGGACACTGCCGACACGCTGTCGTTACCGCTGCAAACGCGAGCGATCGTCGGCCGGCACGCCGGCGACGCGATTCTCTCGATCATCCGCGAGGAAGAGGCCGACCACGTGTTGATGGGCTGGAGTCCAGACCATCGCCGACGGGACGCGGTGTTCGGATCCACGCTCGACACGGTCGTCGAACAGGCGCCGTGTGAGGTGTCGCTCGTGACGCGTCCGAGTATGCGTCCCGGTAACGTCGTCGCGCTCGCCGGACGTGGGCCGAACGCACCCGTGGCAGCAAGGCGGGCTGGCGAAATCCACCGTACGTTCGAAGATTCGTCGCTCACGCTCCTGAGCGTGCAGCAACCGCTCGCCGCGACTGACCAGTCCGAATCGGTGGGCTCCGGCGTGGACGGACCGGACGGTTCCGACGATGGTGAAACAAGCGATTCCGACGCCAGTGAAACGAGCGATTCCGACGACGGTGAACGGGAGGATCCCGAAACCGTCGGCAAAGAAACCATCGACGACGTCGCAGCCGCTGCGGGCCTCGACCCGGACGAGTACGAGTCGCGGGTAGTGGTCGACGAGAACGTCAGGGAGGCGCTGCTCGAAACGGTCGACGCGTACGACACCGTCGCCGTCGGAGCGACCGGGGAGAGCTTCGTCGCCCGGACGATGTACGGCACTATTCCACGCGACATCGTTTCACGTACCGACAACACGGTCGTGATCGCACGCGGGGGCGACGCACGGCCTCGTTCGCTCAAACGGGCAATCCTCGAGCGTCTCGTCGCCCTCCTGGAATCCGAACCGACGGAAAACCAATCGATGAACTCGTGACATGACGGTGAAAGTAGACTGGCGAGCAAGTGTCGCCCTGACTGGAACTGCGTTGAAGTACATCTCGTTTGCGATGTTCGTCCCCCTCGCCGTCGCCGTCGTCTATCGGGAGGACGTTCTGGTGTTCCTCGTCTCGCTTTCGATCGCACTCGGGATCGGACTGCTGCTGGAACGCGCCTCCGATCACACGGATCTGGGGCCTCGCGAGGCGCTGTTGTTCGTCACGCTCGTGTGGGGCGTCGTGTCGCTGGTCGGTGCCGTCCCGTACGTGCTGGCCGGCTACGGGACCGCCTCGACGCTGTCACATCCGATCAATGCGCTGTTCGAATCGGTGTCCGGATTCACGACCACCGGCGCGACCGTGATGGGGGAGATCTCCTTCGAGCAGCATTCACACGCACTGTTGCTGTGGCGACAGCTCACCCAGTGGCTCGGCGGAATGGGGATCATCGTACTGATGGTCGCGATCCTGCCCGAGCTGGCGGTCAACGGGGCACAGCTGGTCGACTCGGAGGCGCCGGGTCCAGAACTCCAGAAGCTGACGCCGCGCATTGCGGAAACCGCCCGGATCCTGTGGCTGTTTTACTTCGCGTTCACGCTGCTTTACGTGCTGCTGTTGCTCGTGTTACATTTCGTCGGATTCGCACCGAATATGGACGTGTACAACGCCGTGGCCCACGGCTTCACGACGCTGCCGACCGGAGGGTTCTCCCCGCAGGCCGACAGCATCGCCGCGTTCTCGCCTGCGGTGCAGTGGGTCGTGATTCCATTCATGCTCGTCGCAGGGACGAATTTCGCGCTGTTTTATTACGTCCTCCAGGGGGAGTACCGGTCGTTCTTCCGGAACCGGGAGTTCCAGGCGTACATCGGTGCCGTCGCCGGATTGATCGTCGTCCTCTGGGGACTGCTGTTCACCGGCGCAGCACCGACCCTCGAACTCGGCGGCACGACGGAAGGTGTTCTCGAGAACTCGCTGCGGCAGGCTGCATTCCAGATCGGCTCTCTCCTGAACTCGACAGGGTATGCAACCAGTGACTTCGCCCAGTGGGACGCGAGCGCCCAGATCGTGTTGTTGTTCGCGATGTTCATCGGCGGTTCGGCTGGGTCGACCGGGGGTGGAATCAAAGTCGTCCGGTGGCTCGTCGTCCTCAAGACGATCCGACGCGAGCTTTTCACCACTGCACACCCCGATGCGGTCAAGCCGGTCCGACTGGGGAGGTACGTCGTCGACGAGGACGTAATCAAAGCAATTTTCGCCTTTACGCTGTTGTATCTGGTTCTCTTCGCCGTCGCAGCCGTCGTGATCACGCTAGACGCCTCCCGTGTCGGGCTCGAACTTTCGGTTCTGGAGGCCGCAAGCGCAAGCCTTGCGACGATCGGGAACATCGGTCCGGGGTTCGGGCTGCTCGGCCCGTTCGGAAGCTATCTGGCGTTTCCCCCGACGAGCAAGCTACTGATGATCTTCCTGATGTGGATCGGCCGGCTCGAGATCATCCCCGTATTGGTGCTTTTCACCGGCGCGTTCTGGAAGCGGTAACGGAGTGGGGGATCCGTTGCCGACCCCGTTTTAAGTAACTCCGCGGCGTACCTTCAGTATGCACACGAACCGCTCGCTCGGGCTTCCGTCCGGTCGTGAGGCACTTCTCGCGGCGGGCTTCGTCGTCGGCGTCAACGCCCTCGGCGCGCTCCCCGCATTCCTTTTCGGCTCCGAAACCGGCTGGATCGACCGGCCGTGGTTCTATCCGCCGGAGATCCTGTTCCCGATCGTCTGGACGCTGCTTTTCACGCTACTCGGGCTTGCGCTGTACCGCGTCTGGAAACGCGGGATCGGACGCCGCGACGTGCGGGTCGCGTTCGGCGTCTTCGCCGCCCAGTTCTCACTCAACCTCCTGTGGACGCCGGTCTTTTTCGGCCTCCAGCGACCAGATCTGGGGCTGTTGGTGATCCTCGTGCTCTGGGTCGGAATCGTTGCCACAATTGTCGCCTTCGACCGCGTCGACCGGGTGGCTGCCGCGCTTGTCGTCCCGTATCTGCTGTGGGTGTCGTTCGCTGCGGTTCTCAATTACGCAATTTACGCCGCGTGACAGGCGGACACCATTGTGCTGGCGGGTGGAAGAGCGACACTTATCGGTCGTGGGTACAACGGGGAGTTATGAGCAAGATTACGCCCCCCGAACTCGACGACCGACTCTCAGCCGGTGAGAACCTGTTTTTGCTGGACATCCGCCCCCGAGACTCGTTTCGAAACGGAAGTATCGACGGGTCACATAACGTTCCGGTGTACGGTGACCTCCAGCGCGGAGACGAATCGTCGCTTCGAAGTCAACTGGACGAAATCCCCCGCGACGAGGACGTCGTCGTGATCTGCAAGGCCGGCATCGTCGCGAAGAAGGCGACCGCCATCCTGAACGAGGAGGGATGCGACGCCGCCACACTTCTGGGAGGGATGAGCGGTTGGAACGGCTACAAAAACGGAACGATCGGGTACAGATTGCGGTCGCTGCTGTGGCGGGCGACCGGTTGAGACGGCAAGTCAGGACCACGGTGAGTCGAGACCCCCGATGTACGGACCGCGGGCGAGAGCGTCCGAGCGTGTTCCCGTGGCTGTTGCCCTATTGATGTCGGGTTTGTGCCCGGTTTGCACGACAATTCTGCGCTTTTATTGAAAATGGCCCCCAGTAGTACGGCCCTCCGGTCACTGTCAACGCGTCTCAGACGAACGATTGAAATACCGCGTGCGTCTACCCGCCCCTATGAGCGGACAAGACCCTTTCGGTGCGATCCGCGAGTTCGAGCACGACGGGACCACCTACCGGATGGCGGACCTGACCGCGCTCGAGGACGCCGGACTGTGTGACCTGGAGAAACTGCCGGTCAGCATCCGGGTGTTGCTGGAGTCGGTGCTCCGCAACGTCGACGGCGAGGGAATCACCGAAGACGACGTCCGCAACGCCGCCGCCTGGGAGCCGGACGTCCCCGACGTCGAGGTGCCCTTCACGCCCTCCCGGGTCGTGCTACAGGACCTCACGGGCGTTCCGGCCGTGGTCGACCTCGCGGCGCTCAGGTCGGCCGCCGACCGCAACGGGGCGGACCCCTCGATCGTCGAGCCGGAGGTTCCGTGTGACCTGGTGATCGATCACAGCGTCCAGGTCGACTACTTCGGTTCCGAGGACGCCTACGAGAAGAACGTCGAACTCGAGTACGAGCGCAACGAGGAGCGCTACCGCGCGATCAAGTGGGCGCAGAACGCGTTCGACCGGTTCCAGGTCGTCCCGCCGGGCACGGGAATCGTCCACCAGGTGAACCTCGAACATCTCGGACAGGTCGTTCACGACCGCGAGCGCGACGGCGACCGGTGGCTCGTTCCCGACACCCTCGTGGGGACCGACAGTCACACCCCCATGATCGGTGGGATCGGTGTCGTCGGTTGGGGCGTCGGCGGCATCGAGGCCGAGGCCGCCATGCTCGGCCAGCCGATCACGATGAAGCTCCCGGAGGTCGTCGGCGTCCGGCTCACCGGCGAACTCCCGGAGGGCGCCACCGCGACGGACCTGGTGTTGCACATCACCGAACAGCTCCGCGAGGTCGGCGTCGTCGACCGGTTCGTCGAGTTCTTCGGTCCGGGCGTTTCGAGCCTCACCGTCGCCGACCGGGCGACCATCTCGAACATGGCCCCCGAGCAGGGCTCGACGATCAGCATGTTCCCGGTCGACGAGTCGACGCTCGATTACCTCGAGCTCACCGGACGGGATCCCGAACACGTCGAACTTGTCGAGGAGTACCTGAAGGCGCAGGGGCTGTTCGGCGAGCAGGAGCCCGAGTACACCGAGGTCGTCGAGTTCGACCTGGGGAGCGTCGAACCCAGTCTCGCCGGTCCCAAGCGCCCGCAGGACCGGGTCCCGATGGACGGAATGAAGACTCACTTCCGGGAGCTGGTCGCCGAGGAGGTCGCCGACGCGACGCCCGAGGACCCGGCCGACCTGGATCGGTGGTTCGACGACGGCGGCGACGGCGGCGCCCCCGAGACGGCTGCCGGAGGCGACGCACCCACGACGACCGCCGGGGGCGACGCCGCACAGATGCAAAAACCCTCGCCGACGTCGAAGTCGAACCTCGGCGAGAAGGTGTCGGTCGAACTCGAGGACGGCACCACAGCCGAGATCGGGCACGGAAGCGTCGTCGTCAGCGCGATCACCAGCTGTACAAACACCTCGAACCCGTCGGTGATGATCGCTGCCGGGCTGCTGGCGAAAAACGCCGTGGAGATGGGGCTCGAAGTGCCCGACTACGTCAAGACCAGCCTGGCGCCAGGGAGCCGCGTCGTCACGGAGTACCTCGAGGAGTCCGAGCTGCTCCCGTATCTCGAGGATCTGGGGTACCACGTCGTCGGGTACGGCTGTACGACCTGTATCGGCAACGCAGGCCCGCTGCCGGAATCGATCGAGGAGGCGATCGACGAACACGACCTCTGGACCACGAGCGTCCTCAGTGGCAACCGGAACTTCGAGGCGCGGATCCACCCGAAGATCAAAGCCAACTACCTGGCGAGCCCGCCCCTGGTGGTCGCGTACGGGCTGGCGGGACGGATGGACGTCGACCTCGAGGAGGAACCGATCGGCGTCGGCGACGACGGCGAACCCGTCTACCTCTC
The DNA here is from genome assembly GCF_024972735.1 of Halalkaliarchaeum sp. AArc-CO. GTDB lineage: Archaea > Halobacteriota > Halobacteria > Halobacteriales > Haloferacaceae > Halalkaliarchaeum. Next base: position 2,875,448 of record NZ_CP087723.1, read on the forward strand.
GGACGTCTGGCCGAGCCCGGAGGAGGTAAAAGAGGCAATCCACGACAACGTCGACTCCTCCATGTTCGAAGAGAAGTACGCGGAGGCGTTCGAAGGCGACGCCCGCTGGGAGGCGCTCGACGCGCCCACCGGCGACGTCTACGAGTGGGACGACGAGTCGACGTACATCCGGGAACCGCCGTTCTTCACGGACTTCCCGCTGGAAAAGCCCGGCGTGTCGAATATCGAGGACGCCCGGTGTCTCATGCTGCTGGGTGATACGGTCACCACCGACCACATCAGCCCGGCCGGTCCGTTCGGTCCCGACCTGCCGGCGGGGCAGTGGCTCATGGACCACGGCGTCGACCCCCACGAGTTCAACACCTACGGCTCCCGTCGGGGCAACCACGAAGTGATGATGCGCGGGACGTTCGCGAACGTCCGGATCGAAAACGAGATGCTCGACGGGACGGAGGGTGGCTACACGATCCACCATCCAACCGATGAAGAAACGACGGTCTTCGAGGCCAGCGAGCGCTACCGCGAGGAGGAGACGCCGCTCGTGGTGCTGTCGGGCGTGGAGTTCGGTACCGGATCCAGCCGCGACTGGGCCGCCAAAGGGACCGACCTGCTGGGGATCCGCGCGACCATCGCCGAGAGCTACGAACGGATCTACCGCGACAACCTGGTCGGCATGGGCGTGCTGCCGCTGCAGTTTTCGCCCGGCGACTCCTGGGAGTCGCTCGGGCTCGACGGTTCGGAGTACTTCCACATCCGCGGGCTCGACGACGGCCTGGAACCCAACGCCGAACTCACCGTCGTCGCCGAGAAAGAGGACGGCGAGACCGTCGAGTTCCCGGTAACCGCACAGGTCGGCACCCCCGCCGCGGTGACGTACGTCGAACACGGCGGCATCCTGCACTACGTGCTCCGGCGGCTGCTGACCGAGGAGAACTAGGCGGTTCGAGCGGTCTCGCCGGTCTGACATTCGTTTCGCGGAGACCGGCTATCGTTCGGGCTCGACGACAGATGCGTCTATGGCGGATTGCTTCCAGCAGTTAGTATGGGGGAGGATAGTATTTCGGAAGAGTACTATATTACGTTAAACCGCGGGTTTTGAAGACACGTTCCCGTTCGACCCATCCCGTGCGACGGAGTGCCGGCGTCCAAAAACACTTATCCCGCTCGTCCGGCTTCTGGATGACATGAGCGAGAGCGACGCCCAGGCAGACGTGACGGTCGTCCTTCCGGACGGATCACAGCTTTCCGTACCGGAGGGATCGACAGTCGAGGACGTCGCCTACGAGATCGGTCCGGGGCTGGGAAGGGACACAGTCGCGGGCGTCGTCGACGGCGAACTCGTGGACAAGGCCGCGGTCGTCCCCGACGGTGCCCGCCTCGAGATCGTCACCGACGACGCCGATGAGTACCTGCGGGTCCTCAGACACACGGCCGCCCACGTGTTCGCCCAGGCGCTCCAGCGGCTGTATCCGGAAGCGAAACTCGCGATCGGTCCCCCGACCGACGAGGGCTTCTACTACGACGTGACGAACGTCGACCTCGACGAGGACGACCTCGCAGAGATCGAAGAGGAGATGGAACGGATCGTCGAGGCCGACTACGAACTCCATCGCGACGAGCGCCCGCGCGAGGAGGCGATCCACGGCTACGAGGACAACCGGTTCAAACGCGAGATCCTCGAAGAGGAGGCTGCGGGCGAAGCGGTCGTCTCCTTTTACGTCCAGGACGACTGGGAGGATCTCTGTCGGGGGCCACACGTGGAGTCCACCGGCGAGGTCGGCGCGTTCGCCCTGTTGAACATCTCCTCGGCGTACTGGCGCGGCGACGAGGACAACGAGACGCTCACCCGCGTGTACGGCACGGCGTTCGAAACCGAGGACGACCTCGAGGAGTACCTCGAGCGACGCGAGGAGGCCAAAAAGCGGGACCACCGGAAGATCGGCCGGGAGATGGACCTGTTCTCGATCCCCACGGTGACGGGTCCCGGGCTCCCGCTGTATCACCCCAACGGGAAGACCGTGCTCCGGGAACTCGAGGAGTACGCCAACGAGCTCAACCGTGGGGCCGGCTACGAGGAGGTCGAGACGCCCCACGTCTTCAGGACGGAGCTGTGGAAGCAGTCCGGCCACTACGACAACTACCGGGACGACATGTTCCTCCTGGACGTAAACGAAGAGGAGTACGGTCTCAAGCCGATGAACTGTCCCGGTCACGCGACGATCTTCGACCAGAAGTCCTGGTCCTACCGGGAGCTTCCAATGCGGTACTTCGAGAACGGGAAGGTGTACCGGAAGGAGCAGCGCGGCGAGTTGTCCGGGCTCTCGCGAGTGTGGGCGTTCACGATCGACGACGGCCACCTGTTCGTCCGGCAAGACCAGATCGAGGCCGAGGTCCGGCAGGTCATGGATATGATCTTCGAGGTGATCGAGACGTTCGACCTCGAGGTCGAGGTGGCGCTTGCGACCCGGCCGGAGAAGTCGGTGGGAAGCGACGAAATCTGGGAGTCTGCGGAGTCACAGCTGCGGGAGGTGCTCGAAAACGACGGACACGATTACGACCTCGAACCCGGTGACGGCGCCTTCTACGGGCCGAAGATCGACTTCGCGTTCGAGGACGCGCTCGGCCGCAGCTGGGACGGGCCGACCGTTCAGCTGGACTTCAACATGCCCGAGCGGTTCGATCTCACCTACACGGGCGAGGACAACGAGGAGCACCGCCCGGTGATGATCCACCGGGCGCTGTACGGCAGCTACGAGCGCTTCTTCATGGTGCTGATCGAGCACTTCGACGGGAACTTCCCGCTGTGGCTGGCCCCCGAACAGGTTCGGATCCTCCCCGTGAGCGACGAGACGCTCGGCTACGCCCACCGCGTGAAAAACGATCTTTCGGAGGCCGGCTTCCGGGTCGACATCGAGGACCGCGACTGGACGGTCGGCCGGAAGATCCGGGCCGGCCACGACGACCGGCTCCCATATATGCTGGTCGTCGGTCCCGACGAGGAGGAGACCGGTACTGTCTCCGTACGGGACCGGTTCGAGCGTGAAAAAGCGGACGTCGAACTGGAGGCGTTCCTCGAACACCTCGAAAACGAACGCGAGGAGAAACGGACCGAACCGGACTTCCTCGCGTGAGCTAGTCGCCAGGTCGATTTGCCGGGGAGCGCGATCGGCGGGGACCGGATCGACGTCCCGGGGTCGTGATCGCCGTGCGTTCGTTCTGTGGACAGTTCAGGCGGGTTCGACGCGCCAGGTCGTCGCGCCGGTGTAGGACCACTTTTCGATCTGGAGGTCCGCGGCGGATTCGCTGAGCTTCACCATCAGCGCGCCGATCTCCTTCGGGGAGAGGTCGACATCGTCGGCGATGAACTTGCTCTTGAAGTAGAGTTCGCCGTCTTCGGCTCGCTTTCGGAGGTACGACCTGAGACGTTCCTCTTTCGACTCTTCAGTGGAGTCCGTCTCCGTCGTCACGTCGGTGGAGGGGGTTGCAGTCGCGCTCATTGTGACACCTCGTCCCTCCATTGTGCCGAGGGGGTGTTATAAAGGCAGGAACGTTAGGGGTGATTCAGCTCCTTTCAGGAGAGTGTTGCCGATAAACTGTGTCTGACGGACGTTTTACGAACTTTTTAAATCAGTCTAGAAGTTTTAAAACATGATCTGAGGCTTCAAGATGGGTTCCGATCGACGAGACGTTCGGTCCACGAATGAACGGTAGTTTCGACGCCGAAATCCGTTTTCGATCGGTGAGAATTCCGCTTTCGTCGGCGATACTCACTCGCGCTCGTGGAGCCAGAACTCTTCGCTTTCGGTCGATTCCTTCTTGAAGATCGGCACTTCTTCCTTCAACTGGTCGATCCCGTCTTCGACTGCCCGGAACGCCTGCTTTCGATGCCCCGCGAGGACGACGACGAAGACGATGTCCTCACCGGCCTCGATGACGCCCGAACGGTGGTGTAGCAACACTTCGAACACCTCATCCCGGGACTCCAGGCGCTTCCGGATGTCGTCCATCCGGTTTTCGGCGACGCCGTCGTACTTTTCGAAGACCAACCGTTCGGTCCGATCGTCGTCTGGGGAATCCGTAACCCGAACGCGGCCGGTGAAGGTTGCGATCGCACCCGACCGCTCCGCCATCGGCGAGGCTTTCGCCTCCGCCACGAGCTCCTCCAGGGTGACGTAGGGCTCGAAGCTGTCGATCCGCCCGGCGAGAGCCTCGAGATCTAGATCCTCCGGATTTATCGCCGTCTCCACGATATCACCGGCGATCTCCTCCTCGTTGGGCCCTTCACTGCCCGCGTCGGACCCCTCGTCAGTGTCGCCGGTCAGCCGAACCGTCGGCACCCGCAACCGGGTAAACCCGGCCGCGAGCACGTAGTCGTGGGTCGGCGCAAGCGTCTCGAGGAGGTCAGTGAACGTGCCGTCCGATCCGCTGACGCTCCAGGTTCCGTCTTCGGCCAGTGTTACCGTCGTCGATAGATCTGGGTTCGGCTCCGCCGTGGACGTGCTGGCTGCGAGTCCGCCGTCCGCGACGCCCGTGCCCTCTCCGGTTCCCGTTTCGCGTTCGGCTGCCCGCACCGTGGCGACCCGGCCTTCGAGACGCGTCGCGAGCGATCGCACGACGGCGTCGGCGCCCGGGCCGACGACGCTGAGTGGTTGCATACGTAGTTCCCGGGGTCGCGTGGATAAATGGCTTTCCGCCGTAGTTCCGGCCGACCGAGTCGGCGGCGCCGGACTCGACGGTCACACCGCCGCGGTTTCGACGCCCCGCAGGCGGGCCTCAGCCCGAACCCACACCACGATCGTGGCCGGGAGCAACAGGATCGCCGCGAGGTAGGCGTACAGCACCCCCAGCGCGATCAGGATCCCGAACTCCGCGATCAGAGGAATCAATGCGACGTACAGCACGCCGATTCCGGTGACGGTCGTGAGCATACTGCCGGTCAACGCACCGCCGGTTCCTCGAACTGTCACCAGCAGCGCCTCGTACACGTCGACGGCGGGATCACCGTCGAATTCGTCGACGAATCGATGCATGAAGTGGACGGTGTAATCCACCCCGAGACCGATCGAGACTGCGAGGATCGGCGCGTTGATCGGTGTCAAGGCGATGTCGAACAGCCGCATCGATCCCGCCAGCAGGGCGACAGTCACGACGACGGGAACGAGGTTGATGATTCCGTAGATCGCCCGTCCTTCGAGCAGCCGGTAGCTGATCGCGAGAAACGCCGCCGTCAGCCCGAACGCCACGAACAGGCTCACGATCGCCGACTCGGTGATCCGGTCGATCACCGCCTGGTTCACCACGATCTGTCCGGTCGGCGTCGCCTCCAGCGTCTGGAACCGTTCTGCGACCACCCACGCGTCGCGAGTGGCGTCCGTCGCGTCCGCTTCGGCGGTGAGCTGGAACTGGATCCGGGTCGCGCTCCGGTCGTCGGCGAGATACGTCCGTGCCTGGTCACCTCGCGGGGAATCCAGAAGCGACTCGAACACCCGGTCGACGTCGCGGTCCGGAACGCCGTTTCCGGTGGTGTCGGTCTGCCGGACGAGCGCGCCGAACTCGGGGTTCTCTTCGGCGTGTTGTCGAGTCACGGAGAGCACGCTGCTGGCGTCCGCCTCGCGCCGGTCGCCGGCGAACGCCGGCGGCGGATCCCGGGTCGCGCGGTCGATCTCTCTGAGGGTGGCGTCCGAACGCACCTCCGGCCCCTCGATGTACAAGGTCACGCTCCCGATGAATCCCTGATCGAAGTCGTCCTCGAGTATCGAGATCACCTCCAGGAACGAGTAGGTTCCCGGTTTGAACGGCTCGGGAAGCCGATCGTACTGTTCGATGCGCTCTTCGTTCGGGAAGAACACCTCCTGGGAGAACTCCGTGTCCACGCCGGTCCCGTACGCGCCTGCCGCGCCCCCGACCACGAGTGCGACCACGAGGACGCCGACGGCACCCACCCTGGCCAGGGAAACGCCCGCCGGAAGGATCGTCCCCAGGATCGATCCCTTCCGTCCGAGCGGTTTCGTTCCGAACTGGGGGAACCGCCGTCCCTCCCGGAGCCGGTCGAAAGCGACCTTCGCCGCCGGGAGGAACACGCCGAAGATGAGGAACGTGAAGGTGATACCCGCCGCAGCGACCAGCCCGAAGTCCCGCAGGCTCCCGAGCGGGCTCGTCAGGTTCGCCGCGAAACTGAACACGGTGGTGATCGCGACGATGAGAAACGCCACAGTCAGCTGGCTGGTAGTTAGTAGCATTGCGTCGTCGATCCCGGCGCCGTCGAGCCGTTCCTCGCGGTACCGGTTGATGATGTGGATCCCGAAGTCGATCCCCACCGCGAGCAACAGCGGGAATATCGTCACCATCGTGTCGCCGAACGGGATCCCGGCGTATCCCATGAAGCCGAACGTCCACACGAGCGTCATCACGAGTGCGGCGACCCCGACCCCGAGGTCGACGGGGTCCCGGTACGCGATCACGAGGAAGAAGACGATCAGCAGTATCGCTGCGGGAAAGACGACGATTGCGGTGTCGTTGAGCAGTTGCAGGATCTCGTCTTCCAGGAGCGCGTCCGCGAAGACGACGACGTTGTCGTTGATCGTGTAGCCGTCGACGGTTTCGAGGACGTCGATCGTTCGATACTGCAGCGCCGCCCGGTCGGACTGTCCGGCGCCGGCGGGCAGGTCGTAACTCACCTGCAGTTGTGCCGTCGACGCCGATCCCGTAGCCGGATTCAGGTCGGTGCTGACTCCTCCCAGGGATCCTCGGTCGGCGGCGGACTGGATCGCCCCAGCGAGCTGTCGGGGGGAGGCGCGTTCGATCGTCCGGCGCTGGGTCTCGACAGTCGTCGCACTCGGGTCGATTTCGCGGGCGATCGTCGACGCCGGGCTCGACGTCGCCGACACCCGGAGGCCCTCGCGATCTTCGAGCCGCTGTTGCGCCTCGAGCATCCGCAACAGCGACTGCTCGGACAACACGTTCCGGTCGTCTTTCACGAACACTGTAGCGCTGGCTCCACCGCCATCACGGTCGCGGGGGGCGAACACCTCCTGCATCTCCTCGAACGCCTCGAACTCCTCGATGTCCTCGGTGAACTGGTCGGCCCCTGCCTGCTGTTCGGCGTCGGTTCCGATCCCCACGGCGAACCCAGCGGTGAGAAGCAGGAAGACCGCGACGATCGTCCAGGGTCGCTCCGTGACCAGCCGGTTTACGGCCCTGGTCACGGGATCGTTGTCGTCGGACTCAGCCATCGCTTCGCGTCCCCCTCACGGTCTGCCGCCGGCCGATCGTCGCCGCCAGAGGACCACCGCCACGGCGAGGACGGCGAGGACCCCGACGCCGACGCCGACGAGTTCGATCGGGAGGCCGTCGTCGTCGTCGGACGCAGGCTGGACGTCTACTGCCTGCTTGTACGTGTTCGAGAGCACGGTGTCACCCCGCTGGGTGTCGTACTGGAAGTCGAGTTCGACCGGGTACGTCTTCGGCATCGTTCCGTCGTCTGCCGACAGCTGGAACTGGAGTGTCGCGCTCTCTCCGGGCGCCAGCTCCGTCACGAACGCCTCGTCGCTCGTCGAGTCGAACGGGCTCTCGGCGTACAGCCTGGCGTCGATGTTCGAGAGCGTCTCCGGCCGATCGTTGGTGATCTCGATCTCGAGGGTGGTCGAGCCGCCCGCCTCGACGGACGCGTCGGGGGCCGAAAGCGAGAACTCCGGGCGGCGCTCGTCGACGACCACGCGTCGGGTGATCGGTTCGGACTGGACGGTGCGACCGGTCGCGCCGCGGTAGTCGACGGTGAAGCTGACCTGCCGGGGACCGGCGTCGGCCTGCCCGCTGACGTCGGTGGGGAACTCGAACGCGGCCGACTCGCCCGGTTCGAGCCGAGGGAGCGCGTATCGGCGCTCTTCGACGAACAGCGAGTCGGAGGCCGGCTCGATCGTGAGGACGCCGTCCTCGATTGGGTTGTCGCCGTGGTTGACCAGTGTCCCCGTGATCGTCCCGTCGTACCCCACCGAGAGCGTGTCATCGAGATCGACGACGTCGAACCGGGTCTCCGCGACGTCGACGCGCCGGGTAACGGGTTCCGCCCGGAGCGAACTCCGGTGATCGTCGTCGTAGCCGACGGTAACGGAAACCTGCCTGGGCCCGGGATCGGCGTCGGCAGACACGCCGGCTCGGAACTGGAACGTTCGGGCCTCGCCGGCCTCGAGGGTACCGATCGACACGCGGGGTTCGTCGATCTGGACGGCAGGCGACTCGGAGTCCACGGTGACGACGACACCGGTGGCGTCTCTCGGGCCGTCGTTGACGACGGTACCGGTAACCGTCCCGCCGTAGCCGGTCGACAGGGTTCCCTCGAGATCTCGGACGTCGAAAGACTGCTCGGCGATGGGAACGAGGCTCCCGTTTCGCGCGCGCGCCTCTCGGTCGCGACCGTCGCCGTCCCGGTACTGGACGTTCGCGGAGACGGGTTTGGGTGCGGCGGTGGCGTCGTCCGGGAGCGAAGCGTCGATCTCGACGGTCGCCGACTCGTCCGGTTCGAGGTCGCCGAGGAACGCCTCGGCGGCGCCGCCGTCGAAGACGAGTCCACCGGAGCCGGTCACGGTGGCGCGCGCTTCGCGGGCGGTTTCGGTGCCGACGTTTTGGATCTCGACGGCGGCTTCGCCGCCGCTGCCGGGCTGAACGTCGCCGCTCACGGAGACGATTTCGAACTGCGAGTCGGGGAGAACGCGAACGGTCACCGTGTGGGTTTCCCTCGCGGAGCGATCGAACGGGATGTCCGATCCCGTCTGCACCTGCTGAGTGTAGGAGTACCGGACCCGGAGGTCGATCTCGTACTCGCCGGGTTCGAGGTCCTCGGGGACCGTGATCCTGACCGGCGCGGAAACGGTCATGCCGTCCTGGATCGTGCCGACGGGAGTCGTTCCGGTTCTCACCTCGAAGGGGCCGCCGTCACGGACTTCGACCGTCGTGCTTCGGGCGGTCAGGACGGCGTCCCGCTGTGTCCCGGTCGACAGGTCGCCGTCGTTTTGCAGTTGGAGCCCGAGTGTGGCGTCCTCTCCGGGCGTGACCTCGTTTTCGGGGAGATACACGTCGATGTCGGGTTCTCCTCTGGTGAACCCGGTTCCTGCAACGGGGATCGCGAGCAGGGCGAGCACCATCGCGGCGGCGAACCCGACGACCAGCCACGTGCGGGAGTTCACGGCTGGATGTCCTCCAGGAGGGACGGTCGAGATCGGTACTGGAGGGAGGCGAGGAAGGGGGGTTCGGAACTCATATATCGTAGTGTTAGTATGAAGCTACTAACAATGTCGCTGCGTAAATATGTGGCGCCTTTCACCGGTGTCGGGAGATGACTCGGTCGGACAGCGGAGACGAGCAGGCGGCGGTCGGGTCGCTCGTCCGACTCGGCTTGACCCGCACGGAGGCACGGCTTCTGCTCGGACTCGCACGGCTCGGATCGGCGACCGCAAGGGAGCTCGCTGACGCCACAGACGTTCCGCGATCACAGGTGTACGGAACCGCCGAGGAGCTCGAGGAGCTCGGCCTCCTGCACGTTCAACACGCCACTCCACGCGAGTACCACGCCACCGCTCCCGAAGAGATCGAGTCGATACTGCGATCCCGGCTCGAACGAGATCTCGAGACGGTCGTCGACCGGCTCGAGGAGTTGGAGCGCTCACAGTCCCACGATGCCGAGACCCGCGAGGAGATCTGGACGGTCCGGGGCCGGGAGGCGATCGACGGACGGATCGCTCAGCTGATCGGCGGTGCCGAACGCCGGATCGTTCTCGGAGTGCGAAACGAACGGTTCCTCCCGGACCGGCACGTCCAACTGCTCGCAGAGCGTGACGACGCCGGGATCGACGTTCTGGTAATAAGCAGCGACCGCCAGACGCTCGACCGGTTCGCGGACGTGGACGGCGTGACGGCGATCGAACCTCCCGAAACGATGTCCGAAGAGGACCACGCGGCCCGCCTTCTGGTGGTCGATGACGGAAACGTGTTGCACAGCGTTCTCGTTCCCGATCCCGGAGACGACGGCGAGGAGACGGCGTTCTGGAGCAGCGATTCGGGGTTTGCCCGCACGCTCGTTTCGCTCGTGGAACAGTCGCTTTCGGAGACGTCCGAGGAGTGATCGGCGGGGCGCCCGGGCTCGGCCGGCGGTTGACAATCCTTAAGAGCGAAACAGGGCTATCCCGTGGCAATGAGAGTCGTTCTTTCTATCGGCGGCAGCGTGCTCGCGCCGGACCTGGACCCGGATCGCGTGGCAGCGTACGCCTCCATGATCGAGACGCTCGTCGACGAGGGGTGTGACGTCGGCGTCGTCGCCGGCGGCGGCAAGGTCGCCCGGGAGTACATCGCCGCGGCGCGGGAACTGGGCGCGAACGAAGTACAGCTCGATCAGCTCGGGATCGGCGCGACGCGGCTCAACGCCCGGCTGTTGATCGCGGCGCTGGGACAGGCGGCGAACCTGTCGCCGGCCAAAGAGTACGACGCCGCCGGTGAGGCGCTCCGCCGCGGGGACATCGCCGTGATGGGTGGAGTCGCCCCGGGACAGAGCACGGACGCGGTCGCCGCCGCCTTCGCCGAGTCGGTCGACGCCGACCTGCTCGTGTACGCTACCAGCGCGAACGGGGTGTACGACGCGGATCCGAACCAGGACGATTCCGCCACCCAGTACGCGGAACTCTCCCCGGAGGAGCTGGTGGAGATCATCGTGCCGATGAGCCGCGACGCGGGTGCGTCGGCCCCAGTCGACCTGCTCGCCGCCAAGCTCATCCAGCGCGGCGGCATCCGCACCGTGGTGCTAGACGGTACCGACCCCGAGCGCGTGGTCGATGCGGTGTTGCGCGGAGATCACACCGGCACCGACATCGTCCCTGCAGAGAGCGACCGGCCGACCTACTGGGCACAGGTCGAGTGATTCCATGACCGCTTTCGACTCCGATTCCACTGCAGACGGTGACTCCGGAGCAGCGCGACGGGCGTTCTGGGCGGAGGCGGTCGCCGACGAGATCGAGGCGACCGACCCCGACGAGCCGATCGTGATCAAAGGGGGCGTTTCGCCGTCGGGCGTGGCCCATCTCGGGAACTTCAACGAGATCATTCGTGGTTACTTCGTGGCGGCCGTGCTCCGGGACCGCGGTCACGAGGTCCGACAGGTGTTCACCTCGGACGACCGGGATCCCCTTCGGAAGCTCCCCCGGACACTGGCGGACCGGGACGGCAACCTCGTCGGTCTGGGCGACGTCGACGCCGGCGCGCTCGGGCGCAACCTGGGCAAGCCGTACACCGCGATCCCGGATCCCTTCGGCGAGGCGGAGTCGTACGCCGCCCACTTTACCGCACTCCTGCAGGCTGACGCCGCTCGACTCGACATTCCCGTCGAGATGGTCTCGAACACCGAACTGTACGAGGAGGGCGCCTTCGACGACGTGATCGGGCGGATCCTCTCGGATCTCGACGCCGCAAGGGAGGTCCTGGGGAAGTATCAGGCCAAGATCGACGACTCGTACGTTCCGTTCAATCCGATCTGTGCGGAGTGCGGGAAGATCACCGAGACGGTGACTGCGGTCGACGTCGGCGCCGGTACCGTCGCGTATCGATGTACCGATCTGGAGGTCGGCGACTCCACCATCGACGGCTGCGGGCACGAGGGGACCGCCACGTTTCGGGAGGGGAAACTCCCCTGGCGCTTCGAGTGGCCCGCCCAGTGGGAGGTGCTCGACGTGGACTTCGAGCCGTTCGGCAAGGACCACGCCGAGGGATCCTGGCCCAGCGGCGAAGACATCGCCCGCAACGTCCTCGGGATCGAGCCGCCGGTGCCGATGACCTACGAGTGGTTCACACTCGACGGGGAGGCGCTCTCCTCGTCTGCGGGCAACGTCGTCACTGTCTCGGAGCTGCTAGAGCTGCTGGAGCCGGCAGTGATCCGGTACTTCTTCGCGCTCGACCCGTCGAAGGCCCGCAACCTCGATCTCGCTCGACTCGACCAGCTCGTCGACGACTTCGACCGGTTCGAACGAGCGTACTTCGGCGAGGTCGACGACGAGGAGCTCACTCGGATGGCAGAGCGGGCGTATCCGTACGTTCTCGGCCCCGACGCCGACCCGGATCCCGACCGCGTCCGTCTCCCGTACACGTTTGCGGCGGTGCTCGGGATGGTCGACGACCGGGAGTTCCGCGAGCGACTCGCACGCGAGGAGGGTCACCTCGACCCTGACACGCCCGACTGGGCGGTCGCGGAGGCGCTCGATCGGGTCGAAAAGGCCCGGGCGTGGGCCGAACGAATGGACAACGAGTACAACTACCGACTCCAGGCGGACCTCCCCGACGTCGCCTTCGACGCGGAAATCGAGACGGCACTCGAGGATCTCGCGGCGTTCGTCGAGGCCGGCCACGACGGGGAAGAGATCCAGGGAGAGATGTACGAGATCGCCAGACGGAACGATCTCGAGGTCGGCGAGTTCTTCGAGGCGGGCTACCGGCTGTTCTTCGACGAGACGCAGGGGCCCCGTCTGGGCGAGTTCCTGGGCGAACTCGAGTGCGACTTCGTCGTCGCCCGCCTCCGTCGAGAGGAGTGATCGACGTGCCGGAAGAGTACTCGCTCGACGACTTCGTTCCGGACGACGACGATAACGAGAACGGAGAACCGTCCGACGGCGACGGGACAGACGATTCAGTCGACGACGTCGAACCCGCCGCCGCTACGTCGCGCTGGTCGAGTGGGGGCGAGGCGTGTCCGGACTGTGGCTCGACTGCGTCCCGACTGTGGCGTCAAGAGGGAACGTTCGTCTGTCCCGACTGCAAGGAGTGGTGACCCATCAGACGTCGGGGGCGTCGTCCTCGACGGCGCGTTTCATCGACTCCCGGCGTGACTTCGCGTCCCGGCCGGTTACCTCCTCGAGGAAGTCGTTCTTCAGCGAGACCGCCTCGGCGGCGGCGTCCGCCTGCCCTTCGGCGATGACGTCCTCGGCCGGACGTTCCTCGAAGTGAACGGCGAGTTTGTCCTTCTTGCCGCTGTACTTCGCTGTCCCGGCGAGGATTCGTTCGAAGACGGGATTGTCCGGATCCTCGACGACGAACAGCTCGTGGCCGTTCATCTCGTCGGTACCGGCAACCTCGCCGAAGTACTCCTCGATTTTCCCTTTCAGGTCCGGGACGCGCTCCTCGAGATGCTCCCCGCGGCGCATCTTGTACTCCTTCATGGACACTCGTTCGAAAGGGTGACGTTTACCTGTTTCGTCACCGCTCGGGGGCCCGTTCCCGCTCCGCGATATACCCCCGGCGACACTCCGGGCAGATGTCGCCGGTACGCAGCGACGATCCGTCGGTCGGTGCGGTGTGACCACACTCCGGACAGAAGAACTCCGTCTCGAACGGCGTCCCCGTGCTCGTGTCGACGGCGTCGGCAGCTCGGGTGAACTCCGTGTCCTCGGCGGCGTCCGTCTCCGACACCTCGGCACGGTCGTCGTCTCCGTTGGCATCGTCGGTGTCACCGGCGGCGCTGTCGGCGGTTTCTCTAGGGGCGCCGTCCGTCGGGTCGGGCCATGCTCCGCCGGAACCCGACACGTCCCCGGCGCTTTCGATGAATTCGACCCCCTCGTCGTCCTCCGGGGACTGTCCGTCGGTCGCCTCGGGCCTGAGCCCACTTCCGAACGAGACACCCTCCGGCGTGCCGCCGCCCGGCTCGGCGTCGTACCCCTCGTCTTCACCGTGCTGGTCGGGCCACGGTTCAGCACGGTCGTCTTCGGCTGTCTCGTCCACGATCGCGCTTTCGTCTCCAGCCGCGCCTTCGACGCCGTCGGGGGTCGGATCCTCACCTTCCTGGCGCGTGTCGCTTGCGTCCGGCCAGGCACCCGGAGACCGGTCGGAGTCGGTCGGTTCGTCGTCGAGAATGATCCCGTCGTCCTCCTCGGCGTCCTGTGAAACGTCGTCGTCTTCGAACGCGGGTCCCTCGTCGGCGTCACTCTCTCCGGACGCGTCCACCGTGACCTCGTCGTCCGGATCGACTTCCGACCCCTCGTCGATCTCCTCCTCCCCGACATCCGGTTCGGAAGGGGCTTCGGCGGGCGAACCGGAGGCCAACTCGTCGGTGCCAGCGTCGGCCGCGCCTGGTTCCGGTTCGGGGGACGACTCCGGCGAGCTATCCCCGTCATCGGCTCTCCGGGCAGTTTCCGCGAGCTGTTCGACCGACGTGACTTCCTTGTTTTCGCTGACGATCTGGGTTTCCCCACACCGGCGGCACGTTTTGACCTCCCGAACTGTGATGACGACTTCCCCACCCGACGTCTCCCGGTCGCGCTCGAGTTCGGGTTCGGTGAAGTCGTGTCCGAGCAGACACCTGAGTCCCATTGGCTGGAAGAGCGGTTTCCTCTACTAAAAGCGCCACGCTCGCTGTCTGACGGACGGCTGACGCTACGGGCCGAACGAGCGATTGCCCCGCCGGTAAACGTAAACGGTCGCCGGTCGTTCGTACGCGTATGCAGGCGAAGCCGGAGTATCGCGACCGTCCAGACACGGAGGTCGCGGTGCTCGACGCGCTCGTCGATCGCGCCGAGGAGGGGATGACGGTTCTCGAACTCCGTACGGCCGTCGACACGGGAATCGACGGACTCGAAGAGGCACTTGCGGCGCTGAAGGACGACGGTCTCATCCACGTCGATCGAACCGGCGAGGCGGTGCGGATCACGCCCGCAGACCGTGTGGTGCCCGAGTCGGGAGAGGGCTCGGACGGTCGCCACGGATTCTTCGAGGAGATCCGCGAGCGGCTCGGACTCTAGCTCCCGGAGGCCGTACCGCTCGAGCTCAGGCTTCCCGAGCGGATCCCCACTCGATCCGGTACACTTCCGTGTCGATGTCGCGCCGGTCTTCGGCGTGATGGTCGAACTGGTGTTCCAGTTCGAACTCCGCTTTGAACGCGTGGGTGATCGTGCCGCCGTTGTCCGACGCGAACGCCTCCAGGAAGTCCTGGCTGCCTTCGTTGTGAATAGAGTAGGAGACGTCCGCGAGTTCGGCAGCAGTTGCGAGGAAGCGCCGATCCGCATGGCGGTGTCCGTCCTGGGCGCCGAACGGTGGATTCATCACGACCGTCGTAGGGGCCCCGTCTCGGATCGGCGGTCGGCCGGCGTCCCCGCGAATCCAGTGGACGGGGGCAGTCGATCCCACCCGGCGCTCGTTTCGCTGTGCGATCGACAGTGCCGGTGCGTCGATCTCGATCCCGACCACACGTGCCGGGGAACGGAGGGCAGCCCCCAGTGCGAGCATTCCGGTCCCGGTACCCAGATCCAGCACCGTCCGTCCTTCGATGTCGCCCTGCAGGTCCGCGACGTGGATC
Source organism: Halalkaliarchaeum sp. AArc-CO (assembly GCF_024972735.1). Lineage (GTDB taxonomy): Archaea > Halobacteriota > Halobacteria > Halobacteriales > Haloferacaceae > Halalkaliarchaeum. The sequence goes on from NZ_CP087723.1 coordinate 2,890,767, forward strand.
ACGTGGGCCGCGAGCTCCGGCGGGGTGGGGTACTGTTCCAGGCTCGCGACCGGGTCCTCGAAGCCGGCGACGACCGCGAGCTGGGTCGCCAGGTTCCGTTTGGAGGACACGTCAGGCGGAAACGGTGACGCCTTCGGGGACGCTCACCGAAAGCGCGATCCCTTCGCGGCGCGCCCGCTCTTCGATTGCGGACAGCGCAGGGGCGACCCGAGCCGGATTCGAGACCGCGTCGATCTCGACGGTCACGCGCCCGGCGCCCAGAAACGACGCCGCCAGCAGGTGCCGGCGGAGTCGATCGGTCTCGCTGTGGATCGGGATCGATCCCGGCTCGTCGAACGTCGCTTCGACGACAACGTGGGCCGGTTGGCGGTCGTTCGAAAGCAGTGTCGACTTCAGGTCCTGCAGATACGGTTTCGCCGTCGACTCGATCTCCTTTGCATCGATCTCGACGGGGATCGCGTCCGTCGGTCGACACGGCAGTGACTCGGCTTCGACCGTCGCTTTCGAAGGTTCGTCGCTCGTTTTTCGGGCGAGTGTCCCATCCGTCCCGGCTGAGTCGGTCGTGCTCATATCTGCCAATAGCTTCTAGTTATACTAAAGACTTTGTTTATGCTTAATAGTAATCCACCGGACCTTCCGACGAACGATCGACTGATCGTCCCCGCTCGCGTGCCTACACGTTGTCTCCGATCGGTGCCTTGTTTTCGTTTCCTTTTATCAGATTATAAAATATCTCCCACAACTATGTGCCCGGGAGTCGTACGCACTCCTGGGGGAAGTCACACGCTCCATTCCCCCTCCCTTTCTGACGGCGAGCTGTGGGTCGATTCCGATTGAGTCCCGAACGCGTCAACTAACGTGACTGGCTTCTCAAGTGGCGGCGCTGTCCGTCGCTCGGCGGCGCCGACCCCGACTGGACGAGTTTACATTTCCTATAGCACTATAGAGTTTAAACAAAGGATATTCTCCCTTGCGAATCTCTCGGTAACAACAGCGGGGCGCAGAGAAACAGTTCTGCGGCGAGCATGAAGCACTTCGAGGCGAACAGATCGGCCGGATCCGTCGAAACGTCTCGCCTGTTGAAGGGACGATCCTGCAGCTATTCCGGCTGATCCCAAAACGGAGAGATAGTCGGCCGTTCAGGCGAGCGTCGAGATCCCGTTGATCTCGATGAACCCGAAGTTACATTCGCTACAGCGCCACTTCGTCTTCTCTCCGAGGTGAACCTCCATCGACGCAGTCAGCCAGAACTTCTGTTCCCCACCACACTTCGGACACTCCTCATTGCGTTCCATGGTATGCTCGAAACTCCACGTCCAACCGAATTGAATATTGGGATTTTCGTCTCTGATCGGAGAGCCCGCCCGATTGTAAATTCCATGATGCTATATAGAATACCTACTCTCCGGTTTCGGATCGGCTAAGTTAGCCGCCGGACAATCGCGAACCATGACCGAGTTTACGACCGACGTTCAGGTTCGGTTTCGCGACCTCGACGCGTACGGGCACGTGAACAACGCCGTGTACGTGACGTATCTCGAACAGGCGCGCGTCGAGTATCTCCGAACCGTGCTCGGGGCCGGCATCGGCGAACTGGACGTCGTGCTGGCGTCGCTTTCCGTCGACTACCGGAAACCAGTCACCGACGCCGACTCCGTCGAGGTCGCGATCGACGTTCCCGAGCTGGGGCGCTCCAGCGTTCCGATGGAGTACGAAATCCGGACGGGCGGGAGCGTGGTCGCCGTCGCCGAGTCCGTCCTGGTGACCTACGACTTCGAGTCGGACTCCTCGAAGCCGATCCCCGAGGAGTGGCGCGAGGAGATCGCCGCGTCCCACGGTCTCTGATCCCATCGATCGAGGAGAGTCGCCAACGAGGGAACTTACTTGCCCCTGGGGAGCCATCGTTCGACAATGACGACCACACTGTACGCGCTGGACGGCTGTCCGTTCTGTGAGCACGTTCGGGAGACGCTTTCGGAGGTGGCCCGATGAGGATCTACACCGGGCGCGGTGACGACGGCATGACCGATCTCGGAAACGCCACTCGCGTTTCGAAAACCAGCGCCAGAATCGAGGCGTACGGCACCGTCGACGAGGCCAACGCTCTCGTCGGAACGATCCGTCCGACGGGCTACGACGACGTCGACGAGACGCTGTCGGCGATCCAGAACCACCTCCACATCATCCAGGCCGACTTCGCAAGCCCCGGAACCGACGGAATCGATACCGACGGGGAGGGCGAGGCGGGTGGCGACTTGACCCGGATCCGCGAGGAACACGTCGACCAGCTCGAGGAGTGGATGGACGAGTTCGACGAGGAGCTCGACCCCCTCGACTCGTTTATTCTCCCGGGTGGAGGCGAGTCGGGGGCGCGGCTCCACCACGCCCGGACGGTGGTCCGCCGGGCAGAGCGCCGGGCGGTCGCGCTGGCGGCCGACGATCCGATAAACGAGGAGGCGATCGTCTACCTCAACCGGCTCTCAGACGCCCTGTTCGTGTTTGCCCGGGTGGTCAACCGGCGGGACGGCGAACGCGAGGAGTCGCCGACCTATTGAGAGAGCCGCCGTCAACTACCCCACCCTACTCGCTTGTGCTTCCGATTGACCATCGGAACCCCTGCGCTCGTTGAGGATGGGGCCTCCGCCTTGAATTGGGTGAGATGGCCCGATAGGCCTGCCAAGCAGTCCAGACGCCGACGTGCAGGACGGCTCCGATCGGGGTGGCGGCCGCGGCGTCGACGGTCGATCGATTCACTCTCGAACCGTTCGTCGTGGAGCGTCCTGCCTGTTACGATCGACCGCACGATGGCCCGTGCCGCCGGTTCCCCACAAGGATTATATCTGTCCTCTTCCTAAGGGCAAATATGAGCAAGCACTTCGAAGACGCACGGTACTACCTCGGACGAGCGGTCGAACACGCGAAAGCGGGCATGAAAGAGGAACTCGAGGACCTCGAGGCGAAGGTCCGGGAGCTGACGGGCCGCGAGGCCGATGAGGAGCCAGAGCCGTCGCGACTCGAATCGCTCCAGGCCGAACTGTCGGAGCTGGAAGAGCGCGCCGAGGGCGAGGCGAAGGAGGCCATCGAGAGCGCCCGCGCGAAGATCCAGGCGTTCAGGGACGACGAACCCGTGGATCTCGAAGACCCAGACGAACAGTCGCCCTGATCGCGATAGCCCCGAAGGGAAGCTGGACGGAGTTTTCTCCGGTGGGCTTACATACCGGTGATTAGTATAATATATTATCATTGTAAGTTTGTTATTATTTTCATACATTTTCCGAACGATTCTCTTTTACCCGGGCAGCAAGCAATATCTCAAAAACCTCCGTGAATTTGGTGGTTTTATCGGTTATTGGTCTCCGATATCTCGGTGCAAAAGCCAATCAAGCAGAAATTCACGAGTTACATCCGCAGTTAGTGTTGCTGCGGCCGATAGCTATCGAATGATTAGAATATATTGACGAGTTTTTTAAATATGTTTGTATTTGTTATTTTAATCTATTGTAACTGTTCGTTATCCAATAGCATCATTAGCGATGAACTACGAGTGGTCCGTATGAGTCGAGAGAGAAGCCGTAGTGACTCCGATTGCGAACGACTCTCCCCAGGCGAGGTGACGAACCGCATTGCCGAGCTCGAACCCGGCGACGAGATCGAACTCAACAATCGCCGCCCCGTGTTCGAAGTCGTAGAGACGCAGAAACACTCCGTCGTCGTCGCCGATCCCGATGGACACACCGTTGTCGTCTCGAAAAACCTGCAATCGGGGGGGTGGCTCGCGAACGAGGACGTCTGGTGGGTCTCGATAGACAGCGACGGAAACACGTAGTAGCCGCCCATCGTAACCGACGACGATAAACAACTCCCTAACTCGGCGAAGACGGTGTGTTGGTCGCTACTGGCGAATCGTGTCGTTCACTGGTATTACACCCCTAGTTATGTAAACTATATTCCCGGGTTAAGAACTCTCTACCCGTTCGAAGATAGACGTTTTCCAACTCCTACCGGTTGTTCTGGGCGGAAGGTTGTCGAGTGTCATCCAGATCGCGATTGTCCTCTCGGGGGGACCGCCGCGATCTCGATGACGAACCGCGTGCACGGCCAGTCACGCTGAGGGCCGTAGATACGTGAGCCACACAGTCGTCATCTAAATTAACAATAAATTATAATATATGGTGGTTAGAACGTACGATCGGTGTCGACAATGACCGAGATGCTCGGAATGGGATTACTGTACGTCGGGGCAGTCTTGATCGTCAACGGGATCTGGCTGACTGGAGTCGGAAGCGATCGGGACGTAGCGTTGATAAACATCTTTGCGGGGGTCGTCACGTTTCTGATACCCATGTGGTGGGCCTTCGGCGGCTACTTCGGGGCGGACGGAACGCCGTTCGACGCGGCTTCGATGCTCCTGTTTTCGTTTACGTATCTGTGGGTCGCTGCCAACGCCCTCAGAGGCATCGAGGATCAGCGACTGTTCGGGTGGTACTGTCTGTTCGTCGCGCTGATCGCAGCACCGACGGGCTGGCTCGTGTTCGACGGCGGGGACATCGGCCTCGCGTTGCTGTGGTGGATCTGGGCCGTTCTCTGGTTCGTGTTCTGGGTCCTGCTGGGACTGGAACGCAACGAGTATCAGACGCCGATCGGCTGGTACACCCTGATAACTGGAATCCTGTCGGGTGTGGCCGGCTATCTCATGGCGCTCGGGATGTGGCCGTGGTAGTTGTAACAAGTTTCCAACCATGATTAATAGATACAGTTATCATATGGCGAATTGACAATTGGGACGCTGGTGTACTCCAGCAGGGACGAAGCAATGCCAGAGTTAAAATTCGAAGCCGACCAGAATCGTGCACCCGACGAGCAACCGGGGGCCAACCCACACAACAGGTGGCATCCGGACGTTCCGGCCGCCGCTTCCGTCGAACCGGGAGACACGTTCCGGCTGGAAATGATCGACTGGACGGGTGGACAGATCGGAAACAACGACAACGCAAACGAGATCAGGGACGTCGAACTCGAACAGGTCCATTATCTGAGTGGTCCGGTCGACGTGAAGGGGGCCGAGCCGGGCGACTTGCTCAAGGTCGAACTCCTGGATCTGGGTCCGTTACAGGAGATGGAGTGGGGGTTCACCGGAATCTTCTCCCAGCAGAACGGTGGGGGATTCCTCACCGACCACTTCCCGGACGCCGCGAAAACGATCTGGGACGTGGACGGCACCAAAGTGTCCTCCCGCCACGTTCCGGACGTGAACTACGAGGGGAAAATTCATCCGGGACTGATCGGGACTGCGCCGTCCCACGAACTACTCGAAGAGTGGAACGAACGCGAGCAAGAGCTGATCGACAAACATACCAACGATCCGGAGTCCATCCCGAATCATCCCACCGGCAGAGATCAACCGCCGGTCGCGAACCCGCCGACGAAGGACGGCGCGTTGATGGGTGAAATGGAGGACGACGAGGCCGAAGAGGCGGCAGAAGTCGCTGCCCGGACCGTTCCCGGACGGGAAAACGGCGGCAACTGCGACATCAAGGACCTGTCCCTCGGATCGACGATTTACTTCCCGGTGTACGTCGAGGGGGCGAAGCTCTCGATGGGCGACATGCACGCGTCACAGGGTGACGGAGAGATCTCCTTCTGTGGTGGCATCGAGATGGCTGGCTTCGCCGACCTGCGGGTCGACGTCATCAAGGACGGCATGGAGAAGTACGGCGTCGATCACCCCATCTTCCAGCCCGGCCACCGAGGTCCGAACTTCTCCGACTGGGTGACCTTCGAGGGCTACTCCGTTCGCGAGGACGGCAAGCAGACCTACATGAACGCCCACGTCGCCTATCGCCGTGCGGCGCTCGAGGCGATCGAATACCTGAAGAAGTTCGGCTACACCGGCGAGCAGGCGTACATGATGCTGAGCACGATCCCGATAGAAGGGCGGATCAGCGGGATCGTCGACGTTCCGAACGCGGTTGCCACGATCGCGCTCCCGAACGAGGTCTTCGAATTCGACATCACCCCCGAGTCTCTCGGAGAATACGAGGACCGCGGACAAGCCCCACTCACCGACGATCCGCTCCAGTAGGCTCTCGAACGGTAGTTCGGCCGCCGCCGCGATCCCGTGGCGGTGATTTCGCGTTCCGGCCCGTTTTTTCGTCGGCGTCGCCGTCAGTGTGAGTGGCCCTGTGAGTGTCCGACTGCCCAGGGGAGTCCGCCAGTGCTTTCGACGAAACCGCCGGGTCCGTGATCGTGATCGTGGTCGTGACTGGCGTCGTGGTGATCGTCCTTGCGCGAGGCTGTGATCACGTCGTCGATTCTGATCAGGACGGTCGCGGCCTCCATCGCCCCCGCGATGGCCTGCTTTTTGATCGACAGCGGTTCGATCACTCCCGCCTGGGTCGTGTCCCTGATCGAACTGTCGGTCGCGTCGATGCCGACGCTGGAGGAGCCGTTCCCGTGTCGCGTCCGGAGCTCCGCGATGGCGTCGATCGGATCCATCCCGGCCGACTCCGCGATCGTCCGGGGGATCGTTTCCAGTGCGTCGCCGAACGCTTCGACGGCGAGCTGTTCGTGTCCCGCCAGAGTCGGCGCGTACTCGCGAAGCTCTCGTGCGATCTCCATCTCGATTGCACCGCCACCGGGCAGTACGCTCCCCTCCTCGATCACCAGTTTGAGAACCAACAGGCAGTCGTCGACGATGCGTTTTGTCTCCTCTGCGACGTGTTCGGTCCCCCCACGCAAGATCAACGACACGTGATCTGCTCCCGTCTGTCCGTCCGTCCCGTCGGAGGGCTCTTCGGCCGTTACGATAGCCAGCTCCGTACTCCCGACAGGTTCCCGTTCGATTCTCTTCGCGACCCCCGTGTCGTCGCTCGAAAGCTCAGTCACGTTCGCGACCGCTCTCGCGCCGGTCGTGCGTTCGAGTTCGTGTAACTCGTCACGCCGGGTCCGTTCGACGGCGAGTACGCCGTTTCTCGCGAGGAGATACCGAACGGGGTCGTCAATCGATTTCTGACAGAACACGACGTCTGCACCGGTGCCGGCGATCACGTCCGCGTACGTCCGATACGTTTCCTGCTCGTGTTCCCTGAACTCTGCGAGCTGCTCGGGGGAGGTCACCGAAACCGTCCCTTGCCCTTTTGCGGATTCGATCGTCAGTTGACCGTCGACGATGGCGACTGTCGCCGGCTCGAAAACGTTCGGGAGATACTCGTCCGGAGAGACGAAGGTCGTCGACGACTCGGCGACGTCTATTGCGAGCCCGAAAACGACTCTGGAGTCGTAGTAGGAGCCGCCCGGAAGGGATTTCCGCGTGACTTTCTCCAGGTTTACGCTCCGCCCGTCACGGACCGCTTCGAGTGTCTCGATCGCTCTGTCCGCCAGGAAGTTCTTCGACGGCTCGTCCCACCTTCCCGTTATCACCGTCGTACAAACGTCTCGGAGGTGAGTTTCGTTTTCGGGATCGACGGTAACCGTGTTCTCTTCGAGCGTTTCCACCGCCCGGCTCGCCGCAAGCGAGTATCCACGCGTTATTTTGGTCGGATGAACGCCCGTTTCAATCAATCGCTCGGCGTTCGAGAGGAGTTCGCCCGCCAGGACGACGACCGTCGTCGTCCCATCGCTCACGCGCTCGTTCTGTTGGTGTGCGAGTTCGGCGATCACTGACGCGGCAGGATGTCGGACGTCGATCCGGTTAAGAATGCTGGAACCGTTGTTCGTGACGAGGATTTCCCCCTCGTCTGTGGTGATCATCTTGTCCATTCCTTTCGGACCGAGTGTGGTCCTGATCAGTTCCGAAAGGGCACGCCCGGCTTGGAAGTTGGCTTCCCTTGCATTGTCGCTTCGAGACTGTGGTCTCCCGTTGCTACGGGTCTGTGTTCGATTCGACATGATACTCGTGTTCGTGAATCAGCTACGAAATACATGTATAAAATACTACTGATCAATGAATTATCACGTGTCGCGTTACGGGTCGTTTGACAGACGAGAACGGCACGAGACGACAGAGAAGGATACGGAGCACAATCTTGATTATCGCAGCAGATCACTCCTCGTGACGAGACATGCCAGTCGAATCAGACAAAAACCGGTGGCTCATTGCGGTGTCCGCCGTGTTGATTCACCTCTCCATCGGATCCGTGTACGCCTACAGCGTCTATCAGTTGCCGCTCCAGCAGTCACAGAACTGGAGCATCGGAGGTGTCACGTTCGCGTTCACCGTCGCGATTTTCACACTCGGGATCTCCGCCGCGTTCCTGGGCAAATACGTGGACACACACGGTCCTCGAGCTACCGGATCGGTGGCGGCGTTGCTTTTCGGTGGCGGCACGTTTCTCGCGGGAGTATCCGTTCATCTGAGCAGCTATCCGGCGTTTATCGCAACCTACGGCGTACTTGCGGGGATCGGACTCGGGTTGGGATACGTCACGCCGATCTCGACGCTGGTCGAGTGGTTTCCCGACCGCCGTGGCATGGCCACCGGAATCGCAGTGCTGGGGTTCGGTGCGGGTGCGCTGGTCACTGGGCCGGCCGCCAATTACTTGATCGGCATCGTCGGCACGCCGGCGACGTTCGCGGTGCTCGGTGTCGGTTACTTCCTCGCCATGGCCACCGGGGCCAGCTATCTCGAAAAACCACCGAAGGGGTGGGTTCCCGAAACGGTGGATCCAGACGAGATCGAAGATGTGGGCGCCTACGGGATCACGGTCAGCTCCGACCTCGAGGAGCTCACTGCACGCGAGGCGCTCCGGACTCCCCAGTTCTATCTCGTTTGGCTGATAATCTTCATCAACGTCTCGGCGGGCATCATGCTCCTTTCGGTCGCCTCGAGCATGACCCAGACGATCACCGGGGTAACCGCCGCCGCGGCCGCGACCGTCGTCGGGTTGCTCGGAGTGTTCAACGGCGCCGGTCGGATCGTCTGGGCGAGTTTCTCCGATTACATCGGTCGGACGAGAACGTACGCCGTCTTTTTCCTCGTCCAGATCGTCGCGTTCTTGCTGTTGCCTCGCGTCACGACGATCTGGCTGTTCGCCGGTCTGATGTTTCTCATCATCAGCTGCTACGGCGGAGGCTTTGCCTGTCTCCCGGCGTATCTGGGAGACCTGTTTGGAACCAGCGAACTGGGCGCGATACACGGGTACACCCTCACTGCGTGGTCGCTCGCGGGAGCCGCCGGTCCGACCCTCGTTTCCCAAGTCGTCGAACTCACTGGAAGTTACGAGCTGTCGTTTTACCTCATGAGTCTCCTCCTGTTTGTCGGTCTCGTCTGCGTCGGACTCTTGCACAGACAGATCGGGCGGGTTCGCAGCGCACAACGTCACGGCTCGAAAGGACTTCCTCACTGAGTAGCTAGCCGCCACTGAACGACCCCCAATAATTGAAAAAATATTCAATTAATATTCGATACTAATGAGAACGCACCAGGGATCGAACGGCACAGGTTCTACGCTACAAGAACCCCGATATAAATCAATTAAACCAATTTATAGCGAGTATTTCAGCATATACAAAGCGTTGTGATAGATTAATTCTCGATGTTGTCCGATACGTCGCCCCAAAACGGAGTATCTAACTATCTATTTTGTGGTATTTGTTTATATTGTAGATGTTTACATATTGTAGCGTAAAGATATGCTACTGACGATACTTTTAGGCACATACTACATATAATATATCGTTTATTAATCGTCAGATACCATCATATATACATGTAAAAGAGCGAGGTAGTTACGACGAGGTGGAACGGTTAGTTGCGGTAGTTATTTGAACTATAGTTCAATTAAATTATTTTGAATCGGGGCACTGCTATTTTATTCGTGGGCCGATAGCTATTCGTATGGTAGAACTGCCGAGCATCCAGGTCATCGAGGAGGGCGAGGAGGCACCGTCGTTCGAGCTTCCCGGCGTCGACGGCGAGACGCACGCGCTTTCGGATTTCACGGACAACGAGGCGCTGTTGGTCGTGTTCACGTGCAACCACTGTCCGTACGCCGAAGCCAAGGAGGGGACGCTCAACGACATCGCCGCCGAGTACGACGACGTTGCCGTCGTGGGTATCAACCCCAACGACGCCGAGGAGTACCCGGACGACTCCTTCGAGAAGATGAAAGCGTACGTCGAGTCCGGGCGAATCGCCTACGACGCCTACCTGCACGATGAAACCCAGGCGGTCGCTGCGGCGTACGGCGCCACCTGCACGCCGGACCCGTTCCTGTTTGCAAACGACGGCGGAACGTTCCGACTGGCGTATCACGGTCGGCTCGACGACGCCTTGAACCCCGACGACGACCCCTCGGGAGAGCCCGGCTTCGAGATCCGGCAGGCGATCGAGGAGGTGCTCGCCGGCGAGGAGGTAACCGTCGACTGGAACGCCTCCCGCGGCTGTTCGATCAAGTGGGCGGAGGGTAACGAACCGGAGTACTGGGACGAGGTGTAGCCGTCCCCGTCGTGATCGGTTCGCATCTCACTCCACGCTGACGAGATACACCGCCAGTATCGCGAAGACGATCCCGAGCAGTTTTCGCGCGGTGAGATCCTCGCCGAGCACCACGATGCCGATTGCGGAACTGGTCACCAGAAACAGCCCGAACACCGGCGTGACGATGCTCACCGGCCCCAGCGCCAGCGCCCGGTAGTACGCCAGGATGCCGACGGCCAGACAGATCCCGGCGGCGTACACCAGCGGCGCCTTCTCGTGTGTCAAACTCCCGGCGAGCGGTTGATCCGTCGCCAGTACGACCGCGAGTGCAGCCAAAACGAGGATCGTATTGGTCATCAGTGCGGCGACGTCGCTGGGGATCGGGTTCGTGCCGCTCGTTGCCACCCGCATCAGCGGAGCGACCAGGGTGTATCCGACGAGCGCGAGCAGCGCCCACGTGAGCCATCGCATACGTTCCCGCCGACCGGGTCGGACAAAAATTCGCCGGAACTGACGAGAACGGGTCGTCGAGACGGCCGAGGAAGCACTCCGCCCGTTGCCGGCCGCCAGGCTTGCGCCGGGCACAACCCATTTGCGGGTCGGCGTCGAGAGGGAGGTATGGACCGCGAACTGCTCGAGGTACTCGCCGACGACGCCCGCACGTCGGTCGACGACATCGCCCGCCAGCTCGACCGCGAACCCGAGGCGGTCGCGGCCGCGATCGAGGAGCTCGAGAACGCCGGCGTCATCAAGGGGTACAGCGCCGTGATCGACTGGGACGCCGTCGACGCCGCCACGGTGCGGGCGATCGTCGAACTGAACGTCGAACTCGACCGCGAGACCGACTACGAGGAGATCGCCGACCGGATCGCCCGGTTCCCGGAGGTGAAGTCGCTGCTTTTGGTCTCGGGCAACTACGACTTCGCGATCGAGGTCGAGGGCGACTCGATGCAGGCCGTCTCCCGGTTCGTCTCCGAGCAGGTGGCCCCAGTACCGGAGATCACTCAGACCGTGACCCACTTCGTGATGGAGACGTACAAGGACGGCGGCTTCGTCTTCGAGGATCGCGACGAGGACGACCGCCTTTCAGTGTCGCCATGAGCGAACGCGAGATGGAGGGGTCGGCGTTCGGCTCCCGGCTCTCGGAGCGCGCCGCCACGCTTCCGGAGTCGGGGATCCGTCGCTTCTTCGAGCTCGCCGAACAGCGAGAGGACGTCATCTCGCTGGGCGTCGGCGAGCCCGACGTCTCCGCGCCGTGGGCCGCCCGCGTCGCAGCCATCGAGTCGCTGGAGCGCGGTCGCACCTCCTACACGTCCAATCGTGGACTCCTCGAACTGCGCGAACGGATCGGCGACTACCTGACTCGATGGGGGCTGTCGTACGACCCCGGCGAGGAACTACTCGTCACGACTGGCGCCAGCGAGGCGGTCGACCTCGCGATGCGCGCGCTGGTCGACCCCGGAGACGTCGTCGCGGTTCACCAGCCGACGTACATCTCCTACGGGCCGGGGGTCGACCTCGCCGGCGGCGACCTGCTTCCGGTGCCGACGCGCGCCGCCGACGACTTCGCGCTCACCCCCGAAGTGCTCTCGTCGGCAGGCGCCGAAGACGCCGACGTGCTGGTGCTGTGTTATCCGAACAACCCGACCGGCGCGACGATGAGCCGCAAGCAGCTCGCGCGGGTGGCGGCGTTCTGTCGCGAACACGATCTGCTCGTGGTGAGCGACGAGATCTACGCCGCCTTGACGTACGACGGGGGCCACGTTTCGATCGCGTCGCTTTCGGGGATGCGCGAGCGGACACTGGTGGTCAACGGCTTCTCGAAGGCGTACGCCATGACCGGCCTGCGGCTCGGATTCGCGGCGGGTCCCCCGGAGATCGTCGACGCGATGACGCGGATCCACCAGTACACGATGTTGTCTGCGCCGACGACCGCACAGTACGCCGCGATCGAGGCGCTGTCGAGCTGCGGCGACGAGGTCGACCGGATGCGACGGGAGTACGACCGCCGTCGGAACTACGTCCACAGCCGGTTCGAGGAGATGGGACTGGACTGTTTCGAGCCGACCGGCGCCTTCTATGCGTTCCCCGACTGTGGCGACGACGACGAGGCGTTCGCGGAGTCGTTGCTCGAGCAACAGGGCGTCGCCGTCGTGCCCGGACGGGTGTTCGGCGCCGGCGGCGAGGGACACCTTCGGGTCTCGTATGCGACTGGGATGAACGAGCTGAAAACAGCGATGGACCGGATCGAGACGTTCGTCACCGAGGGCTGACTGTTGGTGGTTCTTCGGTGACGGTTCCGCCCCGACCCGCGCTCACCCCTCGAACGGATCGACGTCGGCCTCGCGTTCGAGATCCCGAAACACACTGACGAACTCCTCGTGATCGCCAAAGGAGTCGAGCGTCTCCCCGAGCTCCGAACGGAGCGCTTCGAGCTCCCGTTCGAGCTGCTGGTACTCCTGGCTCTCCTCGAGTTCGGCCGATCCCTTCTCGGACTCCAACAGTGCCTTCTTCGATGCGAGCGCGTACAGCTCCTGGACGCCTTCGTCGTAGCTGCTCCGCGTCAGCAGTGATTCGACGGTTTCGTACAGTTCCTCTTTCGCGACCGGCTTGACGAGGTAGTCGTCGAACCCCATCTCCACGATGTCGAAGTCCGGCTCGACGGCTGTCACCATCGCGATCCGGCAGTCGAGCCCCCGCCCCCGAATCTCCTCGAGCACCTCGTCCCCCGAGACGCCGGGCATCCGGCGGTCGAGCAGGACGACGTCGATCTGTTCGTCGAGTTCGTCGAGCGCTTCCTGCCCGCCGTAGGCGGTGCGCACGCGGTAGTCACTCGAAAGCCACGCGGCGTACAGATCCGCAAGATCGGGCTCGTCCTCGACGATGAGCACGAGCGGGGCATCCTCACTCATAGTCTGTCCTCGAGGTGTACACGTTCTTCATGCCACGGGAGGGCATATGAAAATACCTCTTCGAGTCGGCGGTTCCGGCGAATCCGGTCGGGGAGGTCGTCATCGCGTCGTCCTCTCCAGGTCCACGAGTTGGCTCTCCTCTCCGGACCTGTCCGGCTTCGATCCGTCGACGTGTTCGATCCCAGTCACTGTCAGCCGTCGTGCCTCGATGTCCTCGATCACCGCGCCCCAGCCACCGACCGTCACCGAGTTCCTGTTCCGAATTTGGGATCCTGGAGTGGTGTCGACCACGTCGACGTTTTCGATGTGGACAGTCACCTGACCGGCGAGCTGTGTGAGCGGGATGTCGCCGTCGTTGGCCTCTCCCACGTACGTGAGATCACACACGATCCCCTCGACGGTGACCGCTCCCCCCGTTTCGGTGTCGTAGCCGTCGACGCGGGCCGTCACCGTCGTGCCATCGTCCACGAGCGGCTGCATCTCCCTGACGAACCGGCGGATGTCGGTGTAGGAAAGCGGCGGCTCGGCGTTCCGGTCGTCGTAGACGACGGGCCACACCTCCCACAGACAGGTCCGGAAGTACCAGTGGAACACGTACGAGAGAGTGTGGTCGTCGACCAGGACGCCGTACTCGTTCAGCGATGCACGGTGTGGGGAAAAACAGGTCCGCGTCCGGTCGACGAGCGCGAGGAACGGCGTCGGAAGCCGCCGGTGACGGATTTCCGTGACGGCCCCTTCGAACCGGTCCTCGTCGGGCAGTGCGGAGATGTCTTCCTCCCGGCCCGTGTGGATCGACACCTTCACCAGCGCTCCCGACTGGTGGGCAGACTCCAACGCCGGCTCCAGCTCCCGGTATCCCTCCGGGGTCACGGCGACCTGTACCTCGTTTTCCGCCTCCGAGATCACGTGTGCCGCCCGGTCGAACACCGTCTGGAACCGCTTTACGATGCTGACTCGGTGGTCCTCGATGTCGGGTTCTTCCCAGCGGTTCTGGATCTCCGCAGCGGCGTCCTCGAGCCGGCTCGCACGCCGCCTCAGGTCCTCGAGAACTCCCTCCGGGTTACACGCCCGTACCTGGAGGCTCTCCTGGTCGTACGTCTCGACGTACCCTCGGTCCTCGAGGTCTCGGAGCACGTCGTATATCCGTGCAGTCGGGACGTCACAGGCTGTCGACACCTCCGTCACGCTCGCGGAGCCGAGCCGAAGGAGGGCCGTATACGCATCCGCCTGGTACTGCGACAGACCCGCCTCCTCGAGCGCGCGACGCAAGTCGGCAGTTTCCATATCGCTCACTCGGACTCCGGGTACGTTAATCCCCTTTTCAGTAGCGTTACACTTCAGCCGGTCGACATCGCACGGCGGGATCGAGATCGGGCTGTCAGTCGTCCGTCTAGCGATCGGGGCTGTAGTTCGGTGCCTCGTCGGTGATCATCACGTCGTGGGGGTGCCCTTCGGTCTGACCCGCAGTGGAGACGCGGACGAACTCGGCTTCTGCCTTCACTTCGGGGATCGTCGCCGCGCCGACGTATCCCATCCCCGACCGCATCCCGCCGACCAGCTGGTACAGTTCGGAGGCCAGCGTCCCCTTGTACGGCGTCGCCGCCTCGACCCCTTCGGGGACGAACTCCTCGTCGTCTTCGGTGTCCTTGAGGTAGCGGTCGCCGCCGCCGGACTTCATCGCGCCGACCGAGCCCATCCCACGGTACTGCTTGTACTTCTTGCCGTTCATGGTGATGATTCGGCCGGGTGCCTCCTCGGTGCCCGCAAAGTAGGAGCCGAGCATGACGGCGTCGGCGCCGGCGGCGATCGCCTTGATCGCGTCCCCGGAGTAGCGGATTCCGCCGTCGGCGATCACCGGGACGTCGTGGTCGGCCGCCACGTCGGCGACCTCCGCGACGGCGGTGATCTGGGGCATCCCCGCCCCCGACACCACACGGGTGGTGCAGATCGATCCCGGACCGATGCCGACCTTGAGGCCGTCCGCGAAGTCGACGCAGGCCTGTGCGGCCTCGCGGGTGCCGATGTTGCCGACGACGACGTCGGCGTCGACCTCGGCTTTGATCTCCCGGGCGGTGTCGAGCACGTTGAGGTTGTGGGCGTGCGCACAGTCGATGAAGATCACGTCCACCTCGGCCTCGTCGGCGGCGCGGGCCCGGTCGGCGTCGAACGGGCCGACTGCGGCGCCGACCCGGAGCCGACCGTCCTCGTCGCGGGCGGCGTGTTCGTGTTCGCGCCGCTGGAGGATTCCCTGCATCGTCACCAGCCCCACCAGCCGGTCGGCCTCGTCGACGATGGGGACGCGCTCGATCTTGTAGTCGTACATCAGCTCCAGCGCCTCCCGGGCGGTGACGTCCTCGCCGGCGGTGATCACCTCGTCGGTCATCGCCTCCCTGACGGCGTCGGACTCGCCGACCTCGAGGTACGGTCGGATGTCGGTGCCGGAGATGATCCCCAGTACGGTGTCGTCGTCGGCGACGACCGGGGCGCCCGAAACCCCCTCTCGCTCCATCATCGCGTCGACCTCCCGGACCGTCTGCTCCGGTCGGGCGGTGACGACGTTCTCCCGCCGGATCACCAGCTCGTGGGCCCGTTTGACGCGCTGTATCTCCTCGACCATCTCCTCGTCGGTCATGTTCCGGTGGAGCACGCCGAGTCCGCCCTCGCGAGCCATCGCGATCGCGAGTTCGCTTTCCGTCACCGTGTCCATCGCCGCCGACAGGACGGGGACGTTCAGCTCGACGTTCTTCGAGACCCGGGTGCTCACGTCGGCCTCGTCGGGTTCGACTCGGCTCTCTGCGGGTCGAAGCAGTACGTCGTCGAACGTCAGTGCCTCCGGAACGCGGAGTTTCTCCGAGAAGGGTTCGTCGCCGGAAACGTCTCTCTCCATGTAAGTCGTCGAGGTGGGAGCTGGAAAAGCGTGTCGAAGGTCGGCCGGGGACCTTTATGTTTCGCTCGGACGAACCCATACATATGTCAGGAATCGTCTTCTTCGCCACCGAGCGACACGACGCAGTCGTCGACTTTTATACCGATACGGTCGGCGCGGACGTCTGGCTGGAACAGCCCGGCTGTACGATCCTCGAGTACGCGGACGGGGAGGGCGACGACGCGTTCCGGTTCGGCTTCTGTTCCCGGGACCGCACCGACGACTGTGGGATCTTGACGTTCGTGTACGACTCGAGAGAAGCGGTCGATCGGATGCACGACCGGATCGGCGACGCCGCCCTGGAACAACCTCACGAGAACGAGCGCTACCGGATCTACCAGTTCTTCGCCGAGGACCCCGACAGGCGGACCGCAGAGTTTCAGACGTTCCTCCACGACGTCGACCTGTGATCGGCGATCACAGGGAGGCGTCGCTGGTGCCGGCGTCATCCTTGGAATCGACAGTGGCTGATTCGGCCGAGTCCAGGTCGATCCACTCGAACCTCGGCTGGGGATCGCGTCGCTCCTCCAGCGCCTCCTGGAGCCGATCGGTCAGCTCCCCCCGGAGCCAGTCGGCGTCCTCGTCGTCGTAGTCGACGGCGGCTGCACCGCTGCCGGTCAGCGAGAGGGTGCCGGCGGTGTCGGCGTGGACCGTCGCGATGTTCCATCTCCGCTGGAAGATCGTCCGGGTGTCGATCACGTTCTGGATCCGGTAGTACGGCACCGCCTTGATCTCCCGACGCCAGAAGCCGTTGCGCGTGAGGAAGTGGTCCTCCCCGAGCCAGTACCCCCTGTGTTTCCACTTGAGGTGGGCGGCTGCCGGAACGAACACGAGCAGACCCAGGACGTACGGCCAGGGAACGTCGAACCCGAGATACCGGTCGACGCCGTACGCGATCGCGGTTAGCACGCCGATCCCGATGCTGTACCGGAACGCGTACCGGCGTCGGGTGCGTCCCGGGGGGCGTTCGAACGCGGGGGTGCCGAACTCCTCGACCTCGTTTGCCAGCCGGTGGATCCGATCCGTCCGGGCGATCGGCACAGCGACCTGCTGGCCCCGCCCCTCGCCGCCGCCGGGGGCGTAGCCGGCTGTCTCGATCACCAGCGTCGCGTAGCCGAACGTCCGTTTCAGCGGGTTGTCCTGAACCGTGATGGACTGGACCTTCTCGGAGGGGATCGAGCCGCTGAACCGGCGCAACAGGCCCCGCTCGTACCGGAACTCGTCGCCCGATCGGGTGAGCCGGAACCCGTAGTAGTTGGTCACCGCGATCGCGACTCCCAGTATCCACGAGGCCGCAAACAGGCCGACGACGACCACCAGTCCGGTGATCGACAACAGCAGCGCCTCGGGGTCCGGGAGGAACTGCTGGAACACCGGAAACGATCCCGACGCGAGGAACACTGCGAGCCCCAGCAGCCGCGGATCGAACGACAGCGCCCCGACTAACCCGAGTTCGGTCGGCGAGATGGCGTACAGCAGAGTTTCCTCGATTGGCTCAGCTTCCGCCCCGTCGTCTAGGTCCCCCCTGACGTCGGATTCGACCCGGCGTTTGCGCCGCTGGAGCTCCGACTGGAGCCGTTTCGCCTCGCCGGGGGAGACGTACCGGATCGATCCTTCCGTCGAACTACCTCCCGCAGTCTCCAGGTTGACGGCCGCGATCCCGAGGAGCCGCTGGAGCACGTTCCGGCTGATGTCGACGTTCTGGATCCGTCGATACGGGATCTCCCGCTCGCGGCGGGAGACCACGCCCGACCTGATGTCCAAGGTGTCGTCGGTGAGCTCGTACTCGAAGCGTCGGTAGTAGGCGACCTCGTACCCCACCGCGAGCAGGACCGCGCCGACCGCGAGGGGGACGACCACCGGGACCCCGGCGACGTCGCCGCCCGAGCCCGCAGCCACGACGAAAAACGCCGCGATCAGGAGGCTCGAGGCCTTCTGGAACGCCCGGTACGGGATCGAAACCGGCGACAGCTTCACACCGCGTCCTCCCCCTCGGCCCGGATCGCGAGCCGCTTCAGTCGTTCGCGGAGCTGATCCGCCTTCTCCGGCGTCAGCCCCGGTATCCGAACGTCCGCCCCCCGGGAGCCGGCGGTGTAGACGACACAACTCGCCAGACCCGTGGCCCGCTCTATCGGTCCCCGGCGGGAATCGACATGCTGGATCCGAACCAGGGGGACGACGGTGCGGACCTGGGTGATCACTCCTCGCTCCAGATAGATGTCGTCCTCGCGGATCTCGTATCCCCACCGCCGGTAGCGGGCGACCGCGAAGACGATTCCCAGAAAAAGCACCGCACCCGGAACGGCTGCTGCAACGTACTGGGACAGCCCGAAGAAGGCGTATCCGGCGCCGGCCGGGACCGCCGCGAGAGCCGCGAGCAACAGCGAACGGAGCGCCCAGACGAACTGTATCCGTGGATGTAGTCGGTTCATCGCTTCTCCTCCGCTCGGAGCGCTACGGGGGTTCGACGCATCGGTGATTGTGGGGGATTGGATGCGGACGCCTATAAGTATCCGCAGTACCGTTGTGGCCCCGTCGGGGCCAGCGACTTCGGGTTCGTCGATCAACTCCGGTCGGTCTCGGCATCGAACACCGCCACGTCGGCCGGCCGGATCCGCACCTCGACTCGCGTCCCCCGGTTCGGCGGTCTCGCCGCCCGTTCCGCGACGAGTTCGTCCCCGGTTTCGAGTTCGACCGTGACGTCGTACCGGCGCCCCACGTCGGCGACGCGGCGGACGACGGCCGGGAGCGAGAGGACGTCGCCGACGGGGGTTCGATCCTCGTCGACGGGGTTTTCATCGCCATCGTCGCCGCTGCCGTCGGTCACGCCCACTGAAAGCGACACGTCTTCGGGACGGACGTGGCAGTCGACGTTGCCCGATACTGGCTGCGGTTTGCCCCCCTCGGGAAGTCGCGCGGCCTCGCCACCGACCGCGATCGTCGGCGTCGGTCCGCCGGTCACCGTCGCCGAAAGCGCGTTCGACCGGCCGAGAAACGAGGAGACGAACGGTGTCGGCGGCGACTCGTACAGCTCCCGTGGCGGACCGATCCCGGCGACCCGGCCGTCGTCCATCACGACGAGGCGATCCGCGAGCGACATCGCTTCCTCCTGGTCGTGGGTAACGAGCAGCGTGGTCACGCCGGTTTCCGACTGTATTCGAGCGATCTCCTCGCGCAGCCCGACCCGGAGGGACCGATCCAGCGCCGAGAGCGGTTCATCGAGCAGCAGCACGTCGGGTTCGGGGGCGAGCGCCCGGGCGAGTTCGACGCGACGCTTCTGCCCGCCGCTCAGCTCTCCAGGGTACGCCTCCCGCTGGTCCGGCAGTTCGACGAGCTCGAGGAATCTGGTTACGGTTTCCTCCCGGCGTTCCGGCGGAACGTCCCGGGCTTTCAGCCCGTATGCGACGTTCTCCTCCACCGTGAGGTGGGGAAAAAGCGTCGAATGCTGGAAGACGATCCCGACCTGTCGATCCTCGGGAGGATCGTCCGTGACGTCTACTCCCCGCAGTCGGATTCGCCCGCCCGACGGCCGGACGTGTCCCGCGATCGCCTGGACGATCGTCGTCTTGCCGCAGCCGCTCGGTCCGAGCACCGCAACCAGTTCGCCGCCCTCCAGACCGACCGAAACGCCGTCGACCGCCAGCTCCTCGCCGTAGCGGTGCGTGAGGTCCTCGAGTTCGAGAATCACCGTTCGATCACCGTCGGCACGCGACCGAACCGTTGGACGAGCGCGAGCACCCCGAGCGTGATCGCGAACAGCGCGACCGCAAGGGGAACGATCGCGTCGATCCCGCCGGCGATGAACTCCACCCAGATCCGGGTGGGCATCGTCCGCGGGTTGTACGCGACCATCATGGTGGCGCCGAACTCGCCGATCGCCCGCGCGAACGTGAGGATGATCCCCGCGATGATCGCCCCTCGGGCCAGCGGCAAGGAGACGTTCCAGAACGTCGACACCGGCCCGTACCCCAGCGACCGGGAGGCCTGCTCGACCCGGACGTCGATCGCGCCGAACCCGGCCCGGGCGGTGATGATGACGAACGGGGCGGCGACGAACAGCTGTGCGAGGATCACGCCCGCGAGGCTGTCCGTCAGCGGGAGCCCGACGGCGGCCGCCGCCGATCCAAGCGGCGTGAACCGCCCGACTGCCGTCAGGATCATCGCGCCGCCGACGACCGGCGGGACGATCAGCGGCATGATCACCAGCGCCTCCACGAGCCGCTTGCCCGGGAACGATTTCCTGGCGAGGACGTACGCGAGCGGGACGCCGAGAACGGTCGCGATCGCGGTGGTGACGGGGGCAGTGAGAAGCGAGTTCCGGATCGCGAGCTGCGCCTCCGGCGTGGCCAGTCCCGAGAGTACGTCTGCGGTCCCGGTCCGGTAGAGGAACGTCACGAACGGCAACAGGAAGTACGCGAGGATCAGCCCGCCCAGAAGCGTGGGCACCAAAAGCTCGGGAACACGGATCCCGCGCCACACCGGTGTCCGGCGCTCGAAGCTCACGGCGCCACCTCCGCGGGCGGCTCCCCGAACGCTCGCGGCAGCGGGTCGGGGACGGAAAGCCCGGCATCGATCAGAACCTCCGGCCAGTCCATCAGGAACTCCACGAGCTGTCGACCCGCGTCGGGGGTGTCGGCCTCCGCCAGCACGGCTGCGTTGTACAGGATCGGCCGCCCGACTGCCTCGTACCCTTCTTCGTCGGTGACGAAGACCGCCGTCGCGTAGTGGTCGGAAAGCTCCGGCTCCGCGAAGTTGTACGCCGGCGGGAACTCGTAAAAGGGCATCCCGTGATCGACGGCCATGTTGCCGTAGACGACTGCGCCGGCGCGTGCGCCCGTCGAGACGCCCGCCATCATCTGTGGCTCCTCGGGCTCCCGGTAAGTCAACTCGAGCATCTCCTCCCGGAACCCGTCCAGCCCGTACTCGGCCTCGGCGAGCTCGAACGCCTGTACCGCCCGGTACCCCAGCGGATCCAGGTCCGGATCGCCGATAGTGAGGTCTCCCTCGGGCAGTCCCCGCACCAGTTCGTACCACGGCTCGTCGCGTTCGAGGCCCTTGCCGAGGTCGGTGTCGGGGTTGTAGCCGATCCCGAGCACGTTCGTCGCGAACTCCACGTCCCAGTCGACGAACCCCTCGTACAGGCGGTCGCGAAGGAGAGTCGCGTCCGCGCTCACGACGACGTCCGGGTGTTTGGTCCCGTCTTCGACCATCCGCATCACCGCGTTCGACCCGTAGTACTCGCCGTGGAGGGCGACGCCGGTCCGTTCCTCGAACGCCGGCCCGACGTGGTCCTCGAAGGTGTG
This sequence comes from Halalkaliarchaeum sp. AArc-CO, assembly GCF_024972735.1. Classification (GTDB taxonomy): domain Archaea; phylum Halobacteriota; class Halobacteria; order Halobacteriales; family Haloferacaceae; genus Halalkaliarchaeum. Next base: position 2,912,325 of record NZ_CP087723.1, read on the forward strand.
CGCGAGGCTCCCGGCAGCCAGAACGCTCACGGACTCGGCGGCCGATCCCAGACAGCCCGAAAGCGCCGGAAGGGCGACCCCCGCCGTGATTCCTGTCCCGAGGTCGCGGAGAAACCGACGCCGACCGTGACCGGATCCATCCGGCTCCGCGACGGCGGAACGACGGCACCAATTTCCGGTGGCCTCCGCATCCTCATGTCGCTTCATGCTTCTACGTCTGACTCCGGGCCTCATATAACCACCTAGGGTTATCTCTCTGTGAAAATAAACTAAATATGGTTACAATACGCCAGCTGTGTCTTCCTCACGCGCCAGTTCGTAACCGGTTCCGTTCGTACTCGGCGATAGTGGTCTGTTGTCCTCGGCGAGAACGATCTGGTGACTGATGCGATCGGAGTCCCTTCTGGAAGACTCAAAGGGGCGTTTGTGCCTTGCCAACTTATAGGGCAATCTCGCGCAGACGTCGGAGTATGCAGAGACGAACCCTCGCAGTCGCAGCACTTGTGCTCCTGCTTTTCGCGGCCGGCTGTGTCGGTAGCGCACCGCTCGAGGACGACGCGGACTCGGCGGCGATCGAAGAACAGGTCGAAGCGGAACGGTCTGCAGACGTCGCTGCCGACGACGCGGACGTCGACATCGAGGGGGAGACATTCTCGACGACGGCCACGACGGGCTCGACGACAGCCCCACAGCCGGCGCCGGACAGGGATCTGATCTTCACCGGCAGCGTCGAACTCGAAGTCGATTCCTACGAAACAGCCGACGGGGAGATTCGAAAGATCGTCGCCGACCACGACGGGTTCGTGAGCGACTCCACCAGGCAGGTCCACGAGCGGGACAACGAGACGTGGACCACCGGCGAACTCGTGGTCCGGGTACCGAGCGACTCGTTCGACGAGGCGATCGACGAGATCGGCGGCGTCGGCAACGTGCAGTCGGTGTCGACCGAGTCCGAGGACGTGACCGACCAGCTGGTCGACATCGAGGCGCGCCTGGAGAACCTCCGGGCCGAGCGGGACCAGTACCGGAAACTGTACGAGCAGGCCAACGAGACCGAGGACGTGCTCGCAGTCCAGGAGCGGCTGTCCGCCACCCAGGAGGAGATCGAACGGCTCGAGGCCCGCCAGCGCGCCCTCGAACAGCAGGTCGCGTACGCGACGATCACCGTCTCGCTCGCCGAATCGACGCCGGAGCCGGAGACGGCCGATCCCGACGCCTGGTACGACACGCCAGTAACGGAGGCGTTCCTCGAGTCGATCTCGGGCGTGGCGACCGTGCTACGGGCGAGCGTCGTCGCGGCGGCGTACGCCGCGCCGTACGCGCTGACGTTCGGAGCGCCGTTCCTCGTCGCGCTCGGTGGCGTGCTGGTCTGGCGGTCGCGGCGGTGAGGTGCTGGTCTGGCGGTCGCGGCGGTGAGGCCGACGGAATCCACGCAGTGCTTTTCAAAAGCGGCGTTTCGCGTCGTCGTCGTGGCCGAGCGCCTGTCGCAGAAACGACATCCACCGTTTCCGGTCGGCCGCCTCGTTGCGTCGCTGTTCGGCTTCGAGATCGACCGGCCCGAGCTGTTCGAGCGCGTCCAGTGCGCGGTCGATCCCGACGATCGACTCCGCGAGCCGTTCGCCCTCGTCGTAGCTCATCTCCTCGGTTTCGAGCCGGTCGAGCCGTCTGCGGCGTTCCCGACGGAGGTTCCGCTTTGCGGTTTCGACCCGCTCTCGTTCTCCCGACGGGATCGTCTCCCGGCGCTTGATCTCGAAGACGAACGACCGCAGCTGGATCTCCTCGCCGCCGAGTTCGATCGTCTCCGGGATCGACGCGCCGACCGTGGCCGCCTCCCGATTCACGCGTTCGAGCAGCCCCTTGCGCTGATACTCTTTCACCGCAGCGTAGGGGTTGACACCACGGACGCTTAAGCGTCTGGACCGTGGACTGTCAGCCGATGCTGGAGCTGGAGCACGGGTTCCGGATCGTCGACGTGGGTGTGCGCCTCGATCCGGACCGGGAGGCGGTCACTCGACGGGGGCGGGACATCACCCCCGAACGGCTCGAGCGGGAACTCCACCAGGCCGGAGTCGTTCGCGCGGTCGTTGCACCTGGACCCAGAGAATCGGGCGGGTATCTCCGGATGAACAACGCCGTCGCGCGGTTGAGCGTCGATCGACCGTTCATGGCGTTCGCACGGGTGGGGGGTCCCCGCGTCCCCGACTCGTCGACGATCGGCCGGGTCCGGAACCTCGCTGTCAAGCGGGAGCCGTATCACGCCGATCCGGAGGACGTCGAGCAGTACGCCTACGACGATCGGTTCCACGGGTTCCTCCTCGATCCTGCCCGGGACGGACTCCCGGAGGCCGACGTCCTCGAGATGCTCGCGGACGTCGGTTCCCCCGTGCTCGTCAGAGGCGGGGTTCGATTCCCTCCCCAGGCGGTCGCGGAGTTCGTCCTCGACTACGAGTTTCCGGTCGTCCTCTCCGGATTCGGTGGATTCCCGCTGAACCGGGAACTCATGGCCGAGTCGATCGAACTGCTGTCGGCACACGACGAACTCTACCTCGACACCCGGTTCGTCAGGTATCGCGATCCGATGGAACGGGCGCTCCGCGAACATCCCGATCGGGTGCTGTTCGCCAGCGGGGCACCCGATTCGCATCCCGACGTTGCGGTGATGGAGATCCTCACGCTCGACGTTCCCGAGGACGCGATGCGGCGGGCGTTCTCGAAGAACCCCGGACGGGTGATCCCGGGGCTCGCCGGGAGCGAGTGACGGGTGCCACGTCCGAACTCCACGGGTTCGGGTCGTTATCACGCCTGAAAGTTCGCGGGAAAGCGTAAAGGCCACGCGCTACCCGGGAACAATCGATGGGGGAATCCGTCGTCGCCGACTTCGTGGGGCGGGTCCACACCGCCGACGTAGCCGGGAACGAGCCCGTCGCGGGGCGAGTGTTGCTCAGCCAGCGTCGACTGGTGCTCGCCACCGACGAGGTCAAAACGACGGTGCCGCTCTCGTCGGTGTTCGACGTCGCCGTCGGGACGGTGCCCGGCGACCTCCAGTCGTTTTTCAGCGACACCGTCACCGTCGCGTACACCGACGGGAACGCGCGACGGACTGCGGTTGTCGAAGGGAACCCGGAGCCGATGGAGCGGTTCACGACGGTGCTTTTCAAGGCGCTGTTGCACGACGTCACGGCGTCGGTCCGCCACCCCGCGAAGGTGGGTGGGCGCGTCACCGACGAACCGGACCAGCGGGCGGCGATCAAACTCGGCGACGGGGAGCTGAGCTTCGTTGGCTGTCGGGAGCCGTTTTCGATCGATCTCTCGACTGTCGTCGACTACGAGCGGCTCCAGCGGACGCTCGACGGCGAGACGCGACCGACGCTGTCGGTGCGGCACGTCCCCGAGGGATCGCCGGTGACGTCACTCGTCACCGTCTCCAGCGAGCGGACGCTCAACGTGATCGGTCGGTACGTCAAACTCGAGTACGGCGAGGTGATGGAGGAGGTGTACGAACTCGATCCGACCGAGGAGGAGCTCCAGATCCTCGTCACCCTCTACACCGCCGACGGGGACGTGACCGTCTCCGACATCGTCACCGGCGACGCCACCCGGGCGTCGATGGTGCTCGAGGGGCTCCGGGACCGGGGACTCGTCGTCGACGGGGAGGGTGGACCGACGCTGACGCCGAAAGGGCAGATGGTCGTCAGTACGTATCTAGAGTCCGTAAACGGCTGAACGGGTGAGGCGCTCGGCCCCTGTCGCGGACAGGCCACGGATCACTGCTCGTTCATCGCCTCGCTCGCGATGTTCCGGCCGCGAGCGTTGAGCGCGACTTCCCGGCGAACCCTGACTTCCTCGACGACGTCGAGTTCGATCAGTCGCTCGAAGATTTCCTCGACGTCGTCGACGTCCATCCCCAGAAACGCGGGGATCTCGAACGGTGACACACCCGAGTACAGCGCCATCAGCACTTCCCGTTCGCGCTCGTCGAGATCGACGTTCGTTTGGCTCCGTTCGACCCCCTTGTCCAGCCACGACTTGACGAACCGACACCGGCGCGGCGGCCCGGAGATGTGGGTTTCGATGCTCGTTCCCTCCTCGTCCGTGTGAGAGACCTCCAGGACCGGCTGTTTCTCCCCGTCGATCGTCCGTTCGGTCGTCTCGAGCCCGCTTATGTCGTCGAGGTCGAGGTTCACGAACGCGCCGCTTTCGAGGGCGGCGCTCAGCCCGTCCCCGTCGAGTTTGATCCGTGCCCGCTCCCAGGTGGCCGCTTCCTTGACCACGCCGCCGGCAACTGCCGGATGTTTCGCCCGCACCATCCGCTGGTCGAGCAGCGCCCGGTAGACGTCGCGCTCGAAGCTCTCGTGGTCGCCCGCGCTGACGAGGATCACCTGCTCGCCCAGATCGAAGCTCACGTAGCCGGCGACCCTGGTGATCTCCTGGTTCGCGTCGTGTCTCCCGCCGAGGCTCTGCAGCTTCGACAGCGGGATCGTCCGCTTGCCGTTGTTGCTCGCGAGGATTAGTCGCCGGTTCGAAAGCAGGATCCGACCGGACGTCCAGGAGACGTCGTTGACGGCGCGCCCCTCGTTGACTGCGATCGCGAACCGACCGGTCGTGTCGGCGATCTTGTATTCTTCGTTGCTCACGAACCGTCACCTCCGTTCATGGCGGAGCACCCCTCACGCGTCACCACCTGCCCTGAGCTTCGACACCGCCGCGAAGGCTCGCTTCCGGACCGCGGCACTGTCGTCGTCTGTGAGCTTTTCGAGCCGGTCTCTGGCCTGCGTTCCGCCGACCTGGCCGAGGACGAACGCCGCCTTCGCCCGGGCACCTTCCTCGACATCGGGATCGAGTCGGTCCAGCAGCGCCGATTCGACGACCGGGCCACCGATCGACGCCAGGCTCGTGGCCGCAAACTGAGCGGTTCGTTCGTCCTCGTCGGCCAACGCGTCGGCCAGCGCCCCGATCGCGGCCTCGGAGTCCGAGTCGGCGACTCTCCCGAGGATCCAGGCGGCGTTGCGGCGCTGCCGGTCCTGTCGACCTTTTCTGATGATCTCTACAAGGGGTTCGATCGCGGTGGCGTCACCGGTCTCGCGAAGCTGCGAGACGATCCGATCCCTGACCGCGTGGCTGCGGTCGGTCGGGACGTTCGACAGCAGTTCGAGGATCGAGTACACCGCCGCCTTGCGGACGATCTCGCTGTCGTCGCCGAGCGCTCGCGCCAACGGCTCGATCGGCCTGGCGTTGTTCGCCTCCCCGAGTGCGCTTGCGGCGATCCGACGGATCGACTCGTCGTCGTCTTCGAGCAGTTCGATGAGCGCGGAAAGCGCCCGGTCGGTCGCGATCGCCCCCAGTGCGTTCGCGGCGGCGTGTCGGATCCGGGGCTGGTCGCCGAGTCGGTCGACCAGCCGCGGGACGGTTCGCGGATCGGCGATGGACCCGCAGGCGTGACATGCGCGCAGTCGAACTCGGGGATCCTCGTCCTCGAGTGCATTTACCAGCGCCGGGACGGTGTCGGGGTCGTTGAGTCGGCCGAGCGCGTTCGCCGCCGCCATCCGGAGCTCCGGCCGTTCGGCCGACAGCGCCCGGGCGAACCGCCGGGCCGCAACCCAGTCTGCGTCGCCGGCGCCGCCGCCGGTGAGCTCCCGGAGCAACTGTTCGACCGCCGACTGCCCCACCTGATCCAGCGCGTCGATCGCGGCCCCCCGTACGCGGGTTTCCTCGTCGCGGGTTGCCGCCCGCAACAGCGCGTCGATCGTGGGCTGGTCGTCCTCGTCTCCCAGCTCCCCCAGGAGTTCGGCCGCGCGCCGCCTGACTGCGGGGCTGTCGCTGTTGAGCGCGTCCCTGAGCCGTTCGACGTTGCCCTCGCGGGCGAGTTCGTACAGCGACATCACGCCCACCTGAACACGCGACGGCGCTTGTTTACCGGTTCGTACCGATCCCGACGGTCCGGGGGAACGCTCTCGGTCATTCCCACCACCAGCACGCTCCCCGGGGACAGCGACGACTCGAGCGTGTCGAAGACGTCGCCCTTGTGCCCGGAGTCGATGTAGATGAGCAGGTTGCGACAAAACACGACGTCGAACGCCGACATCTGTCCGTCCCGGATCAGGTCGTGTTTCTCGAACTCGACGAGCTCTTTTACCGGGTCCCTGACCCGGAAGGAGTCGCCGTCCCGGTCGACCCACTGTTCGGGCGCTGACAGCGGTTCGAGTTCCGCGGCGATGTCCGTGGTTCGGGTGGTGTGGTAGACGCCTGCCCTGGCGTTTTCCAGCGCCTCGTCGCTGATGTCCGTCCCGAGCACGGAGAGCCGGCGCTCGTCGATCTCGGGGTCGTCACACGCGAGCATCGCCGCCGAGTACGGCTCCCGACCGTCCGCACACGGTGCAGACCAGACGTTTACCTGGCGCTTCGTTTCGGTCATCTCCCGGAGCACCCCCCTGAGAACCTCCCACATCTCGGGGTTGCGGAAGAACTCGGTGACGTTGATCGTGAGTGCGTCCATCAGCGCCTCCCGTTCGTCGGGTTCCTCCCGGAGCAGCCGCTCGTACTCCGTGTGGTCGTCGACGTCGCGGCGCCGCATCCGGGCGGAGATCCGCCGATCGAGGTACGACTCGTTGTAATAGCCCGGCTCGAACGGGACGGAGTCTTCGATCTGGCGCAACACACCCTCGAAGGGAGTTTCACCGGTCATAAGCTCATCACGTCGAGTACGGCGACCACGTCCCCGTCGCCGAGCACCGCCGTACCGCCGATGCCCGGGGTCCCAGAGAGCGGTCCTTCGAGCGGTTTCACAACGATCTCCTCCTGATCGAGCACCTCGTCGCAGTGTAACGCGACCTGTCGTGTCTCCTCGCGGATCCTGACGAGCATTCCGTCCTCGGTATCGACGCCGTTTGCGTCCCCGCCGTCGGTCGCCGCCGCGCTCGTCGAGGCGGCCGCGCTCGTCATCTCGCCGCCGGTATCCAGCGGTCGTTCCCCGAGGCGATCCGCCAGCCGGATCACCGGATACAGGTCGTCCTCGTGGCGGATGACCTCCTCGCCGTGCACCTCCGCGACGTCGTCCGCGCGGGACACCTCGGCGATGCTCTTGATCGGGATGCCGTATTCGGTGTCGCCAACCCTGACGAACATTACCTTCACGATCGCGACGGTGACCGGCAGCCGAAACCGTATGGTCGTGCCGGCGCCCGGTTCGCTGTCGATCGACACCGAGCCGTCGAGCCCGCGGGCCGTCGTCCGTACGACGTCCATGCCGACACCGCGTCCGGAGACGTCGGTCACCTCCTCTGCGGTCGACAGGCCGGGATGAAACACCAGGTCGTAGATCTCCCCGTCGTCCATCGCCGTGACCTCCTCGCGGGTGACGACGCCCTCGTCGATCGCCTTCTCGGCGAGCTCGTCGGGGTCGATGCCGGCGCCGTCGTCGGACACCTCGATGACGACGTGATCGCGGCTCCGCGTCGCAGTCAACTCGACGGTTCCGGTCGGATCCTTGCCGGCGGCCTCGCGTTCCTCGGGCGATTCGATCCCGTGATCGACGGCGTTCCGGAGCACGTGAACCAGCGGATCCCGCATCTCGGTGAGGATCGTCCGGTCGAGTTCGACGTCACCGCCTTCCATCTCGAAAGCGACCTGTTTGTCGACGTCGCGGGCGACGTCGCGCACCAGCCGGGGAAACGAGTCGGCGACCTGCGAGAAGGGGACGAGCCGCATGTCCATCGCGGTGTCCTGGAGGCTGTTTGCGAGCTTGTCCAGTTCGTCGAGCGCGTCCGACTCGACGCCCGCCGACTCCAGCTCGCGACGGAGCTTGATACGGCTCGTCACCAGCTGTTCGACCAGGCCGTACAGCTCGTCCACCTGTTCGACGTCGACCCGGATCGTGGATATCTCGTCGTTCGATTTCTCGTCGTCCGGTTTCTCGTCGTCCGGTTTCTCGTCGTCGTCCGGTTTTTCGCCGCCGGGTTCCTCGCTTCCTGTTCCGCCGGCGGGGTCGTCGGTCTCGTTCTCCGACGGACTGGCGTCTCCCTCGCGGTCGTCGTCTGAATCCGGCCCTCCTCCGAGGGGAACGGTCTCGACGCGCTCCACCTGGGGCAACTCCTCGATCGCCGCGGTTGCGCCGGCGCCGTCTGCCGCCGGCAGATACGCGTCGAACCCGTCGCCGTACTCGCCGTCCTCGAGGAGTTCGGGGTCGGGATCGGTCGCGAACGCGTCGACGATTTCCTGCAGGGTTTCGAGCACGAACGTCGCGTCGACGCCCGGCATCGCCGTCTCGCCGATCCGAACCGACGCCCGGACGAGCTCCGAGGAGTCGGCGTCCAGTTCGTCGATCGCCTCGGTCCCGCTGCCGGTATCGTCGCCGTCACCGAGACCGTCGCCGTCACCGAGACCGTCGCCGTCACCGAGACCGTCGCCGTCACCGAGACCGTCGTCGGTTTCCCACTCCCGGAGGCGCCGTTCGATTCCGCCGGCATCCGTTCTCACCTCGCCGTCGTCGGCGATTTCTCCGACCATCGCCTCGATCGCGTCGACGCCCTCGAACAGCAGATCCATCAGTTCGGGCGTCACCTCGAGGTCGTCTGTCCTGACGTCGTCGAGCAGGTCCTCTAGCGTGTGAGCCAGTTCCGAGACGCCGTCGTACCCCATCGCCGCGGCGTTGCCTTTCAGGGTGTGTGCGACCCGAAACACGTCGTCGATCGCTCCGGAATCGCCGGGATCTGCTTCCAGCGCGAGCAGCGCGTTGTTCAGGTCGGTGATCCCGTCTTCCGCCTCGGCGACGAACGCGGCGCGATGGGAGTCCATCAGGACACACCCCCCACGATGGCGTCGGCGATGGCGTCGAGATCGCGAACGTCGTCGACTGCACCGGTCTCGACGGCTCGCCTGGGCATTCCGTAGATCACACAGGTGTCTTCACTTTGTGCGAGCGTCCGCCCCCCGGCCTCCCGGACCGCGCGGATCCCCTCCGCGCCGTCGGACCCCATCCCCGTCAACACGACGCCGACCAGCGGATCGTCGACGGCCCGAGCCGCCGACTTCATGGTCACGTCGACGGCAGGGGTGACCGGAAGGGAGTCGTCCTCCTCGAGGCGGACCCGGAGTCGGCCGGCGCGGTAGCTGTCGACTCTCGTGTGCGTGCCGCCGGGGGCCACGAGAGCCTCGCCCGGGCCGATCCGGTCGCCGTCGGTCGCTTCCGAGACGTCGTAGGCGGAGACCCCGTCGAGCCGGTCTGCGAACCGTCCGGTGAACGCCGCGGGCATGTGCTGGACCACGAGCACTCGACAGTTCGTTTCCGGAAGCGCCGCCATCACGTGCTCGACGGCGTTGGGACCGCCCGTCGAAGCGCCGATCACCACGGTGAGCGGTTGCTCGATCTCGACCGTCGACGCCGCTGCACTCGTTGGACTGTCGGTGGGGGTTCGATTCCGGGTTGCGGCCTCGAGGTCGGCGGCGGCAGCCGATCGCACAGCCTCGACCAGCCGATCGCGCTCCCGGGAGACCCCCGAGGAGATCTCGCCGCCCGGCTTCGCGAAGAAGTCGACTGCGCCGCGGTCCAGCGCCTCGAAGGTGACCTCGGCCCCCTCGTCGGTGTACGCCGACAGCATCAACACCGGCGTCGGCGTCTCCGCCATGATCCGATCCAGCGCCTCCAATCCGTCCATCCTGGGCATCTCGACGTCCATCGTGACGACGTCCGGACGGGCTTCGGCGACGACCTCGATCGCCTCCCTCCCGTCGGAGGCCTCACCGACGACTGGAATGCCGGCGTCGGACAACAGGTCCGAGATGACCGCCCGCATGAACGACGAGTCGTCGACGACGACCGCCCGGGGAGCGTCGTCCCCGGGGTCGCGGTCGCCCCGGTCGACGGTTCCTGACATACGCGAAAAGGGGCACAGCGATCCGATAAACCCACCGTCCCGCATATCGGTCGTGATAATTCGAGGGTCACCGTTATGGGAGTGCTAACGGAGTTTCGAACATGGCAGCTACGGAACCGACGGTCGAGGCCACCAAGGTCCTCGAGTTCGGGCTGGGATCCGACAGGTACTGTCTGGACATCGACACCATCGACGAGATCGTCGACGCCGCCGAACTGACGCGAATCCCCAACTCGCCCCCCCACATCGAGGGCGTGATGGATCTCCGTGGAAAGACGACGACGATCGTCGATCCCAAGACAGTGTTCGAGATCGACGAGGCGGGCCCCCGCGACCGGATCGTCGTGTTCGACGAGAACGCACTCGAAGAGGGTGGAACCGTCGGCTGGATGGTCGACGAGGTGTTCCAGGTTCGGGACGTCGATCCCGAACGTGTCGACGAGAACACGATCGCCGACGACGACGGGATCCGCGGAATCGTGAAGTCCGACGACCGGTTCGTCGTCTGGGTCGACCCCTCCGTGTCTGTCGAGTGATACGTCTCGTTCTCATCATTGAAAACCGGGGACGAACACTTATCGGCGGTCCTGTCGCTCGTTCGAGTATGCGCATCTCTAGTGGGGTCCCCGGGTTCGACGATATTGTCGAGGGCGGGTTTCCCGAGGGCCGGCTCTACGTCGTCAGCGGGCCCCCCGGAAGCGGCAAAACGACGTTTTGCGCGCAGTTCGCCGCCGAAGGGGCCAGGGCAGACGAGAAGACGCTCTTCGTCAGCATGCACGAGACGAAACGCGACATCATCGAGGACATGGCCGGCTACGAGTTCGGGTTCGATCACGCGGTGTCGACCGACCGGATCACGTTTCTCGACGCACTGTCCTCGGACGGTCGGCGGTTCTTCGGGCAGAAGGGCGAACGTCGAAACCAAGCCAACGTCTCGAACAGACTCACCGCCTACATCGACTCCAGGGACGTCAGCCGGGTCGTCTTCGACTCGACGATGCTTCTGCATTATCTGCTCGACGACGAGGAGGACACGGCGATCCAGTTCCTGTCGGCGCTCAAACGGACCGACGCCACGACGATTCTCATCTCCGAGATGACTGATCCGAACGCCTATTCGCGGGAACATTACCTCGCCCACGGCGTCGTCTTCATGCACAACTACCTCCAGGAGGACGGGATGGAACGGGGGATACAGGTGTTGAAGATGCGCGGCACCGACGTCGACACCCGGATCCACGACGTCGGGTTCGGTGCCGACGGGCTCGAGGTTGGGCAGGCGAAACGCCGGTGACTCAGCGGTTCTGGATGTCGACGTCCGTCCGACGAACAGCGGGCCCCGTCGTCAGATCGTCAGCAGGTTCCCCACGAGTATCCGCGTCGCGATCGCCGTCAGACAACCCAGCCACGTGAGTAGCACGAAGTGGATGTAGCCGTTTGCGGGGTTGCCCCCGTCGATCGTGCGGATCATCACCGACGACAGCACCGCATTGAAGAGGATCACCATGAGCAGGAGGAACTCGATGACGGGGATGTCGTAGACGCCGGCGTAGATGATCTGTCCGATGTCCATGTAATCGACGGAGAGATCCGCAGAGAGGTCCGCCAGGATGATGACGATCTCGAGGCCGATGAAGAAGGCGAACGCCGACGCTGCAGTGATCCCGTACACCAGCCCGATGAGCGTCACGGCCGACTGACGGCGCTGTTCGCGCAGCTGGTTGACCGCACTCATGTTCTTCGAAATCAGTTCGCCGAGCTGTTTGGGATCCCCGCCCATCTGCCGACCGACGAGATACATCTCGGAGAACTTCTGGATGAGATACGATCGGGTGTCGACGGTGAACTCCCGCCAGGCGCCCTCCTGGCTCAAGCGCATGTTGAGCCGGCGGTACAGCCGCTCGACCGACGGCGACAGCGCGCCGAAGTCCTTCTTTCGCAGGCTCTCGAGCACCTTCGAGGTGGTCGACTGCTTTGCGCTCTCGGTCGCGCCCAGCGCCCGGATGAAGGAGGGGAACGCCTGATCGCGGGCGGTGATCGCCTTCTCCTCGCGACGGAGAATGATCCCCGTAAGGAGCAGCGGCGTCAGGGGGACACACAGGTACAGCGGTTGCCGGACATCGTCGAGGAACCACAGCAGTCCGGGGAGGCCGGGGCCGATCCCCAGCAGTCCGGCCCCGGTGATCCAGATGAGCGCGAACGTGCTCACTCCCCCAACCGCGAAGGCGGCGTACAGCTGTTTGTCGCGTCTGATCCGGGTTTCGGGGTGGTACCAGATCGGATCGTACGGCGACAGCGTCCGGATCGCGAGGTAAAACCCCGCCTGCACGAACGCGAACAGCACGATAACCGCTGCGACCGTCGCCGTCGGATCCGTGCCGGTGAGGATCGGCAACACGACCGCAAACACCAGCGCGAACGTCATCGAGAGGATCATCGAGATGTACAGGTCCTTCATCACCTCGAGGTTCGCCAACGCCGACTCGTAGACGGTCTCGTAGTTCGAGAGCATCACGTCCAGTTCGGAAAGCAGGAAGTCTTCGAGCGGCTGTCCGGCGGCGACGGTGTAGCCGAGCCGGTCGAAGAAGTCCGCCATCACGTCGGAGGGGACCTCCTTCGCCCGGCGGCGGCAGGCGTCGTCGAGGCTCTGGTTCCAGGTGTCTACGAGATGGACGATCCGACCGATTTCCTCGGCTGCGACCCCGTACTCCTCCTCGTTTGCGATCGTTCGGAACACTTCCATCCGATCGATGTTCGTCGTCGACAGCACCGTCATGTGGGTCATGACGAGATGCATCTGGTTTTCGATGTGGGTCCGCCGGCTGTTGATGTACAGCTTGGGGTACAGCGCCGCCCCCGCAAACACGAGGGCGCCGACGAACGGGAAGATCGCCCGGATGGGGGCCGCGAACGGGAGCAGGAACGCGGCCACGACAGTGCCCGCAAGAAGCAGCGTCGACGGGAGGAGCACGTAGCCGACGTACTGCTGTTTCGGGATGTCGATCTTCTCGTAGGAGTCCAGCAGGTCCTCGGTGAACGCGACGGCGTTCGCGATCGTGGATCCTCCCTGTGACGTGGCCATGTTAGACGTTCCGGTGCATGTCGAACGGTAGCCCCTCGACGCCGTCGCGCTGGAAGGCGTCGATCGTCTCGTTCACCTCGTGGTAGCCGAGGATCCCCTCCTGGATCATCCGCTCGACGAGTTCGGCGCGGAACGCCAGGTCGTCGTAGATGTCGCGGGTGTCGGCGTAGCCGAGCAGCGTCGCGATCTGCTCTTCGAGCACGTAGGAGTTGTTCATTCCCTGGAAGACGATCTCGTCCTCGACGGGGTCCCAGGAGAACACCTCGCGGGTGATGACGCCGTCCATCTGCTTCGAGTAGCCCTCGATCTCCTGGACGCTTGTCACTCGGCGCAACACCTGGTCGCCCTGCTTGACCCGGTTTTGAAACAGCGCGACGTCGGCGTTGTCCATGAACGTCTCGGGGACGTTGATCGGGTCGGAGGTGAACCGCTGGATCATCGAGACGATGTCGGAGGCGTGGAACGTCAACATCACCGGGTGGCCGGTCTGGGCCGCCTGGAACGCCATCCGCCCCTCCGCGCCGCGGACCTCCCCGACGATGATGTAATCCGGACGGGAGCGCAGCGCCGCCGCCACGAGGTCGAACATGTCGACGTCCGAGGAGCCCTCACCGGCCCCCTCACGGGTGAGCAGCTGCTGCCAGGTGTTGTGCGGCGGGATCACCTCGGCGGTGTCTTCTGCGGTGTAGATCTTCGAGTCGCTCGGGATGAACGACAGCGACGCGTTGAGCGTCGTCGTCTTCCCGGAGGCGGTCTCCCCGACGACGAAAACCGTCTGTTCGTTCTCGAGACACAGCCACAGGTACGCTGCGAGCTCCGGCGAGAGCGTTCCCCAATGGGTGATCTGGTTGATCGACAGCGGGGTCTCCTGGCCCTGCCGGATCGTCAGCGACGGCCCCTTCAGGGAGACGTCGTCGGAGTAGATGATGTTGATACGCGAACCGCCCGGGAGCGTGGAGTCGACGATCGGATCCGAGTCGGAGACGGGATCGCCCATCCGTTCGCCCATGTTTCGAAGCCAGCTATCGAACTGCTCCGGGCTGCCGAAGTCGATCGTCGTCTCGAGCATCCCGAACACGTCGTGGTCGACGTGACACTCGTGGGGACCGATGACGTGAATGTCCTCGTTCGCTGGATCGCGCATCACCGGTTCCAGCGGGCCGTAGCCGACGATATCGCGGTTCAATCGATATCGGATGTTCTCGTAGGTCTCCTTCGACACCGAGACCGTCCCCCAGTTGAGGGCCTTCTTGACGGAGTCGAGCCGGCCCGACTGCCGCGGTTCGACGTGTGTCACCTCCTCGAGTAACTCCTCGATGAGATCGTCGTACTCGGTCTCCGACTCCGGGGCAGCGTGTTGCCCGCTCACGGTCAACAGCTCGTCTTTCACCCGGTCGAGCACCTGCGACTCCGCGCCGGAAAGCTCCGGCTCGATGGCGTAGTACTTCGTGTCCTGCCCGATGTCGCCGTACACGTGACAGTAGATCGGCCCCCCGACCGGGTAGAGCACGTTCGGCCGGTCGGACTCGTACTCGTCTTTCGCCTCTTCGATGAACTGCGGGAACTCGCCGGTGATCTGCTTGAACTTCCGCAGGTGGTCCCGGAGGTGGGGCCGCCGCATCGCTGCCTGGCGGAGTTCGTCCGACGGTTTGGTCGTCCCGTGTTCGGTCATCGGTGGTTCGTTTCGTCGTTCTCGTCAGGTTCGGTCGGTCACGCGACGCTTCTGCTCTCGATTACGATTCCGGTCCCCGACCGGACGGAGTAGCCGATCGTGTCGCCGACCTGCTGTCCCATGCCCGCAAACCGCTTGACGCTGATCTGCCGGCGGACCTCGTTTCCGACCTCGATCATCTCCAGCTGCAGGAAGACGTCGGCGATCGCCCGGAACGGGCCGATCGCCTCCTCGTTGACGGTCGAGGGGTCGAACGTCAACACGACTACCTTCCCATCCGAGATAATGTCCCTGAAAAAGGAGATGATCTCGAGGGCGGCCTGCCGCTCTTCGTTTTCCCGCACCAGCGCCTCGAAGGTCGGATCGTTCCGGAGGATGGCGTCGAAGGTGTCCAGAAAGACCACGTCCGACTGCCACATCACCTCCGCCTCCATCAACCGCTTGAGCAGTTCCTTTCGTTCGCCGTCCCCGTCCGAGAACGCCCCGCCGGAGTCGAAGTCGGCATGGAGGAACAGCAGCTGCTCGTTCAAGAGGGGCTTTACCACGTCGTAGGACAGCGAGTGCATCTGGTCGATGAACCCCCGGACGGTGAGTTCGGTCGACAGGACGGTGGCCGAGGCGCCCTCCTGGAGCAGTCCGTAGGCGAACCGCTGTGTCATCGCGGACTTTCCGGCGCCGTAATCTCCCTCGATCAACACGATGCTTCCACGAGGGATCCCGCCGCCGAGTTCCTTGTTGAGTCGGTCGTGATCCTCCAGGCCGAGCGACAGCAGGTTGTTCCGTCCCATAGTTCATTCCACGTGTCGGAACTGGAACGTCTCTTTCTCGCCGTTGATCGTCAGGTGGACCCGGTGGTCCCCCTCCTCGAGTCCCGTCTGAATATCTAGTCTGAGCACCTCGCTCCGGCTCCACGCGTCGTTCGGGCCGTTCACCACCTCCGTCTCGAGGTCGTCCGGCAGGACGTACTGTCCGTTGACGAGTACGTCGAGGTTCGTCCCGTCGGACGGTAAGGGCTGCGTCCCGGTGTTTTTCACGAGGAGCGTGAGCGTCTCGTCATTCGGGTCGTACACCTCGCTCCCGGAGTCGGAGATCACGGTGATGTCGGTCCGCAGTTGCTCGGATGCGTCGAGGCTGTTGTCCTCGAGTGCGGTGTTCACCCGATCGACGCCCGTCACCATGGTCCCCACGACTCCTGCGGCGATGACGAGGCTCGCGATGAAGATTACCATGTGGGAGATGGAGACGCTCGCCATCTACGCTCCCTCCTCCAGTTCGACGTCGCCGCCGACGGCGACGCCGTACTCCGTGACGACGGTGATCCGGTCACCCTCGCTCACCTCGATCCCGTCCACGTCGACACTGATCTGTAGCGTCTCGCCGGGGAGCCACAGCTCGGTATCCGCGTCGCCGTCGCCGCCGACGTCGCCGTCGATGGCGGTGTCGTCGCCTCCGACCGCAACCAACTCGTTGTCGACCACCAGCGACGTCTCCGGGATCGCGAGCCCGACGGTACCGGTGTTGTTCGCCTCGACTGTGAGTGTTTCCTCCTCGTCGTCGTAGACGGCGTCGACGAACTCCAGGTCGGTGTTTTGCGCCTCCAGGTGACGATCCTGGAGGTCGCTGTTTGCGGTCGCGACGCGGTCGAACCCGTTGGCCGCAACCGGGTACAGCGCCCCGACGACGACCAGGAGGCCCGCAAAGATGATCGCGGTGGACGCCGAGACGCTAATGCCCATCGCCCCACCCCCCGGCGTGCGGCTCGGACTGGCCCGCACCGTTGCCGGACCGAGCGCCGCCGGAGGCGGAACTCCCGCCGCCCGCCCCCGGCCCACCGAAGGCGGCTCCGCTCCCGAGTTCGTCCCACCGATCGAGCAGCACCGAGTGGGCCGTCGCCCCGTTCAACTGCATGATGTATCGGAGGCTCTGTGTGTGGTGTTCGCGAGTGAGCACGTCGGTTCCGGGCTGATCGACCAGGTTCAAATCGACCCGACCGAACCCCGAAAGGAACTCGCGAAGTCCCTCGGCGACCTCCGGGGTGATCCACTCGATGCGCTCGTAGTAATTGACTGCCCGCACCGCGTCGGTGACGTCGGCGTTGGAGACTAGAAACTCCAGCCACTCCATCACGACGAGATCGCCGACGTAATCGCCCGGCAACGAGGTGAGGTACGGCTTCTCCTGGTTCGCCATCCCGCCGGTGCTGACGTACTCGAATCCGTCCTCGCCCCGTCGTCGGTTTCGCTTGCCGGCTGCCGCCGGATCCCGCCCGTTCTCCGGGTCGAACCCCTGTCCCGCCGGGGACGAACGCGGATCCTGTTTCGATTCCGGTTCGGGCCCGGCCTGTGGATCGGGCTCCGGTTCGGGCTCCGGCTCCGGTTCGGACTCGAACCCGGGCTGTGGGTCGGGTTCAGGTTCCGTTTCGAACGCCGGCTCCGATTCCTCTTCCATCTCGTTCGGGATCGGCTCGACCGACACTTCGTCGTCCGCGTCGGCTCCGTCGGCGGGATCGTCTTCCGCGCCGACGTCGTCGGCCCAGTCGGCCTCTCCGGCGTCGTACTCCTCCTTTAGCTCGCTGAAACTCTTGCCTTCGTCGTTCATGTCGGTCTCCGTGGTGTCGCTGTCGGTCGTGTCCGATTCCTCGTCGAGATCGTCACCGAGCGCGTCGTCGAGTTCGTCGTCGAGTTCGTCGTCGGGTTCGACGACGGATTCGTCGAAGAACTCGTCCGCCTCCGCGCCGGCGACTGACTCGTCGAGTTCTTCCGCTTCCTCTTCGGCGCCGGCGTCGTCGAACAGCCCGAAGTCGCCGCCCCCGCCGCCGGCGCCGTCGAACCCCTCGTCGTCGACGAACGGGTTGATCCCCCGGGTCACCATCTCGTAGATGTCCAGCAGGTTCCGGACGTCCTCCTCGATGTTCTCGACGGTTTCGGAGATCTCCTCGTTCTCCGAGCGGACCGTCGAGACGGTCGAGGAGAGCGTCGCGACCTCGTTTTCCAGTTCGTCCAGCCGGTTTTCCAGTTCGTCGGTGTCGGCCCCCTCCTCGTCGAACTCGCCGCCGAGTCCGTCGTCGAAGTCGTCGAACTCGCCGCCGAGGCCGTCGCCGAACTCGTCGCCGCCGAGGCCGTCCCCGCCGAGGTCGTCGCCACCGAGGCCGTCGTCGCCGAACCCTCCGTCGTCGCCGAGTGGGTCGCCGTCCCCGTCGTCGCCGTCCTCTCCGTCGAGGAGACGGTCGAGGATACTGGCCCCGACGAGTCCGAGCGTGGCCGCCAGCCACGCGACGGTCGGCGCGGCCACGACCGGCGTTTCGATACCCATTACCTGAGCAGACCGCGCACGCTCACTTATATGCACCCCCGCAGCTATCAACAGTGATATTCGTTGTCGGCGACAGTACTGACTGCCAGTTTCCCACTTAAAGTGTTCGTTCGAATCCGTCGGCGGCACGGACACGGAGCGATCCGTCGGGTTCGAACCGGATCGTCCGCCCGACGTCGCCGCCGACGTCGGAGCCGACGATCGGGATCGACCGCGCCTCGAGTTCCGCCTTCGCCGCCTCGACGTTCCGCGGACCCACCGGATCGTCGCCCAGGTCGATCATCTCGCTGCCGCCGACGAGCCGAGCCTCGAGCCCGGTCGGGTCGCCGCCGGCCTTCCGGATCCGGTCGAGCAGGCTCTCGATCCCCGAATCGACGTACTTGGCGGCGGAGGCGGTCGGCGGCGCCTGTGCGTCCCGGTCGGGCAGCATCGCGTGGAGCAGTCCTCTGGCGTCGGTTTCCGGATCGTACAGGGCGACGGCGACACAGGAGCCGAGCCCGCTCGTGGTCAGCGTCTCCCCGTTGGTCGCGACGGCGTGTTCGGCGATCCCGACCGCGATACGTTCCGGGCCGCCGTGAACTCGCGGTTCGCCGGGCGGGGTCGGTCGTCTGGTCACGGTCGGCGCCTCACCGTCCTTCGAGGGCGGACAGCGCGGCGGCGAGCTCCCGTTCGTTCGGGAGCGCGTAGATGTCACAGGTCGCCGCCACGCCCGCGGTTTCGATGGTCGCGTCGATCACGAAGCCGTACTCCTGTCGCCGTCCGAGTCGGGTGACAAGGGGACTCATCACCGCCGAACCCATGTCGTTGACGTAGTTCGGCGGGGTGTGTTCGATCGTGGTTTCGAGCACGTTTGCCCAGCTGTCGATGAAGCCGCTGGTCATCACGTTCCCCAGCTCCGAGAGGGCGTTTTGCGCCATCTCGCCCAGCGGCTCGCCGGGCTCCATCGGCAACATCGCCCCGGCGATCCGGGCGGCGTCCCGTTCCTCGAAGAGAATCGCGAGATACCCCCCGATGTCGCCCTCCAGCTCGAAGACGGTGCCGGCCCGGCGGGCGTCGCCGATCTCGGTCGGGAGATCCGAAAGCGCGACGAACCGGAGCCGGCTCACCTCGACGCTGGTGTCCAGTCCCGTCATGGCGGCGACGTTGCCGGCGGCGTTCTCGGAGCCGCGTTTTGCAAGCGACGCGAACGTCGACAGCGACTCGTAGGGGATCGACGTCGTCTGTTGCCCGTCGGCGTGAGCTGTGGCGTCAGCGTCGGCGGACGCTTCGGCAGCCGGCCCGACAGGGGTGGGAGAGCTGTTCAACAGTTTCCGGAACGGATCCGACTCCGGAAGCATGTAGATCGCAAAGCCCAGGTCGTCCGACAGCGCCTCCAGCCGGCTCTCGAAGAGGAACACCCCGTCGTCGGCCTGTGCGCCGTGGGGGAGCACGGCGGCACCTTCCGCCTCGATGTACCGGGGTGGGGTCATGTCGATGCCGGTCTCGAGGTAGTTCGCCCAGCCGTCGAGGAAGCCGCCGAGTGCGATGTTGCCGAGTTCGGAGATCACGCTTTTGCCCATCGACTCCCCGCCGGGCAACAGCGCGGTCACCTCCTCGGCGGCGTCGGCGTCGAACGCGAGGACGGCCTCGCCCTCGATCCCGCCCCGGAGGCCGACGCTCACGCCGACCGACTGGCGGTTTTTAAAGGAGTCGGCGAGGTCGGCGCCGGTCGCGAGACTCGCGCCGGTGACCTCCACCCGGAGGTCGGTGCCCGTCAACTCGGCGAGCGCGCTTGCGGCCCTGTCTGCGCCCCGATCCGCGAGCCGGCTGTAGGCGCCCAGCGCCCGGACGTCGATGCGCATCGATCAGACCGCCGCATTGATGGCTTCGAGGACGTTGGGCTTTTGAAACGGCTTCGTGATGTACCCCTCGGCCCCGGCCTTGATCGCGGCTTTCATCTTCTCCTCCTGTCCGACGCTTGTGCACATGATCACCGTCGCGTTCGGATCCGTGTCGGTGATCTCGCTCGTCGCTTCGATCCCGTCGCGGATCGGCATCACGATGTCCATCATCACCAGGTCCGGGTCGTGTTCGCCGTACAAGTCGACGGCTTCGACCCCGTTTTCCGCCTCGCCGACGATCTCGAACTCCCCCTCGAGAATCTCCCGGAGCAGGTTGCGCATGAACTCCGAGTCGTCGGCGATGAGCACGCGCGTAGCCATACCCGGAGTGGCGTCCGTCCCACACTTAATCGCTCGCCCGCGGTTCTCATCGCTGAGAATCGCTGACTATAGAATTAATCGTCACGAAACCGTGGGTGTGCAGGGAGAGCTTCGCGCGAGGGTATGTGGAAACGTCCATACGTTTATGGGTATGGAGAAGACAACATAGGTTGTTGGATGGCGTCTTACACCACCATCGCAGACTGGCAAGCTGTCGAAGCCGGTTACGTCGTCGACGTCACCATCCGGAAAACTGAAGACGAGACGTATCCGAGCGGATGGAACTACAGTCTCCATCTCGGGAAAATCGGTGGGGACACCGTTCTTCGATACGATAACGCTCACGAACGGGTGAAGGGTCACGAGCGTCACACCAGGGAGAGCGTCGAAACCATCGAATTTCCGGGGATGCTATCACTGTATCATCGATTCAAAAGAGAATGTGAAGAGTTGTCCCCTGTAACGTGGGACTGGCAGGAGTAGGACGTCTCCAGGAGGAACACACCATGGCCACGCTCAAAATCACCGTCGGCGAACGAGACCGTCTCGATCAGCGAACGCAGCGTCGTATCGAGGCTGTCCAGGAAGGAAACGAACTCGAGGACACACAGCCAGTGCTGAACTTCGACACGTATGCGGAACTCAGTCGCCTCTTGAGTCCCAAGAACCTGGAGCTGCTGGAGGCGATATCCGCACACGAACCGGAGAGTATCCGCCACGCTGCCGAACTGGTGGATCGGGACTACAAGCAGGTCCATCGAAACCTCTCCGAACTCGAAGATCTCGGGGTCATCGAATTCGAGGGAGGCGGACCCGGGAAGGCGAAGAAACCGATCCTGGTCTACGATGCCCTCGAAATCGACATTCCGTTCGCCAGTCGGAACGATCCCAACGCCGGCGCCGCCGCACCCTAACAGTCCGGTTCCGCCTGTCGCTATCGGTCGTCGCGTCCGTTCCCTTCACCGCCTTTATTACCCCTACCATCCCCCTCGATCCGGAGCCCGCCGTGGGCCTCCGCCACGGCGAGCAGGTCGGCGATGGAGTCGTCCGGCGAGAGATCGTGGCGTTCGACGTACCGCAGCAGTGTTCCCGGAGGGTACTGGACGGGCGTTTCGGCGGCCGCAAGCAGGATGCCGAGCGCCTCCGGCGGCGGGGCGTCCTCGCCGACGTTGCGGACGAACCACGTCACCAGGGTGTCGAAGGTGGCGGTGACGTCGTTCGAGACCATCCGGTGGCGGACGACGTCGTCTTCGGTCGACAGCGTCGCGTCGAAGCCGTAGCCGAAGCCGTCGTTTTGAAACGAGGCGGCCAGCCACCGGCTCACGTCGCCGGCGGTGACCTCCTGGCGCCGGGGATCGGGGCGGGAGCGGTTCCGGGTGGTGTCTCTTGCGTCGCCTGTCCCGTCGTCCGCGTCATTCCCGTCGTCGTCGAGGTCGTCGAGTCCTTCCGGCGGCACGTTCGGCGGATCGTCGCTGGCGGAGACGACGTAGCGCCCCTCGTCGAGCTCCTCGACGCGTTTGTCCTCGCTGAAGTCGAGGTCGTCCGGGTCGAAGGCGGGTCCCTCCTTCTCGTCGGCGTCGGGCGGGATCCGGGCGATGTCCTCCGGATCGAGGGGGGACTCGTCGTCGTCACTCATCAGGCGGCGGTTCGCGGTGAAAACGAATAGGTGTTTGGGCGAGTCGGTCTGGTCGGCCGTAAAAATCGTGTCCGGTGCCGTTAGAGGATTACTGCCTCGCCCTCCTCACCGAACAGGTCCGGTGCGTTCAGCGTCTCCGAGGTCGTTGCCGAGGACGGGGCGACGATGTCGAGTTGGGCCTCGTCACCTTGGCCGAAGCCAGTTAGTGAAGTGCTCGCATCGGGACTGATGATTATCGTGAACCTATCGTTGTCGATAACAGCTTCGGATCCACCTTCAACCCACTCACCATCAGAGTCTTGGACTCCGAACTCTCCTTCTTCGAGGTCGTCTATGCTGTTAATATCTGTAGATGCGTTGGCCACGAGGTTCTCCTGGCCCTCGGGACCGACCACCTGAATGGTTGTTTCGTTCAGGTCGATCTGGTCAGCGCCGGCCGCATTAGTGACACTCACGTTAATTGATTCCAACCCCTCGCCACTACTGTCAACAATACCAACGGAACTCACGACCTCGATGCGATCGCTGACCTGTTGAGTACTTTCCTGCCCCGTTGCCTCTGCTTGCGTCTGGAGGAACCCGGCGGTGTTGATCAACACGCCGGCGGCGATCGCAGCGACCAGCACCATCGCGATGAACACGATGAGCGTGCCGATCCCCACCTGACCACGTTCCTCCTTTTCGAGGATATTTTCGAACATTGTTATAGCCTCACTGAGCTGTCATTTTCTGTAAGGGTCGTCGGCACTCGGATCTCGACCGTGGTTGTTGCACCAGCATCAGTGGTGAACGTCACGGTGAGATCTTCACCTTCGTCAAGGGCCCCACCGTAATCATCAGTCATACCTAACGTGATCTCGGCCCGATCGCTGCTATCGGTGAGAACGAAATTGTCCACCCCACGGATATTATCAATGTGGTCCCCCTCATCCAATTCAAAGACGTACTGTCCCTGCTCTCCAGTAAGTTCGACAGTAGTCTCGTTGAGGTCAATGTCGTCGGATCCGGGCGCCTGTGCGACCACGAATGTGAGTTCGTCTATGCTGTCGCCCCCTTCGACATTACCTGACTGACTCACTACCTGCAACCGGTCACTGACCTGTTGTGTACTTTCCTGCCCCGTTGCCTCTGCTTGCGTCTGGAGGAACCCGGCGGTGTTGATCAACACGCCGGCGGCGATCGCGGCGACCAGCACCATCGCGATGAACACGATGAGCGTGCCGATCCCCACCTGACCGCGCTCTTCCTCTTGCATGAATTCGAACATGGTTTTCGTTCGGCCCGCGGCTTTCTCCCCCGCGGACTTACTCGAAACGAGCATCAAGGGAGTGTTAAAAGCCCCGTCCAAAATATCTCTCCTGATAAGAGTACGCTGTCTTGCGATTTCGGTGTGATTTTACCCCAACAACCATCCGTTTGTGGGCCGATTTTTTGCTTCTGGTTTTCAGCAGTGAAAATTGGAGACCCTCTCGAAGCGAACTCATCGCGGTTTTTCTCGCGAGAGGGTCCGAAACCGGAGAAATCCCAATTTCTGGCCCGTTTAATCGGTGGTTTATCGGGGTGGAGAGACGGCGACACGGAGGCGGCTCGAGACGGCGGCACTCGTCACTCGTGGACGATCAGGCTGTACACGACGAAGGTGAATCCGGAGGCGGTCAACCCGCTGTTGACCAGCAGTAACGACCGAACGCTTTCGAAATCGGTGACAAAGGCGCTTATCGTAGTCGCAATCGCCGCGCCCACGACCAGCGTGAACCCGATCGAGAGGTGGACCATCGACTGTCGGTGTGTCTGGGCGTACGCCCGGATAGCGAGCCAGACCATGGCCAGGCCCGCCGCGACGAGCGCCGCCGTGGTGGCCAGATACAGGCCTTCCACGAGTTGCATATCTACCCGTCGCTCCACCGACCCAATAAATCTCAGGGCCCATCTATCACGTCCGATAACGAACGATCGATGGGCTTTCGATCTGTAATGTGTCGTTAATAGTGCGTTTAATAAGCAATAGTCTTTCTATTTTAAGGCCTGTCAAATCGGTTTTTCATTCTACTTAAACCCCAGATATAAGGCGGTTTTTTCTCAAAACGGATTATTCGTCCCCCGAGATAGTATTGTATACTTAACACACGTTAAAAGAACGGGAGTCGAAACGTCATTTACCGGCTGACCCAGAGGCGATACACTACGGCAAGACGACTACCGATCCCGGTGGACCGATTCCGCGGCGTCAGTGACGCGCTCGGCCGACAGCTCCGCGAGGGGAATCCGCCGACCGCCGGTTTCGGTCTCGATCACGTCGACCAGCCCGGTTCCCCGCCCGGTCCCCCGTCCGTTTCCGGATTCCTCGCTTGCGTCGACGACCAGCGTGTCGACATCGGCCTCGGCGAGCCCCCGCGCGGCCTCCCGAGTCCGGGCGGTCGGGCTGCCGTCGGCGACGTTCGCCCGGCCGTCGGTGACCACCACGACCAGGCCGGCGTCGGCGTCCGATCTGGCGACCAGCCGCCGGGCGGCATCGAGCCCCGACGGCAGGGGGGTTCGGTCGCCGGTCGGCAGTTCCTTGAGGTGCCTGGCGGCGAGGGTGACACTGTCGGTCGGCGGCAGGAGGACCTCGCTCTCCTCTCCCGCGACGGCCACGAACGCCACCCGATCGCGGTGCTCGTAGGCGTCCTGTAGCATCGACAGCACCACCCCTTTGGCGTCGCGCATCGCGGCGCGCATCGAGGCGCTCGCGTCGACGACGAACACCACGAGCGTCCCCGCGGTGCCGCTCTTCACGGAGGTTTTTAAGTCCCGCTCCGTCGGGGTGGTCCGCCCCTCGGCGGCGGCGGCCCGGATCGAGGCGGCGGCGTCGACGGCGTCGTCTTCGCCCGCGGGTTCGGTTCGCACCCGCGCCCCTCGGGCATCCGTCGACTCCGACACCCGGGCACGGGTACCGTCCCGGACCCGGGCGGTTTCGGCGGTCGGCTCGACACCGTCCGGTCGGTCGGCCCCTCCGATCTCCGCCCGGGCCTCGCCGGGGACGATCGGCGTCGCCTCCTCGGTTTCGTCCGACTCGCCGTCGTCGTCGCCGTCCGGATCGTCGTGACCGTCTTCGTCGACACTGCCTTCGGTAGCCTCGTCGCCAGTTGGTGCTTCCTCCGTGAACCCTTCACCGACGTCGGGGGACGATCCCTCTCCACCCGCCGGGTCGCCGCCGTTGTCGCCGCCGTCGCCGTCGGCCGCCCCATCGCAGTCGTCGCTTTCATCCGGCCCCGTGCGTTCCCCCTCACTTCCACCGTCACCGCTCTCCGATCCGTCGCCGCTCTCCGATCCCTCACCGCTCTCCGATCCCTCACCACTCTCCGATCCGTCGCCGCCCTCGTCGTCCCCGTCGAAGTGATCCTCGAGTACGTCGTCGACGTCGGGATCGTCCTCGAACGGTCGACTCTGTAGTCGGTGGGAGAGCGCGAGCCGAGCCGCCTCCCGCAGGTCGGGTTCGATCACCTTCCCCCGGTCGTCGAGCGCGGCGAGCGTCCGGGCTGTGTGGGCGATCGCGATGTCCCCCCGGTGGCCGTCGACGCCGGCGTCCCGACAGAGTTCGGCGATCTCGCGTTTGAATCCCTCGGGTACGGACACGTCGTCGAGTCGATCGCGCGCGCCGAGCAGACGCTCCCGCTCGGCGTGGGTCCCCTCGCGGTAGTCACCCTCGAACCCTTCGGGCGCGGCGTCCCGCGAGAGCGCCCGATCGATGATCTCGACCCGGGCGTCGACGTCGCGACAGCCCGTCACCGTCGCCTGGAGCGCGAACCGGTCTCGGAGCTGTGGCCGGAGGCTCCCCTCCTCGGGATTCATCGTCCCGATCAGGGTGAACTCCGCCGGATGCGTGAGGCTCACGCCGTCCCGCTCGACCCGGTTGACGCCGCTTTCTGCGGCGTCCAAGAGCACGTCGACCAGGTGATCCTCGAGCAGGTTCACCTCGTCGACGTACAGGATGCCGCGGTTGGCCCGCGCCAGCAGGCCTGGATCGAACTCCGCCTCGCCCTCGAGCGCGTCCGCCACCGACAGGGTCCCGACGACGCGCTCGCGGGTCGCTCCGAGCGGCAGCGTGACGAGCGGGATCGCCCTCGTCTCCACCGGCGGATCCTCGCGCGTCCGGCAGGACCCACACTGGCGCGCGGAGTCGTCGGGCGGACAGCCGTACGGGCAGTCCGCGACCGCGCGTTGCTCGGGAAGCAGGTCCACGAGCCCCCTGACGGCTGTCGACTTCGCGGTCCCTTTCTCGCCGCGGATCAACAGTCCGTCCAGCGCGTCGTTGGCCGCGACGGCCAGAAGCGCTCGCTTCAACTCCTCTTGCCCGACGATCGCGGGGAACGGCGTCCGGTGGTGAGCCATGTCGATATGAAATCTTATTTGTAGTACCTAAATAATGCTTTACTAAATCGTGACGACGATCGGGCTGTACACGGCGACCGAAAACGAACTGGGCGCGGTCGGCGAGGCGGCCGACAGGCTCGCGGCCGGCGGGCACGGGGAGAT
Source organism: Halalkaliarchaeum sp. AArc-CO (assembly GCF_024972735.1). Lineage (GTDB taxonomy): Archaea > Halobacteriota > Halobacteria > Halobacteriales > Haloferacaceae > Halalkaliarchaeum. The sequence goes on from NZ_CP087723.1 coordinate 2,938,612, forward strand.
CCGCGAGGACACAGCGTCGATCCGGCTTTCGGTCCGATCGAAGGGCGATTTGCGCGAGGAGACCGACATCTCGGCGTTTCTCGCGGAGCTGGAGTCTGTCGACGCGGCGGTGTTCTGGCTCCACGGCGGTCCCGAGAGCATGCCCGGCTACGACCGCGCGGTCGAACGGCTGACCCGGGCCGGGGTGCCGCTGGTCGTGGTGTCGACCGGCGGCGGTACCGACACTGAGTCCGTCGGTGACGCGACGGTCGCCGACGCCGACCGCGAGCGCGTGGCCGCCTACCTCGAACGGGGAGGCGTCGTGAACGTCGAGAACTGCTGTCGGTACCTCGCGAGCGAGTACGGTGACTACGAGGGCGGCTACGACGATCCCGTCGAGCTCCCGACGGAAGGCGTCTACCACCCCGACTATCCGGGAGTCACCTACGAGGAGCTGTGCGAGTTGCACGATTCCGGAGCGCCGACGGTCGGGATCTGGTTTTACGAGTCCCACTGGATCCACGCCAACACGGGGTTCGTGGATGCGCTCGTCCGCCGGCTGGAGGCGCTGGGGACGAACGTCCTGCCGGCGTTTTGCGTCCCGGTCGCCGGCGAGGAGGACCGCAAGGACGCCGAGTGGGTCGCGCGCAACTGGTTTTCCGGGGTCGACGCCGTGATAAGCACGTTCGTGTTCTCGCTGGCGATGAACGAACGCGGACGGGACGCGATCGAACCCGGCGGCGAAGACGGGTCGAGGGCGGCGTCCGAACTCGAGGAGCTGTTCCTGCGAGAGCTCGGTGTTCCCGTCCTGCAGGCGATGACGACGAAACGCTCCCGCGAGGCGTACGCGGACGCCGACACCGGCGTGTTGGGGTTCGAACTCGCGCTGTCGGTGGCGCTGCCGGAGTTCGACGGCCCCATCGTCACCCATCCGATAAGCGGGAACGAACCGGTCGACGTCGAGGCGGGGATCGGTACCCAACCACGACGTCACCTCCCGATCGAGAACCGGATCGACCATCTCGCCCGCCTGGCACTCAACTGGGCCCGGCTCCGGCACCTTCCGAATCGCGACAAGAAGATCGCAGTCGTCCTGCACAACTACCCACCCAGCGACGACGGGATCGGGACCGCGTTCGGGCTCGACACGCCCGAAAGCGTCGTCAACCTGCTCCGGGAGTTCGACCGTCGCGGATACGACGTCGGAACGGTGCCGGAAGACGGCGCGGCGGTGCCGGAAGACGGCGCGGCCGTGTCGGAGGGCCGTACGGGGGTACCTGAGGACGGCGCGGCAGTGATCGACCGCCTGACGGCCCAGCTCACCCTCGACGGCCGGTGGATCGACCCCGACGACGTCAGGGAGGCGAGCGTCGACGTCGTCTCGCCCGACCGGTACCGAACCTGGTTCGACGGGCTCGACGGGCGCCTGCAGGAGCGCGTCCGCGAGGAGTGGGGCGAACCGCCGGACCGGCCCATCGCCATCCCCGGCTGCGAGTACGGCAACGTCCTCGTGACGGTCCAGCCCCCCCGCGGGTTCGGGATGGACCCCTCGAAAGTGTACCACGACGCCGACCTGCAGCCCCCCCACGAGTACGTCGCCTTCTACCGGTGGCTCCGGGAGTCGTACGGGGCCGACGCGGTCGTTCATCTGGGAACCCACGGCAGCCTTGAGTGGCTCCCCGGGAAGACGGTCGGGCTCGACGGCGCGAGCGCCCCCGACGCCCTGATCGACGACCTGCCGAACGTCTACCCGTACGTGATCAACAACCCCGGCGAGGGGACGCAGGCGAAGCGGCGCTCCTACGCCGCGATCGTCGACCACCTCACGCCGCCGATGCGCGAGGCCGGCACCTACGACGACCTCACAGAGCTCGAGGAGCTGGCCCGCGAGTACCGGGAGGCCGGCACCGAACGCGAGGGTCCCCTCGCCGACCTCGTCCGCGAGCGTGTGACCGAACTGGATCTCGGGACGGAGCTCGGGATCGGCCACGGTGCGGGTCCGGACACGGTCGAGGAGGTTCCGATCGACGACCTCGTCGAGTCGATCCACGAGTACCTCACCGACGTAAAGACCACCCAGATACGAATGGGGCTGCACACGCTTGGGGAACCACCCGCAGGCGAGCGGTTCGTGGAGTACCTGGTCGCGCTTACCCGGATGGAGAACCCCGGCGCGCCGAGCCTCCACCGGAGCGTGGCCGACGCCCTCGGGCTCGACTACGACCGGCTGCGGGACTCGCCCGGCGCCTACGACGAGAGGCTCGAGATGTACTGCTCGGAGGCGATCGATTTCGTCGGCGAGGTCGCGACCGAGCTGGTCGAGGAGCTCGCTCGAACCGAGTTCGACACCGCGACCACGGAGTTCGACACCGCGACCACGGAGTTCGACATCGGACGGGTTGGGCGGAACCTCGATCCGTCGCCGTGCGACCTCGGCCTCGACTGTCCTGATCCATCCGAACACGACGACCTCCGGACGGTTCTCGAATACGTCTGCGAGGAAGCCGTCCCGCGGGTCCGGGGCGCGAGCGCCGAGATTCCCCGAATCGCCGACGCACTCGACGGGGGCTACGTTCCGCCGGGGGGCAGCGGCGCGCCGACCCGCGGGGGCGTCGACCTGCTGCCCACCGGACGGAACTTCTACACGCTGGATCCCCGGAAGGTGCCAGCCCGGCCCGCCTGGGAGGTCGGCCGGGAGGTTGCCGAGGGCGTCCTCGAACGGCACCGCGATGAACACGGCGAATACCCCGAGGAGATCGGCGTCGTGGCGTGGGGGACGCCCACGGTCCGGACCAGAGGGGAGACGATCGCACAAGTGCTCGCCGCGATGGGCGTCGAGCCGGTCTGGACCGACGCGGGGCGAATCGAGGGCGTCGAACCGATCCCGCTATCGGAGCTGGATCGTCCCCGCGTCGACGTGACGACGCGCGTCTCCGGGCTGTTCCGGGACGCGTTCCCGGCGGCGGCAAGCGTGATCCACGAGGCGATCGACACCGTCGCCGACCTCGAGGAGCCCCACGATCGCAACTACGTCAAAAAGCACGTCGAGGAGGACACCGCGACCTACAAGCAGGAGGGACACGACGCCGGGACGGCCAGGGAGGCGGCCGTCCGGCGGGTGTTCACGACCGCGCCCGGCGGCTACGGCGCGGGAACGAACAAGGTGCTCGACGAGGCCGACTGGGACGACCGGTCGGACCTCGCGCGGGCGTTCCTCCAGTGGGGCGGCTACGCGCTCGACGAGGACGGCGAGGTGACGGAAGCCCACGACACCTTCGAGCGTCGTCTCGGGGGGATCGACGCGACCGTGAAACTCGAGGACACCGACGAGCAAGACGAGTTCGACTCCTCGGACTGGTACGCCTTCCACGGCGGACTCGTCGCCGCCGTCGGCGAGGTGTCGGGGAGCGACCCCGCCTCCTACGTGGGCGACTCCAGCGACCCGGGTGACGTGCGGGTTTACACCAACGAACAGAAGGTCCGCAAGTCGATGCGGACCCGGGTGTTGAATCCGGACTGGCTCGAGAGCATGGAGGAGCACGGCTACAAGGGCGCCGGCGACCTCGCGACGACGGTCGAGGTGACCCTCGGGTGGGACGCGACTGCGGACGTCGTGAGCGATACGCTCTGGGAGAACGTCGCCGAGGAGTACGCGTTCGACGAGGACCGACGGGAGTGGATGCGCGAGGTCAACCCCTGGGCGCTGTCGTCGATCACGGCGACGCTGCTCGAGGCGATCGATCGGGAGCTGTGGGATGCCGATCCGGAGACGGAAGACAGGCTGCGCGATCTCAATCTTTCGGTCGAGGGCGACCTGGAGGCGAGGGCAACCGACGCGGAGCTGTCGAGACACTAATGCTATGACGACAAGAGACACCGACGACGAATACGCGGACCTGGGTGCAACGACGCAGGAAGCAATGGACATCGCAGAGACGAGCATCGACATCGTCCGTCAGTTCGTCCCCGACGTGACGCTCGCGGACCGGTTCCGTCAGAAGGCGGTCCACTCCTCGGGCGACATCGAGTTCCAGCATCTGCTGCGGTTCGGAAACGATCCCGCAGTAGCGGGCGCGCGGGCCGTCCTCGAGGGATCACCGATCGTGACGGACATCTCGATGGCCGCCGCCGGGATCACCGAGCGCGGCCACGACTGTCCGATCCGGACGACGATCGGCCACGGGGACGACCTGGCCGAGGAAACCGGGATGACGCGGTCGGCCGCCGCGACGCTGGAGCTAGACCGAGAACGCGTCTACGACGGGGCGATCGTCACGATCGGCAACGCCCCGACCGCCGCGTTGACGCTCGCTGACTGTATCGAATCCGGCACCCGGCCGGCGGTCGTCGTCGCGACGCCGGTGGGCTTCGTGAAGGCCCCCGAGAGCCGAGAGCGGCTCCGGCAGGTCGGCAGGGAGTACGGCGTCCCGACGATCACGAACGTCGGCCGGCGCGGCGGGAGCGGGCTCGCCGCTGCGCTCACGAACGAACTGATCCACGTCGCCACCGATGCACGGGACGGAGAGATCGATCTCGAGGCGCGGGAGGACGACCGGGGGGACGACAAGTGAGCGACGAGTACGACCTCGATTCGGGGCCGGATCCGGCGACCGCCGCTGCCGCTGCGCCCGAACCGGAACCGGAACCGGAGCTCGATGGCGACGACGAGACGAACGCTTCCGGCACCGTACACGCGGTGGGGATCGGTCCGGGGAACCCGGAGTATCTCACCCGTCGGGGCGCTCGGGCGATCCAGGAGGCCGACGTTGTGGTCGGCTTCCAGGCTGTAGTCGACTTCGTCGCCGACGAGACCGACGCCGACCTGCTCACCTGCGGCTACGCCGACGAGGCGGAGGCGCTCTCGGCGTTCGCCGACCGGGTCGCCGACGGCGAGACGGGGACTGCGGTGTTGATGGGCGACCCGAACCACTCGGGATACCAGTTCCTCGGGAAGGTCCAGAAGGCCGTCACGGGGGAGGTACCCGACGCGACGGTTCGGGTGATCCCCGGCATTTCGGCCATCCAGTTGGCCGCGAGCCGGGCGCGGACGCCGATGGAGGACTCCCGGTTCGTCACGCTCCACAAGAGCGGCGCCATCGACGCGGAGCTCGAGACGCTCGCCCGGAACGCCGGCGACCGCCACCTGCTGGTGTTGCCCCGGCCGTTCGACTGGATGCCCGGCGACGTGGCGGCGTTCCTGCTCGACAGGGGCGCCTCCGAGGACCTCGAGGGGCTGGTGTTCGAGCACCTGACCCACGACGAGGAGGCACACACCCGAACGACGCTCGACGAACTGGCCGAACACGCCGGCGGGGACGACGCCGAGTCGACGCCGTTTTCGGATCTCTCGGTGCTGGTCGTCCGGGCGGACGTCGAGTCGGACGGAGGTGACGAAACGTGACCGACGAAGCGACGCTTCTGGTCGGCCACGGCTCCACCCGCGAGCAGTCGAACGAACAGGTCGAGGCGGTCGCGTCGCTGCTCGACAACCGGATCGATCCCCCGGTCGAAACGGGGTTCATCGAGCTCACGGAGCCGCTGTTGCCGGAAGCGCTCGACGAGAGAGCCGCCCGGGTCGACGAACTCACGGTCGTCCCCCTCGCCCTGTTCGCCGCGGGACACGTCAAAAACGACATTCCGCTGGCGATTCAGCAGGCTCGAGGGCACCACGACGGCGTCGAAATCAACGGCGGCGCACCGATCGGCGTGTCGCCGACGATGGTCGAACTCGTCGACGATCGGATCGCCGACGCCGAAGCCGAGCTCGGCATCGATCGAAAGGTGGACGACGTCGCCGTCGCCTTCTGTGCCCGGGGGTCGAGCGATCCCGACGCCAACGCCGACGCGTACAAACTCGGTCGGTTGCTCTTCGAGGGGCGGGCGTTCGCTCGCGTGGAGACGACGTTCATCGGCATCACCGAGCCGCTGCTCGACGAGACGCTTTCGGCGATCGCCTTACACGAGCCCGACGCCGTCGTCGTCGTGCCCTACATGCTCGGGGACGGCGTGTTGACCCGGCGGATCGCCGACTGGACCGCCGACTTTGCCGAAGGTCGAGATCTCGTCGCCGGGACGACCGACGTGATCGGTACCGATTCCCGGCTGATCGACGTTCTCGTTCGTCGGTGGCGGGACGCCCGGGAGGAAGAGGTCACGATGTCGTGTGACACCTGCAAGTACAAGGTCTCGCTTTCGGGCTACGAGGAGGAGGTCGGCGGCGAGAAGGCGCTCGAGGAGGCGATTGCACACCAGCACGCACACGCTCACGGCGGGGACGACCACGACCACGATCACGGCCACGACCACGATCACGGCCACAACCACGATCACGGAAACTGAACCGACGCCTCGCGAGCCGCAGTCTTTTATATACATCCCGGCAATCACCGCCCGTGACGGACACCTATCGGACGGTCGCCGGGGAAGCGAGCGCGGCCTTCGAGATCGAGGGCTCGGAGTTCGTCGGCTACGTGGCGCCGGTGGACACCGTCGCGGAGGCGGAGGCGTTCATCGAGCAGGTCGAGAGTCGGCACGCCGACGCGACCCACAACGTGCCAGCCTACCGGGTGCCGGCGGGGGAGGCGTCGGCCGACCGCCCCGGAGAGGTGATGTTGCGGGAGTACGCAAGCGACGACGGCGAGCCGACGGGATCGGCCGGCAAACCGGCGTTGAACGTGCTCCAGCAGCAGGAGATCCAAAACGTCGTCGCTGTCGTAACACGATACTACGGCGGGACGAACCTCGGCGTCGGCGGACTCGCCCGGGCGTACGCCCGCGGCGTGAAGGACGCCGTCGCGGAAGCCGGCGTCGTCGAAGAGCGTCCCCACAGGACGCTGTCGATCGTGACCGACTACGACGACTCCGGGACGGTTCGTGGCATCCTCGAATCCGCCGACGTGGAGTTCGAAGCCGACTACGACGAACGCGTTTCCTTTTCGGTTCGGGTAGCCGTCGAAGCGGTCTCACAGCTGGAGGAGCGACTCAACGACGCGACGAGCGGGCGCGTAGAGATCGAGTAGCCCCGAGTAGTCGGCGCAGTTCGAGATCGAGTAGTGCGGTCGCTCACGCCCGAACGCGGGAGGCGACCAGTTCGCGCACCGTCAATCCCTGCTCGACGACGTCCCGGCGGTACTGCATGTACACCGCACCGAGCGGTGGCTGGATCACGTACGCAAGCGCGATCGGCAACACCGCAGACGCCGGCGGGAAGCCGGGAGCAGCGGCGATCGCGATCGCGATCGAGAGGTTTCGCATGCTCGTGGCGTACACCAGAGCGACCTCGCCCGGTCCGTCCATCAGGAGCCGGCCGACCGCGGAGCCTGCCCCCAGGACGATCGCATAAAACAGCACCAGCGGGACGACCACCAGCGCCGAGGCGACCGGGTCCGCAAGAATCTCCGTCGATCGCATTGCCATCGCGATAAAAACGATCAACATCACCCCGAACGAGCTGATCCCGCCGAAGGTGGGCTTGAGCCGCTTGAACCCCTCCGGCCCGTATCGCCGGAGGAGGTACCGCCGCGTCAGGTTCCCCGCCACCATCGGGATCGCGACGATCACCGCGAGTTGACGGTACAGGGCGGCGGGATCGAACCCGACCCCCTGCTCCAGGAGAACCGACAGATACAGCGGCAGGATGACGACCGCCGCGAGGAGGTTGACCGCCATCGCAACCAGCGCACCCTCCAGGTCGCCGCCCGCCAGCCCGGTCCAGGCGGCGGTCATCCCGGAGGTGGGGATCAGCGCGATGAAGTACAACCCGACGGCGTACTCGGGCGTCCCTGCGAAGAAGAGCCGGGCGAGCGCCACCGCGACGAGCGGAGCGAGCCCGAAGTTCAAAAGGAGGCTCGCGAGGACGACCCGTGCGTGGAGCCGTAGTGTTTAAGGAAGATATTTACCGATAGACGTAGTAGAGTGGGTAATGGGTCGGCTCGACGAGGTTTCGCTTGAGGAACTCTACGAACTCAAAGAGGAGATTGATCAGGGAAAGCCGCGAGAACGTGTTCTCGCGGCGATCGGGCGCAAGCAGGGCGACCAACTCGATACGTTGGCTGAGCGGCATGGCGTCGTTGAGAAAACGATCCGCAACTGGCTCGATCGGTTCGAGGAAGAACCGATCGAGCAAGCTCCCTACGACGCTCCTCGACCGGGGGGTCCAGCAAAGATCGAGGGAGAAGAACGCCAACAGCTGTTCGAACAGTTGCAACAGCCGCCAACCGAACTCGGCTACGACCAACAAGCGTGGTCAGCGAAGCTCTTGCTTCATCACGTCAAAGAGGAGTATGACGTCGAATACCACGAGAACTACGCCTACGAGTTGTTGAGAGAGGCCGGGCTGTCCTTGCGGACAGCACGGCCTCAACACCACGAGGCTGACCCCGAGGAGAAGGCCGAGTTCCAGGAGACAGTCGAAAAAAACGGCCCGAACTGAGCGAGAAAACCGTCGTTGTCGTCGATCAATTCACCAAACACGTCGGAACTGTCCAGCGGCGTGGCTGGTACCCAATCGGTTCAGATCCGACGATAGAGACGTCAACGTCCTGGGAGTCGGTGACAGTGCTGGGCGCTGTCACCGACGACGGTGACAGCTTCTACTGCTGGACAGAGGAGAACTTGACCAGATTCCACGGGATTCGGTTGTTAGAGGCATTGAAAGACAAGTTTGGCGAGGAGTTAGTGGTGTTTCTGGATCGAGCGGGCTACTTCTACGCGAGGGATCTCTGGGAACACGTGAGCGGAAAGCGCGAGACCGAAACTGTCGGAGACAGTTCGGTCTCGTGCGTGCGCGGTGACGATCTCGAAGTGTGGTACTTCCCATCGAAACTCCCCGAATTGAACGCTGTCGAAGGGTGCTGGGACCAACTGCAGGAGTGGTTCAAGTACCGCCTTATGCCAGATCTCTTGACGCTGAAAGACTACATTCCGCGAGGACTGAGCGCGATCACCGAACCGAACATCTGGCCGTATCTTACCGGTAAAGATTCGAACTAAACACTACCGGACGTTGAGCACCTCCTGCAGGTCGATGTTGATCATCATCGGGTAGATCATCACGAACAGTACCGGGAGCACCGCCGACTGCAGTGCCGTCTTCGTTCCGGGGCCGATCACCTGACCGGCGACGAGACCCAGAAACAGCGACACGACCACGGCCGATATCAGGTTCGCCTTGATCGTCCGGAACAGCTCCCCGATCATCGGCTGTCACCGCCGTTGAATGCTCCGGAGCTGGCACACGGCGATCCGTGCTCCAGGTCAGCTGTCGTGCCAGTGCTCGGTTCCGCCATGCAGGTAGTATTGTTTAATATAGTCAAAAGCGTTCCGATTAGTCCTCAGGTGTCGCTAGGTTTGTTCCGAATTTCCAACCCTCTTTGGGCACTCTTAAGGCGCATTTGTCGGAGGATCTGTTTGACATCGTTGGAGGGATGATGTTTATTACCCCCAATACCACAGTGTTCGAGTCGGGGACGGGAGCCGCGGTGCCGGTGGGGACGGAATCGGACGAACAGCGACGAAAGTCTCCCTCACTCCCCACCCGCAAAACACACTTTGGCGATCAGTTCCACGTAGGTACCGACATGAGTAGTGAAGTGATAACATACCTATTAATCGGGCTCTGCGGTACCCCCTTCGTCTTTATCGTGGGGTTCGTTCTCGCGAAAGAACACATCCAGTATCTGGCGAGGAAGGGGGGCGAGGAACGGTATCCAGAACGGCTGCAGCGGGTCGTACAGAAGTATCGACAGGAGCACTATCCCGATCGCTGAAGAGCCATGTTCGAACTCCTGGTACTGGCTTCGGTCCTCGGGGCGTGGTACGTCGCCGTGTTCCTTTTCAGCTACCACGTCGCCATCGGGCACGTGGACAGGCTCCTCGAGATCGAAGAGGGCCAAGCGCCGCCGCAGTTGCTGCCCGAACTGGGCGAGTACGGAGAAAAACGGGCGTTATCCGCCGACGACATCGATCGGATGGACGACTGGGACCGGTGGGAGTGACGGATAGAGAGCGCGACTGACCGTGGCGTCGTGTCTGGTGGGTTCAGTCCCAGTCGTCCGGGAGACGACCGCCGACCTCGAGCTCCTGGATGTAGCCGTCGTCCATCTTCTCGCGGATCCGCTGTGAGGTCGTGTGGGTCGGTTCGACCTCGTCGTCTGCGAGTCGGGAGACGGCTTCCGTAACGAGCGTTACTACCTCGGTGAGATCACGTGGGTCGAGTTTGTCCAGGGTGTCGGCGTGGGTGTGCCCCCAGCCACGACCTGACTGGTCGGAGGTGGTCGAGACCATCACCGCGGGGATCCCCTCCTGGACGAACGCCCACTGATCGCCGTGGGGAGAAATCGTGTCGCCAGTCGATAGCGGCGCGTCGTAGTCGTCGGTCACGGACTCGAAGACGTCCCCGATCGTCGCGAAGCCGTTCGTCCCCACCCGGAGGTTCCGGGAGTTGCAAGCGCCATCGAGGTTGACGACGCATTTGACCGCCTCCTTCGGGAGCGACTCCGCACAGTGGTACGCGCCCCACAGCCCGATCTCCTCGGCGCCGAACGTCACGAGCCTGAGCCGGCAGTCGAGGTCGTCGGCGACCCGGGCGAGCAGCCGACCGATCCCGGCGACAGCCGCACAGCCGGCGGCGTTGTCGTTCGCGCCGTCGCTGATGTCGTGACCGTCGACGTGCGCCGTCACCAGCACCTCCCGGTCGGCGTCCGCCGGACCGACCGTCGCCTGGACGTTCCGGGACGTCGCCGGCTCGTTCCGGCAGTCGACGTCGAGTTCGACGACGGGAGCATCGTTCCCGCCGTCGTGGTCGGCCGCGAGGCGGGCGAGCCGGTCGCCGACCTCCGCCGAGACGCCCACCGCGGGGATCGGTCCCGGTCGTTCGTGGTAGCCGATCTCGCCGGTAGGCGGGAGTGCACCCTCGATGTGGTTCTGGAAGACGAACCCGGCTGCGCCCCGGTCGGCGGCGTTGACGTACTTTTCCATCCGGTGGATCCACCGATCCGACGAGTCGGGACTCTCGCTGGAGGCCATCACGATCGCACCCTGGATATCCTCCGCCGCGTCCGCGAAGTCGTCGTACGAACCCGTCCCGACGTCGACGAGGGGTCCCGAGACCATGTCTGCGGGAGTGCCGGGCAACGCGATCACCTCGTGGCTCTCCTCGTGGGCGCGTTCGAGGGGGCCGGAGATCCGCAAGGAGGAGTCGCCGCGCCACCACCCCGGGATCTCGAACTCCACGATCTCGGCGTCGGCGAGTCCCGCCGAATCGAACGCCTCACAGACGAGTTCGGCTCCCCGGCGCTCACCCTCCTGGCCGGCCATCCGGTTCCCCACGTCAGCGAGGTCTTCGAGCAGCCCCCACGCGAACGAACTGGTCCGTGCGTCGCCGACGACGCTCTCCGGAAGGTCCGTCATATCTTCCCTTCGGATCCCCTGGCCCTTCACGCTGCGGGTCCCGGAACCGAAACGATCGAACGAGGCACTTTTTATCGGGTGGCGCCGAAACGTCTCTCCGTGAGCGATCCCCTTCCGGTCGGCTGTTCGTCGATCGACGATCTGCTGGGCGGCGGTCTCGAACGCGGCACCGTCACCCAGGTGTACGGCCCGCCCGCGGCCGGAAAGACGAACCTCGCGCTTTCGGCGGCCGTCGAGGTCGCTGCCGGCGGAGGGCGGGTCTGTTACGTCGACACTGAAGGGCTCTCCGTCGATCGCTTTCACCAGCTACTCGAGGGGCGAATCGGCCGGCCGGACGTCGATGGCTCGCTGGAGGAAATCGCGGGACGGCTCGTTATCTCCGATGCCTACGACTTCGAGCAACAGCAACAGGCCGTCCGGGACGCCGAGGATCTCGCTCCAGACCTGGAGCTGATCGTCCTCGACAGCGCGACCGGCTTTTATCGGCTCGAACGTACCCTCGAAGCCGACGAGGACGCCGGCGAGTCGCTCCGGGCGGTCGCCCGGCAGGTAACCCATCTGCTGTCGCTTGCGCGCAAACACGACCTCGCCGTCGTGATCACCAACCAGGTGTTTACCGATCCCGACAGCGACCGGGCGAAACCGCTGGGCGGACACACGCTGGATCACTGGACGGGCGTGATTCTCCGCCTCGACCGATTCCGTGGCGGGAACCGCCGGGCCACCCTGGAGAAACATCGATCGAAGGCGGCCGGCGAGTCGACGACGTTCAAGATAACCGGCACTGGACTTGCAGACGCCGACAAGATGTGAGACAGTCGAACTGAGACGGACGAGATTCCGGGTAGCAGCAACGGTCCTTTTATATCCCGGACGACCACAAACGGCCATGACCGGGAGTCACGACGAGCCCGACGAAAACGGGTCCGAACACCCCGATCCTGCCGACGTCTTCTCGTGGCTGGGGAACGAAACCCGGCTTTCGACCGTCAGTGTTCTCCACGGCGCAGAGGAGTCCCCCGTCCAGTTTTCCACGCTGTACGACCGCGTGGACGTCGACGACAGCGCGCAGTTCAACTACCACCTCAAGAAACTGGTCCCCTATTTCATCTCGAAAACGGACGACGGGTACGAGTTGACCGCCGCTGGTCGCCGGCTCGCCCGCGCGGTGACCGCCGGGATGTACACGCGTAGTCCGACCGTCGATCCGTTCGACGTCGGCGGCGAATGCTACGCCTGCGGCGACTCCCGACTCCGGGGCGCGTACGCCGACGAGCGGTTCACCGTCGACTGTGACGAGTGCGGCGAGTCGATCCTGCGGGTCCACGTTCCGCCGACGCTGGTTCGCGGTCGGGACCCCGACGAACTCGCCGACGCCTTCGAGCGGTGGTCGAGATACCAGGTCGAACAGGCCCGAACCGGGATCTGTCCCGAATGCGGCGGCACCGTCGACCCCCAGGTGCGGACCGATCTGGGCGAGGAGATTCCGTTCGAGGCGGTGGCGGCGTACCGCTGTACCGTCTGTGGTCGAGAGGCGGTGACGTCGTTCGGCTCGATCGCCTACCGACACCCGGACGTTCGGGGGTTCCACGAGCGCCGGGAGGCGTCGCTTTCGGACCGCCGGATCTGGGAGATCGGCCAGTACGTCGCCGGCGAGGGAGTCGAGGTGCACTCCCGGGACCCCTGGCTGGTCCGGGTGACGTTCCGCGCCGACGAAGACGTCTGCCAGGTGGAGATCGACGGCGACCTCGACGTGGTCGGAGTCGAGATCGCGGCCGACGAAGCTGGAGGCAAGTGAGAAATCACTCCTTGCTCGGGCCGAACAGCTCTCCGGCGTCGGCGGGCACGTCGAAGTCGTGGAAGTGGTCGCCCTCCTCTTTCGAGAGGATGTTCAGCGCGGCGGCGGCGCCGTCGCCGGCGGAGATGACGGCCTGCCACTCCTCGGTCCTGACCATCGCGCCCGTCGCATAGGCGTCTGCGACGCTGGTCTCCATCGTCACGTCGACGTCGACGACATCGCCGTCGAACGCGCAGCCGAGCGATTCGGCCAGGTCCCGGTTCGCGCCGGTCGCGAGCACCAGGTAGTCGGCGCCGTACTCGCCCTGGGCGGTCTCGACGACGAACCCGTCGTCGGTCGCCGAAACGTCGGTCACTTCCTCGCCCTGGCGCCTGTCGACGCCGAAGCTGTCGACCTGTTTGCGGGCGGTCTCCAGGAACGCCGTCCCGTCGACGGAGCCGATCCCGAGGTAGTTGAACAGGTGGGCCTTGTGCATCCACGTCCCGTCGGTGTCGAAGACGGTCGTCTCGAGCCCGTTCTTCTGGGCGAACAGGGCGGCGCTCAGGCCGGCGGGGCCGCCTCCGACCACGAGTACGTCTGTGTTAATACTACTCATGCAACTGACGTTCGGACTGAACCGTCAAAACGTTGACCCGGTTGCGCGTCTGGCACGTGGGCCCGGGGTGAAACCCGTCCGCAAGGAGCCGGGTTTTTAAGCGACTCCCGCCATTTCAGAAGATATGCTCGAGACAGGCGAGGACGCACCCGATTTCACCCTCCAGAACCAGGACGACGAGCCGGTCACGCTGTCGGACATCGACGCGGAATACACGGTCGTGTATTTCTATCCCCGGGCGGACACCCCGGGCTGTACGACCGAGGCGTGCGGCTTCCGCGACGAGTGGGGTGCCTTTTCCGACGCCGGCGTGGCCGTCGTCGGAATCAGCGACGACCCGGTCGAGGACCTCGCGGACTTCGCCGAGAAGTACGATCTCCCGTTCGACCTGCTGTCAGATCCCGACGGCGAGGTCGCATCGGCGTACGACTCCTACGGCGAGAAGAACGTGTTCGGCAACACCGTCGACGGCGTCTTCCGGAACACCTACGTCGTCGACGCCGGGAGCGAGATCGTACTCGCCTACGAGGGAGTCTCCCCCGAGGATCACGCCGAGGAGATCCTCGCCGATCTCGAATCGCTGTAGGTCCCCGGATTCGAGACGCCGGCGTGGTGACGCTGGACGACCACGACGGCCACCCGAGCATCAGGTCGCTCGTGGCGGACGGCGCCGAGGTCACCACGTTCTAGACACCCAGCGTTTGCTGCGGTCGCTCGCTGGCTCGCGGCTTCGCCGCTCGCGATTCGAGGTGCTCACTTCGTTCGCACCTCGCTCCGCTCACTCCCTGTCGCCGGGCGGCGACGCCGCCCGGCTGCAAGAGGTTCCGTTGGAACCTCCCTGGCAAAAGCTGGACCAAAAGCCTGCGAGCCGAGCGACTACGTGGCGGCTGCAATCGGTTCCACGAACCCACAAAGATGACGAGCAGTAGTATCCGATAGTATCCGTGAACCGCCTCGGGGTCAAGCCCCGTGGCATTCGCCTCGACAGCCTGTAAAAAGACGAGCGGTAGCACCGGCGGATCTGCGCGACAGATTTTTTGGCGGGGGTCGAGGGAAGCGAGGCGCGACCGGATGGAGCGCCTCGCCTTCCCGAGGCACCCGTTAAAAAAGGTGGAGGTACAAGACATTTATCGCGTCGTGTGTTAGGGGTCAGTGAATGCTGCTGATCCTCTGTGTCGACCTCGACGACGACCTCGGCCGGAAGACCGGGCTACAGACCCCGGTGATCGGCCGCGACGAAGTCGAACGATCCGCGGTCGCGCTCGCGACGGTGGATCCGGAGGATTCCGACGTCAACGTCCTGTTTCAGGGAGTTCATCTCTACGACGAACTCGTCCACCGCGAGGACCAGGAAGTCGAGGTCGCGGCCGTGACCGGCGTCGAAGGCAAAGACGTCGCCGCCAACCGCGCGGTCGGGCGGGAGGTCGACCGCGTGCTCGCCGAGCTGGAGACCGGCGAGGAAGTACACGCGATCGTCATCACCGACGGCGCACAGGACGAGTCGGTGCTGCCGGTGATCCGCTCGCGGATGCCGATCGACGGCGTCCGGCGGGTCGTCGTCCGGCAGGCACAGGACCTCGAGTCGATGTACTACACCATAAAGCAGGTGCTGGCCGACCCCGAAACCCGCGGTACCGTCCTGGTGCCGCTGGGAATCCTGCTGTTGATCTACCCGTTCGTGGTGATCGCGGGGCAGTTCGACGTCGGTGGGGCCGTCGTTTTGGGGCTCATTTCGGCGCTTCTGGGGCTGTACTCGCTGTTTCGCGGGCTGGGCCTCGAGACCACCATCGACAGCGTCGCAGAGCGGGTCCGGTCCGGGCTGTACGCCGGCCGGGTGACGCTCATCACCTACGTGGTCGCGCTCGCGCTGCTGGTCGTCTCGGGGGTCCAGGGGTACGAAACGGCGGTGACCGTCTCGGCGACCGTCGAAGACGCCTCCCGGACGGTCGCGCTCGCGGCGTTCGTCCACGGCGCGATCCAGTGGGTCGCTGCAGCGGGGATCACCTCCAGTCTGGGCCAGATAACCGACGAGTACCTCGCGGGACGGTTCCGGTGGCGCTACCTCAACGCGCCGTTTTACGTGATCGCGATCGCCGGGGTCGTGTTCGCGCTGTCGGGCTTTTTCCTCCCCGAGGCGCCCGGCATCACCACCGTGACGCTCTCGGAGCTCGCGATCGCGCTGACCGCCGGCACGCTCCTCGGCGTCCTGTCGACGCTCACGTTCGCGGTCGCCGAGTCGAAGACCCCCTCGACTGCAGAACCCGCCTGACCGGTGCGACCGCTCAGTCCCGATCCGCCAACAGCTCGGTTGCGGTGAGCAGCGACTCCAGTTCGATCCCGTGATCCGCCAGCAGCTCGCTCGCCCCCTCCTCTCGGTCGACGACGACGAACACCCGGTCGACCGTCGCGCCGGCTTCCCGGAGCGCCTCGACCGCCGAAAGCGCCGATTTCCCGGTGGTCGCGATGTCTTCGAGAACGATCACCTCCTCGCCGTCGTCGAGTCGTCCTTCGACCCGGTTTCCGGTGCCGTACTCTTTGGTCTCCTTGCGGACGATAACGTACGGACGACCGAGTTCCGTCGCCGTCACCGCGACCAGCGGCACCGCCCCAAGCGCCACGCCAGCGAGCGTCGACTCGGTGTCGGCGAGCCGCTCTGCAAACGCCGACGCGATCGCCTCGAGGCAGTCGGGATCGGTCTCGAAGAGGTACTTGTCGACGTAGTAGTCGCTCGTGCCACCGTGCGAGAGCTCGAACTCGCCGAACTCGACGGCCTCGGCCGCCCGGAGCGCAGCCACGAGGTCGCGATCGGTGCCGTCGTTCGTCCGGGGGGAGTCGGAATCACTCATTATCCAACCCAGACGCGGGTGGTGCCTAAAAGCGCCGCGGACGGGTCCTGGTCGGCTGTGGAGTCATTCGGTGCGGACCTGAACCGTTCCGTCCCCAGTGACGCCCACGAGCAGCTCCCGCCGGACCTTCCGCCCCTGGACGGCGTCGCCTGCGGCGTCGCTGATTGCCTTCATCAGGTCCGGCGCGGTGCGGTTCACCTTCACGCCCGCCTCGTCGCAGGCGTCGTACACCCGGTTCGGGATGTCGTACAGGTCGGTTCCGGTGTCGATCCGAACCTGCACCGGGGCGGTGAGCGCCTCCGCGAAACTGACGGTCTCGTGTGCCTTCCTGACGTTCTCGCGGGCGCTGGCCTCGACGCTGGAGACGTTCGCTCGTGACGTCCCGAGACGACTCGCGATGTCGGCCTGCCGGAGCCCCCGCTCGCGGAGCGCGAGCACCTCTGCCTGCCGCCTGGTGAGAATGTTCTCGTCGGGATCGAATCCGAGCCGCTCCAGCAGCTCGTCGACGTCCGCGGCGTCACCGGCGTCGTCACTCATACCTGCCGGTTCGTAGGGTGTACTCAAAAAGGCAACCGAAAACTGCAGGCGCCGACCGTCCGGCTGTGGTCCGTCCGGCCGATATCAGTCCGCTGGCGATTATCCGAGAGTGCCGACTGTCCGCACCGGCTCGAGGACTGTGCAGTCGCGTTATCCGCCCCAGAAGTTCTCCCGGCTCCCGAGCCGCTCCCGGCCGACCGACTCCTCGTCGTCCTCCGAGGGCTCTGCGCCGTCGTCCTCACCTTCGGAGACGCCCTCGATCTCGTCTTCCTCTTCCGACTCCAGCGGGAGCCGTTCGACGATCTCTTTTGCGGTGGCGTGGTTCGACTTCACCCGGTCGATCCGCACCCTCGCCCTGGCCTCCGGCAACAGCCCGTCGATCAGGACGATGAATCCGTCGTCGGTCCGGCCGACACCGGCGCCGCTTTCGTGGATGTCGTCGACCTCGACGATCACTTCCTCGCCGGGCTGGACCGGCTGCTGTTTTAGCTCCGAGATGGGCATGTTGTAGTGGTTGCACCACTCGGCGCCCCCGCGGTCGCCGTAGTGCTGGCATCCCATTCCCTGGATTCGTTCCTGAAAACTCGGGCAGTCGTCTGCGAGCGGACAGTTCGGCATGTCTACCGGTAGGCAACGGAGCGGTCTAAACGTTTCCGGCCTCGTTCCACGGCGCCTCCTCGAAGTCGACGATCCGCTCCTCCCGTTCGATTTCGTCGATCCGGGCGAGCGCGTCGTCGTCGAGATCCAGGTCGCGGGCCGCCCAGTTGTCCTCGATGTGATCGAAACTCGCCGCCTTCGGGATCGGCGCGACGGTCTCCTTCGAGAGCAGCCATGCCAGACTCACCTGGGCTGGCGAGGCGTCGTACTCGTCGGCGATTTCCTGGAGGGTGTCGACGTCTGCGACCCGGTTGCGCGCGATCGGCGAGTACGCCACCAGCCAGTGGTCGTCCTCGAGGGCCACCGCTCTGAGTTCCCGCTGCTGGAGCAGCGGGTGACACTCCACCTGGTGGGCGAAAACCGGGCTGTCCAGCCGGTCGATCGCCGCCTCGAGCTGGTCGGGACGGAAGTTCGAGAGGCCGACGTGCTCGATCACGCCCTCCTCGACCAGGTGATCCAGTGCCGGCAGCGTCTCCGCGGGATCGTACGTTCGGATCGGCCAGTGGACGTACAACAGGTCGATCGAGTCGACGCCCAGCCGCTTGCGGCTTTCCTTCGCCGTTTCGATGACGTCGTCGTATGCGAGGTTGTCCGTCGAAAGCTTCGTGGCCACGAACAGTTCGTCGCGGTCGACCCCCGACCGATCGATTCCGTCAGCGACGGACGCCTCGTTGTCGTACCCCTGCGCGGTGTCGATATGCCGGTACCCGACGTCGATCGCGTGGGTGACCGCCGCCGCACACTCCGCGGGGTTCTCGAGCTTGTACGTCCCGTAACCGAGCCGGTCGAAGGTGTCGCTCATGTGGCACACTCGATCCGGATGGCGTGTATAGCTGTCGGCAGCGGGGGTGTACTTAAGTGGGACCTCGTCAGAAGGAACGGCATGCGCGAGGTCACCGTCGACGGATTCGTCCGGGAGTCGCCGCCGTCGATAAAGCGGCACCTCACCCCCGAGCAAGTGGTCGAATACGAGGGGAGCTTCGAGGTCGACCGCGTCGAGGCGGCCGGCGAGGCGACGTTCGTGACGGCGACGGGTCCGGGACTATCGATGACGCTCCGGTTCGAGACCCGCGAGGGGCGGCTCTACTACACCCAGGAGGGGGAATCCGGCCCGTTCGCGGCGATGGAGACGTGGATCGACGTGGAGCCGGAAAACGAGGGGTCCCGGGTGCGGTTCACCTCCGTGGTGAAGCTGTCGGCGCCGCTGCCGTTCGGCGACCGGATCGCCGCATGGAAGCGGAGAGGGGAGTTGAAACGGGCGATACGCTCGCTGCGCGAGGACGTCGAGTGAGGTCGGGAACTCGCCGGAGCAGTTCACAGGCGGGACCGGTCGCCAGTGCCGTCGGTGAGTGCGCTGGCAAGCGCCCCCTCGACGACGACGTCGTCACCCAGGTCGGTGAGCCCGATCTCGGGGACGTTGATGAACACCATCTCCTCGAGCCGTTCGCGGATCGGATCGAGCACACGCTCGGGATTGTTGAGCGCGACCGCGCCGCCGACCGAGATCACGAGCGGCGCGTACGCGTGGATGACGTTCGCGACGCCCATCGTGTTCCAGTGAGAGAACTGATCGAGGACGTAGTCGGCGAATTCGTCCTCGCCGGCGTGGGCGAAGACGTCCGCCGCCGAAAAGTCGGGGTCCTCGACGTCCAGCACCGTCTCGATGGGATCCTCGGCGTGGAGACGGCGGGCGTAGCGGGGAATGTTGTTACCGGAGCAGTAGGCTTCCCAGTGACCGTCCTTCCCGCAGCCGCAGGTCATGAATCCGGTCGGGTCGAGCGTCATGTGGCCGACCTCGCCGGCGTTGCCGTCCCAGCCGTCGAGCACCTCGCCGTCGACGCAGACGCCGGCCCCGATCCCCGAGGAGATGGTCAGATACACCATGTCGTCGGGGTTGCGGTCCGAGTGGAACCGCTCGCCGATGACGCCGGCGTTCGTGTCGTTGTGGAGATACACCTGATCGGTGTCCAGTAGGGCCGACAGCGGGCCGGTAAGCGGGATCCGGTCGATCGCGTCCGGCAGGTTCGCCGGGTTCTCGACGACGCCGGCCGCCAGGTCCAAGGGACCGATCGAGCCGATTCCCGCTGCGACCGCCGATGACGGCTCGACGCCTGCCTCCGCACACGCCTCCCTGACCCGGTCGAGCACCGCCTCAGTGACCGCGATCCCGGACGGTCCCTGTGGCGTGGGCCCCTCGGCGGAACCGAGAACTGTCGCGTCGTCGTCGCCGACGACGGCCCTGACGTTCGTCGCCCCGATATCGACGCCCACGTAGTAGGCCATCACCTCAAGGAGGTGGCCGACGCGACTTAAGAAAGGCGTTTCACGCCGATGCGTTCGGAGTCAACCGGGGACGCCACAGAGAAGAGAGATCACTGGGTGTCGCTGCGGACGAACGTCACCGGGCACGGCGAGGAGAGCATCACTTCCTGTGCGACGCTCCCGAACACCGCCTTGCCGGTCGGCGATCGGCGCCGGCCGCCGACGACGACGCTGTCGGCGTCGACCTCGTCGGCCAGGCGCACGATCTGGTCGCCCCGGTCGCCCACCGCACCACGGACCTCGTAGTCGATCCCCACCGCGTCCAGTTCCTCTGTAAGCTGTCGGATCAGCGAGTGCCGGCTGACGACGTCGGTCGGGAACACCTCGCCGTTGTCCGGATCGAACCCGAGTTTCACGGCGAGTTCGTCGTACGCGTCCCGATCCAGAACCTGAGCGATCACGACGGTTGCATCCGTCGGTTCCGCGAGCTCGATCGTTTCTTCGGTCAGTCGGTCGATGCGGTCGGCTTCGTCCGGCCCGATTGCCAGGAGGACTGTCTCTATTGCCATGTCGATTAGTCGTTCGTCTCGGAAAGGGATAAGTTTGTTGGAGAATTTACTCGATTTAGAATAAAAATCTTTCAGGGTCTGTAATCCCCGGTTTCAGAAGGTATAGATAAACAAGTGTTAGCTCTCCACACGAAATCGAGGGGTCATGAACCAAGATATGACAGTTTTAGCAATTGTTTCGAACCGTCGTGTTGGCCCCGGAACGCCGGAGGATTTCGCGACCGAGGATCCGGCGACGAGACGGCCGCACCGGGAGTGCAGTCAAAACGGCAGCAAAGGAAACACCGATACGGGAGGATTTCCTGGATAGTGGTATGAACAGCCAGAACAGAACACGCGTCAAGGAAGTAATGTCGACCCCGCTGGAGACGATCGCACCGGACGCATCCATCTCCGAGGCCGCAGAGAAGATGCACGAACGTGAAATCAGCGCACTAGTCGTGCGGACCACCCCGCGCTCGATCGTGAGCAGTTCCGACATCATCGCCGCCGTGGCACAGGGGGAGGACGTCACCGAACTTCGAGTGTCGGACGTGATGACCACGGACGTGGAGACGGTGACGCCGGACCTCTACATGGAGGAAGTGGCAGCGATGATGACGACCTACGGGATCAAACACCTCCCGGTCGTCGACGACGACTACGTGGGCATGGTCTCCTCGACGGACGTGACCGCCCACCTCTCGTGAGGGCGTGACCGTTCACCGTTCCCGAGACGATCGGAAAAACGGCAGGGGACGGACTTAAGAGACAGCGGCCATCGCTTCCTCGAGCGTGAACGCCCCCTCGTACAGAGCGGTGCCGACGACGACGGCGGCCGCGCCCGCCTCCCTCAAGGTACGGACGTCCTCGACGCTTGCGACCCCGCCGCTTGCGACCACCGGGATCTCCACCGCGTTTGCGACCCGAGAGACCAGCTCCGCGTTTACCCCCTCGAGTTGCCCCTCGACGTCGACGTCGGTAAACAGGATCGCGCCGGCACCGAGCTCCTCGTAACGCTGTGCAGCCTCGGCGGGGTCCAGCCCGGTCGACTCCGTCCAGCCCGCGACGACGACGTTCCCGTCCTTCGCGTCGAGGCTCACCACCACGCGCCCGGGGTGGGTCTCGGAGATCTCCGCGACAACATCCGGGTTCTCGACGGCGGCGGTCCCGAGGATCACCCGGTCCACGCCGAGATCGAGTAGTTCCCGGGCGTCGGCGGCGGTCCGGATTCCCCCGCCGAGTTGGACGTCGACGCCGAGGCCGTCGACAGCCTCGACGATCGCCTCGATCGCGTCGGCGTTGACGCGCTCACCCTCGAAGGCGCCGTCGAGATCAACGAGGTGGAGACTGCGAGCGCCGGCGTCGACCCACCGGCGCGCCGCCGCGACCGGGTCGCCGTAGCGCTTCCCGGTGCCGCGCTCGCCTTGCACCAGCTGGACGACCTCGCCGCCGGAGACGTCGACGGCCGGAACGACCTCGAACTGTGAAAACGGGTTCATTCGACCGGAACGAGGAACCGCGGAACCTATATTCGTTGCCTTCGCAGGGGCCAAGCGTGCCGCGTTTCCAGTATCCGTGCCCCGGCTGCCGGACGACGAACAGCCTCCACCAGCAGGGCTGCTCGTTCGAGGGCGCCGACTGGAGCGCGATCGAGAAGGCGTACACCGACCTGCTCGCCGTCCTGTCGGATCCCGACGCGGCGCCGCTTTCGGAGGCCGCGCTTCGAGAGGCGGTCCACGGCGAGTGGGGCGGACTGTACAAAGCCGCACTGGGCGTGCTCCGTCACGAGGGGCGCGTCGTGGAAGACGACGGGCGCCTTCGGCTGCTCACCGCCGCCGAGTACAAAGAGCAGGTGTCGGAGCCGGATCGGGAACCGCTGCGGACGATCTACGAACACGGCTCCGTGCCGGGGTGTCACGACAACGCCGTCTTCGCGATGATCGCCTGGTACGAGATGGTCGGACTCTCGTGGGCCGAAACGAAGGAGAACGTGGTCGAGTGGCTCCGGACCTCCGGCGCGTGGGATCGCGGCGGGTTCGAAGAGTCGTCGCCCGAGGAACTCGTCGAGAGCAAGCGCCACGTCTACGACGCCGGCTACGGCTGGAAGGAGAAGGCCCAGGCGGCGAAACGCGTCATCGAGCGTCACCGATAGCTCCCCGTTCGTCTCACCGTCCGCCGGCTGTCAAAGCATACTTACCGCCAGCGCGGCGAATAACGGGTAATGAGTACCGACACGGAGGAGCCGAGCGAGGACCGGCGGAAGTACGAGTTCCGCAAGGTCATCGAGGAGCTCCAGGAGTACGAGGGGTCGGGCACCCAGCTCGTCACCATCTACATCCCCGAGGACAAGCAGATCGCCGACGTCGTCTCCCACGTCACCCAGGAGCACAGCGAGGCGGCGAACATCAAGTCCAAACAGACCCGGACGAACGTCCAGGACGCGCTTACAAGCATAAAGGACCGCCTCCGCTACTACGACACCTATCCGCCGGAAAAAGGGATGGTTATCTTCTCCGGGGCGGTCGACGCCGGCGGCGGCCAGACGGATATGGTGACCCGGACCCTGGAATCGCCCCCGGAGCCGATCCAGTCGTTCCGCTACCACTGCGACTCGGACTTCCTCACCGGGCCGCTCGAGGACATGCTGATGGACAAGGGCCTGTTCGGCCTGATCGTCCTCGACCGGCGGGAGGCCAACGTCGGCTGGCTGAAAGGCAAACGCGTCGAACCAGTCAAGTCTGCCTCCTCGCTGGTTCCCGGAAAGCAGCGGAAGGGTGGCCAGTCGGCCCAGCGGTTCGCCCGCCTGCGCCTGGAGGCGATCGACAACTTCTATCAGGAGGTCGCGGAGATGGCCAACGAACTGTTCGTCTCGAAGCGTCACGATCTCGACGGGATCCTCGTCGGCGGCCCCTCGCCGACCAAAGACGAGTTCCTCGACGGCGACTACCTCCACCACGAGATCCAGGACAAGGTGATCGGCAAGTTCGACGTCGCCTACACCGACGAGTCCGGACTGTACGACCTGGTGGACGCCGCCGACGAGGCGCTTGCAGACCAGGAGGTCATCAAGGACAAAAAGCAGATGGAGGAGTTTTTCGAGAACCTCAACACCGGCGAGAAGGCCACCTACGGCTTCGACCAGACTCGCCGAAACCTCGTGATGGGCTCTGTCGACCGGCTGCTGATCTCCGAGGATCTCCGGTCGGACGTCGTCGTCTACGAGTGCCCGAACGGCCACGAGGAGTACGAGGTGGTCGATAGCCGGCACTCGACGCCCGATCACGACTGTACCGAGTGCGGCGAGCCCGCCGACGTCCAGGAGCGGGAGGACGTGATCGAGCACCTGATGTCGATCGCCGAACAGCGCGGCACCGAAACGAAGTTCATCTCTACCGACTTCGAGAAGGGCGAACAGCTGCTGGACGCCTTCGGCGGCGTTGCCGGTATTCTGCGGTACTCGACGGGGATCTGATTTTCGTCCGAGACAGTCGCTCTCGGAGCCGGGAAACGGTCCCGGAACGAGTCAGGGAACAGATAGTGGGAATGGGATGACCCCCGTTTTTTGGGGAAAGATACAATTTCTACCCACAGCAATACGCACGTATGTCCGAAGCAACGCTGGACGACCGAGGCCGCCTCACACTACCGAAGGCGATGCGCGAGCGATACGGCGACCGGTACTACGTCGTCGAGGTACACGACGGGATCAAGCTCATTCCGATCGCTGACGATCCCCTGGCGGCACTCCAGGACGAGTTCGCCGACGTCGAGAAAACCGCCGAGGAACTCCGCGAGGAGGCACGTGACACAGCGCTGAACGAGGCAGGTGAATGAATGTACGCGGAAACCGATTTTCTGTTGGCACTCATCAAGGACGAAGACTGGCTCGATACGGCCGCAAAAGTGGTGTATCGCAATCACCGAGACGAACTGTGGACGTCACCGTTCACGCTCGTCGAGCTCCTCCTCGTCGCCTACAGGGAGGATCGAAACGCCGAACGGGTCGTTGCCAACGCCGCTGCGCTCGTGGATGTACGCGGAGACGTCAACACGATCATCGCGGCGGCCACCTACGTAGAGGAGAACGGATTTACGCCGTTCGATGCGCTCCATCTCGTCGAATCCGAGGGAGACACGATCGTTTCCAGCGACGAGACGTACGAGGACTTCTCGCCGAGATTGGACCTCAAAACTGTCAACGCTGAACTCGAAGAGGAATGAGTCGAACGAGGAAGGAAATCAGATATAACAGTTGTTGGCAATGTGGGTGATGTTATTCAATTCGAGAGGGTCGAAGGCGGAACCTCTTTCAGACGCTGAACTTCAGGTAAAAATCCTTCCGAATCATCTCACTGAATTCTGATAACTCCCCCTCGGGAACTTCCCCAATTTCGAGTGACGCCGGGTCGTCAATCATGTTACTCAGGAACACGACCGCCTTCCAGTATTTCCCGTGCTTTCCGAGGTCATGATCGTCATCCCGGTCGGCACCAATCGCGTTCGCCACTGTCCACATGTTGTACAGCAGCACCGCGTACCCGAACAGGAATATCCGGTGTTCAATCTGGCTTGATCCTGACTGTGGTAGAAACCGGTTCTTGATCACTCGATATGAGGTTTCTACACCCCATCTTCCGCGGAATTTCTCAGCCAGTACCTCCGCGCCGTTTCGCTCCTTGGTGGCGAACTCTCGCGGTTGGTGTAGAACTGCGTCAGCGCGTCGGTCGGGTCGTCAAAGTCCTCTTTCTGGAGACGCGATTTCTTCTCTTCCGGCAGCACGAACATGTAGTCGCGTTCGTCCTTGACGTCGCCGACGCCCCACCGGAACATGTCCCACTCCTTGTCTTCTTCGAGGACCTCTTTGACCTCCTGAAGCTTGTCTGAGCCCTTCTTGCCCTTGATGATGAAGTCGGCCTCGCTCCGGACTTTGGTCGCTACGCCGCCTTGGTAGAACTCGCTGTCTAGGTAGACCCAATCGATGTCGAACTTCGCCGTAGCGAACCGCAGCAGCCGATCAACCACGCCATCCAGGTTCGAGGCCGACTTCACCGGAAGCGACACGACCGTGATCGGCGTGTTCGTACCGACGAGAGCCAGCGTAGCGAACTTCCACGCGTAGGCGTAGTTGCGACCAGCCTTCGTCCCCGAGACCCACTCGGGAATCTCGCCGTCCTCGTACGTGCCGAACCACGGCCACGGCGTCACGTCGATGGCGACTTCCACCGTGTCCCCGAAGTAGTCGTACTCCTCTTCGAGCAGCTGGATCATCGACTCGTTCGCCGCCAGGTACATCGCCGTGATTTCACGGCGGTCGGACTTGGCGAGGTGCGTGACGAAGTTGCGGCGCTTGGGTGGTTCACTACCCCACAGCCACGGCTTTCCCTCGATCACTTCCTGCGAAGTCTCCATGCTCGTCCCATGAAGACAGGCGACATCCAGCAGTTTGAACAGCACGTTCTTTTCGTGGGTGAGGTTGTTAGAGCGCTTGATCTGAAGGAATTTCAGGGCCTTCTGACGAAGATCGCGCGTGATTAGCTGGAGATCGCGTGGGCCTTCACCATCGGAAGCGAGAGACGGTGGGGCAGGTACGAGTTCTTCGTGTTTTGTCCCTTGGACGAATTCGATTACGTCATCCTGAAGCCGGTCAAAGTACGGTTGGAAGAGTTCTTCGACATCATCTTGATACCGAGACAGCGTCGGCTGAGTCACGGGCTCGGAGAGATTCAGCTCATCATCGTACTTTCCGGTGTTCTCACCTGACGATTTGGTAATACTATTCACCGATTCGTCTTTGAGTAGATTCGCCAGCAACAATGAGCGGACCAACTCATCAACAGCAAATTTCTGTCCGAACGATGGGAGTTCATCGACGTGTCCGTGGCCAGCTCGGAGCTCCAACTCTCCGACGGCACTGGCCAGATCGTCGTGTCTGATGATGTTCTGAAACAGTTGTTGCTTCAGGTTCTTATACGCGGGATCGCTGGTCTTGATGAAGGTACCCTTCCCGTCCCTGAGCGACTCTTCTGGATCAAGATCGCCGTGAATTAACTCGTACTCCTCTTTGAGAAAGTCCTGGATCGATTCGATCCGAGGTAGCTGCGACTCGTCGGTATCCCCACCGCTGTCTCCCGGCTCAAACGTGTATTCCGTCTTTTCGGGGTCGTAATCTGAATCGTCCACTGTTCGTAGATATTTTCGATATCTTTTAAATTCTGCCAGTCAAACACACACGCTCTTACGCAAAACAGTGGAATATACTCAACATCCAGACATTGGTCCTGCCTAGCTTGCAAGATATAGAGCTTGTAGTCATCACCTGAGTAAGTAGCGCGGTTACGCATTTCTTCCCGGGATATGAGAACCGGACGATACACTTATTTGGCCTTTGTGGAGATTAGTGGTATGGGGCGTTATCGTTCCCACCAGTCCGTAAAGCGTGTTTCCGGACTCGTACGCGCCACTACCCCATATGGGGATTCCCACTTCTGTATCTTGGCTGGGCGTACCTGTTTTGGCTTCCGGTAGTTGCGTCAGACGCCTCGGTCTGGTCGTACCCGAACGTGGTTCTGTTCCTGATTGGCGGGGTAAGTCCCCTTCTGGCTGGACTCGTGCTGTTGTGGATGAACCACGGGCGAGCTGGGTTCGCCGATCTCCGTCGGCGATTGCTCGAAGTCGGTCGGATCAGTGGCCGATGGTGGCTGATCATCGTGCTGTTCTACCCGCTGTTCAATCTCGGTACGGCTGCTGTTGCGCTCGTCACCGGATTCACTGCCGAACCACTGGCGTTCATCGGCTCTGACCGACTGTTTGACCCCGGAGCGTTGTTCTTCTTGCTTGCGGTCGCGCTCCTCTTCCCCGCAATCGAAGAGATCGGTCTTCGTGGCTACTGGTTCGATCAACTCCAGGCACGCTGGAGCGCACTCGTGAGCAGTTTGATTTTGGGGACTGTGTGGGCGCTGTGGCACGTTCCACTTTTCTACATGTCCGGCTACTACGAGGGGACGACGTTCCAGCCCGAACTGTGGTGGTTTCTACCGAGCATCGTTCTGACTGCGATCATCGGAACGTGGGTCTACAACAATACTGCCCGGAGCGTCCTCGCGGTCATTGTCTTTCACTTCTTCGGAAACTTCACCGGCGAAACGATGGGATTTGCTGCCGAACTGTATCCCCTCGTCCACATCGGGACTGTGATTGTCGCGCTCGCGCTCGTGATCTGGTTCGGGCCGAGTTCGCTACGAGGCCGGGATACTCCACGACCGGTACCGGACTGGGGAATTGACCGCTAAGCTCCGTGAGCGATACGCACGCTCTATTTAACAGCATCGACTTCACTCGTAGGTCATTTTCGGGAATACTGCCATCAGGAACAGGAGTATTGCAACGAAAGAAAGCGAACCACCGAGCCAGTCAGCAAGTCTCGGCAGGAACAGGTCAGCCACTGGATATGCTACTCCCCACCAGAGGACGAGTAAGACAACCGCTACGCTTGCAACGACCCCTCGCTTCAGACGAGAATGGTCTGCAAGCGGCACGAATGTTCTTGTCCCATTCCGAAGGTCGCGGCCGAGAAGCCATGTTAGCCCTACCCCAGCGATTCCGAGAACGCCTGCCCCTATTCGACCGGCAGTTTCTACCCGGGAATATGTACGAGCGAGGGAGATTGTCCCGAGTCCGCGACTCTCGGCCCATTCTGTGAGTATGGCAGCGATCAACCGGAGGCTCCGGTTACTGTTGGTGAGAATCACGATCCCGTCGCCGGTCTCCGGGATGCTGTGATACCAGGTCCACGTACCGGTTCCCTGCCCTCCATGTGAGACTGCTCGATGCCCATCTGGAAGGGTCTCGACGAGGTGACCAAGCCCATACCCATCTGAGCCGTATCCGTAAAACCCGGTCGTCTCCACTTCCTTCGAGTGCAGTTCCGCAACACGCTCGGAACTCAACACCTCTCTACCGGCCTCTCGTCCGTCGGCTGCTGGCATCCCTGCTGCAACAATGGTAGCGATGTCTTCCACGGTCGCATACAGCATCCCGTGGGCCAGCGGTGCTTCACGATACGGCTCGACTGCTTCACCGGCCCGCTCGTGGCTGGTCGCAAGCCCCGATTGCAGGGCTTCATCCAGATCGAACGTCGCTGTGTCCATTCCAAGCGGCTCGAACACGGTGGCTTCCATGTACTGTGCGTAGTCTTGTCCGGTAACCTCCTCGACGAGCAGTTCGAGTAACACATAGCCGGGATTCGAATATCGGAATGTCGTTCCGGGAGGGTCTTCCGGTCGTGCTGGTGGCGCACCTGCGTTCCCGCGGACAGCTTCCTCTAAGGAGGGAATCGACGACTCGGGTGGATAGTTCGTGTATATTCCCTCTGGAAGACCTGCAGTATGACTGAGGAGCCGTCGGACGGTCACCTCGTCCCACGCATCCGAATCGGGGAGTTTTGCAGTCGGGATATACTCGCTGACCGGGGTATCAAGATCAACCTCGTCTCGCTCGACAAGGACCATTACACCCCACGCAGTGATCGATTTCGTGATCGACTGTGGTCGGCAGAGCGTGTCCGGCGTCATCGGGCAGTTCGTCTCCCGATCAGCGTCGCCGTATGCATTAGCCCACGATACTTCACCATCGGTGATGACGGCAACGGCCGCACCGGGAACATCGTATCGGTTGAGCAGTGTCGGGACGCGGTCATCCAGAACGGATGCAAGGTCTTTGTCGTCACCAGCACTTCGCTCCGAGAGAACAGAAATACCAGCAAAACCCGTGACCGCGGCGATAGAAGACCGACGGAGATAGTCGCGGCGTGAGTACTCCATGTAGTTCGATTGGCATGAGAGAGAATAATTCTATTTTGGATTCCCAGACTGTCGGAATGCTGCATACGCGCCTTGTATCCATCACGGCGTATTCTGAACGAAAAGCAGCGCGAGTTCCCCGCCCCACCGTGGGCGGGGGTGAAGCGCGTCACTCCGCCGCGTGTTCCGTCTCTTCGATATACCGTTCAACCACTTCCTCAGACATCGCTCCCGTCGTCCCAACGTAGTATCCGACTTTCCAGAATCCGCCACCCCAGAAATACGACTCTCGAATCTCGGGGTACCGTTCCAGCAAGTGCTTGCCAGAGTACGACTTGAATTGCCGAGCGATGTTCGCAGGGCTGTACTTCGGGTCTGTTTGCACGAACAGGTGAACGTGGTCGTCTGCAATCTCCAAGGCGAGAATCTTGTGACCGAAGTGGTCAGCAGTCTCACCAAACAACTCCCGCACATCGTCTTCAACTACGTTGAGAACCGGATGGCGGTACTTTGGACACCACACGAAGTGATACTTACAGGAACTAACCGAATGTGCATGACTACGGTATTCTTCCATCTTGAATCCCTATATTTATGACAGTCTGGAACGAGTGTCAAAGCATGGGTGAAGAAGCCACAAAGACGATTCAGACGCGCCTTCACATCGCGTCTGGTGAGCGGTCGTGGCTTCACGACGCCCGCCTTGCATCACGCGAGATATTCAACGACACCATCAGCCTCACACAACAGGGCCACACGCGCACTGAGATACAGAACGAGGTTGACCGCGACGACTTCTTGCGGAACAACAAGTGCGCGGTCGTCGGCAAAGCCCTCCAAACGTGGGACTCATACCAGTCACTCCTTAACTGGTGGGAAGAACAGGATGATCCTGATGGAGGCAAGCCAACGCCTCCGAGTACGGACAAATCTGGTGCGTATCCGGTCGTGATGGCACACACGGAAGGCTACCGCCTCACCGTAGATGAAGACACGAACCGCGTCCAGTTCCGCATCAGCCCGAAACCCTACAAGAAGGTGAAAGGACACCTACGCGGCGGCCCAGATGCGATGGACGAACTTCGAGACGCTATCACGTCGGATGAAGTGGATGTTGGGCAGGCCGAACTCCTGTACCGCGATGGCGTGTACTACCTACACGTCACGGTCACACGCGAGTTCGACGTGCCCGACCCCGACACCAGCGACACGCTTGTTGGCGTGGACATCAACGAGCGCAATATCGCTCTCACCGCCCTCGACCGCGACACGATGCGGACGAAGGGCACGCTCGTCCTCGACTACGGACGAGTCAAGCAGGAACGCCAACGCTACCACACCATCACGAAACGCTGTCAGGAACACGGTAAGACGAGCATCCACCGGAAACTCGGTGACAAGGAGGAGCGGTTCACCGAGTGGGTGTTGCATCGGCTTTCCCGTGCTGTCGTGGAGTTCGCAGAGCAATTCTCGACTCCGGTTATCGTGTTCGAGGATATGAGCGGCATCCGCGACGAAATCAAGTACGGGACGTATATGAACCGCCGGTTGCACAAACTGCCGTTCCACAAGTTCGAGAAGTTTGTCTCGTACAAGGCGACGTGGCAAGAGATTCCCACGGACACAGTGGACGCTTATTACAATTCGCAGACGTGTTCGTGCTGTGGTGAGCGTGGCAGTCGGCAGGGACGGCGGTTCCGATGTGCGAACGACGAGTGTGATGTGACACAAGACCACGCCGACCGGAATGCGTCTGTGAACATTGCATGGCGCGAGAAGGCGAAATTCGACGGTAACACGACGAATTACCGGACTCACAAAACCCAGCCACAGGTTCGGTTGGTGCGTCTGTCCGGGTCGGGACGCGTAAGCCGCCCACCCTCATCCCGCTCGCTTGCCGAGCAGGGAGTGCTACTGCACGGCTGAGGGAACTACAAAAGCCTCGGGCCACCGCGCCCGAGGTTGTTTACGTTGGTGGCCAATAGAGATGTAGCTGAGAAGCGCGGGATGGCTGAAAATGAGACCGGTGTTGAAGGCACCGACCTCGCGCTTCGTGGAGCACACGAAGCATGAAGAACTCAACCCTAAAACCAGATGAAGACATCGGACTGAAGCTGTCAGACGATATGAAGCAGCGGGATAACCTGCTGCTGTACCATGACAGTGAACCGCACTGCAGGGAGCCGCTTGAAGCCAACGCGAAGACACAACTGGAGAAGTTAGAACACTCCTGCGAGAGGATTACTGATGATTACCGGGACGGTTGTGGGAATGAACGACCTGATCCGCCAGCAGCACATGGGTGGCGTCGTTTACACCTCTCTCGACGCGCCGAGGAACGCACCCGATACTCGCTGACCTTTAAACGTGATCAGGTCACAAAACTGGCTCACCATGATTGAAGACATCGACCACGACGTATTCGTGCGGATTCAGACTGACCTGCTGGTGGTCGGTGACAGCATCATGACCGACAGACACCACGCCTCGAACGGCAACTACGAGGACGACGATCCGCAGAACCAAATCGGCGGCATCATCCCCGCCTTTCCACTCTCGGGCTGGCTCCGCCACGGAATGGAGCGCGTCGTCTCCGAGAACGACGGTACTGCCTGCCATCCCGGCGAGGCCAACGCGAATTTCATGAAGGAAGATGTCTACGAGCGCGACCTCGATGACGGCTACCACGAGAAGGGCGCGTGCGTCGATGACCCGAAAGAAGACCACGGCTGCGTGGTTTTCGACCTCTTCGGCGGCTTCGGCAACCAGCCGGGAAAGGTGATGCGTCGCCCGATCAAGTTCAACCCCGTCCGCTCCAGCGTGGACTACACGCGCGGACAGGCCGAAGGCCACTACCGCCGGCTCAACCGGAACATCGTCTCCCGCAATCGGGAGGACAACCGCGAACCGCTGCGGAACGCCGAAGTGGACGCCGTCGCCAATCTTGACGGTTGCTGGCACCTCTCCTTCCGGGAGACGAAGCCCGAGTTCATCGGCCTGCTCGCCGAGGGGATCGACTTCCTCGATGGGCACAAGACGGACTTCATGCACCAGCTCGGTGGCGCGCGGAACTTCGGCGCGGGGATCGTCGATTGCCACCTCATCAATCCGCTCTACGAGGAACGCGAACTGAAGCGCGTCTTCGACCGCGGGAAGGGCAACACGAACAAGATGGACGAGAAAGACGACCAGTGGGCCGAAGAGTATCGCCCGGCATTCGTGGAGGCGCTGGAAGAGCGCATCGAGGAGGGGCCGTAGATGCCCGAGAACGTCACCCTCAGCGACTTCCAGGGCGACGGCGGCCAAGACGTGATGGTCGCAGCCTACCGCCACGACGCCCACAAGCTGAACGGCGAGACGCACAACTACGCGCCGGACACCTTCCACGGCGTCCCCGTCAACCAGACCGTCCCGCACGGCGCGGACGGCGACGCGTCGGCGCTCTCACGGCCTAACGGGAAGCCCGAACAGACGGTAGACAACCACGAAACGCACTACCGGCTCTCGCTGCTGACGGGCGACTCTCACTACGACCCCGAGGAGTTCTCACGCCCGCGCCTCTCTGAGGCCATCAACGACCTGCTGACGGGCTCCGACCCCGAGGCGATGCATCGGGCATGGCTCACGTCGGACGTAGCGAGCGGGTTCAACGAGAGTATCTACTACCCGTACACGAGCTTGAAGTACCACACGCTGCTCGTAGCGTCGCTCTTGGACAACTACCGCGCCGGTCACGAGTTCCCCGATCTCCTCCTGGTCGTGGACGATGCCGAGGAGATCGTGCCCCACCGGACGGTCTACGCGGGCGACCGCTTCGCGCTTCGAATCGACGAGGACGCGGACGCGCAACCGTGGGCGCGCTTTGGAAGCCGCCCGTGGCAGTCGTGGGCGTCGGCGTGGAAGCGCCTCACCGCGCACCCGCTCGACGTTAATCACGACAAGCACGACATGGTTCTCGATGCGAACCTCCGTCGGATCTGGAGTTGGAGTACCGCACTCCAGTACATCGAGGATCTCGAAACCCGGAGGGAGAACGCATGACCCGCATCCAGCAGGTTCATTGGGAACTCGACATGGACTACCTCGGGCATCCGTACTACGTCTCGGGGAACGCGATTTACCACGCGCTCGGGATGCAACTGGAGCACGATGTCCACCAGCACATCAACGCCAGCCACGGGATGTTCGTGCCGGGGCAGTTCGGGACGTTCCCCGAGGAACACTCGCAGAGCGGGATTCGCCCGTACATGGGGTCGTCGCTCCCCGACGTGGAGAGATACGACGACCTGTTCCTCTTCCGGCACCCAGACCATCCGTGGCTGCTCGATACCCGACCCCGCGACGGGCTGAACGCCCACGACATCCGATTCCAGAGCGGGATGCCCGCGCTGGCTCACGAGACGATCATGGGCCGGCCCGACGACGCTCGGAAACAGCAGCAGACCACGCGTTGGTACGTGAACGCCTACTTGCACGCCGATGACCCGGACGTTCTGCCCCTCGGCGAGGACGTGCTTGACGGCCTCCAGTTCGGAGGCAAACGGAACTACGGCTACGGGACGACCACGCTGAAAGACACGCAGGTCGTTGACCTGGAGGCAGTGGACTACTCGCGTCTCGAAGACGGCGAGGCGTTCATCCTCGAACTCGTGACGCCGTTCGTCCTCCGGTCGGAGTACCCCAAGGCGAACAACGTGGACGTGCCGTGGTGGTGGAGCGTAGACGACGAAGCGCAGCTGCGCCACCGCCTGGAGAAGGTCATCGAGGGCGGCGACGTATACGAGTTGGAGACCGTCGATCACGGCGTGGTCGTTGGCTACGATGGCGACCGTCCGGTGGAGACCGCGATGTCCGGACTCACCCGCGTCGGGAACCACTCGAAGTACGGCTTCGGAGAGCTTCGAGTGAAGCCCGTCACTCCAGATGAAACGAACGTCAAGAAACAGATAGAAAAGCCGAAGTCGGAGCACTGACAAACGAATAATGACTGGCAAGGATTCCGCAGTGTCCAGGTCGGTCAGACTGAATAAAGTAGATCACATTGCCAACAACTGATAAAGCCGGAAATACGACCACCACACCATGTCCCTCGACAGATACGAACCCGCGCTCGACGACCTCGATCCCGAGGAGGGCGAGGTCGAGACCGCCGAACTCGTCGTCACTGACGACGTGCTCGTGAAGGCGTTCGCGCTGGGTCCCGGCGCGGAACTCGATCCCCACGAGCACGCAGACAGCACCAACGTCTTCCACGTTCTGTCGGGCACCGTCAC
This sequence comes from Halalkaliarchaeum sp. AArc-CO, assembly GCF_024972735.1. GTDB lineage: Archaea > Halobacteriota > Halobacteria > Halobacteriales > Haloferacaceae > Halalkaliarchaeum. The sequence continues at coordinate 2,973,317 of NZ_CP087723.1, forward strand.
CGTGCTCCAGGGCGACGAGACCGAGACGGTCGCGGCCCCCGGCGTCGTCCTCCACGAACGCGGCGTCGATCACGGCGCGCGAAACGACACCGACGAGACCGTGGTGTTCACGGCGAGCCTCTGTCCGCTGCCGTCCTAGCGGAGGACCGCCGTTTCGCACCGTCAGGAACCCGTTGACTCCGACGGAGGAGAACCCCTTTAAGAGCCCCGACCGTCCGAATACGCATGAGCGAGCGACGCGGTGCCGTCTCCCGGGAGACAGCCGAGACCGACGTGGAGGTGACGCTCGTCGTCGACGGCGACGGCGAAAGCGAGATCGACACCGGCGTGAGCTTCTTCGATCACATGCTCGCGTCGTTTTCGAAACACGGGCTGTTCGACCTGACGGTCCGGTGTGACGGCGACCTCGAGATCGACGACCACCACACCGTCGAGGACGTCGCCATCGCGCTCGGCGAGGCGTTCGAGGAGGCGCTGGGCGACAAGCGCGGCATCGTCCGGTACGCCGACCGGCGGGTCCCGCTGGACGAGGCCGTCTCGAGCGTCGTCGTCGACGTCTCGGGTCGCCCGCGGTGGTACTTCGAGGGCGAGTTCTCACAGGAACAGGTCGGCGGGTTCACGAGCGACATGGCCCGCCACTTCGGCGAGTCGCTGGCGATGAACGCCGGCCTCACTCTCCACGCCGGCGTCGACGGCGAGAACGCCCACCACGAGATCGAGGCGCTATTCAAGTGCCTCGCCCGGGCGCTCGACGACGCCACCCGGATCGACGAGCGGCGGAGCGACACGCCGAGCACGAAAGGAGAGCTGTAAAAGAGGACACCCACGACACACTCGCCGCGCTCAAAGGTGAAGACGAGACGTTCGACGACGTACTCTCGCGTTTGATCCAGGACCGTTGCGAACGGGTGCAAGCGGGCGCCGGACTCTGGGAAGGGACCGATGCCGCCGAGAAAGCCCGGGAGAAGCGATGGGAGATGAAGCGGTAGGTCTGTTCCACGTGGCCGTATCCGACAGCAGTGTACTCACCGACTATTTAGCTGGCGAACGGAAGGCCGTTGACTACGTCGAGTCGCACGCAAACGAGAGAGCCCTCGTCCCGAAGTTAGCGATGTTCGAGGTGTATCAGGGACGTGCTCACCGTCGATTTTCTCTGAGTCCGAACTCGACGCCAGTCAGTTCCGCCGAAACCTCCCACAGCCGCCGCGCAGCCTCGCGGTCGTACGATCGCTCGGAGGAACGTTGTCGCTCTGGCGGCCCGCGCATAGTGAAGAATCCACCGGGGCCGTAGTACTCGCCACCCTGGACATCGGAGGCGGTCGCGGCGTACAGCGTCGGCAACGCGCCGTCTGCCGCCGGCTGGGCGAAGACCGCGTTCGCGGCGCGCATCATCACTTTTCGAACCGCAGAGTCAGTCATTTCGGGACCGCGCGATTGCAGGCTGGTGTCGGCGTATCCCGGGTGAACCCCGACACTTGTGATGTCGACCTCGGCGTCCTCGACCCGCCGGTCGAGCTCGTAGGCGAAAAGCAGGTTCGCGAGCTTCGACTGTGCGTACGCGTCCCACTTGCCGTACGACTCCTCCCCGTGGAGGTCCTCGAAGTCGATCTCCCCACGTTCGTGCATCCCGCTGGAGACGGTAACCACCCGTGCGTCGTCATCGAGCGAGTCGACCAGCGTCCCCGTGAGCGCGAAGTGTCCCAGGTGGTTGACGCCGAACTGTCGCTCGAACCCGTCCTCGGTTTCCCGTCTCGGAATTCCCATGATCCCGGCGTTGTTCACCAGGACGTCGATCGGGTAGTCGTCGAGCTCCAGCCGTTTCGGAAACGACGTCACCGACTCGAGATCGGCGAGATCGAGTCGCCGGACTACGACGTCGCCTGCGTTCGTCTCCCCTGTGTTCCTGATCGACGCCCGAACCGCTTTGGCTGCGGCCTCGCCCCGGTCCAGGCTCCGGCAGGCCATCACAACCCGGGCACCCTTCCGGACGAGAACCTTCGCCGCCTCGAACCCGATCCCGCTGTTCGCGCCCGTGATCACGATCCGACGACCGGTCTGCGGTGGGACGTCGTCGACAGTCCAGACCATTTATTCGAGGAGTTCGATCGCGTCGTCCCCGTTCGGCACCGCACACAGGAACGCACCCTCCACCTCGCCGTCGTTGCGGTACCAGTGGACGGTGCCCGCGGGGATCAACAGCGCGTCGCCCGCCGAGACGACGTACTCCTCGGCGTCGTCACCCTCCCCGATGCCGACAGTGTACTCCCCCGCGAGGACGTACTGTTCGTGCTCGACCTCGTTGGTGTGTTTCGGAACCTCGGCGCCCGGCGCGAGGGTGAACCGCCGGATCGCGAAGTTCGGCGCCCCGTCGGACTCGTCGATCAGAACGCCTTTTTCGAGACCGTCGGCGGCGGCGACCGCCTCGTACGTGACGTCTGCTGTGCGCTTGACGACCGGATCGACGTTTCGAGAGGATGTATCGTTCACATTCGATCACTGGATCCCGACGAACAAAAACCCGGGCGCCAGCACGCTTTTAAGGCCCATCGGACCGAAGGCAAACTATGCGCGGTATTCACATCGGGAGCGCGTTCGGTATCCCCGTCAGACTCAACTGGACGTTTCTCATCATTCTCCCGATCTTCGCGTACATCATCGGCGCGGACATCGGACTGATTGCCGAGGCGTTAAACGAACTGTTCGCCGCCGACATCGACATCGGACAGCTCGAAAACGGAATGACCCAGTGGGTGCTCGGACTGGTTGCCGCGATCGGATTGTTCGTCGGCGTGCTGCTCCACGAGTTCGGCCACTCGCTGGTCGCGATGCGGTACGGCTACGAGATCGACTCGATCACGCTGTGGCTGCTGGGCGGACTCGCGAGCTTCACCGAGTTCCCCGAAAACTGGAAACACGAGTTCTGGATCGCGATCGCCGGGCCGGTGGTCAGCGTCGCCGTCGGCGTCGTCGCGTACGTCGGCTTCCTGTTGACGCCGTCGGGGCTGGACGGCGTGGCGTTCGTGCTGGGCTATCTGGCGCTGCTCAACGTCGTGCTCGCGGTTTTCAACATGCTCCCCGGCTTCCCGATGGACGGCGGTCGGGTACTCCGGGCGCTTCTGGCACGCAACCGCCCGCACGCGAAGGCGACCCAGATGGCCGCCGAAGTGGGGAAGATCTTCGCGTTCGTGCTCGGGCTGCTCGGGTTGTTCGCGTTCAACGTGATTTTGATCCTGCTCGCGTTCTTCATCTACATCGCCGCCTCCGGAGAGGCCCAGCAGACCGTACTCAAAGCCACCTTCGAAGGCGTCTGCGTCCGCGACGTGATGACCCCCAGAAACGAACTCAAGACCGTGACGGAAATCGAAACCGTCGCGGAGCTGTTCGAACGCATGTTTCGGGAGCGCCACACCGGCTATCCGGTCGTCCGTGGCGGGGAACTGGTCGGGGTGGTGACCCTCGACGATGCGAGCGATATCAAAGAGATCGAGCGCGACGCGTACCGGATCGAGGACATCATGTCGTCCGACGTGGCGACGATCCAGCCCGACGACGACGCGTTGACTGCCCTGCGAACCATGCAAGAGAACGGTGTCGGTAGACTGCCAGTCGTTGACGAGGACGGGACTCTCGTCGGTCTCATCTCCCGGACCGACCTGATGACCGCCTTCGAGGTCATCCAGTCGGGTGGATCGGTCAGCGCCTTCGACGACGAGGCCATTCCGGGGCCGTTCGACGCCGGAAGCCCGTCGAAGTGAACGGAGAGCAGGGCAGCGCTACGTTTCTATTTCCTCGTCGCCGGCGCCAGGCGCGTGTCGCTTCACGCGTTCGACCGCCTCGATACAGCCGGATCGGGAGGCGTACCCCTCGCCCGAATCGGCGATGATGTTGCCGTTCCGGTGTCGCAGCCGCCAGCGCCACTCCCCGCCTTTGTCCTCGTACACCTCGAACGCGGCGCGTTCGACGTCGAGGACGTCCGCCTCGCGGGCGTACTCGCGAACGCGATCGACGGCCTCGATGCAGCCAGACCTGGCGGAGTAGCCCTCCCCAGAGTCTGCGATGACGTTCCCGTTCCGGTGGACGAGCCGCCAGCGCCACTCGCCGCCCTTGTCCTCGTACACCTCGAAGACGGCGTCGGTGTTGGTTTCTTCCTCGGGTTCGGTCCCCGGGTCGACGATCGGCGCCTCGGTAACGTTCTTCCGGACGCTTTCGAGTCCCTTCCGGGCGTCACTGCGGCGGGTGTATCCCTGGCCGGAGTCGCCGAGGATGTTCCCGTTCTCGTGGAGGAGCCGCCAGCGATACTGGCCGGCCCGGTCGCGGTACACCTCGAACGCCGCCGGGTCGATGTCGAGATAATCCGCCGCCGAAACGTGATCGCGGACGTTCCGCATCGCCCGCCGTGTGTTGGACTTCGAGGCGTACCCCTCGCCCGAGTCGGCGACGATGTTGCCGTTTTCGTGTCTGAGCCGCCAGCGCCACCGGCCGCCCTCGTCCTCGAACACCTCGAACGTGGCAGCGCTCTCGAGGTCCTCGTCGACGCTGGGTACCGCGAGGTCGGGTTCGTCGGCGTCTTCGGGAACCGGCTCGCCGTCCTCGGTCGTCGTCTCGACGGCCTCGGATTCGAGCCGCAGGACGCCCGCACCGAGCGCGTTCCGCATCACGCTGTGCATTCCCTGCTGGCACTTCTGGCGGGAGCTGTACCCCTGTCCGGCCGCCGCGATCACGTTTCCGTTGCGGTGTCGGAGCCGCCAGCGGTGTTTCCCGCCCCGGTCCTCGAACAGTTCGAACCGTGCACTCGAACTGTGCAGCGCCGCGAGCTCGGCCTCGCGCTCGGAGAGTTCCTCCTCGAGTTCCGAGAGTTCCTCCTGCCGGGCGGCGAGATCACCCTCGAGTTCGTCGACTCGAGACTGTGACTCCTCGACACGCGCAGAGGAGGTCTCGAGTTCCGCACGCTGTCGTTCGGTCGTCTCGGTGAGCTGTGCGTGTTCGTCGTACACCGGATCGGTCCACAGCGGGACGACGGTGCCGGCGAGCCCGATGACGATCAGTCCGACCGTGTACACGCCGATGATGTCGATCCGGCCGGTCGCCCGGGGCCACCCGCCGGGGAACACCGACAGGAACCAGACCACCGCGCCCACCGAGAGCAACCCACCGACGACAGCGAGCCACATCGCGGTCCGTCGCAGTGGGAACCGGATCACCGCGCCGATCATGATCAGCGGCGGCGCGAGTGCCGCCAGCGCGTAGCCGATCCCACGTGAGACCGTCTGGGCGTCCGTGACGGCGAAGACGATCACGCCGAGCAGGCCAGCGAGGACGCCGATCACGAACAGCCAGTAGCCGAAGATTTCGTCGTCCGTTCTGGCCGTCCCGATCCGGTTCGTGTACAACGATTGGAGCATTCCGGATGGTTGTTGGTCCGACATATGTGTGAGATGAACTGCCAACTATATACCAGTATGCACCCGGCTGAAACTAGTTCGTCGCCCGGGTTGGTCGTTCGACCGCTGCCTCTTCCCGGGTTCAATCTCGCCTTCCGGCGTTTCCACTCCTCCCTGCGGTCGTCGTGGAAAAGTCCGGGTGCGAGAATCGAACCCGCGTCTCAGCCTCCACAAGGCTGAAGGATAACCACTACCCCAACCCGGACACGCGTTTCAACGTACGCCGTCTGGATGGCATATACGTTACGAAACGGAAAAGGGACTATGCTTCGACGAGCAGTTGATCCGCGGTCAACACCCGCGTCCCGATCGGCTTTTTGACGTACTCGCCGGCAGACCGGGCCACGAGCTGGTCGACGCCACGCTGGGCCGCCACGTCGAGGAGACGCTGGGTCGCCTCCCCGTCGAGGACCACCGCGTGTGGCGCCGCCTCCCGACGCTCGACGACGTCGAACGCCTCCTCGGCGTCGATTTCCTCGAGGAGTTCGAACTCCGCATCGAGCAGTCGGGCGAGTCCCGTCGATTCCGTGATGACCTCCTCGACGTGACTCCGGAGGGTTCGAGGCTCCTCTGTGGACGCGTCCGCGTCGGGCTCGCCGGGTGCATCTTCGGTGGGGTCGGGCTCCCCGCGGTCTCTCGGTTCCTCGTCACCACCGGGACCGTCACCTGTGTCGACACCGTCGGCGTCGGATTGCGCTACCTCCGGTTCCGCCAGCTCGGACCCCTCGCTCGGTTCGACGTCGACAGTGGATTCGACGTCGCGATCGTTGGTTTCGCCCGTCTCCGCCTGCTGGTCGTCCGTCGCAGTCTCCTCCGATTCGTCTTCGGTATCTCCGTCGTCGATCCGATCAGGGGTCGCCGGGTCAGTCGGAACCCGCGACCCCGACAGAGGGTCCGTACCGTCACCCTGTAGCGAGAGCCGGGCGTTCGGTTCGTCGGCGATCTGGGCGTACGGCACCTTCGCCCGGAGCGCGTCCATGACCTCCGTCCGGTCGAGCTCCTCGACGGAGCGGCCCGCCGGCGCGAACGTCACGTAATCGACGTTGCCGACCTGGGCGAGCTCCTGGAGGATGAGCTCGCCGCCGCGGTCGCCGTCCAGAAACGCCGTCACCGTCCGTTCTTCGGTGAGGTCGGCGATCGCGTCCGGAACGTTTGTCCCCTCGACCGCGACGGCGTTTTTGATGCCACACTGGAGCAGCCGCCCGACGTCGGCCCGCCCCTCGACGACGATGACGGCGTCGGAGTCGTAGACGCGAGGACCGGCAGGGAGCCCATCGTACTCGTCGATGTCGTCGATCCGAGCGGACTCGCGGACCTCGGTGAGGATCTCCTCGCTGGAGATGATCGACTCGTCGAACCCCTCCGCGAGCAGCTCCTTGGCCCGGTCGACGACCGCCCGGCGCTTTGCCGCGCGGACGTCCTCGATGTCCGCCACTTCGATGTGAGCGTGGCACGGTCCCACACGGGTGATCGTCTCGAGCGAGGCCGCCAGGATCGCCGTCTCCGCCTTGTTCAGGCTGGAGGCGATCGTCACCTCGCCGAACGACTGTCCGTTCTCCGATTCGATCTGTACGTCGATGCGACCGACCTTCGAGGCCTGCTGGAGCTCCCGGAGGTCCAGCTCCTCGCCGAGTAGCCCCTCGGTCTGTCCGAAAACCGCGCCGACCACGTCCGAGCGTTCGACGACGCCGTCGGCGGCGATGGTCGCGTGAATGAGATATTTTGCTGTGTCGTTCATGGATGTGTCCCCCTCGACGCGCGAGGCGGTGTGAATGTGGGTGAGATGATGGTTGTGTGGCTGTCGCGGCGTGAATTCCCACGACACACCCGACCAGATCGGCCGGGCCACACGATTGCAGTGTCACCGGAGCTATCATACGAACGGTCGCCGCATATACCTGTCGTCGCGGTCTCAGCGCTGATATTTCGCCGGTCGAACCGGGCGACGGCTGAAGGGAAACGGACAACTACCTGGGCGGCCACGGGTTCTAACAACTGACCGATGCCCCGAACCGAAACCGTCCTGTGGGCCCTCGCGTTCCTGCTGCTCGTCGTCTTTTCGGTGCCGTGGTTCCTGTGGGGCAACGCGACCGTCGTCGCGGGACTGCCGATCTGGCTGTGGTGGCACATCGGCTGGATGATGCTTGCGGCGATCGTCTTTTACGCGTTCACCAGGCGTGCGTGGGATCGCGAGATGGGAATCGATCCGGACTCGAACGGTGAGACGCCGTGATCGGCGGGGGACTGCAGTTCGCGATCGTCGTCGGCTACCTGTTCGTAGCGCTCGGGATCGGCCTGCTCGCCTACTGGGTCTCGGAGGCGACCGCCGAGGACTACTTCCTCGCCTCGCGGTCGCTTGGAACGCTGGTGTTGCTTTTTACCACGTTCGCGACGCTGCTTTCGGCGTTTACCTTCTTCGGCGGCCCGAACCTCGCGTACGCGGCCGGGCCGGAGTGGATCCTCGTGATGGGCGTGATGGACGGCGTCATCTTCGCGATCCTGTGGTATCTCGTCGGCTACAAACAGTGGCTCGTCGGGCAACGCCACGACTACGTCACGCTGGGGGAGATGCTCGGGGACCGGTTCGGCTCCCGGCGCCTGCGAGCGACCGTCGCCGGCGTCAGCCTCTTCTGGCTGTTCCCGTACGTGATGCTCCAGCAGATGGGGGCCGGCGAGGCGCTTGTGGGGCTCACTGACGGCGCAGTACCGTACTGGGGTGGGGCGGCGCTGATCACCGCGTTTATGATCCTGTACGTGATCCTGGCGGGACTCCGCGGCGTCGCCTGGACCGACACGCTCCAGGGGCTGTTCATGCTGTCGATGGTGTGGATCGCCGTGCTGTGGGTGCTGTCTGCGGCCGGCGGCCTGGGGGCGGCGACCGACGCCGTCGCCGCCTCCCATCCGGAGTTCCTCGCGCTGGGCGGGGGGGTGTACACTCCACAGTTTATCATCTCGACGGCAGTGACGATCGCGTTCGGCGTCACCATGTTTCCCCAGATCAACCAGCGGTTCTTCGTCGCCGAGAGCGACCGCGTCCTCAAGCGGTCGTTCACGCTGTGGCCGGTGCTCGTGCTCCTGTTGTTCGTTCCGGCGTTCATGCTGGGCACGTGGGCGGCCGGACTGGGCGTTGCGGTCCCCGAGGGGGCGAACGTGGTCCCGGTCGTCCTCAACGAGTTCACCCCGGAGTGGTTCGCGGCACTCGTGATCGCGGGCGCGATCGCGGCGATGATGTCCTCTTCCGACTCGATGCTGCTGTCCGGGTCGTCGTACTTCACGCGGGACGTGTACCGGCCGCTGGTGGACCACGAGGTGAGCGAGCGACGGGAGGCGTGGCTCGGCCGGATCGGCGTTGCCGTCTTCGCGACCGCGGCGTTCTTCGCTAGCCTCACGCGGCCGGGAACCCTCATCGAAGTTGGCGACACCGCTTTCTCCGGGTTCGCGCTCCTGACGCTCCCGGTGCTCGCGGCGCTGTATTGGGACCGGACGACCGGTGCCGGAATGATCGCGGGGATCCTCGTGCCGCAGACCGTCTACGTCACGCACGTCCTCGTCCCGGCCCGGACGGTCACACTACTCGGGAGCGAGATACCGCTGTTCGCCCGGACGTACGGTGGCTGGGACGTCGCGCTCGGGTTGATGGTGCTGGGGCTGGCGATCACGGTTGCGGTGTCGCTTTCGACGGCACCGAATCCGGCGGCTGAGCCGTCCCGTTTCGACGTTCGTGGTTGAAATGAAAAGCGGCTGAGGGGAGTAAGCCCCCTTCTGTTCGTCCCGACATTCGGCTGAGCGCCCGCGCCGTGGCCGGACTACCTGTCCGGCGGCGAGGCCGCCGGGTGGTGCGGGCTTGCACCGGCGAGGATTCGCCGTTCCATCCGTTCCCGATCGTCGGCTCGCGGGTAACCCCGCTCGCATCGGAGCACGTGAGGCCCCGCAGCCCTCGGTGGGTTAACTCCCTTCCCTCGCGGGTCGGTTCGCCCGTCCACGGCGGACCGCGGACGCCGTCGACCGCGTTCGCGGTCGACGCACCTCATCGGTCGGATCGGGGGGTGTCGTTTCTGTTCCAGAGCCAGCCGTCTCCGACTCCGGGCTTGCGCCCGGTCGCCCGTCCGGCCGGTGGGGGGACTTTCCTCATGGCCGGCGTCGCCGGCCACGGGGGTCGGGCTCCCTCTGCCAGGGGAACGTACGTCCCACATGCGATTAAGAGTTCGGTTACCAACCGTCTAACCGACAGTAGGGACCCTCTATCTCAACCGTCTATAATGAAGGGAAAGTTGAAGTCGTGTCCGATCATGTGAATGGGTATGTCAGAGGCGCAGGCCGTTCGGCTATCCTACGAGGACGGGGCCCGGGCGGTCGAACTGGCGCGTGAAGCCGTCGAATCGTTCGTTCTTCACGGCCAACGGGAACAACCGGGGAGCATGCGCGAGGCGTTCTACCAGCGTACCGGTGCGTTCGTCAGGCTGGAGTCCACCAGGGGACGCGGCCGCCTCCGCGGCTGTGCCGGCGCGTACAAAACCGGCGACCAGCTCGGTCACGCAATCGTCGAGGCGGCGATCAAGGCGGCTTCGGGTGACTCCGCCGGCTCCGAGGTCGGCTCGAAGGAGCTCGACAACCTTCGCGTGTCGGTGTGTGTCGTCTGCACGACTGTGCTTACGGACGACCCCCTCGCCGACATCGAACTGGGTTCCCACGGGGCAGCCATCGATCGGGGCGAAAACCACGGCTGGCTGTTCCCGACGCTGCCAGTGAAACACGGCTGGAGCGCCGAGGAGTATCTCGACCGCGTCGCCCGGAAGGCCGGACTCCCGCCGAAGGCGTGGCAACACGACGACGCGATGGTGACGCTCTTCGAAGGGCAGGTGTTCCGCGAGCGGGACGACGGCGCCAGCGTCGAAGAACTCTCTCTGTAGGCTACTCCCACTTCATCCCCGCGAGTATCAGTCCCGTCTGGGCCGACGCTTGCGGATCGGTTCGATGGGCGACACACTGACTTCACCGACGTGCAAAACGGCGGGACGTTCACGGAACGCGGTGAGGTCCCGGGACGACCGGACGACCATACCGTTGCCGGCGGTCAGGAGAACGGCTCCCTCCTCGCCGACGATCGCCGTGATCGTCCCTCGGATGTCGTCCGGAGAACTCGCGGGATCGAAGGCGACCACGTACGTCCGTTCCGTTCCGTCGTCCGGGTACTCAACGTCCATCGTCTCCACGTCCGTCGTCTTCACGCCCATCCTCGTTTACGGCGTCGAGTTCGTCGAACCAGCGCCGAACGCGACCATCCCCCGCATCCGTGATCGCAGCGACGCGTGTCGGTTCGAGCCGGACGAGCTCCCGAACGGTTTCGATTCCCTCCCGCTGGAGGCGCTCGGCGTAGGTCGGACCGATACCCGGGACGGTCCGAACCGGTTCCCCGCGTTCGCCGAGTTCTCCTTCCCGCTCTTCCGATTCCCGCTCTTCCGCCTCTCGCTCCTCCCGCTCTTCCGCCTCTCGCTCCTCCCGCTCTTCCGCCTCTCGCTCCTCCACAGATTCTGCGAGGACGAGATCGACGACAGTGCCGCGGTCTGTGTCGTCCGTGGGCGGCGGGTCCTGCTCGACCACGGTCCCGACAGGGGCGTCGGCGGGGGTCCGTTCGATTTCCCCGACCGACAGCCCAGCCTCCGCAAGCGCGGTTCTCGCTTCCGGCAGTCGTAGACCGAGACAGGAAGGAACGTCGACAGTCGTCGCCTCGGTAACGACCACGTCGACGTCTGCCCCTGGTTCCGCGAGGTCGCCCGGCTTCGGGAACTGATCGACGACCAGCCCGCCCGGATCGCCCGGCTCCGAATCGACCCGACCGACGGACAGATCAACCTCCGCGAGGAGCTGCCGGGCAGCCTCGTTCGACCGCCCGACGACGCGGGGGACGCGGACCAGATCGAGATCCCGTTGTGGCGGGGTCGGCCGAACCCCGAACCGGATCGTGCTCAGCGAGTCGGCGCTGTACTCCTCCGCGAGCCGCGGCAGGTGTAGCGCCATCCCGTCGTCCCGCTGGACGAGGCTGGCCTTGAGATCCACCTCCAGGTTCGAAATCGCATAGCCCGCCCGTTCCAGCTCCTCGAAGTCGCCGATCGAGTTGGCGAACGCCGTAACGACCCTGTCGGGTTCGACCGTGGGAACGTCCGACGTCAACTCCTCGATCCGCTCGCGGAGTCGGTCCCGTTCGGTCGCGGTCTCGTGACGGAGCTTCTCGAGACGGTCGACTTTCGTCGACAGCATGTCCCGTTCGATTTCGACGTCGACCAGACGGTCCTGGATCGACTCCACGAGGCGATGCTGGTTCCGGACTGCACCGGCCAGTTCGTACTGTTCGCGCGTGTCCAGCTTCCCGACGTCGACCGAGGGATACCGCTCCCGGATGAGCGTTTCGAGGTCGGTCATGCGTCGTTCCTGTCGCTCCCGTTCATGATCGCCACGACCTCACCGTTCGTCCGTCGGCGGCACCGGAGCGATCCGGAACCGGACCCGACTCGTGGCGTTCACGTCGTAGCCGTATCGCGAGGTGAGGTGTGGCCCGTACGGCGCCGCCGCGAGGAACTCCCGGTAACCGCGCTTGCGATCGGCCTCCTGGTCCTCGCCGGTCTCGCCCCTTTCGACGCGTCGACGTCGGTGTCGGTCTCGAAGCTCCCGGCCGTGTATCGAAAGCGCGACCGTAACGTCCGCCTCGACCTCCGTGAACCGGAACCACGGTGGATCGACCGCCCCCTCCAGCCCCTCGGCCTCCTCGATAGCTCTCGTGGCCTCGATCGAGTGATCGTCGAGCGCGAGTTGTCCGTCCGCAACCGCCCTGGAGACGCCTTCCACGACCTCCCCCAGCGGTCTAGAGAGCCACTGATCCATGGATCGAGATCACTCCGACGCCGACTGCCGAACGATCGTCGGAACGGCCCGATCCGGCGCTTCCTTGGGAACGAGCCGGGTCTTGAGTCGGCATGAAGCGCTCGCGTCGAGGCCGTACACCTTGCTGTGGTACTCGCTGTGGCGTTTGACCGCGATCTCCGTCTCGCGCTCCCCCGAGGCGCTCTGGGTGCTTCCACCCGCCCGTCCGCCGATCTTGAAGATCCCCAGATCCAGTGCGGCGCCGCCACCCCCGCCGAACTTCTTTTCAGACTCCTCGTAACTCGACCGCATCGACTGTTCGTACGTCGACGTCCGGTCGACCTCCCGGGTGTGGTCGTACCACCGAACCCAGAACCGCATATCGATCTCCGTCTCCGAGAACTCGTAAAACGTCGGCGTGATCCCATACGCGAGCAGGGAGAGCTCGGTGTCGTTCGTCACCGTCTCGAAATCGACGACGTTGCCGTCCTGGTCCAGCTCCTCGATGATGCTCAACACCACCGAACCCGCGTCGAGTTTCATGTCCGCGAGCGTCTGGGCGGTCCGCACCGAGTTGAGGTCCAGCGCCATCTGCCCTTGCGCGATCGCCAGCGCCGACTTCCGCACGAGCTCGGGGAACGGGATCTCTTCGAACGTCTCCGCACCTGGGTTCGACATGATAACAATCCACAAGCAGCCAGAGATGTTATATCTTATTGATTAAAATGTTATATTTCACCAGTGTTTGTAAATTAGCGCTTGAATACCGGTTTTTAGGGGGTTACTGTTCGACACCAACTATTAATTTACTGTTATAAGAGCAGGCGAGGGCGAGATGCGCGCGAGCGATTCCCCCGAAATCAGCCGAGAAGCACTCGACGTACGTCCAATTTTAATGCAACAATTGCCAAATGCTGCCGCGGAATATTTCCTTATACATATTGGATATGTCCTTATATATGACGTTCGTAGTATTATTACGGTGAAAAGTTCCGTTCGTGTACCGAGCGTTTATATACATCCGATTCCGGACGGGAAACCGTGATTCGGACGATGATCGAACAACTATTCGAGAATAGCATGGACAAACACACTGAATATTTGGTTATAAGTGAGGGATACTCGTGACCGTCGACCCCACGGTGCTGGCCGACGGAGTCAATCTGCTGTGGGTCGCGCTCGCCTGCTTTTTGATCTTCTTCATGCACGCCGGGTTCGCCATGCTGGAATCCGGTCAGGTGCGCGCGAAGAACGTGGCCAACCAGCTCACGAAGAACCTGCTCACCTGGAGCGTCGGCATCGTCGCCTACTTCTTCGTGGGGTTCGGGATCGAAGCGATCGCCGGCGGACTCACCGGCGGGGGGTCCTACAGTGCCGGCGACCTCACGGCCGTGATGACCGCAGCCGACGGCGCGTGGATCAACGAGTGGCTGTTCGGGGCAGTTTTCGCGATGACCGCTGCCACGATCGTCTCCGGGGCCGTCGCCGGGCGCGCCAGGCTTCGGGCGTACGTCGGGTACACGCTGCTTCTGGCGGCGATTATCTACCCGGTCGTGGTCGGCTTCACCTGGGCGGGCGGGTTCCTCGACGCGCTCGGCTTTCACGATTTCGCCGGCGGCATGATCGTCCACGGGATGGGGGGCATCGCCGGGCTCACCGCCGCGTACGTGATCGGCCCGCGTCTGGACCGCTACGCCGAGGACGGCTCGACGAACGTGGTTCCGGGCCACTCGATGACGTTTGCGGTGCTGGGAACGCTGATCCTGGCGTTCGGCTGGTACGGCTTCAACGTCGGCACCACCGCCACCGTGTTCGCAGTCGAGGGAGGCGAACTCGTCCTCGACGGCTACGCGGTGGTGGGACGGGTCGCGCTCGCGACGACCGTCGGGATGGCGATGGGCGCCATCGGCGCGTCCATCGCGGCGCTGTACCTCACCGGGAAAGTCGACACCCTGTACGTCGCGAACGGCCTGCTCGCGGGGCTGGTGGCCGTCACCGGCATCGCAGACGTCGTCACCTGGTGGGGCGCGATGCTCGTGGCGCTGCTTGCGGGCCTCCAGCTGCCGTTCGTCTTCGAGTTCGTCACCGACCGGATGAAAATCGACGACGTCTGTGCGGTGTTTCCGGTCCACGGCTCTGCAGGCGCACTCGGCGTGCTCGCGTTACCGTTCGTTCACGTCGGCGGCTTTTCGACGAGCCTGCTGGTCTCGCAGGTCGTCGGCGTCGCCGTGATCGCGGGCTGGACCGTCGGCGCGACCGCGGCTGTCTTCGGCGCGTTCAGGGCGGTCGGACAGGCACGGGTGTCGCCGGCACACGAACGCGAGGGCCTCGACGTCTCCGAACACGGCGTCGACACATACCCGGAGTTCGGCAAACCCGATCTCGCTGCCGACGGTGGTCGGGCGGTGCGGGCTCGCTCCACCGACGCCACGGAAGTCAGAACCGACGGGGGGACCGCTACGGACGAAAGCTCCGACGACGGCATCAAGCTCGTGATGGCGATCGTTCGGCCGGCCAAACTTGCGGACGTAAAGCACGCGCTCGCGGAGGCCGGTGCCCCCTCGCTTACGGTGACTCGGGTCTCGGGTCGGGGATCGCAGCCGGCGAAGACGGGTCAGTGGCGCGGCGAAGAGTACACCGTCGACCTCCACGAGAAGGTCAAAATCGAGTGTGTCGTCGCGGACGCCCCCGTCGACGACGTCGTGACCGCGATCCACGAAGCCGCCTCGACCGGAGAACCCGGGGATGGAAAGGTGTTCGTGCTCCCCGTCGACGGTGCCGTCCAGATCCGAACCGGCGAGGAGGGGCCAACAGCTGTCTGAGGTTGCACCACGTTTTAACCCGGTTCGGAACAGAGTTGTTACCATGTCACAGGATACCGAAGACCGGCTCGCGAACGTCGAGATCGGCGAGGAAATATACGACGGCGACGGAAACGGACTCGGAACCGTCCGTGGACTGGACGACGCCGGCTTTTACGTGCTCGCACGCGAGGAGACCGGAACGGTCCCACTGTCGGAGGCACGGGACATCTTCGGGAAGGCGTACGTGATGTGGCGCTGCTGGGAGTGCGGCGAGATGGGGAAGATCGAAGGTGACCTTCCCGACTCGTGTCCGTCGTGTGAGGCGCCGAAAGAGGAACTGTACTACTGGGCGGAGGACTAAGCCGATCGGGGGATCATCGGGGGACGATCGGACGCGATCGTTTTTTGCCGTCGGGCGAAGCAGCACCGGTATGGAGATCCTCGTGTTCGGCGCCGGCAGCCTCGGAAGCCTCGTGGGAGGCCTCCTCGCCCGGGCCCACGACGTCACGCTGGTGGGGCGGGACCCACACGTCGCCGCGGTCCGCGAGGAGGGACTGTCGATCACCGGCGCCGTCGACGCCCACACGACCCCGGACGCGACGACCGACGGAACCGAGCTGCGTGCCGATCTCGCGGTCGTCACCGTGAAGGCGTACGACACCGAGACCGCGGCCGACGCGCTCGCGACGGGTTCCTACGGTGCGGTTTGCTCGCTCCAGAACGGCCTCACCGAGGAGGTTCTCGCGTCTCGCCTGGCCGGAGAGAACATCGACGCCGGCGAAGGACGCGAGGGCACGCCGCCGACGATCCTCTCGGGGACGGCGACGTACGGTGCGCGCCTCCGGGAACCAGGCCACGTGGAGTGTACCGGCGAAGGGACGATCGCGATCGGCGCCTACGGCGGCGGTGCGGATCCGTGGGCAGACCGGGCCGGCGAGGCGTTCGACGCCGCCGGCATCGAGGTCGAGATCGCGACCGACATGCCGCATCGCCGGTGGAAAAAGCTCGCGATCAATGCCGGGATCAACGCGCCCACCGCTCTGGCGCGCGTGAGAAACGGGGAACTCGTGGATGGTCCTGCCGGCGATCTCTCCCGCGAGG
The DNA here is from genome assembly GCF_024972735.1 of Halalkaliarchaeum sp. AArc-CO. Classification (GTDB taxonomy): domain Archaea; phylum Halobacteriota; class Halobacteria; order Halobacteriales; family Haloferacaceae; genus Halalkaliarchaeum. The sequence continues at coordinate 2,989,521 of NZ_CP087723.1, forward strand.
CCGCCCGGGAGACCGCCCAAGTCGCCCGCACTGATGGCGTATCCCTCTCCGAGAGCGCGGCCGCCGACGCAGTCGAAGCAGTCGCCGACGCCACCGCCGCGAACCACTCCTCGATGCGGCAGGACGTCGATCGGGGCAACCGGACCGAGATCGACGCGATCAACGGCGTCGTCTGTGACCGGGGGGAAGCCCACGGCATCGACGTCCCGATCAACCGGACCCTGACCGGGCTCGTTCGGGCGTGGGAAGCCGAACGCGACCTGCGGTGACTGTCCCCCGTCCAAGCGGTCCGATCACTCGAGATAGCCGAGATCCCGCAGCCGCTCCTGGGCCGTCTCGTCCATCTCCTCGACGCCCGACTCCCCGACACTCGACGGATCGTCGGCGTTCTCGGCCGTCCACCGACCGCCCGCCGCCTCCTCGAACGACGCGAGCGCCGCCTCGACGTCGGCGATCGACTCGGAGTCGGATCCCGCCAGGTTCCGCGTTTCTCCCGGATCCCGGTCGATGCGGTACGCCTCGTCGGGGATCCGGTCGGCCCGGACGTACTTCGCGTCGGTCGACCGCGCGGCGCGCATCCGGGCGTAAAACCGGGAGTTCCGGTCGAGCGTGATCCCGGCGGCGTTCGCCTTGTTCTCGAGTTGGGTGAGTTCGACGACCGGCTGGGCGTACTCGACGAACGCGTAGTCGGCGTCGTCGCCGTCCCGCCGACGCTCGAGCACCGCCGACTGTCCGGGATCGGGCGCGTCGACTCCGTCGAACGCCCGGTACTCCTCCGACAGGAGCGACCGCGTCGGGTCCAGCGGGACACCGTCCCCACTACTGGGAGAGTCTGCCTCGTCGACGCCGGGGGAATCGGCATTTTCCGGGTCGAGCCCCAGCGCGTCCAGAACCGTGTGATACAGATCCAGCAGTTCGACGAGGTCCTCGCGTCGACCTGCCCCCACTTCGGGATGTTTCACTAGCAGTGGCACGTTGATCAGTGGGTCGTACAGCCCGAACTCGTGGCCGTAGAGATCGTGTTCGCCGTGGAGTTCGCCATGATCCGCACAGACGACGACCGCTGTGTCGTCCCACCGATCGGTCTCCCGGAGCCAGTCGAACAGCCGGCCGAGTTCGGCGTCCATGTGAGCGATTTCGGCGTCGTACAGCCCGCGGATCGCCTCCCATTCCTCGTCATCGATCTTCCGTGCGCCGGCGTTGTACTCCTTCGAATTCTGGCACACTGACGTCGAGTCGATGCCGGACGCGAACCGCTCGGCGTACTCCTCGGGGGGGTGGTACGGCAGATGTGCGTCCATCAGATTACAGAAGACGAACCAACCCGGGTCCCCGGCAGACGAGTCGGCCTCCGCGCTCTCGATGAACTCCCGTGCGCGATCGATCGCCCGCGGCGTCTTGGAGTCGGATCCCCCGCCGGACGCCAGGTACTCGTGGATCGTGTTGCCGAACGCGACGAGTCGGTTCGCGACGGATCGGAGCCGGTCGTCGTCGTTGAGTCGCTTCCAGGCACGCGCCAGCGGCCCCGACAGGAAGTCACCCGGCATCGCCTGAAAGAAGTTGTCTCGGTCGTCGAAACCGTCAGTGAGCCGCGTGTACGGTGTGATCCACGCGTTCGAGGAGTAACACGCGGTGTCGTAACCCGCCGCCGATAGCGTCTCCGCGAGCGTTTGTGCCCCCTCGAGGTACGGCGTCTCCTGGTCGGCGCCGTGCTGGTGGGGGTACAGCCCGGTGAAAAGGGAGGCGTGAACCGGAAGCGTCCACGGTGCGGGCGCGACCGCCCCCTCGAACACGGTCGACTCCGCGGCGAACCGCTCCAGGGTCGGCGTCGTTTCGCGGTCGTACCCGTACGGCGTCAGGTGGTCCGCCCGCACCGTATCGAGCACGACGAAGAGCACGTTGTCGACGGCGTCCGCGTCGCTCATAGGGGTACGCCAGCGCCGCCGACCAAAAAGCGTCCGTTCTCGCGTCGGTCGCGAGACCGGGGGACCGAACGGCTACCGCGGCTCAACACCACTCCTCGAGAACCGCCGCGTCCGACTGTCGGACCGAAAGCCACGCCTCCTCCGTGGAGATGTCCGCGATGACGAGCGACGGGCGCGAAGCGCTCTCGTCGACGGAGGCCATCACCTGCGAATCGTCCCGTGGCGTGGGGTCCCGTGTCATGGTTGAAACCAGCATACTCGCGTATTTAAACTCGTCGAAACGACAGGAAGAAACGAGGAAATCCGACACACGATCGTGCTTTGAATTCGAAGAGCGTTTGAGATTTGTTCGATGTTCGGCCCCACAACGAGGGATTTTACGGGGGATCACTCCGAGAAGTCCTTCGCAGTATACAAGAGGTACGACGCAATAGGGAACCGCATGAACATCGAAGACGCCATGACGCCACGCTCGCAGCTCGTCGTCGTCGAGCTGCCGGGGACCCGCGACGACGCACTCGCGTACATCCAGGAGCACGGTTTCTCGTCGGTGCCCGTCGTGAAGCGGGACGGCGACGAGGAGGTGTACCGGGGGATCGTCTCGCGGGACGACCTCATCTCCAAACCCGAGGAGGACCAGCTCGCGCTGTTGATGCGGGAGGTGCCGACGGTGACGCCGACGGACACGCTGGTCGAGGCCGCAAGAGTGATGCTGGAGAAGGGAGCCCGCCGGCTCCCCGTCGTCGAGGCCGACAGCCTCGGGCTGAAGGGGATCGTCACCGTCACCGACGTGATCCGTGCGATCGCCCGCGGCCACGAGAACGGCAACACCCCGTGTGGCGACCTCGCAACCCGGGAGGTCAACGCCGCCTACGTCGGGACGCCGCTGCCGACCATCGAGCGGGAGCTCGGTCTCGCGCGCGTTCCGTATGCAGTCTGTCTCGACGAACACGGGAAGATGGCCGGGATCGTCACCGAGGTCGACATCCTCGAGGTCGCCCGCGTCGTCGAGGGCGAGGAAAGCACCGGCAACAGCTTCGCCGACCAGGACGCCGACTACGCCTGGGAGGGGATCAAGGGAACCGGGAACCGCTATCTCCCGACCCGGAACGTCGAGATCCCGACCGCGCCGGTCTCGGAGTTCATGAGCGAGGAGCTCGTCACCGTGAGCAAGCGCCGGACCGCACGCGAAGCGGCTCAGGAGATGATCACGAACGAGATCGAACAGATCCCGCTCGTCAGCGGCGGCGAACTCGTCGGCATCGTGCGAGACGTCGACCTGCTGGAGGCCCTATGACCGATCGGGAGCTTTCCGAACTCGCAAAACGGCGTGGCTTTTTCTTCGGATCCAACGGCGTCTACGGCGGCACGGCCGGATTTTACACCTTCGGACCGCAGGGCGCAGCGCTCAAGCGGAACCTCGAGGACGCCTGGCGCGACCGGTTTACCCTCCGACAGGGCAACAGCGAGATCGAGGCGCCGACAGTGATGCCCGAGGCCGTCTTCGAGGCGTCGGGGCACCTCGACGGCTTCGACGACATGCTCGTAGAGTGTGCGACCTGCGGGGAGTCCCACCGCGCGGATCACCTGATCGAGGACGCGACCGACATCGAGGAGGCCGAGTCGCTTCCGGTTGCGGAAGTCGAGGAGCTGATCCGCGAACACGACCTCGCGTGTCCGACCTGTGGAGCCGAACTCGCCGGCGAGCCCGTCGAGGAGTTCAACCTGATGTTCGAGACGACGATCGGTCCCGGGTCGGGCCAGTCGGGGTATCTTCGCCCCGAGACCGCTCAGGGGATTTTCGTCGAGTTCCCCCGTCTGAAAGAGTACGCCCGCAACCAGCTTCCGTTCGGCGTCACTCAGATCGGGCCGGCGTACCGCAACGAGATCTCGCCGCGCCGCGGGATCATCCGCGTCCGGGAGTTCACCCAGGCCGAACTCGAGAAGTTCGTCGATCCCGAGCGCGACGACCCCCCGATCGGGGAGGTCGCAGACGTGGAACTGACGCTGTATCCGGTCGACGAACAGCAGGCCGAGGACGGCGACTACATCGACGTGACAGTCGGTGACGCGATCGAGGACGGGACGGTCGAATCCGCCTGGGTCGGCTACTACCTCGGCCTCGCGAAGCGGTGGTTCCGGCGGATCGGCGTCGATCTCGATCGGCTCCGCTTCAGGCAGCATCTCCCCGGCGAACGCGCCCACTACGCGGCCGACTGCTGGGACGCCGAGGCCGAACTCGCCGGCAACTGGATCGAGATCGCCGGCTTCTCCACCCGGTCCGACTACGACCTCCGGAAACACGAGGAGCACTCCGGGGAGGCGTTCACGGTCTTCAGACAGTACGACGAACCGAAGACCGTCGAACGGGCGACCGTCGATCCGGACATGAGCGTGCTCGGTCCCGAGTTCGGCGGTGATGCCGGCGAGGTTGCCACAGCCCTCGAATCGCTTGCCGGGCGCGATCCATCGGCGTTCGACTCCGAGGAAGTCACCGTTGAGGTCGACGGCGAGGAGTACACCGTCGACACCGACGTCGCGAACTTCGAGGTCGAAACGGTGACAGAAGCGGGCGAACACGTACGTCCCCACGTCATCGAACCCTCCTTCGGGGTCGGGCGGATCGTCTACACCGTACTGGAGCACGCCTACCGCGAGGACGCAGTCGACGGCGAATCGCGGACGTATCTGGCGCTCGAACCCGAGCTCGCTCCGACGGACGTGGCCGTCTTTCCCCTGGTGTCGAACGACGATCGGCTGACGTCGCTGTCGGCGGAAGTTTCCGCAGAGCTCAGGGCCGAGGGCCTGTCGGTGACGACCGACGACTCCGGATCGATCGGTCGCCGATACCGCCGTCAGGACGAGATCGGGACGCCGTTTTGCGTGACCGTCGACCGCGACGGGATCGAAGGCGACGGAAAAGAGACGGTCACGCTCCGGGAGCGCGACACCGCCGCACAAGTGCGACTTCCGGTCGACGCCCTCGCGGCGGAGCTGTCGGCGCTGTCGACCGGTGGACGGACGTTCGTCGATCTCGAGAACGCCTACGAGAGCGTCGAAACGGACGTCTCTCGAACTTGATCGACCGTGAGCCTCGAACTCGGGAGGCGTACGGTTCACGCGACCGGTGCCGGGCTGCCGGCGCTGTGGCTGTTGGGCGCGCCATGGTGGATCGTTCAGCTGCTGCTTGCAGTCGCGCTCGCGGTCGCACTCGTCCTCGAGTACCTGCGGCTGGTCGTCGGGCTCGACCACTGGGTGTACCGAAAGCTGACCCGTCCCTACGAGGACGACAGCGTCGCCGGCTACGCGCTGTACATGGTGAGCATGGCTGCGGTGGGGTTCGTCTTCGTCCCGTCGATCGCCGTCCCCGGTATGCTCATGCTCGCGCTGGGGGACCCGTTCTCCGGGATGCTGGGCTCCGGCGAAGTCGGCGGCTGGAAGGCCCCCGACGTGCTGGCGGCGACGTTCGGCTTCTGCTTTTTGTTGGCGGCGCCGTTTACGGTGTCGACCGCGGGCGTCGCCGTCGGAGCGCTCGCGGCGGCGGTCGGGGCGCTGGGTGCGACGGTTGCAGACGGTGCGACACCGGTCGTCGCCGGCTACGTGATCGACGACAACCTCACGATCCCGCCGGCGGCATGTCTCGGAATCGCACTGGTGTATTTCGCGACCGGAATCCCCGTGGAGTTTGCGCTCTCGTTTTGAGGCGACCAACGGAGACGACGTTTGCCCACAATTATGTATCGGACGCCAGTATGTCCGGTATGGAAATTTACGAGAGCGATCTCCCCGGCGTGGGTAAGAAACACGAGATCGACCTCACCGACGGATCGCGGCTCGTGATCGTCACTCACAACACCGGAAAGCGGGAAGTGTTCCTCAGACCCGACGACGACGCCGACTCCGAGAAGTTGTTCGAACTGTCCGACAGGCTGGCTCGGACCGTCGGAACCGTTCTGGAGGGGGCGTACTTCCAGCCGATTGAGTCGGATAGCGTCGAAACCGCCCTCGGGGGTGACACGCTTCTGGAGTGGTTTGCGGTCGACGAACACTCCCCGCTCGTCGGGAAGACCCTCGAAGCGGCCGACATCGGCCAGCGAACCGGCGTGTCCGTGATCGCGATCGAACGGGACGGCGAGACGATCGGTAGCCCGACGTCGGACGACGATATTCGATCGGGCGATACGCTGGTTGTCATCGGGAGCCGCGACGACTGTGAGGCGTTCGAGGAGCTTTTGACCGGTGGGGGACGAGACGCGGACGTCGACAGCGTCGACGACGATGGGGACGGTGAAGCGTGACCGACGTGAGGAGGTAATCTCGAATGGCCAGTGAACTGTTGCTCCTCGAGGTCGGCATCCTGTTTGCGGCCGTCGCGATCGCGGGACTGATCGCGACGCGGCTGGGCCAGTCCGTCATCCCCTTTTATATCGTGTCGGGAATGCTGTTGTCGCCGTTCGTCCTGGGGCGGCTCGACATGCCGTACGTCGCCGAAACGGAGTTCGTCAAGATCGGTGCGGAGTTGGGTATCGTCTTCCTGCTGTTTTTCCTCGGGCTGGAGTTCAACCTCGATCGACTCATCGAGAGCAAACAGGAGATCGGAACCGCCGGAACGATCGATCTCGTGATCAACTTCGGCGTCGGGCTGATCCTGGGATATGCGCTCTTTCGCGATCCGCTCGCGGCGTTTCTGGCCGCGGGGATCGTCTACATCTCTTCGTCGGCGATCATCACCAAGTCGCTGATCGACCTGGGGTGGATCGCGAACGACGAGAGCGCGCCGATGCTCGGCACGCTCGTGTACGAGGACCTCGTGATCGCGGTGTATCTCGCCGTCGCCTCGGCGATCGTACTCGGCGGCGACGGGTTCGGCGATGCGGCAGTCTCGATCGGGATCGCGATGGGCTTTATTCTGCTGTTGCTACTGGCGGTCTACTTCGGCACCAGCTACTTCGCCCGCGTTCTCGAGACGGATTCCAACGAGTTCGTCGTGTTGCGGGTGATCGGCGTGACCGTCCTCATCGCGGGAGGGGCGCTCGCGCTCGGCGTGAGCGAGGCGGTCGCCGCCTTCTTCGTGGGGATGGCCTTTTCGGCGACCGGGCACGTCCACGAGATCGAAAACCTGCTGGAGCCGGTCAGGGACACCTTCGCCGCCGTCTTCTTCTTCTGGATCGGGCTGATCACCGATCCGCTGTTGTTCGCGGGAGTCGCAGGCCTCATCGCCGCGGCGGTGATCGTCACGACCCCCACGAAGCTCGTCTCCGGGTTCCTCGGCGGCAAGGCGTACGATCTCGACGATCGTCGGAGCACGCGCGTCGCGCTCGGCATGACCACGCGCGGGGAGTTCTCGCTGATCATCGCGACGATCGCGCTTGCGGGCGCCGAGGCGGGGACGTTCCCGGAAGCGCTCGCGACCGACATCAACGCCTTCGCCGTCGGCTACGTGCTGGTGATGGCGATCCTCGGAACGACGCTGATGCAGTACTCCGAACCGTTCGAACGGTTCGTCGTCGAGCGTCGGAACGAAAGCGACGCCTCGGTTGCCGCCGACTAACAACGGTCGGCGTTTAGTAGCTGGGACCCGTTGATCGACCGTGAGCGACGCAGACACCCCACTGTCACCCGACCGCCCCGAAGTCGACCGACCGTTCCGGGTCGACGCCCCCTTCGATCCCGCCGGCGACCAGCCCGACGCGATCGAGAAGCTGGTCGAGGGGTACCGAGAGGGCGCCGAAAAACAGACCCTCCTGGGCGTCACTGGGTCCGGGAAAACGAACACCGTCTCCTGGGTTGTCGAGGAACTGGAGCGTCCGACGCTGGTACTGGCACACAACAAGACGCTCGCCGCCCAGCTGTACGAGGAGTTCAAGAACCTCTTTCCGGACAACGCCGTCGAGTACTTCGTCTCCTACTACACCTACTACCAGCCGGAGGCGTACGTCGAGCAGACCGACACCTACATCGACAAGGAGATGTCGATCAACGAGGAGATCGATCGGCTACGTCACTCGGCGACGCGGTCGCTTTTGACCCGCGAGGACGTCATCGTCGTAGCGTCTGTGTCGGCCATCTACGGACTCGGCGACCCCGCGAACTACCGCGAGATGGCTCTGGAGATCGAAGTGGGGGAGGAGATCGGGAGAGACGAACTGCTCGCGGCGCTCGTGGACCGAAACTACGAGCGCAACGACGTCGACTTCCACCAGGGAACATTCCGTGTTCGGGGCGACACTGTCGAGGTGTTCCCGATGTACGGCCGGTATCCCCTCCGGATCGAACTGTGGGGCGACGAGATCGACCGGATCTCGAAGATCGATCCGCTGGAGGGGACCGTCGAATCCCGGGAGCCCGCGACGCTTATCCACCCCGCCGAGCACTACTCGATTCCCGAGGAACGCCTCGAACGGGCCATCGATGAGATAGAGGAGCTACGGGAACGCCGAGTCAACTATTTCGAACGGCAGGGGAACCTCGTGGCCGCCCAGCGGATCGACGAGCGCACGACGTTCGACCTGGAAATGCTCCGGGAGACCGGCTACTGTTCGGGGATCGAGAACTACTCACTCCATCTGTCGGACCGGGAGTCCGGGGAACCACCGTACACGCTTTTGGACTACTTTCCGGACGATTTCCTCACCGTCGTCGACGAGTCACACCAGACGCTCCCGCAGATTCGGGGACAGTTCGAGGGTGACAAGTCACGCAAGGAGTCGCTCGTGGAGAACGGCTTCCGGCTGCCCACTGCGTTCGACAACCGGCCACTCACCTTCGAGGAGTTCGAGGAGAAGACCAGAAAAACCCTGTACGTCTCCGCGACGCCGGGCGAGTACGAACGCGAACAGTCCGCACAGGTCGTCGAACAGATCGTCCGGCCGACGTATCTGGTCGACCCGGCGATCGAAATCCAGGACGCCACCGGACAGGTCGAAGACCTCATGGGACGGATCGACGACCGGATCGGCCGGGGCGAACGGACCCTGGTGACGACGCTGACCAAGCGCATGGCCGAGGACCTCACGGAGTACCTGGAGGAGGCCGGCGTCGACGTGGCGTACATGCACGACGAGACGGACACGCTGGAGCGACACGAGATCGTTCGCGACCTCCGGATGGGGAACATCGACGTGCTCGTCGGGATCAACCTACTCCGGGAGGGGCTCGACATCCCGGAGGTGTCGCTGGTGGCGATCCTCGACGCCGACCAGGAGGGGTTCCTCCGGTCGGAGACCACGCTCGTCCAGACGATGGGACGTGCCGCCCGAAACGTCAACGGCGAGGTCGTGTTGTACGCCGACGAGACCACCGACGCAATGGAGTCGGCGATCGAGGAAACGAGGCGGCGTCGACGGATCCAGCGCGAATACAACGAGGAACACGGCCACGAGCCGACGACGATCGAGAAGCCGGTCGGCGAAACCAACCTGCCGGGGTCCGAAACCGACACGAGTGGGCTGGCGGGCGACGACGTCGACGACGCCGAGGAGGCCGCCCGCCGGATCGAACTCCTCGAGGATCGGATGCAGGAGGCCGCAAACAACCTCGAGTTCGAACTGGCGGCGGACATCCGCGACCGGATTGCGGAACTCCGACGAGAATTCGACGTGGATGGTGAGGACGATCGCGACCGTGGCGTGCCGCCGGAGGTCGTCCCGACCGGTGACGTCCCGACCGAGGACGTCGAACCCGAGTAAAAAATCGTCTGTCGTTTCGGTTCGGCGAACTCAGGACCGATCGACTTCCGGAATGATCTCTTCGTCGTCGACGGGCGCCTCGCCCTCGGCAGTCGGGACGTCACCGCTCGTCCCCTCGATCTCCAGGGACTCCAGTTCCTCGAGTGCGGACTCGATGTCGTCGAGCCCGAGCATCTCTTCTGTCTCCTCGTCGAACTCGAGAGCGTCGAGCGCCTGCATCTCCTGGACGTCTGCACCCGAAAGTTGTTTGCCGTACCGACCGACGAGACTGGTCAGCTCCTGGGGCAACACGAACGTGGTCGACTCCCCTTCCCCGATCGCTTCGAGGGTTTCCATGCCGCGTTCGATGATTGCGCGTTCGCCCATCGCTTCCGCGGATCGGGCACGAAGCACCGTCGAGATCGCATCCCCCTGCGCTTCCAGGATCTGGCTCTGCTTTTCACCCTGCGCCCGGATGATGTTCGAGCGTTTGTCCCCCTCGGCGCGTTCGATCGCCGACCGGCGTTCCCCCTGGGCTTCGAGGATCATCGCCCGGCGACGGCGCTCGGCGGAGGTCTGTTCCTCCATCGCCCGCTGGACCTCGCGAGTGGGGTTGACCTCGCGAACCTCGACCGATTCGACGCGGATCCCCCACTCGTCGGTCGGTTCGTCCAGTTCGGTCCGGATCTTCGCGTTGATGGTCTCCCGGCGCGAGAGCGTGTCGTCCAGTTCCATGTCCCCGATGACCGCACGGAGGGTCGTCTGTGCGAGATTGGAGACTGCACGTTTGTAGTCGTCGACCTCCAGGAACGCCTTTTTGGCGTCCATCACCTTGATGTAGACGACCGCGTCGGCCGTCACCGGCGAGTTGTCCCGTGTGATCGCCTCCTGTGTGGGGACGTCGAGCGTCTGAGTCCGCATGTCGAACGGGTACGTCCGGGAGACGAACGGCGGGATGACGTGGAGCCCCGGTTCGAGCACGCGGCGGTACTCCCCGAAAATGGTGAGGGGCCGCCGTTCGTACGCCTCGACCACTTCGAAGGCGCTCATCAGCGTGATCGCCGCGAACAGGACGAACAGGATCCCCACCCCGACGAGGAGGTCACCCAGGAGGAGGGCGTATCCGAGCGCGAGGACGCCGATGAACGCCACGGCGCGCTTGAGGCTGTCGGGAGCGCCCGTGGCACTCATCCGCCCAAGCTTGCGAAGGAAACTCATACATGATCATCGAGTCCCGCACTCTTGGGCGTTTCCCCGGCGAGACCGTCGTTCTCCGGTGCGGAACCAGCGCTCCCCGATCAGCTCCAGTGTCTTCCCCGATCAGGGCCGGTTCTGGTCGTTCTGCTCGTCCTCGTCCGGTAGCTTGAGGACGTTCTCTCGACCGAGACGGAAGCTCTCGAGTTTCCCGTCCTCGCGAAGCGAGCCGACGACCTGGCTCGTCCGGGCGTCGGTCCAGTCCATTTCCCGGACAACCTCCTGCTGTTTCATCCGGCCGCCGTGCTCCCGAACGAGTTTCAACACTCGCTCCTCGGGGCTCAACAGTTCCTCGGCCGGCGGTGTGGGTTCGGCGTCGTCCTCGTTGCCGTCCTCCGATCCGGCGGCAACCCCGGTGGTCGAGTCTTCGCCGGTGGTGGCGGTGGCTCCCGGGTCGTCCGCTCCGGCGTCGCCGACCCCACTGCGACGGCGGAGATAGACGAACGCCACGGCGACGATCGCGATTGCAAATATTCCGGCGATGACCGCACTCGAGATCGGCGTTTCCGCGGGATCAGTAGGATCCGTTGGCTCCCCGGGTTCGGTCGGTTCCGTCGGATCTGTCGGCTCTGCCGGTGTCGGGACGATCGTCACTCTCGGTTCGTCACTCGAGAAATCGAACGGGCCGTCCCAGGTCGCGCTCGTCGACGACGACCTCGTCGGGTCGGGCCTCACCTCCGAGGCCTCGTAACCGTCCGGCCACGCGAGGACGAACCGGCTGTCCCCGTCGAGGAACAGTCCGGAGATCGCATCACCTGCCAGGATCGTGTCCTCCTCGACGGCGGCGAATCCACCCCAGGTAAACGAATACACCACTACCCCATACTCCCGAGCGAGCGTCTGTCTGTACGTTTCCACGGTGACGTCCGAAACCGACATCTCTCGACCGGTTGACTCCTCGGCGGTGGCGACGGTCGACTCCATCCGGTCGCGGAACCGGTCGACGTACGGCGTCTCGTTTTCCTCGATTTCCGTTTCCAGTTCCTCGAAGGCCGTCTGGCTCTCCTCGTCGGCCAGGAGGAAGCGGTACTCAACGGTCCAGACCGCGTCCCCGTTCTCGTCGACGTCAGCCTCGAGGAGGATGTCGTCGGCGTCTGCGTCGTCCGTCTGGAAGAACGGGTCCTCGAAGGTGGCCGGATCGGTATCGCCGAATGTGGCAGTTCCCGAACCTGCGATCCCCGGACCGGCAAACAGGATCGCTGCCCCCACGAGTGCGACGCTCACTGCGAGAACGAACACCAGCGACCGGTTCCGCCAGTCCATGCCTACCGGTGATTGTGACCCCCGAGGAGAAAGTCGTTATCATCTGCGACAACTTCCCGGTCGTTGATCGGTGTTCATTGTGGTTGTGAATCCGACACAGTCTTTTTGTCCCCGACGAAACGAGAGTTCGTATGGATCTCCGCAGCGCAATCGAAGTCGAAACCCTCCTGAAAATCGTGCTGGGGCTGGTCGTCGTGTGGCTCGTACTCGAGGTGCTGGGCGCGGTACTCCGGATCACCACGGCGTTTTTCCGGCTTTTGACCCCAGTTATCGGTCTGGTGATCGTCATACTCATTGTGTTGTGGTTGCTCGACCGGATCTGATAATAGATGGACACGTTCGATGTTCAGCCTCAACGTCCCGTTACCTCCCGCCGTCGATCGCCTCGTCGACCATCTGCGTCCGGAACTGACGCGATTCGATCGGATACGGGAACGGCGTACCCTCGTCTGCAAGCGGCTCGGCGTCGACGTTCTCTCCGATCCACACCGTCCTCCTGAAAAGGACGCCGCGCTCTCGGAGCTCCGATCGGAACTCCGGCCGCTCGTTCGCGGAACCGATCCGTTTCGGGTGGAGATAACGGGTATCGACGCCTTCGAAAAGCCGACAGCGGGTCCGGGACCGGTCGTGTACCTCGCCGTCGAAAGCGAACCACTGGTTCGTCTCCACTGGCGGCTCGTTCGGGCGTTCGGTGCGATCGAAGGGATCGAAGGCGAAGCGTACGTCCCTCACGTGACGCTTGCACGCGGGCTGGAAAATCGGTCGAACGAGTTCGGGAACCGAACGAACGAGTTCGGTCGACAGAGCGGTCCGGGGCTCAAACGGGAACTCGATCGGTTGCGGTCGGCCGCCGGCGAGATCGACGTGGAGTGGCAGGTCGACGAACTGGAGTTGTGGGATCCGGAGTTTCGGGAATCTGCGGGCAAAATTCGACTGTAAAGGTTCTGAGCGAGAAACTCCGGAGTTAGTCTCGGGAGTCAGTCTCGGGAGTCAGTCGCTCTGGATCCGGGGCGCAAGCATGTAGGTCACCTGACCGAGCCCCTCCGAGAACTCGTAGTGGAGTTTGACCGGGAACTCCTCGCCGAGTTCGACGACGACTTCCGCGTCGCCCGGGATCGCCTTGTTCATGTCCTTGAGATAATCCAGCGAGAACAGCGAGTCAGCGGGACCGACAGTGAGATCGATGAGGTCCTCGGTGGTGAGTTCGAAGTCGACGTCGTCGGTATCCCCCTCCGCCTCGATGTAAAAGGCCTCGGTGTTGTCGTCGACCCGCAGCCGGATGTGGTCACTGACCATGTCGGAGGCTTTGATCCCGCGATCGAGCTGTGCTCCTTCCAGGACGATTTCCGCCGGCAGATCCAGGTCGGGGATGTCGGGCTCCTGCCGGATCGCGTCCGGGTCGATGAGCGCGAGCGTGTACGAGAGGCCATCCATCTGGATGTGGAGCTTGCGGGTCTCCTCGTCGAGTTCGAGGTGAACCAGATCGTCGCTGTCGGCCATGCTCGCGATGTCCTCGAGACGATTGAGGTTGACGCCGATGACGCCCCCGTCAGCCTCGTAGGACTCGAAGGCCGCTGCCTCGAGAGTGAGATCGACCATCCCCACGTTCGCGGGATCGACCGCCCGGATGGAGAGTTCGTCCTCGTTCAACCGGATCTTGCACTCGTCGACCAGCACGCTCACCGAGTCGAGCGCGTCCCGGAGCGTGGACGCGCTCACGATGGCCTTGAACATATGAGGAGTGATACGGCACCTCGCATTAAAAACCACCCGTTTCCTGGCTGTTTCGAACGGATCCACAGCCGGTACGAGCCGGATCCGCCGACCTTGCAGTAGTTGGCGAACAAGCGATTTACCAAATTTACCACGGCTCGTCTTTCAGTCCGAGGCGGTACGCGAAAACGTTGGTCCCGACGTGAAGCACCGGGGTGATGACAAGCACTGCCAGAACGATCGCGACGGAGAACGTGTCGAAAAACCAGTCGCTCGCGAACACCGCCGAAAGGACGAGTCCACCGACGACAAAGTCCAACTGATCGAGTCCCGGGAAGGCGGCCCCCCGTTCGCGTCCGGTACGACGTTTGAGGAACGAAGCGCCGATGTCTCCGACCATCGCCCCCAGCGCCAGGCCGAACGCCGCTGCGATCGGAAAGCTCGGAAGGTCCACACCGACCGCGACGCCGATCGGTTCGACGACGAGGTTCAAAACCATTGCAAGGAGAACACCCGCGATCGTCCCGGCTGCGGTGCCACGCCAGGTTTTTCCGTCACCGAGGACGCGTTTCCCGTTCCACGTCGCACCCCCGTCGATCGGTCGCCCGCCACCGGCGACGACCGCGACGTTGTTCGGAATATATGCTGGTAACATTACCCAAAAAGCGGTGACAACGACGGAAAATGTAGAAGCTATCACGAGCACGACGGATCCAGCCATATCGGAAGGACGAAAGCGGAGGTAAAAGGGCCGACGGTTCCAGGCTCCGCGTTCGCGAATCTAGAATCGGTTTCTCGATCGTGCCGATCCTCGCCTTCTCCAACAGTTGGAGTATTCATCCAACAATCGGACCCCCCCACCCCTTCGTTTCAGGTGGAACCGGAAACACGTGGGTAGGGGGGCAGAACTATCTATTATAAACAAGTAGTTTTAACACTTTGTAGCTAAAACAATATCCGCAAACTATTCTCTTACTATTTTTCATCTGGTTAATTGTTGTTAAGTAAGGACGATGGATAGCTACAAGGAGCTCTCCTGAATGTTTCTCGTGTTCACTCTATCGCTCTTTTCGGGTTCCACCTGAAACGAAGGGGTGGGGGGCGGAGGGAAGGAGTGGGGGCCGAAGGAAAGGAGTGAGGGCCGAAGGAAAGGAGTGGGGGCCGAAGGGAAGGAGCGGGGGCCGAAGGGAAGGGGCGAGGGAGGCGGAAAGCAATGGAGAAACAAAAGCTAGAGGGGACGAACGCAACGAAAGATCATGGAACGTTAGCTCGCCCGTTTTCGCGATCGAGTCAGTCAGTAAACAACGTGTGATTCCGGATATGTGTCTGACGCAGATTTAAGTGCGCACGGGGACGTGAATGCGGTATACGGTCGCGTATCGACCGAAACGGAGGACTTCAGGAGGCCACGGATGGGACTGATAACGAACCTGAAAGACAGCATTTCACGGGCCGCGGACCGACTGTTCTCGGCATCCGAGCCCAAACGAATCGGCATTTACGGTCCGCCTAACGCAGGCAAGACGACCCTCGCCAACCGGATCGCTCGCGACTGGACGGGGGATGCAGTCGGACCGGAGAGTCACATTCCACACGAAACGAGGCGTGCACGCCGCAAGGAAGGTGTCGAGATCGAACGGAACGGCCGAACGGTGACGATCGACATCGTCGACACGCCCGGGGTGACCACGAAGGTCGACTACAAGGAGTTCCTCGACCACGACATGGAGAAAGACGACGCCGTCCGACGCTCCAGGGAGGCGACCGAGGGGGTGGCGGAGGCGATGCACTGGCTTCGAGAAGACGTCGACGGTGTCATATACGTTCTCGACTCGACGGAGGACCCCTTCACCCAGGTGAACACCATGCTGGTCGGGATCATCGAGTCCCAGGACCTGCCGGTGCTCATCCTGGCGAACAAGACGGACCTCGAGGAGTCGCAGATACAGCGCGTCGCCAACGCGTTCCCGCAACACGAGACGATACCGCTGTCGGCGCTGGAGGGAAGCAACATGGACGAAGTGTACGACAAGATCGCGGAGAAGTTCGGGTGATACAGATGCCCGAAGCAACACCTACCGACCTGGAGCCCGTTCCCGGGGAACCGGACGGGACCAACGGAACCGACGGTGGCAACGGTAACGGCGTCAGGATCGACCTGATAAGCGGCGCCCGAATGGAGGGATTAACCGGGATGGAGAAGATCCGGCTCATCCTTGACGGCGTCCGGGACGGGAACATCGTCATCCTCGAGGAGGGGCTGTCACCCGACGAGGAGTCGAAACTCATCGAGGTGACGATGACCGAGATCAGCCCGGACGACTTCAGCGGGATCGAAATCGAGACGTATCCTCGGGCGGAAACCGCCAACCAGTCGATCCTCGATCGCATTATGGGTCGAGAATCGACGAAGAAACTCACGGTGATCGGGCCGGCGAATCAGATCGAGACGCTCCACAAAGACGAGAACCTGATCAGCGCACTCGTCTCTCGGAAGTGAACGCCGGACATGCCTCATCAGTGTACCTCCTGCGGTCGGGTTTTCTCTGACGGCTCGAAAGAGATGCTTTCGGGTTGCCCGGACTGTGGAGGGAACAAGTTCCAGTTCCGGCCGTCGAGTGCGGTCGAAAAGCAGCGGAAATCCGCCTCGGAGATGAAAAAGCGAAAGCGGTCGACTTCCGATACGGGGTCCTCGTCAAGAACCGCGGGAAGGTCGGATAATCCGACGGTCGAACGGAAGGAATCGACCACAGAACAGCAGGACGAACCCCGAAACGAGGGGGAAGTAGTGTCTTCCACGGACCTGGGCGATTCCCCGGAAAACCGCGCGCAGGCGGACGCTCGATCCGGCGTCGTTTCAGAGGAGGAACTTTCGGCTCTGGCGGAATCCACGAGTGGGGACACGGAGTCGTCTCCCGACGAGGGAACCGGGCGAGCTTCCGACAGGGAAGTCGAGGGGGAACGCGTCCCCGAGAACGTCGACCGTCCGGACCTCTCCCAGCTCCGCGAGGAGCTCAACAGTCAGTTCGAGAGCATCAAGATCGTCAGCCAGGGGCAGTACGAACTCAACCTGATGGAACTCTACGACCGGCAGGAGTACATCATCTCCCTGCAGGAGGACGGCCGATACGTCATCGAGATGCCGGACGCGTGGGGACCGGACGACGAGTGAATCTCGTGGACTGCGATGTGTTCGGCTGGCAACCGTTGATGAAGTGGACACAGTTATCCGCGTTCCCCTGCTACCGGGGCGCATGAGCACGTTTCACCTTCGTGATCGAGGGCTCCCGGTAGTGGCATCCGGGGGCGTGTCCGAAGGACCAGGCGGATCGAACGGGTCGGCGTCTGCAGAGGCCTCTTCCATGCGAACTCGGGGTGAGTGTTGATGCGGGTGGTTGCGAAGTTCGGCGGAACTAGCCTGGGCAGCGGCGACCGGATCAACCGGGCTGCCGATTCGATCGCCAACGCGGTGCGGGAAGGCCACGAGATCGCAGTCGTCGCGAGCGCGATGGGATCCACCACCGACGATCTCCTCGAGGAGATCACCTTCGAGACCGAGGATTCCGACAGGGCGGAGATCGTCTCTATGGGGGAACGCACCAGCGTCCGGATGCTCAAGGCGGCACTCGCCGCCCGGGGGATCGATGCAGTGTTCGTCGAACCGGGCAGCGACCTGTGGCCGATCGTCACGAACGAACACGGGGAGGTCGACGTCGAGGTGACCAAACGTGGAGTCGAGGCGCTCGCGGCCGAACTCGGGAACGTGGTCCCGGTCGTCACCGGATTCCTCGCGGAAACACCGGACGGCCGCGTCACGACGCTCGGACGGGGCGGCAGCGACACCACGGCGGTCATGCTCGGAAGATACATGAACGCCGACGAGGTCGTCATCGTCACGGACGTCGAGGGCGTCATGACTGGCGATCCCCACGTGGTCGAGGGCGCGCGAAACGTCGGTCAGATCACCGTCGACGAGCTCCGAAACCTTTCGTTCCGGGGTGCGGAAGTCATCGCCCCAAGCGCGCTCGCGTACAAAACGGACGACCTCGACGTTCGAGTCGTTCACTATCAGCACGGGGATCTGCTCACGGGCGGGACCCGCATCGAAGGCGCGTTCGAGAATCTGATCGACATGCGGGAGGAGCCGCTCGCGTGTATCACCGTTGCCGGTCGATCGATCCGAAACCGACCGGGGATCCTGGCGGACCTCTCGCAGGCGCTCAGACAAGAGGAGATCAACATCGACGCGGTCGCAAGCGGGATGGATTCGGTCACGTTCTACGTCGATGTCGAACGGGCAGAGGAGGCGGAGGCACTCCTCCACGAGGAGGTCGTCCACGACGATCTGCTCTCCTCGGTGACCGTCGAGGACGACATCGTCGTCATCCGGGTAACCGGCGGAGAACTCCCGAACCAGCCAGGAGTAATAAGCGAGATCGTGGCCCCGATCGCGGAGGCGGGGATCAACCTCCACGACGTCATTACCAGCGCCACCTCGGTCGCGCTGTTCGTCGCGTGGGATGACCGCGAGCAGACCCTGGAAATCGTCCAGCAGGAGTTTTGAATCGCCTGTCTGAAACGGGAATGAACCGGTGAACAGAGAAGGTATTTTGAAGCACCCTCTCTGAGGAAATGTATGAGCTACGACGCGGTCGTCTTCGACAACGACGGTGTACTCACGGAACTCACTCCACACGACGTGCTCCAGGACGCGGTTCGGGCTACGTTCCGAGAGTTCGACGTCGACCCGTCACCGGACGCAGTCGAAGCCCTAGTCAGGGAAGAAATCGATCCGATTTACCAGGTTTGTAAGGAATACGATCTCGACGCCGAACAGCTCTGGGCTCGACGGGAAGCAAACGCCACTAGTGCTCAAAAGGAGGCGATCGACGCGGGGATAAAGGGACTATTCGACGACGTCGACACACTCCGGGAGTTCGACGCGACCAGGGGGGTGGTATCGAACAACCAGCACGCGACCGTCGAGTACATCGTCGACGCATTCGACCTCCAGAACCTCTTTTCAGTCACGATCGGACGGGAACCGACTCTCGAGGGGTTCCTGAACCGGAAACCGAACCCCTACTACCTCGAGCGTGCAGCTTCGCGGATCGAGGCGAATTCGGTCCTGTACGTCGGCGACAGCAACGTCGACGTGGCCGCTGCTCGGCGTGCGGGGATGGACGTGGCATTTCTCCGCAGAGACCACCGGAACGGCTACGAACTCCAGTTTGAACCTACCTACGAGATCGAATCGCTTGCGGAGCTCCCGGCGCTCGTCTAGCCGAACGCGTACATCGCGAGGATGACCACGACGAGAAACGCCGACACTCCGACTGTACCCAAAACGACCTTTGTTGCCGTGCTCATACCTACGGCTCCGACGGCCGCCTTCTTAAATTCACCTCGTTCGAGCGGATCTACCAGTCACCCTTAAAAGGGAACCGACCGAAACAGTGTGGTATGCGAGTACGTGACGCGGTCGAAGCTGACGCCGACGCGATGGCAACGTTGGCGGATCGGCCGGTGGAAGTGATGCGGAACCTCGTTCACGATAGAACTGTCCGCGTCGCCGTAGACGGATCGGAAGAAAGCGTCCCGCAGGAAGGGACACCCACCGAAACCGAGTCGGAGTTCTCGGGGATACGCGGGATAGTGTCGTTCGATGCGCGTCAGAAAACGGTTCACATCACCCAGCTTGCCGGCGATGGCGAGGCAGTCGAGCGGCTCCTGGAGGAGCCGATCAGGTTCGCCCGCAGGGAGGGGATGGACGTCGAGGCGATCGTCGCTGCCGCCGACGAACAGGGCAAAGCTGCAGTGGAAACAAAGGGGTTCAGCCGGGCGGGTGACGGGCCACGGTTCGACGGGAAACCGACGGTTCGGTACCGGCTGGAACAGTGACTCGGGGGGTTCGGTTTCCTCACTGACCGAGCACTGCTCGCACCGCAAACAGGGCGTTTTCCTTGCGTTCCCGCAGCCGGCGATAGAAGTAGGAGAACCACTTGTTCCCGTAGGGGGCGTACTGCCAGACTTCGTACCCCTGAGAGGCGAGATCTCGCTGTGCGTCCTCGCGGACCCCCATCAGCATCTGGACTTCGAACTCCGTGCCGTGTTCGTCGTGGAGCCGCTTTGCATACGAGATCATCTCCGGATCGTGGCTTCCGATGCCGACGCCGCGCTCGCGGTTCTCGAAGCAGTAGCGGATCAGTTCCTTGTACGCTTCGTTCACTCGCTGTTTCCCCTTATAAGATATTTCGGGATCCTCGTTGTATGCACCTTTCACCAGCCGAAGACGACCGGGTCGGTCGATCAACCGTTCCATGTCGTCCATTGTCCGCTCGAGGTTCGCCTGGACGCACAGCCCCACGCCCCACGGATGGATGTCCATCGCTTCGTCGAACGCGTCCAGAGTCGCATCCGTGGTGGTTGCATCCTCCATATCACACCACACGAAGACGTCGTGTTCAGCTCCTGCCTCGACGATCCGGTGGAGGTTCTTTGCAAACACGTCGTCGCCGAGGTCGAGCCCGAGTTGAGACGGCTTCACGGAGACACACGCGTCCATCTCGGTTCCTGCGATGTCTTCGACTAGACTGAGGTAGGTGCGCGTGTCCTCCTCGACGGGCTTGTGATCGTCGTAGTGTTCTCCCAAGAGATTCAGGATGACTCCGACGCCGTCTTCGTTCATCTGCCGGGTGTGTTCGAACGCTGCGGCCGGCGTTTCTCCGGCGACGAATCGACCGGCGATGGGTGGCAGCATGACCCAACCTACCCCGGCCCGCATAAAGAGCGTACCGCTGTCTTCTCACAGTTCGAAAAAACGGCTCACTCTGTTACCATGATACACGGTAACTTGTATACATAAGGGGGAGAGGTTAATTTCAGTCCCGATAATTTGAACCGCGGGTATATAACAGGGTTTCAGAAATCTCCGGATATGGGAGAGAGGCGTCGCCACTCGAACCTGGGCTCGGACCTGGACACAGATCGAGGGGCGCAAACAGAAGGGGAAGTTCGGAATGAGGGGCCAATCAAGGGGACCTATCGACGTTTACTCAGACAAATTTTGCGTGCAGTCGGGGTCAACGATTCGACACGATACAAGATCCTCGCGGCTGTCGCGATCCAGTACGGGTTGTTTCTCCTCATGGCGGGACTGTTTTTCGTGGATCTCGGTGAGTATCTCCTCCCGCTGATCGCCGTGTTCGTACTCGGGGGGACCGTCGCATTTTTCAATACGATCATGCTGACCGAGTGGGACTACGTCGGTCCGATCACGGAACTCGACGAGGAGGCCAGCAAGATCGCCGACGGAGATCTCGATCTTCGGAAGATCGAGGCGGAAACGGACGACGACATTGCCAGCCTGGCGGATTCGTTTGCGGAGATGCAGGCGTATCTCGAGACGGTTGTCGACCAGGCGAACGCGATCGCCCGACAGGAGTTCGACGATCCGGTGCTCGACCAGGAGATTCCGGGGGAGCTCGGCGATGCGCTCGAGACGATGCAGGCCGACATCCAGCAGTTTACCGAGGAGGCACAACGGGCCCGAAGGGAAGCCGAGGAGCTCGCCACGAGTCTCGAACGACAGGCCGAACAGTTCGGCGAGACGATGGAGCTGGCCGCGGAGGGCGATCTCACCCAGCGACTCGACGAGGACATCGACAACGAGGCGCTCCGGTCGATTGCGGAGTCGTTCAACGAGATGCTCGGCGAGATCGAGCGGACGATCCTGGAGATGCAGGAGGTGGGTGACGAGGTCGCCGCCGCGAGCGAACAGGTCGCGTCCGGCTCGGAGGAGATAAAGCGGGCGAGCGAGCAGGTCGCCCGGTCGGTCGAGGAGATTTCCGATGGGGCGGACAGACAGACCGACCAGCTCGGCCAGGCCGCCGACGAGATGACAGACCTGTCGGCGACGGTCGAGGAGATTGCCTCCTCGTCGGACGAGGTTGCCGAGATGGCCCACCGCGCCGCCAGCCACGGCAAGGAGGGAAGCGAGCTCGCCGGCGAGTCGGCAGCGAGCATGCGGGACATCGAGAGCAAGACCACCGAAACGGTCGAGGAGATCGAGGGCCTCGACTCTCGTATCGACGAAATCGACGAGATCGTCGAAGTCATAAACGACATCGCGGAACAGACCAACCTGCTGGCGCTCAACGCCTCGATCGAGGCGGCCCGCGTCGGCGACGCCGGTTCCGGGTTCGGAGTCGTCGCAGACGAAATAAAGAGCCTCGCGGAGGAGACCCACGACGCAACCGAAGAGATCGAGGATCTCATCGACGAAATACAGGGGACGAGCCGCGAAGCCACCGAGGACATCCGCGAAATGAACGAACTCGTCGACGACGGAACGACCACGATCGAGGAGGGGTTGAACGCCCTCGAGGAAATCGTCGACGTCGTCGAGGAGGTCAATGCCGGTATCCAGACGATAAACGACACGACCGACCAGCAGGCGGAGTCGGCCCAGGAAGTCGTCGCCATGGTCGACGACGTTTCCGAGGTGAGCCGCAAGGCGGCCGAGGAGGCCCAGAACGTCTCTGCGAGCGCGGAGGAGCAGACGGCGTCCGTCTCCGAGATCTCGACGAGCGCCCAGCAACTGTCGGACCAGGCGGATCAGCTCCGTGCGACGCTGGAGACGTTCGAAGTCCGCGAGGAACCGAGGGCGAAGCAATCGAGCGAGAACGCTGGGACGTTCGAGTGGGACGCGACAGATCGACCGACTGATTCGGGGACGAACCGATCGGGAGACACGTCCGTCGCCACCGACGGGAACGGCTTCAACTGGAATTAGTTCGCCGAATAGAGATTCTGACCGGATAACGAATTGATGAATCAGTGAACGGGGCTGAAATCGTTCGAGGACAACGCTTTTATGCCGCCTCTTCGTCTGCTTCGTTTGCATCATCTGGACTTCG